>NZ_JBXWOM010000001.1:0-811928 GCF_059610905.1 Ruegeria sp. CDSC002
TGGCTCCGGCGGTAGGGATCGAACCTACGACCAATTGATTAACAGTCAACTGCTCTACCGCTGAGCTACGCCGGAACTGAGGGGCGTATAACAACCCGTTTTTTGCCCGTCCAGAGGGGAACTGCATCAAACGGAAAAAAAGTTCTGCCTGTTCATGCTGACCTTGAAAACATGGCATCGACTGAAAGTGCGTCGGAGGTGTAAACTTGAGATTTTCCATAAAGATCAACTAGATGTGCGAACACGTTGCGTTCAGCCGCGGGCAAAAGTGCGGATGGCGTGTCGGTATAGACGCGTTCGGCAAGTTGGCGGGCATTTCCGGGCTGCTCCTCCAGTGCCGCCAGTATCTGCGCCTCGCGGGACAGCCGGTGAGTGATCAGCCAATCCAACCGATCAGAAGGGTTGGTGATCTCTGCACCGTGACCCGCGTGAAACACGGCCCAATCTCGCGCACGCAACCTGTGGCACGCCTGCATAAAGTCTGTCAGGTCCCCATCCGGTGGAGAAACCAGCGAGCTGGCCCATCCCATGACATGATCGGCAGTAAAGCAAACATCACCCCAGCCCAGCGCGATATGATTGCCCAAGTGACCAGGCGTATGGATGACCTCAAGCTGCCAGTCATCGCCCGCAATAATCTCACCATCTGCCACCTCGATATCCGGGCGGAACGCGGTGTCGATTCCTTCGCCACCTCCGGCCAGACCCTGCCGCGCCAGTTGCGCCATCACTTCGCTGCGTCCGGCCTGCGGTCCGCCAAAGGCCAGAATCGGCGCGCCGGTGCGTGCTGCCAATGGTGCCGCAAGCGGCGAGTGGTCCAGATGGCTGTGCGTGACAATAATATGGCTGATCCGCTGTCCGGGGCGCACCGCATCCAGAATCGCTTCAAGATGAGCATCGCTCAAAGGACCGGGATCAATGACCGCCAAATTACGTTCTCCCAAAAGGTACGTGTTCGTACCGCGATAGGTCATCGCGGACGGATTCGAGGCTAGTATCCGCCGCAGCCCGGGTTGTAAGTCGATCGCCAGACCGGGGGGCGGGTTGAAATCGTCAGGCGCCTGCATTCTGAGCTCTTTCTCTTGGCGGATCAGCCCGTTAGGTTTAGCGCATGTTCAGTCAATGGCTCAAACAATATATGCCACGCAGCCTGTATGCCCGGGCCGCACTAATTCTGGTTCTTCCAGTTGTCGTGCTGCTGTTGGTGGTGGGGATTGCCTTTTTGCAAAAGCATCTCGAAGACGTCACCGCGCAGATGACCAAGACCGCCACGCGCGAAGTGACGTTGGTGCTGGAAACCATGAAAAAGGCCGAGACCCAGCAGCAGGCGCTGGCAGCGATACGCCTGGATTTGTCGGTGCTTGATATGAAAGCCCGTTTTGTTGACGGCGACGAAAACCTGATGACGGACAGGCGTCGATGGTACGATTTTATCGCACCACAGGTCGAATATCATTTGCGAGCGGGGCTGCCCGATCTGGTCGCCGTCGCTTTGCCTTCGGGTGATGAAGCTCGGTTGTATCTTGAAACCGATCTGGGGCTGCTTCAGCTGACGATAGATCGCCGCCGCCTGTCGCCCACGGCGCCGCATCAGTTGATTGTGACCATGATGTTCTTTGCCGTTGTGATGACGACGATCTCATTCCTCTATATGCGCAATCAGCTGCGGCCTATTACCCGCCTTTCTGACGCTGCACAGGCCTTTGGTCGGGGCAGGGTAGTGCCATATACGCCGGGGGGCGCAATAGAAGTGCGCGCTGCTGGCAGTGCATTTCTGGAAATGAGGGCTAGAATCGAGCGACAGATGGAACAGCGTACTATGATGCTGTCGGGTGTAAGCCACGACCTGAGAACACCGCTGACGCGCCTGAAGCTGGGACTTTCCATGTTGCCCGAGGATGAGGCGGCACCGCTGAAACAGGACGTGGACGAAATGCAATTGCTGCTGGATGCGTTCCTTGATTTCTCACGTGGTGTCGCCGAGGGGCCAGCCGAGGCGATCGAACCCGCAGTGTTGTTGCGTCAGATCGTCGAAGACGCGCGACGGGCAGGTCATCAGGCTGAATTGGTCTCAGTCGAAGGTGACGGCACGGCGATGCTGCGCCCCATGGCCATGCGCCGCGCGGTCGAGAACCTGATTGGCAATGCGGTGCGATACGGCAACCGCGCCGAGGTCAGCTTGTCCCTGACGCCCAAAACCACGCGCATCCGGGTCGAAGATGACGGACCAGGCATTCCGGTAGAGCAGCGCACTGAGGCTGTAAAACCGTTCTCGCGTCTTGACCCTGCACGCAACCAGAATCAGGGCAGTGGCGTTGGTCTTGGGTTGGCGATTGTTGCGGATATTGCCCGCGCACATGGCGGTGTTCTGCGGCTTGGTAAAAGTGAAAGGCTGGGCGGTCTTTGCGCAGATATCATTGTTGGGCGATGATTTTGGTAGGACCGGAATTCATGATTTATGTCGCAGCCACAAGCCGCGCGCATAATTTTTCTTTGGTCTAAAGCACCGATCACCCCGTACAACCTTTAGAATGGGAGGAAGTCATGACCAATAGTTTCGACGTGAAATCATCGTGGGTATCGGTAATGGATGAAACGAAAAACCCACTAAAAAAATACTCTCTATCCACAGCACACATGCTGATGCAGATGTTGGCATGGATGTGGAGCGCAATCTTCTCGCTGATGGTTGGTAGCTATTTTGTTTTCGGTGTAACCGCATTGGGCCATTTGCTGCTGATCGGAGGGTTGTTTGTCACCTTGGCAGTTTTCCAAAAGGCTGAAGCGACAGATCCTGAAGCGTAAAGTTACCTCCTCATATTAGACCGAACGGCTTTACCCGGGGTTTTTTGGTCCAATTCTTGACCCGCTCCGTATCGCCTTCACTACCCCAACTGCCTCCCGCGTTGTTTGTAACGGTTTCCCTCCGAACAACGCGGGTTTTTTGGAGCGGGAACGAGTGGCTACCCTGGTGTTTAATGGGGTGTAACTCCCCCATTAGACTTGAGGCGCATTTCTATCGTAACGTTACAGAACGTCTTTTGCGGCATAGGTTTAGGTATGGACAACACTGTATTGTATTTCTTGGTTGGTATATTTGTCGTCGGGCTCGTGACGCTTGGATATTACTCAAAAAGCAGTGGCGCATTGATCTCGATTGTCATCGTAGTTGGCGTATTGGGTGCGATGGTCGGATACTTTGGTGGATACTTCGGAGAACCTCCAAAGTAGGTAGGGACTTCAATTGGAGGTTTGCCGGTGCGCTTTGTCTTTGAAAGCTCTTTACAATCAAAAAACGGCACAAAAAAACCAGCTTCGCGGTCCGAGTGAGCGGAGGGGTCGCGAAGCCGGTCAATTTCCTCCTACTGGGTGCTGGTCGGAGGCTGGGATGCACATGTATGGGACGTGCAAGATCATAAAAACATGAATTTACAAGTTTCACTGAATGGAAATGGGATAGCCAAAAACCCATTCGAATAGGTGATGTATCCAAAAGTATAGTATGCGGATGTGTCATTTCTCTTGAATGTACCAAATGGCACTTCCGCTTGAGCGGGGACTCCGAACTCTAGGGGTTTGAATAAGGTTCAGAGTTACTGGGCAATCCTGCAGATTTAGAAGAATGCATCTTATGTTTGAGCAGGACAGTAGAAACACCATGCATTGCTGGTCTGGCAAGCATCTGTAACTGATAACAATGAACAAGTAGACGGTGGTAGGCCCGGCAGGACTTGAACCCGCAACCAAAGCGTTATGAGCGCTCTGCTCTAACCAATTGAGCTACAGGCCCGCCTGAGCGCTTTGAGTACCATGGTGAACGGCCGCGTCAAGCCTGACCGTTGCAACAAGTCGCACAATCGAATAACCCGCGCGGGAACCATTCATAAGGGGCTGGCCATGACCACGGGCAAGAACGGAATCACCTATGCCGATGCAGGCGTTGATATTGATGCGGGGAATGCCCTAGTCGACCGGATCAAGCCGGCCGCAAAACGAACCAACCGCTCGGGTGTGATGAGCGGGCTGGGCGGCTTTGGCGCTCTGTTCGATCTAAAGGATGCCGGATATCAGGACCCGATTCTGGTTGGGGCCACCGATGGGGTGGGCACCAAGCTGCGCATTGCCATTGATACCGGTGTTGTCGACGGTGTGGGCATCGACCTTGTGGCCATGTGCGTCAATGACCTGATCTGTCAGGGTGCTGAGCCGCTGTTTTTCCTGGATTACTTTGCGACCGGCAAACTGGATACCGACACAGCCGCGCGGATCATCGAAGGCATTGCTGAAGGCTGTGTCCAATCCGGATGCGCTTTGATCGGCGGTGAAACTGCTGAAATGCCCGGCATGTACCCGGATGGTGATTTCGATTTGGCCGGGTTCTCGGTCGGCGCGATGGAGCGTGGTGCGCATCTGCCGGCCGGCGTTCAGGACGGCGACGTGCTTTTGGGGCTGGCGTCGAACGGTGTGCATTCCAACGGCTACTCGCTGGTTCGGAAACTTGTCGAAATTTCGGGCCTGGACTGGGATGCAGCATCCCCGTTCAGCGACGGTTCTCTGGGTGAGGCGCTGCTGACCCCAACGCGTCTGTATGTGAAACCTGCGTTGCAGGCGATCCGGGCAGGGGGCGTTCATGCACTGGCTCATATCACTGGCGGTGGCCTGACCGAAAACCTGCCGCGCGTGTTGCCCGAGGGGTTGGGCGCCGAGATTGACCTGAATGCATGGGACTTGCCGCCTGTATTTCGCTGGATGGCGGAAACCGGTGGAATCGTCGAGGCCGAGATGCTGAAAACCTTCAACTGCGGCATTGGCATGATCGTCGCATGTGACGCGGATCGCGCGGATGATCTGGCGGGGTTACTGGCCGACGCGGGCGAAACGGTTGCGCGGATCGGCACTGTGACCGGGACAGCGGGCATGGCCTATTCGGGCACCCTGTTGTGAGCCACAAGCGCGTCGCAATTCTGATCTCGGGGGGTGGCTCGAACATGGTGTCGCTGGTCGACAGCATGACCGGCGATCACCCTGCGCGACCTTGTCTGGTTCTGTCCAATGATGCGAACGCGGGTGGGCTGACAAAGGCGGCAGAGCGTGGCATTCCGACCGCGTCGGTGGATCACCGCCCCTTCAAGGGCGACCGCGCCGCGTTTGAGGCCGAGTTGCTGAAACCGCTGGAAGAGGCGCAACCCGATATCGTTTGCCTTGCAGGGTTCATGCGTGTTCTGACCGGTGATTTCGTTTCGCGTTTTCAGCGGCGGATGCTGAATATCCACCCTTCGCTTCTGCCGAAATACAAAGGTCTCAATACCCACGCGCGCGCTATTGAAGCCGGGGATGCCGAACATGGATGTTCGGTCCACGAAGTCACCGCAGCTTTGGATGACGGACCGATCCTTGGGCAGGCGCGGGTGAATATTGAACCGCGTGATACGCCCGAGGGATTGGCCGCCCGGGTGCTGGTATGGGAACACAAACTCTACCCTACAGTGTTGCGCCGTTACGCCAGTGGGGATCGGACTCCGGTGTTGCTGCCCTGAACGTCTCAGGATGATTTACACCCGCGTCAAATTCATCCTATGGTCCGCAATACGGCTGGGTACGGAATGAAACTGATAATCGGCCGCACAGAACAAGAGCAAGAACAGCACCGCGCATGAAAACCCTGACGACGACGCAAGAGCTGGCCGATTTCTGCAAGGCCGCGGCGGAATATGACTATGTCACCGTAGATACCGAGTTTCTGCGCGAACGGACTTACTATTCAAAACTCTGTTTGGTGCAGCTTGCGGTTCCATCTGATGATGAAGGCAGTGCCGTTCTGGTGGACCCATTGGCCGATGGCTTGTCTCTTGACCCGCTATATGAGCTGTTTCGCGATGAAAGCGTGGTCAAAGTGTTTCACGCCGCGCGGCAGGATCTTGAGATTTTCTGGGTCGAGGCGTCCGTGTTCCCGCAACCTCTGTTCGACACCCAGGTCGCCGCGATGGTCTGCGGCTTTGGCGAGCAGGTGGGCTACGAGACTTTGGTGCGTAAAATCTGCAAGGAAGGCGTCGACAAAACCTCGCGTTTTACCGATTGGTCACGTCGGCCGCTGACAGATGCGCAAAAGACCTATGCCTTGGCAGATGTCACGCATTTGCGGCAGATCTACGAATATCTGGCGGCCCAGTTGAACAAGTCGCAGCGCAGCCATTGGGTATCCGAAGAGTTGCGCACACTGACCCAGCCCGGAACCTACGATATCCGTCCCGAAGATGCATGGAAGCGGGTAAAAACCCGGACGAATTCGGCCAAGTTCCTGGCCGTCGTGCGCGAGTTGGCGCAGTTTCGCGAAGCTTATGCGCAAGAGAACAACGTTCCGCGCAGCCGTGTTTTCAAGGATGACGCCCTGATCGAGCTTGCCTCAACCAAGCCGAAAACGCCATCGGATCTTGGCGGTTCGCGTTTGCTGCTGCGCGAGGCACGCAAAGGCGCGATTGCCGATGGTATTCTGGCGGCGGTGAAACGCGGGGTAAACTGCCCTGCCAATCAATTGCCGCAGGTCGATAACAGCCGTGACAAGCTAAAGATCAACCCGGCGCTTGCCGATCTGTTGCGCGTGTTGCTCAAGTCCAAAACCGAAAGCTCGGGCGTGGCGGCCAAGCTGATCGCAACAAGTTCCGAACTGGACCAGTTGGCTGCGGGCGAGCGCAAGCTGCCTTCAATGTCAGGCTGGCGATTTGAGGTGTTTGGTGAGGATGCCCTGAAACTGTGTGACGGCAAGATCGCTCTGGCCGCCAAGGGGCAATCCGTACAAGTCGTGTCGCTTTAGCGACCGTTAACGCCGCCGGGATTCCAATGTATTCTGTTCGCCGCGAACGCGAACCAGACGGATGTTTCGCAGTTCGGCCCGGCCAACCGTAGTGGCATCATTGACCTCACGCGATCTTTCGGAGCCCAGATTGGTTGCGTAGCTTGGGTAGCTGACTTCGAACGTGTATTCCAGAATGCCGTTTTTTTCGTTCTCTTCGCTTTCCACGCGTACAAGGCGCGCATTGTAAGCCCCCTGTCTTGAGGCCGTACCTTTGACATAGATGATCGCCCCAGTTGGTGTGGGGTCGATGCGTAGCTCATCTACCTTGGTTATGGCAAAGCCGATCACTTCCTTTTCAGGTCGCGAAAACAGGCCCGGGCCGTCACGCCCTTCGGGCACCAGAGCATCGGCTTCGTTTACGGATACTTCAGTAGGGGCAGGTGTACTGGACCCGAACCAATTGGTCGGGTTCACGCGCGACTCGCTCCAGCCGCTGCAGGCGGCCAGTGCCAGAGTGCCGACCAATAGAAGAGGTGTTGATTTTTTCATGGTCCCAAAGCCCAGAGAAGTATTTTCAGCAATGGGTTATCGTAAATTCCAAAGATTGAAAACCCACACCGGGGCTGGACAGGTGCCCAACAGAGGCATAGGTCACAAATGTGATCGCAACAAAAAGGACCGCTGCGAAATGGCAACGCCCGCCTTTGAGGAAATCGTCGAGGATTTTGAGTTTCTGGATGACTGGGAAGACCGGTATCGCCACGTCATCGATCAGGGCAAGGCGATGGAGCCGCTGGATGACGCGCTCAAAGTGCCGGCCACCAAGGTGCATGGTTGTGCCAGTCAGGTGTGGCTGCACCCCATGATCGACGGCGGTGTTTTTCGGTTCGACGGCGATAGCGACGCGTTGATCGTGCGCGGGCTGATTGCGGTGCTTCGGTCTTTGTATAATGACCTGCCCGTGGGCGAAGTCCCCAAGGTCGACGCGGGCGGTGAGTTGGCGCGCCTTGGCCTGAATGATCACCTGTCCGCACAACGCTCTAACGGTTTGCGGTCAATGATTGAGCGTATCCGCGAGGTCGCGCAAGAGAACGCCTGACGTTCAGGCCGTCGGCTTGCGGGTGGCCCACTCGGTCAGAGTTGTTTCAAGATCGCCATAGCCGGTGAAGCGCCGTTCAAACGTCAAACCCATGCGCTCGGCGCATTCCTGTGCGCGGGCCGTCAGGTCCGGGTCGTCTGTTTGGGCTTGATAGACAAGCTTGGTATAGTTCCCGAAATACATGTCCCGCAACTGGGGGTGACGATCTAGGCCCAGCGGTTTCCACACAAAGGCGTCAAACTGACGGGCCAGAAAATCTGTCAGATAAAAGGCCGTCGTTTCATCATCGCCATGGTCTTCAAAGGCTTGATTTCCTTCGAAAAAGGAATAGCAGTGCGGGCCTTTGATCATCTCAATGCCCATCTCTTCGCAAGCCTTCTGCAACAACCCTCCGGTGCCACAGTCGGCATAGACGACGAAGATCTGGTCAAAGTTACCGCGGTGCTTGGCAACAGCTTCTTCGACGGCCTGCGTGATCCGTTCAGGGTGGACGTGCAGTATGGCGGGCAGGCAAGTCAGGGTCATATGATCCCAGCCGTTGCGCTTTTTCAGATGCAGGATTTCGCGCGCCAGCGCACCGCATGCCAATAGCAGTATGCCGCCTTGTCGAGTGTCTTCGGTATAGCCTTTTGTCGTCAGGCTTGCGTCATCCGGTGTGGTGTTCTGCTGCATCGTCAATTCCCTGAAGGATTGCAGCATCAAAGAATGAATGCCGGATCAAGGCAAGCCCGCTTCCGACATCCCGTGTCAGGCCACCGACGCACGCGTTTCAAAAGACTGAAGCGATGGGCGGGCAGGGGGGCCATAGGCGGTGATCCCGTGACTGGTGAGTTCCGGAAATAGCGACAGGATCTCTTGCCGTGTTTCATGCTCAAAACTGTTCCACGCCTGGATTCCGGGGTGAAAGCTCTCGCTCAGGCACCCTTCGCCCCAGATCAGTTCGTGCTGATCGAACATTAGGTGATAATAGGTCACAAGACCGCCGGGCTTCATCACGATATCGCGGCCATTCACCAAATGCTTGGCAGGCACCAGCGCCTCAGCGTGGCCCGTATGCAGCTCGACCCGCCAGTCGCTGATCAGCATCCTGTGCTGTTGCGAGACCAAGAGATCGCGATCATTGCCAAGCGCACCCGCCCTGATCAGCACAGGCGTGAACACGCCTGCGGCACGCGCGGTCTGAGAGCCAATCCAACGCAGTGTTTGCAGCCCATGATCCAGCGTCGGAATTTTGTCACCCACGCGCAAATTCTCGACCTCGACCAAACCACGTTCCGTTTTGATCAGAGTGCCGGTTGCGAAACATCTGGCGATGTCCCAGGATTCACGGTCAGCGTTCAAACCCGTAGTTGTGGCGGTGTTTATACTGTTGAGCGTTAGTGACCTGATGCCCGCAAATTCCAATGCGGCCTGATCGCTGTTGGCTGAGAATTCTGGAACCAGAAAAGTGTTCCCGAGCGTGTCTTGCGCGATGACTGCCGTTATGTCTGCCGTTGTGCCGTCGACATACGTAATTGTTGCATTGTAGGCGACAGCTGCATCGAAAGTGGTCGCAGCGCCATCAATTGCAAAAAAATCCACGTCAGAGTTGGCGTTGTTTTCGTAGGTTCCACCAGGGTTTCCTACCGGTGTCCAAACGACAGCGTCGTCAAGTAATGGATCACCCGGACCACCAAAAGTTTGTCCAACCAAAGCGCCCGCGTTTTCAGCGGTGTTATTACCCTCAGTCGGGTCGATGATTGCAAGATTACCAAGAAAAATAGCATTGAATGTCGTCGGCATTCCGTACCCCAAAAACTCTTTAACCAAACCCGCGTAACAAACTGGGCCTTAACTACAGGTTTAATTTGTCCAAATTTCCATGAGTAGCAAGCCCAAAAACCAAAAAAGCCGCCCTTTAAAGGGCGGCCTTGATCATTTCCCTGTGAGCAGGATCAGCCGGCAAGCTGGTTGTGCTTGCGCGAAACAAAGTCTTTGGCCGTTTCCACCGCCACAGCGGCGTCACGGCAATAGGCGTCTGCGCCGATGGCCTTGCCGAATTCCTCGTTCAGAGGGGCACCGCCAACCAGTACGATGTAATCTTCACGCCGTCCCTGTTCGATCAGCGTGTCGATGACCACTTTCATGTAGGGCATCGTTGTGGTCAGCAGGGCCGACATGCCCAGAATGTCTGGCTGTTCGGAATCCAGTGCTTCCAGATAGTTTTCGACCGG
This sequence comes from Ruegeria sp. CDSC002, assembly GCF_059610905.1. Taxonomy (NCBI): domain Bacteria; kingdom Pseudomonadati; phylum Pseudomonadota; class Alphaproteobacteria; order Rhodobacterales; family Roseobacteraceae; genus Ruegeria; species Ruegeria sp. CDSC002. The sequence goes on from NZ_JBXWOM010000001.1 coordinate 10,106, forward strand.
GTTGTTGATGCCAATATCCACGACCTCAAAACCGGCCCCTTCCATCATCATCGACACCAGATTTTTGCCGATATCATGGATGTCGCCTTTGACGGTCCCGATCACCATCTTGCCGACACGCGGCGCGCCGGTTTCGGCCAGCAGCGGCTTGAGGATCGTCATGCCACCTTTCATCGCGTTGGCCGCCAGCAAAACCTCGGGCACGAACAGGATGCCGTCGCGGAAATCGTGGCCCACGATGGTCATGCCACCGACCAATGCTTTGGTCAGGATGTCATATGGTGTCCATCCGCGTTCAAGCAGGATGTTCACACCTTCTTCGATCTCTTCTTTCAGGCCGTCATAAAGATCGTCGAACATCTGCTCGACAAGTTCGTCGTCGTTGAGTTCGGACAGGACGATGTCTTCTTCATCGGACATGGGGCATTTCCCTGTGCTGGGCGGGCCATCGGCCCGTGGTGGCATTTTTTCCGTTTTGGCCATTTCGTCGCAGTTAGACTGTTACGATTGCGACCTTGGCGGTTCCGGGACCGACCTATACGTCAAATTGTTTGCGATCACGATGGAATTATCTGCAACAACATCCTGCAATCTGTTCACAACCGGGGAAAAACCGGGCGCCGAGGATCGGGGCGAATAGGGCGGTTCGCGCAGTTTTCCTTGTCGCATGGCGATTCAGGGTTTATTGATTTTTGGATGAGAACGTAACGGGAACAAATATGCCTGCACTCAACATAAAGGCGCGCGGCGTCGCCAGTAATGAATCAGGCAGGTTCGAACGCTTTGCGACCGAGGCTTGTGACGATGGCTGGGAGATGGAAGAGGAACTTCCTCAGCTCAGAACCGAGGTCCGGGAAGAGGTTGCGCGCAGTGTGATCACTTACAACCGATCACCCGATTTGCCGTTCGACCGCTCGATCAACCCGTATCGGGGGTGTGAGCATGGGTGCGTGTACTGTTTTGCCCGCCCGACACATGCCTATCTGGGATTGTCACCGGGATTGGATTTTGAAACCCGGTTGATCGCGCGGCCTAACGCGGCGGAGGTTCTAAGGAAAGAACTGTCCTCGGCCCGGTACAAGGTGGCGACCATTGCGATGGGGACAAACACCGACCCGTATCAGCCGATTGAGAAACACCACCAGATCACACGAGCTTGCCTGCAGGTCTTGCAAGAGTTCCAGCACCCGGTCGCAATCGTGACCAAAGGTGCGATGATCGAGCGGGACTTGGATATCCTTACCCCTATGGCACAACTTGGATTGGTTCGGGTCGGTGTTTCCTTGACCACTTTGGATCCGGTCTTGTCCCGGCGGATGGAACCGCGCGCGCCATCCCCTGTGCGGCGGTTAGCAACGATCCGACGGTTGGTCGATGCGGGTGTGCCAGTACGCGTCATGACATCCCCCTTGATACCGGGTCTGACGGATCACGAATTAGAAACCATGCTGTACGCCGGGGCCGATGCCGGGGCGGATGCCGCAAGCTGGATCATGCTGCGTCTTCCGCGCGAAGTTTCTGAGCTGTGGCAATCCTGGTTGCAGCAGCATGAGCCGGCGCGGGCAGAAAAAGTCATGTCCAAACTGCGCGAAATGCACGGTGGTCGTGACTATGACCCGCGCTGGGGGCACCGCATGCGGGGTGAGGGGGAGTATGCCGGGTTGGTGGCCAAGCGGTTCAGCCTCGCGGTCAAACGTTTGGGGTTGGCCACAAAGACACCGCCACTACGATGTGATCTGTTTTCCAGGCCCGCGCAAGCCGGGGATCAACTGACGTTGTTCTGAAACGAAGAACGCCCCGGACAGGGGTCCGAGGCGTTTCGAAATTGTAACCGGCTATCAGCGGTTTTCGATGTCCACATAATCGCGGGTCGTTTCGCCCAGATACAGCTGACGCGGACGACCGATTTTGTTCTGTGGATCTGCGATCATCTCTTTCCATTGGCTGACCCAGCCAACGGTGCGCGACAGCGCGAAGATCGGCGTGAACATTGAGGTGGGGAAACCCATCGCCTCGAGGATGATGCCCGAGTAAAAGTCCACATTCGGGAACAGTTTCTTCTCGGCGAAATACGGATCTTCCAGTGCTTGCTTTTCTAGTGCCTTGGCAACCTGCAGCTTCGGATTGTTGTCGACGCCAAGCAGTTCCAGCACTTCGTCGGCTGATTGCTTCATTACAGTCGCGCGCGGGTCGAAGTTCTTGTAGACGCGGTGGCCAAAGCCCATCAGGCGGAACGGGTCGTTCTTGTCCTTGGCACGGTCGATGTATTCCGGAATACGATCGACGGAACCGATCTCCTCCAACATCTCCAAACAGGCCTGGTTTGCGCCACCATGGGCAGGGCCCCAAAGGCAAGCCACACCCGCCGCGATACACGCAAACGGGTTTGCGCCCGAGGATGACGCCAGACGCACGGTCGAGGTCGACGCATTCTGCTCGTGATCTGCGTGCAGCGTCAGAATCCGGTCCATCGCGCGGCTGAGGATCGGGTTCACCTCATATTCTTCAGCGGGAACGGCAAAGCACATGCGTAGGAAGTTGGACGCGTAGTCCAGATCGTTGCGCGGATAAACGAAGGGCTGGCCGATGTGATACTTATAGGCCCATGCGGCGATCGTCGGCATCTTGGCGATCAGACGGTGCGAAGCGACCTCGCGCTGATGCGGATCAGATACGTCGGTTGAGTCGTGATAGAACGCCGACATTGCGCCTACGACACCCACCATAATCGCCATCGGATGCGCATCCCGACGGAAGCCGCGATAGAAGTACTGCATCTGTTCGTGCAGCATGGTGTGGCGCGTGATGGTGGTTTCGAACTGCTCTAGATCTTTGGCTTGCGGCAGCTCTCCGTACAGCAGCAGATAGCAAACTTCTAGGAAATGCGATTTTCCGGCCAGCTGGTCGATCGGATAGCCACGGTGCAGCAGCTCGCCTTTTTCGCCGTCAATATAGGTAATGGTGCTGTCACAGCTTGCGGTCGACGTAAAACCGGGGTCGTAGGTGAACACTCCGGCATCGTTGTACAGTTTACGGATGTCGATGACGTCAGGTCCAGCGGTCGGAGAATGAACCGGCAACTCGTACGTTTCACCATGGACTGTCAGAGTGGCTGTTTTATTGCTGTCGGTCATAGTGTCCCTTCCTCATTCTTACGCATGTCGAATCGCTGTCCGACCTTGCGGGCAACGGCTGCGCGCGGGCGCGCAGTCCGGGTGTTAGCGGAGCAGCGTTACCCAAATATGAAGATTGGGTTTACGTCGCTGCGTCAGAAAGCCGGGCCAGGGTTTCTTCCTTCCCCAGCACAAGCATCATGTCAAAAACTGAAGGCGTCACTGCCCGACCTGCCAACACCGCCCGCAACGGGCCCGCCAGTTTGCCGAACTTAACCTCTTTCGCTTCTGCAAACGAATTTAGGGTTTGCTCCAGTTCGTTTCGCGTCCAGCTAGCATTTTGCACGTGCGGCGTCAATTCACTCAGTATACCATCGGATACTGAGGTCAGCGCTTTTGCAGCCTTTTCATCGGGGTCAATTGGCCGAGATGTCAACACAAAGTGAGCTTTTTCAAGAAGTTCCGGGAAGATCCGCGCGCGATCCTTGAGGCAATACATCGCACGTTCCAGATCACCGGATTGTGTTTCCGTGAGGTTAGGTAAATTTGCCGCTGCCAGATAGGCTTCGATCTCTTGCCGCAGCGCAGCATCATCCGCGATGGCGATATGCTGCCCGCACAGGTTTTCCAGTTTTTTCAGGTCGAAACGGGCAGGGCTTTTGCCGATTCCGTCAAGATCGAACCACTCTTTGGCCTGTGCGTCCGTAAAGAATTCATCATCACCGTGGCTCCAACCCAGACGCGCCAAATAGTTGCGCATACCTGCGGCTGGATAGCCCATGGCCTGATATTCCTGCGCGCCCAAAGCACCGTGGCGTTTGGACAGCTTTTTACCATCCGGCCCGTGGATCAGGGGGATATGCGCCCAGACAGGTACGTCCCAGCCCATAGCCTCATAAATCATCATCTGCCGCGCGGCGTTGTTCAGGTGGTCGTCGCCACGGATCACATGGGTCACACCCATGTCGTGGTCATCTACCACGACCGCCAGCATATAGACCGGCGTCCCATCAGACCGCAGCAGGATCATGTCGTCCAACTGATTGTTGCGAATGGCCACGTCACCCTGAACCTGATCGCGGATTACCGTCGTGCCGTCCTGAGGCGCCTTGATGCGGATCGCAAACGGAGCGTCTGGATGGGAGGACGCGTCTGCATCGCGCCAAGGGCTGCGGAACAGGGTCGATTTCCCCTCGGCCCGCGCTTGTTCGCGGAAGGCCGAGACCTCTTCCTGCGTTGAAAAGCACTTGTACGCCTTGCCTTCAGCCAGCAACTGATGCGCCACCTCGGCGTGACGTTCGGCACCCTCGAATTGACTAATTACATCGCCGTCGTGATCAAGACCCAGCCACTCCATCCCTTGCAGGATTGCAGCCGTTGCTTCGGGGGTCGAACGTTCACGGTCGGTGTCTTCGATCCGCAACAGGAACTTGCCGCCGCGGCCGCGGGCATAAAGCCAATTGAACAGCGCCGTACGGGCCCCGCCGATATGCAGGAAACCGGTTGGGGACGGGGCGAAACGAGTGACGACCTGATCGGACATTGTGTGGATTAACCTTTTGGTAACCGTGTCGGGCATAGATTGGCGCCTGTCTAACGAGCCGGAAGGACGGGGGCAACCATGCGTGTTCTGGCACGGGTCGAGGCCGCAATGCTGAACCAGACAGGGTATTTGTTTCAGTGGTCTCCGGTGTGTCTGGCAGTCGGTATTGGTCTGTATTTCAGCCTGCGGTTTGAACCGGGGTGGATGGTCTATGCAGGCCTCGTTGCCGTGATCGCGATTTGCTTAGGCTTGGTGCGCTGGCTTCCGTCTGGCTGGGCTGCGTTGACAACAGGGGGGGCGCTGATCGCTGCCGGGTTTATCCTGGCGGGCGCGCGCGCCCACACGGTGGCAGAGCCGGTCCTGTCCTGGCGTTATTACGGCCCGGTCGAGGGGCGGGTTGTAGCCATGGATCGCTCTGCGTCGGATGCGCTGCGGATTACGCTGGATCGGGTGCGTATAGGGGATGTGCCCGGTGACCGGCGGCCGCGGCGCGTGCGGCTCTCCCTGCACGGCGGCGCACGGTCACTAGCGCCCGGCCAAAGGATCATGACCACTGCCCATTTGTCGCCCCCACAAGGCCCGGTGGAACCGGGAGGGTTCGATTTTCGGCGACACGCGTGGTTTCAACGACTGGGGGCCGTGGGATACACCCGAGTTCCGGTGCTGATCGCTGCGCCCCCGCAGCCCGAAGGCATCCGCATTACAGCACGGCGAATGGCGATTTCCAACCATGTCCGCACGATCCTGCCGGGTGAGATTGGCGGGTTTGCGGCCGCCGTCACAACGGGTGATCGCAGCGGTATGGGGCAAGAAACGCTAAAGTCACTGCGCGCTTCCAACCTGGCGCATCTGTTGGCGATTTCGGGCCTCCACATGGGCCTGCTGACCGGGTTCGTCTACTTGATGTGCAGGCTTTTGTTTTCAACCATTCCTGCGCTGGCTCTCAGATTGCCTGTGCGCAAACTGGCGGCTGTCTGTGCGATGGTCTCGGCCACGATCTACTTGTTACTGTCTGGGGGAAACGTCGCCACGGAACGCGCCTTTGTCATGGCGAGTGTCATGTTGATGGCCATACTGATCGACAGACGCGCTATTTCCCTACGGGCCGTTGCGGTCGCCGCCCTTATTGTACTCATTCTGCGCCCCGAATCCTTGCTTAGCCCGGGGTTTCAAATGTCTTTTGCCGCAACGACAGCGCTTGTGGCGGTGTTCGGAGCGTTGCGTAAATTGGGACCGATGACGGGGCCAAAGTGGCTGAAACCTGTCGCGGGCCTTCTGATTTCCTCGGCTATCGCGGGGTTTGCAACCGCGCCAATTGGTGCGGCGCATTTCAACACATTGTCTCACTATGGCCTTCTGGCCAACATGCTTTCGGTGCCGGTCATGGGCATGATTGTCGTCCCCTCGGCCGTGGTGGCAGCACTGCTGTCGCCATTCGGCTTTGAGATGGTGCCTCTGGCAGTGATGGGGCTGGGTTTAGAGTGGATTCTTGCGGTTTCGCAATGGGTATCGGGATTTGACGGCGCGCAAGGATATGTTGTCAGCCCGCCGACCCCTGTCCTGCCGCTAATTGCGCTTGGCGGCCTGTGGCTTGCGCTGTGGCAAGGACGGGCCAAATGGGTTGGGGTGGCACCAATGGCCGTGGCGTTGATATTATGGGGGCAGGGAAATCGCCCTGAAATACTGGTTGCGGATAGTGGTGGTCTTGTTGGCGTGATGACCGAACAAGGACGCGCCTTGAGTAAGAAAAAGGGAAGCGGGTTTGTCGCAACCGTCTGGCTGGAAAATGATGGGGACGGGGCAGATCAGCTGCATGCGGCCAGCCGTTGGCCGCATGATTCCGGCACCATTCAACGGTATGACTGGCAGGGCAAAGAGGTGTTGCACGTTACAGGCAAACGCGCGGCGCGCGGGTTCAGTGCCTGCAATGCCGATCAGATCGTGATTTCTGCCGTGGCGCTGCAACTGTCCGGCGGCTGTGAAGTCTTCGATCCGAAACGGCTGCTGGCAACGGGAAGCCTGTCCCTGTCGGGCGGCAAGATCACAACGTCTAGAGAAGCGATGGGCGACAGGCTCTGGTCCCCGAACACATCCGGGAACCGGGATACCAAGCAGTTTTAGTAGCTGCGGATCAGTCCAACCAGACGACCCTGCACCTTGACCTTATCTTCTGGCAGAACGCGGGTTTCATAGGCGGGGTTCGCGGCCTCAAGCGCAATCGCCTGCCCGCGGCGGAAGAACCGCTTCAAGGTGGCTTCCTGATCTTCGACAAGGGCAACAACGATATCGCCGTTGTCGGCAACCGAGGTTTCCCGGATCACTACAACGTCACCATCGTTGATTCCGGCGTCGATCATCGAGTCGCCACGCACTTCCAGCGCGTAGTGCTCTCCTTTTCCGGAAACCATTGTTCCGGGTACCGCGACGCGGTGCGAGACGTGGCTGATCGCTTCGATTGGAACACCGGCGGCGATGCGGCCCATCACTGGCAATTCCATCGCATCCACGGTCACCGGCTCAAAGTTCGCGGGGCGGGGGCCGGAAGGCTTGTCGCCTTCGATCACACGCGGCTTGAAGGCCACTGTGGGTTCTCCACCCAGGCTTTCCGGCAGTTTGACGATTTCAATGGCCCGCGCACGGTGCGCCAGACGCCGAATGAACCCGCGTTCCTCTAGTGCCGTAATCAATCTGTGGATGCCGGATTTGGACCTGAGGTCCAACGCGGCCTTCATTTCATCGAAACTGGGCGGAACACCGTCCGCCTGAACGCGTTTGTGAATGAATTCCAACAAATCCAACTGCTTCTTGGTCAACATTGCTCACACCTCATCGGTCATGCGTTTTCTTTTGTTCTACGCATGTTCACGTTTTGTGTCAACGGATTTGAGCGACGCTTAGATCGGCAGGTACTGAACCTCATCTCCGGCAAGCCGGGCAGGATCATCCGGTGGACGAACTAAAAGAGCGTTTGCCTGCGCCAAAACGCTGAGCAGCGAACTGTCCTGATCGGAACATGCGCGAATGCCGGTTTCATCCAGCATAGCCCGCATGTAGTGTTCGCGCGGACCGTTTTCGCCGAGCGGTTCAGCAAGCCTTGCGGTTCGCAATGGGGGCAGAACCTGTTCGACACCCAACATCCGACGCACCATTGGCAACAGGAAGAGATAGCCGCAAACCATTGCACTAACAGGATTTCCGGGCAAGCCGACCATTGCCGTTTGTCCCATTCGGCCCGCCATCAGGGGTTTGCCGGGGCGCATTCGGATCTTGTAGAAAGATTGCTCCATTCCCAGCCCGGTTGAGACATTTGACACCAGATCGTAGTCTCCAACCGATGCGCCGCCGATGGTCACAACCAGATCTGCTCCTTCGGCCAGTCCGAAGGCTGTTTCAAGCGATGAGACCGTATCGCGCGCGACCGGAAGGATGCGGACGTGCGCGCCAACGTCCTCTAACAGTGCTTTCAAGCCAAACGTATTGGATGCGATGATCTGATCGGGGCCGGGGGTTTCACCCGGCATCACCAGCTCATCACCGGTGGAGATCAGAGCGACAACAGGCTTTCGAGTCACTGGAGCGGTCGCAACATTCATCGCCGCCATCAGCGCGATGTCCTCTGCGCGCAAACGACGGGGGGCCGGGATCTTTGTGCCTGCTTTGAAATCGACGCCCGCAGGTCTGATATTCGTTTTTGGGCTTGGCAGGTCCGAGATTGTGATCAGGTCGCCGCGACGTTCGGTATCTTCTTGTATGACAACGAAATCAGCACCTTCGGGGACTGGGGCGCCGGTGAAGATACGCACTGCCTGTCCAGGCCCGACGCGACCGGTATAGCGATTGCCAGCGGCCGACTCGCCGATGACCTTGAACATTGCGTGCAGCTCGACCTCAGTCGCTTTTAGCGCGTAACCATCCATTGAGGACGCCTCAAAAGGCGGCTGGTCGCGAGTGGCCTCGATATCCTGAGCCAGAACACGACTTGCGGCGTCGGACAAAGCAACTGTCTCGGCTGGAAGGGGCGAGACCAGATCAAACAACAGCGCGCGGGCCTCTTCGACGGTGATCATTTTGATTCGTAACGTCCTGATTTACCGCCATCTTTTAGCAATACGCGGATGCCGCCGATTTCCATGGCCTTATCCACGGCCTTGGTCATGTCATAGACCGTTAGCGCAGCCGTGGACACGGCGGTCAGCGCCTCCATCTCGACACCGGTCTGGCCCGATGTTTTGACAGTGGCTTCGACCTGCACACCGGGTAAGTCGGGATCCAGCGTCAGTTCGACAGCTACCTTGGTGACCGGGAGCGGGTGACATAAAGGGATCAGATCAGGTGTTTTCTTCGCGCCCATAATGCCTGCAAGGCGTGCCACGCCGAGAACATCACCTTTCTTGGCGCGGCCTTCGGAAATCAGATCAAAGGTGTCCTGCGCCATTTTGATGTATCCGGCCGCCACGGCGACGCGGTCGGTGACTTCCTTGTCCGAGACATCGACCATATGGGCCTGTCCCTGAGCATCAAAATGGGTCAGCGGCATCACATGACTCCGGGGATTAGAGGGCTTGCCAAAAGGTGGCGGGTGGCTGCTGCCACGTCGTCCTGACGCATCAGGCTTTCACCGATCAGGAAGCTGCGCGCGCCGTAGCGTGCGATATCGGCCAGATCTTCAGGCGTGCTCAGACCACTTTCGCAGACGATCGTCCGGCCCGCTGGCACCAGCTTGGACAGGTGTCGAGTGGTATCAAGAGATGTCTCGAAGGTCTTGAGATTGCGGTTGTTTATTCCAATCAGCGAGCTTTTCAGCTCTGCTGCACGTTCCAGTTCTTCCTGGTCGTGAACTTCGATCAGGACATCCATACCCCAGTCGAATGCAGTTTGTTCCAGTTCGGCGGCTTGGGCGTCTTCTACCGATGCCATAATGACCAGGATGCAATCTGCACCCAGAGCACGCGCTTCGACCACTTGATAGGGGTCGTACATAAAATCCTTGCGCAGCGCCGGAAGCTCGGTCGCAGACCGGGCTTCGGTTAGGTACTCTTTTGCACCCTGAAAACTCGGCGTGTCGGTCAGCACCGATAAACACGCAGCGCCGCCTTCCTCATAGGCTTTGGCCAGAGCGGGTGGATCGAAATCCGGGCGGATCAGACCCTTGGACGGGCTGGCTTTCTTGACCTCGGCAATCAGGCCGTAACCCCGACGCGCCGCTGTTCGAAGCGCATCGGCAAAACCGCGGACCTCTGGTGCGTTGCGGGCCTCGTTTTCCAGTGTTTCCAGCGACTTCTGCGCCTTGTCTGCCGCAACTTCCTCAAGTTTGTAGGCTTTGATCTTGTCCAGAACCGTCTCGGTCATGCGGCCTCCTGCGTAATTCGGGCCAGGGCCGCGATTTTGTCTTTAGCTTTTCCGCTGTCGATGCTTTCCCGCGCCTTGGCAGCGCCGTCTTTCAGGTCATCAGCAGAGCCAGCAACCACAAGGGCTGCGGCAGAGTTCAACAGAACAGCGTCGCGGTAGGCCGATGGCGCGCCGTCCAACAAGGCGCGGAAGGCCACGGCGTTTTCCTCGGGCGTTCCGCCGATGATATCCTCGAACGGGTGGACCGGCAGCCCTGCGTCTTCAGGATGCAGCTCGACCTCTTTCACAACGCCATCTTCCAGCGCGGCGACCCAGCTTACGCCGGTGATCGTCAACTCATCCGTGCCATCTGATCCGTGCACTAACCAGGCGTGATCAGCGCCCAGCAGTCCCAACGTTTCCGCCATTGGGCGGATCAGGTCGCGACTGAACGCACCGGTCAGTTGACGCCGAACACCAGCGGGGTTGGTCAACGGGCCAAGAATGTTGAATATCGTACGCGTCCCAAGCTCTTGCCGGCTGGGCATGACATGCGCAATCGCAGGATGGTGCATGGGTGCCATCATAAAGCCGATGCCGACCTCTTGCAGAGCCTTTTCAACGGTTTGCGGGCCAACCATAACGTTGATGCCCAGCTGTCCCAAGGCGTCCGCGGCACCTGATTTGGAACTCAGGTTTCGATTGCCGTGTTTGGCGACAGTGACACCAGCCCCAGCCACAACAAACGCCGTGGCGGTTGAAATGTTCAGAGTGCCTTTACCGTCGCCGCCCGTCCCAACGATATCCATCGCACCCGCCGGTGCTTTCACCGCATTGCACTTTGCGCGCATCACGGCGGCAGCAGCTGCATATTCGTCTACCGTTTCACCGCGTGTGCGCATCGCCATCAGCAGGCCGCCAATCTGGCTGGGCGTGGCTTCGCCATCAAACAGGATGCTAAAAGCTTGTTCAGCCTCGGCACGCGTTAAGGGACGATCGGCAGCGGCTCCGATCAGTGGCTTCAGAGCGTCGCTCATGCAGGAACTTTCATCTCGGACAGGAAATTCTTGAGCAGAGCGTGGCCATGCTCAGAGGCGATTGATTCCGGGTGGAACTGTACGCCGTGAATGGGCAATTCTTTGTGTTGCAGGCCCATGATGGTGCCGTCTTCCAGTTCTGCTGTGATCTCAAGGCTATCTGGCAACGTGTCCCGATCCACGATAAGCGAATGATAGCGGGTCGCCTCAAACGGGGTGGGCAGGCCAGCGAACACGCCTTTACCGGTGTGGTGCATCATACCCATCTTGCCGTGGACAATCTCGTGGCAGCGGACAACATTGCCGCCAAACACCTGCCCAATCGTCTGATGACCAAGACAGACCCCCAGAAGCGGTGTCTTTGTTTCGGCTGCTGCTTCTGTCAGCGCAAGGCAAATACCGGCCTGATCAGGATCGCACGGGCCAGGGCTGAGGAGAATTCCTGCAGGGTTCATCGCCATGGCTTCTTGTACATCCAGGGCGTCATTCCGCCGAATGACCATTTCGGCGCCAAGTTCGCCTAAATAGTGTACCAGATTGTAGGTAAACGAGTCGTAGTTGTCGATCAGCAGCAGCATTTGGGCACTTGTCTCGGCTTGGGCATTTCGGACTGGCGATACAGCCCTTGGCCACGGTATAATGTCGGGACATACATGCTCAGGCTTGCGGGGCAGCGTCAAGAGGACATCCTGTTCAGGGCGCAATCGCAGGCCAAAGGCGCGGTAAACGGCGTTGAGGCGATCGAAGCAGGATGAAGGCGAGAGGCAGTTAAGATGGGCGGATTTTTAGGCGGGATGATCGCAGGGGCGGTCGTTGTTGGTCTGCTTGGTGTGGTACTATCCCTGAATACCCCTTTGACCCGGAAACCGGTTGTAAACGCCGAGGCCCCCGAGCCGGCACCGGCTGCGACCCCTGAAGTCAGCACCGAAGCGGCTGAGACGGTGGCAGATGCCGATCTGGTAACCGCGGCGCCGGTGACATCCGATGCGTCCGGGGATCAAACGGACAATCTTGCCGGGCTGGCGGACGTGGAGACTGCGCCAGACTCTGAGCCGACGATCAGTGAGGCGGTCACACAGGTCGAAGGGGTCGAAATACCTGAAACGGTTGAGGTAACCACATCAAACGAGGCTCCGGTTGTGCCGCAGCCGCCTGCGCAATTGCAGCCATTGCCCAGCACCGAAGGTGAGCCGATCATTTCGGAAACCGCGCCGGAACCGCCGGTTGCACCCAAGCAAGAAGAGACCATTGCCGAGGTTGAGCCGCAGCCCGCGCCCGAAGTCCTGGAAATACTGCCCGAGCCGGAAGTGGAACAGGTGCAGCCCGAGGTGACAGAGACCCAGCCTGAAATCGCAGAGCCGTTGCCGGAAGTCATCGAAACGGAAATCGAACCAGAACCTCAGCCCGAGCCCGAGGTCGCAGCGGTTCAACCGGAACCCGAGCCGCAGCCTGAACACACGGCAATCGAACCCCTGGAGCCCGAGGTCGATCCGCTTGAGGAAAACCCGATTGCCGTAGAAGGGGAAGAAGACCCACAGCTTAAAAAGCTGCCCCGGATCGCAGCGGTCCCACAGATCGGCGGTGAAGAAACGGATGCCGACGGTCTGATCGTTGGCAAACGAGTCGTCCCGTTGACTGAACGCGATGACGCGCCGGTTTCAGCGGACGAGCAACCCGCGGTACTTCTGCCCGGTAAGCCAATTGATGCCTATGCCGCCAAGTTCGAAAACCCCGAGGCCAAACCGCTTATGTCGATCATTTTGATTGATGATGAAGGGGCCTTTGGAGCCGAGGCGTTGAAGGATTTCCCATACCCACTGAGCTTTGCCGTCAGCCCGTCTGATCCCGATGCGGCCGAAAAAATGGCCCGCCATCGCGCAGCGGGTTTCGAGGTTCTGGCCCTTGCCGACTTGCCCAAGGCGGCCAGCGCACAAGATGCTGAGGTTTCGATGGCTGTCTGGCTGGACACTCTGCCGGAAACCGTTGGTATTCTGGAAGGCGTGGGAACCGGCATTCAGGGCAATCGCAAATTGGCCGATCAGGTGGCCGCAATTGCCGGTGATACCGGGCGCGGGCTAATCACCCAGGATAATGGCCTGAACACTGTCCAGAAACTGGCCGCTCGCAATGGCATCCCTTCCGGGGTCATCTTTCGCGACATCGACGGTGCCCGTCAGGACCCCACGATCATGCGACGTTTCTTGGATCAAGCGGCGTTCCGGGCTGGCCAGCAGGGAACTGTCGTCATGTTGGGACGGCTGCGCCCGGACACTATCTCGGCCCTGTTGCTATGGGGGCTGGAAGATCGCGGTGGCCGCGTGGCCATGGCCCCGATTTCAGCGGTCATGACGCAAGAAGCTCAGTAAGGCTGAAGAGGAAAAACGGCTGACCATGAGGTCAGCCGCTATTCTTTAAGAGTTGCCAGAGCCGGTAAACCGGGCTGCGTCCGCAGCTGCGCGCCGTATGGCATTCGATTTGTGGACGGTTTCCATGAATTCGGCCTCGGGGTCGCTGTCATAGACCACGCCTCCGCCTGCCTGAATATAAAGATTCTGGTCTTTCACGATGGCCGTACGCAGGGCGATACACATATCCATGTCGCCGCCAGCACTGAAATACCCCACACCACCGCCGTAAACGCCGCGCTTTTCGGGCTCGAGCTCGTCGATGATCTCCATTGCACGAACCTTTGGCGCGCCTGAAACGGTGCCTGCAGGCATTCCGGCAAAGAAGGCATCCAGTGCGTCTTTGTCTTCGGCCAACTCACCAACAACGTTGGAGACGATGTGCATCACGTGGCTGTAGCGTTCGATGATGAACTCTTCGGTAGGGCGCACAGTGCCGATCTTTGCGACACGACCGGTGTCGTTGCGGCCCAGATCCAGCAGCATCAGATGTTCTGCCAACTCTTTCTTGTCGGCCAGCAGATCAACCTCGTTGGCCTTATCCTCTTCGGGGGTCGCGCCGCGCGGGCGAGTGCCGGCGATGGGGCGGATCGTGACCTCATCTCCGAAAACGCGGACCAGAATCTCGGGGCTTGCGCCCACGACCTGAAAGCCGCCGAAGTTGAAATAGAACATGAAGGGCGACGGGTTCGTGCGCCGAAGCGAACGATAGAGCGCGAAAGGAGGTTGCGGAAAGTCCTGAGTCCAGCGCTGTGCCGGAACAACCTGAAAGATGTCGCCCGCGCGGATGTATTCCTTGGCCTTTTCGACCGCTTCCAAATACCCGGATTTGGTGAAATTCGACACCGGTGCCGCGACCTCGGACGCATCGCCAAGATCGCGAGTTTCGGCGGGCATGGCGCGTTCCAGATCGCGTACTGCGTCCATAACACGTTCTGCGGCCTGTGCATAAGCAGCCTTGGCCGATTGCCCTTCGCTGACCCATGCGGGCGACACAACCGTGACCTCGCCCTTGACGCCGTCCAGCACAGCAATGACCGAGGGTCTGAGCATGATGGCATCAGGCAGGCCGAGCGGATCAGGGTTCACATCAGGCAGGTATTCCACCAGCCGCACCATGTCATAGCCGAGATAGCCAAACAGCCCGGCTGCGGCTTGGGGTAGGTCGTCCGGCAGGTCGATCTTACTTTCCGCCAGCAGCGCCCGCAGGTTATCCATCGGGTTGCCCGTTTCGGGCGAGAACGCGTCAGGGTCGAACCGGGCCGAACGGTTCAGCGCGGACGTCTCGCCTTGGCAGCGCCAGATCAGGTCCGGCTTCATCCCGATGATCGAATAGCGGCCACGAACCTCACCACCGGTAACCGATTCCAACATGAACGCGTCTTTCTGCGCGCCTGTCAGCTTGAGCATCAAGGAAACCGGCGTGTCCAGATCAGCGGCTAAGCGTGTGTAGACAACCTGATTCTCGCCTGCCTCATAGGCGCGGGCGAAGCGGTCAAAGTCGGGGGTCAGCGCCATATTCAGTCTCTTTTAATAGCTCGCCTGAACAGCATTCAGGGCCTGCTGATCTACGACGGGACGGGCACGGACCTGTGCATCGCGGACAAACGCATCAAAGATGTTCTGTGCCAAAGCCTGATCCAGCTGCGCGGTAAGGGCCGCTTGGACCTGACGCAGCTCATCTGTTTCGGCAGGTGGCAACAGTTCATCCAGACGCACGATAAACGCGGTTCCGGCACCGGGAATGACGCGCAGGTCACCTTGCTCCATTTCAAAGACCTGAGTCATGAAGTCTGCAGGTACATCTTCCAAAAAGGCCGTGCGGGTCAGGGCGTTTTCGACGCGGAACGGCAATCCGGTAGCCGTAAACTCACCATCGGTCTGCACCTGCTCCAGAACAGCATTTGCCTGTTCTTCCAGCGCCTTGTTGGTTTCGGCCTGGGTCCAGGCGGCAACAACGCGGTCACGCGCAGAATCAATCGGTTCCGGCCGGGGTTCGAGAACCTCGTTCAGACGCAGAGCAAAGATCGAGCCGTCCTCGAGGAACGCAACCTCGGGGAAGTCGCCGTCCTGTACGGCTTCGGCCGCGCTGCGGAACCCGTCATAGGCGGCCACGCCTTCACCGGTTTGCGCGCTCCAGTCGATTTGGCCCAACTCCATTTCGGTCTCGGAGGTCAGTTCTTCCAAAGTCGCGCCACCGGCCAGCAGGTCATTGATATCCTCGGCCTGCGCCTCAATCTGGCGGCGGGCGCGATCGGCTGCCAATTCCTCGCGCAGGGCAGGGGCGGCATCTTCAAACGACGTGTTGTTTTCGGCAAGCGAGCCATTGATGCGGAACAGCGCCGGTCCGAAGGTGGAAGGCAGCGGGCCGACAACAGCGTCCAGATCGGCAGCAAAGACACCATCGGCTGCTTCGCCCAGATCCTCGCGGGTGACGTCGCCAAGGTCGATATCGCTGAGCTCAAGTTGGCGATCCCGAACCAGTTGTTCGAAGGTTGCTCCGCCGACCTCTAGCTGAGCCATGGCAGTTTGTGCTGCTTCTTGATCCGGAAAGGTCAGGCGTTCAACTAGGCGACGCTCGGGCTGTTGGAATTCAGTTGCGCGCTGTTCGTACAAACGCTTTACCGAATCCTCGTCGACTTCCACGTCGTCGAGCAGCATTTCGGGTGACAGGATCGCATACGTCAGCTTTTTGGTGCGCGGCAGGGCGAACAGCTCGGTGTTCTCATCATAAAACGTTTGGACCTGCTCGTCGGTCGGGGCGGCAACAGGTGCGGGCAGGGCGTCAGGCGCCAAAGTTGCGACGGTAAAGCTGCGGCGGGCACCAACGTAGTCGGTCAACACCTGCGTGAGGGTTTCGGGCATCTTCACACCGCTAACCACGGCACTCTGCACGATTGTGCGGGATGTTTCCTTGCGCAGGTCCGATTCGAACTCGGTGTCTGACATGCCGACCTGTTCCAGTTGGAACTGATACGCGTCGCGGTCAAATGTGCCGTTGACGCCCTGAAAAGCCGGAATCGCAACAATTTCTTCCTGCAGGTTCTCATCACCGATCGAGATACCCAACAAACCGACCTCATTGTCCAGCGCTGCTAAAGCCGTCAGGCGCGACAAGGCAAGACGATCCAGACCAAATTCAATGGCCTGCGACATTTGCAAAGGCTGGCCTGTCTGTTGTTCAACCGCGCGAATTTCGCGCTGCAGCTCGCGGACATAGTCATCAACCGAGATATCCTCATTCCCGACTTGGGCCACCGAACGCACGGTGCCAGAGAGGCTGGTTGCGCCAAACCCTGCAAGTCCGAGCATCAAAAGGCCCATGAGAATCCAGACAAAGGTCTTTGATAACTTTTTTACGCCTGCGGCCATTGTGCCCTCTTCGTGCTTTTGTCGGCAGGTAACTGCCCTGTCGGTTGCGGCCCTGAATACGACGCGCACCGTCGGGGAGCAAGCTCAGAAGGACAGAGCAGCCAGCCGTTCGAACAATTGCCCCAATCCGGCGCGGTCCAGATTGGCAAATGCGATACGAACCTGACGTTTTCCGGCCGCATCATTTTCGGGCATGAACATTGTGCCGGGCAGCAGCAGGATACCGGCCTCGGGGACCAGTCGTTGGGCCAGTTCGTCCGATGGGATATCGAACGGGTGTTCGAAATAGGCGAAATAAGCGCCCAGACCCAGCAGCCGCCAACCCTTGTCCGTCAGGCTTGGCAACAGCTCGGCAATTGCGGCGCGGCGGTCGAGGATCTCATCCCGTTCTCCTGCCAGCCATTGCGACAGGTTCTGCATTCCCCAAAGGGCTGCGTGCTGGCCGATCTGGCTTGGGCAGATGGCGACTGTGTCCAAAAACTTTTCAATCTCGGATAGCAGGTCAGTGCCGGTCGCAATCGCGCCGACACGGTGGCCGGTCAGCCTGTATGCTTTGGAAAAGGAATAGAGGTGGATCAGGGTTTGATCCCAGTCAGGCTGGGCGAACAGGTCATGCGGTGGGCCGCTGCGGCTGTCGAAGTCCCGATATGTTTCGTCCACGATCAGCCGGATGCCGACCTCTTGCGCAAGATCAAAGAATGCGCGCACCAAAGGGGCAGGGTATTCCACTCCGCCGGGATTGTTCGGGGTCACCAGAACGATAGCGCGGGTTTTGTCAGTGATCAGAGCACGGGCTGCGTCCGGATCGGGCAGCAGAGCGTCATCGGTTGGCAGATCCACGGTTCGGACGCCTGCCATGTCCAGCCACATCTTGTGATTAAAGTACCAGGGCGTTGGAACAATCACCTCGTCATCCTGATCGGTGATCGCTGTGACCGCAGCCGCAAATGCCTGATTGCAGCCCGAGGTGATTGCCACCTGATCGCT
Source organism: Ruegeria sp. CDSC002 (assembly GCF_059610905.1). Lineage (NCBI taxonomy): Bacteria > Pseudomonadati > Pseudomonadota > Alphaproteobacteria > Rhodobacterales > Roseobacteraceae > Ruegeria > Ruegeria sp. CDSC002. The sequence continues at coordinate 27,891 of NZ_JBXWOM010000001.1, forward strand.
GGACACCAGCGCGTCATAATGCGACCCGATCTGAAGGGCGAGTTCAGATCGCAGGGCAGGATTGCCCAGAACCGGCCCGTAAAGATGGGCGCTGTCTTCGGTCACGGCAAAGCTGGCAATCGCTTCGCGCAACGCCAGGGGCGGTGGATCGACCGGGGCCGCCTGGCTGACGTTGATCAGGGGACGGTCATCAGGAAACTCCACCCCCTCCAACCAGCGCCGCGCCTCCATGACCGGAGGGGCAAATGTCGCGGTGGTACGGGACTGGGTCATGACGGGCCTGTCCTTGGTAAGGCTTTGCCTCACTCTTTGTGGGTTGAGAGGGTTCTTTTAGTCGGTCCCGCGGTAGGGCTCGACATATTGCAGGGCCATATCCCAAGGGAAAAAGATCCAGGTGTCCTGGCTGACCTCGGTGATGAACGTGTCCACCATCGGACGACCCTTGGGCTTGGCGTAAACTGTCGCGAAATGCGCCTTGGGGTACATTGCGCGCACCAGCTCCAGCGTTTTGCCGCTGTCGACCAGATCGTCGATGATCAGAATACCTTCGCCGTCGCGCATCAGCTGGGCATCGGGGGCTTTCAACACCTCGGCTTCGCCTTGGTCCTGATGGTGGTACGAGCGCACGCTGACTGTGTCGACGGTGCGAATGTCCAGCTCGCGGCTGACGATCATCGCAGGCGCCATACCGCCACGGGTGATGGCCACAACAGCGCGCCATGCGCCGTCATCCGGGCCTTGCCCGTCCAGACGCCAGGCCAAGGCGCGGGAATCACGGTGGATCTGATCCCAGCTGATGTGAAACCCTTTTTCGTGGGGCAGGCGATCCTTGGCGCTCATGTCATTAACCCTTTTCGACGTCAGGTGCGTCGACGGCTTTCATGCCGACAATGTGATAACCCGAATCCACGTGCAGGTTTTCTCCTGTTACACCGCTGCTGAGGTCCGACAGCAGATACAGTGCCGATTTACCAACATCATCGATAGTCACGTTGCGGCGCAGGGGCGAGTTATACTCGTTCCATTTCATAATGTAGCGGAAGTCGCCAATCCCGCTGGCGGCCAATGTCTTGATCGGACCGGCCGAGATCGAGTTCACGCGGATACCGTCCTTGCCCAAATCCTCGGCCAGATATTTGACCGATGCCTCAAGTGCAGCTTTGGCGACACCCATCACGTTATAATGCGGCATCACCTGCTCAGCACCATAATAGGTCAGAGTAATTGCGCTGCCGCCCTCGGACATCATCTTCTCGGCCCGTTGCATCACGGCGGTGAAGGAATAGACCGACACGTCCATGGTCAGTTTGAAGTTCGCGCGCGACGTGTCGACGTAGCGGCCCCGAAGCTCGTTCTTGTCCGAAAACCCGATGGCGTGAACAACAAAGTCCAGCTTGCCCCATTTCTCTTCCAGAGATGTGAACAGCGTATCAATCGATTCTTCGTCACTGACGTCGCAGGGCAGAACAATTTCGCTGCCAAGCTGTGCGGCCAGTGGGTCAACGCGTTTCTTAAGTGCGTCGCCTTGATATGAAAAAGCCAGCTCTGCTCCGGATTCGGACAAGGCACGGGCTATTCCCCATGCGATTGATTTATCATTGGCCAGTCCCATGATGAGGCCGCGTTTGCCGGCCATCAACTGATTTGACATGTTTGGTTCTCCGCCTGTCTTCGCGTTATGTTGGGATGGTTTATGCCATTGGGTGCGCTGCATCAAGGCCGCGCGCTCTTGCCCGTGGCGGGTTCTCGCCCTAGGGTGGGCTTTATTAGTTTCCAGGGGATGGGAATGAGCGAACGTAGCGGCATATTTGCCGGCACCGATCCGTTTGAAATAGCGGGGCGGTGGCTGGCTGAGGCCAAAGAGAATGAACCGAACGATCCGGACGCTATTGCTTTGGCGACCGTCGATTCGGACGGTATGCCGAATGTGCGAATGGTTCTTCTGAAAGAGATCGAACCGGCAGCTTTTGTGTTCTACACCAACTACGAAAGTGCCAAGGCGGTCGAGTTGGACGGTGCTGGAAAAGCTGCTTTTGTGATGCATTGGAAATCTCTGCGGCGGCAAATCCGAGTTCGTGGTACAATTACCAGAGAAAGCGGGCCGCTGGCGGATGAATATTATGCGTCCCGCTCGCTAAAAAGTCGATTGGGGGCCTGGGCGTCCAAGCAGTCTCAGCCTCTCAGCAGTCGCTCGGTTCTGATGGCCGAGGTGGCCAAGGTGACGGCCAAGTTGGGCCCGAACCCGCCACGCCCGCCGTTTTGGGGCGGCTATCGGCTGGTGCCAACCGAAATCGAATTCTGGGCCGATGGGGCCTTTCGGTTGCACGACAGGTTCCGATGGCAGCGGGATCAAGTGGGTTCCGACTGGCAGATACAGAGGTTAAATCCATGACGTTCGCGTATCGTGAAATGCAAGAAGCCGAAAACAAAGGGTTTTTTCAGCTTGAATTTGCGAGCCATTCCCATACACATCGGACCCTTAACGAAATGACAATTTTCGCGATGGGAACGCCGTGCCAGAAGATCTGAACAACATGTACCGCGTCCGTGGACACGTGAAATGGTTTGACCCTGCAAAGGGCTTCGGATTTGTTGTGTCTGATGAGGGCGGTCCGGATATTTTGTTGCACGTCAATGTGTTGCGCAACTTCGGCCAAAGTTCGGTCGCAGATGGTGCGGGCATAGAAATCATGACCCATCGCACGGACCGTGGTGTTCAGGCGGTCGAGGTCATCAGTGTCGATCCGCCAGCGCGGACGGACACGATGATGCTGGCTGATTTTGCCGAGCTTGATCCGGTTGAGATCGCCGCTGCCCCGCTAGAGGCCGCGCGAGTCAAATGGTTCGACAAAGGCAAAGGTTTTGGGTTCGCCAATGTTTTTGGCCGTGGTGAAGATGTGTTCCTGCATATCGAAGTTCTGCGCCGCTCTGGTCTGTCGGATCTGCAGCCGGGCGAGGCCCTCGCGATGCGTGTCATCAGTGGCAAGCGTGGACGTATGGCGGCTCAGGTACTGGCCTGGGAAGCTGCTTTGGACGACTGAGTGTTTCATGCCTAAGTTTTTTTCGGGTCTTTTAGCGGTTTTGTTGCTTTGGTCCGGGATGACCTGGGCTGCGTGTAAGCCTGATCAGATCGACATCAAGAACGACTCGGCGCAGATCCGTTTCAATATCGAATTGGCGATTAGTCCGCAGGATCGGTCGCGTGGATTGATGTTCCGCGAGTCGCTGCCAAACCGTTCGGGCATGCTGTTCGTTTTTGACCCGCCGCAGCCCGTGGTGTTCTGGATGAAGAACACGCTGATTCCCCTGGACATCATTTTCCTCGATCGGGCCGGTACGGTAACGCATGTCCACCAAGGTGCGATTCCCGGTGATCTGACGCCAATCGAGGGTGGCGATTCCGTCTTTGCGGTTCTCGAAATCAACGCCGGACTGGCCGCGCGCTACTCGATTAAGCCCGGAACCGTCATGCGGCACGAAATTTTTTCGCAAGGTCCTGCAATTTGGTCCTGTTAGGGCTTTTCAAATCAGATTGGCATGGTTAGGAAGGCGCACGGTTCGGGGCGTGGCGCAGTCTGGTAGCGCACCTGTTTTGGGTACAGGGGGTCGTAGGTTCGAATCCTGCCGCCCCGACCACTTCTTTCACTTATGTTGGTGATCCACCCAACGCTTGGTAAAGCGCGCCAAGCGCCTTATCCAGCGTTTCGCTTTCCACTGGTACTTTGACCGACGGGCCGCTTTTGCGTGGGACGTTGAAATACAGCTCGGCATCGACACGGTAGCCCGAGTTGTTCTTGGTCGTTGTCAGCCGCATCACGCTTTTGGGCAGATCCTGAGGGTAACCGTCATAGTTGAGAATCAGAAAAGCGGTCATGTCCGGAGGTAGAAGCTCGGTGCATTCGAAAACCCGATTCCCGGTACTTTCAAAGCGTTCACCCGGGCCGTCGCAGCTTATCTCGAACGTGTCGAACAGCCTTTTGGGGAAATCATCGAACTGGGCGCTGCGTGCCGGAGGGCGCACATCTTGTGGTGTGCAGGCCACGATCAGGGCCAGAATCGGAAGTAAACGTAACAACGACATCTGTCCGCTCCCCTTTGTGTGATCGCGCCTGGCTGTTTACCCAGCGCCGCGGATCAGAATGACCGCTTCGTGATTCTCATCCAACCTAGACATCTTAACGTTAGATTATCAAATTCCGATAACTGTGCCGGGAAACACAGTTAATTTACCTGCGGGTTTTTGAAATCTCTGCGTGTACCCGGTGGATGAACCTGTGGAGGAATCAGAACAGGGTGTCCGGATGCAAGTTGTCAGAAATGGGTCAACACAAAAGATATCAAAAATGACTTAAAAATGGCGTTGACGATCTATGGGTCGATACGCCAAGTTGTATGGGCCGGAAGGGTTGCCACAAAATCTGGTATCAAAACCAGAATAGGGCACAGGGCGAGGGTCGGAAAGCACATCATAGTAACGTGCAACCGTTTGATCGGTTTTGCGCTGCAGAATGCAGCGGCTGGTCTATTGCGCCCAATTTTATACGGCATGGCGATCGGTCCGCGTCTTGAGGACCTGACGCTGAAAGACAAGTTGATTGAATCTAGGGCGTGCGGACATGAAGATTGACAGGAAATTTACGAAACCGGGGCAGGACGCTTATGCGGAACTGGACTTTGTCTCAGCGACGTCTGAGATCCGAAACCCCGATGGCACCATCGTTTTTCGCCTAGACAACATCGAAGTGCCCACGCGGTGGAGCCAAGTTGCCAGCGACGTCATCGCGCAGAAGTATTTCCGTAAGGCGGGCGTGCCGACTAAGCTGAAGAAAGTAAAAGAGAAAGACGTCCCTGAATTTCTGTGGCGCTCGGTCCCGGCCGATGACGCGGAGTTCGATGGTGAGACGTCTTCAAAGCAGGTTTTTGACCGCCTGGCGGGCGCCTGGGCCTATTGGGGCTGGAAGGGTGGTTACTTCTCGACGGAAGAGGATGCGCGCGCCTACTTTGATGAGATGCGCTATATGCTGGCGACCCAACGCGCCGCGCCGAACAGCCCACAGTGGTTCAACACCGGTCTGCACTGGGCATATGGAATCGACGGTCCCGCGCAAGGTCATCACTACGTCGACTACAAGACCGGTAAGCTGACCAAATCGAAATCCGCGTATGAACATCCGCAGCCGCACGCGTGCTTCATACAGTCTGTCGATGATGATCTGGTGAACGAAGGCGGCATCATGGATCTGTGGGTGCGCGAGGCGCGCCTGTTCAAATACGGCTCGGGTACCGGGACCAACTTCAGCCACTTGCGCGCAGAAGGCGAGGCGCTGTCGGGTGGCGGCAAGTCCTCGGGCCTTATGGGCTTTCTCAAGATCGGCGACCGCGCCGCTGGCGCGATCAAATCAGGCGGAACAACCCGTCGAGCAGCAAAGATGGTAATCGTCGATGCTGATCACCCTGACATCGAGAAATTCATCGAGTGGAAGGTGATCGAAGAGCAGAAGGTGGCCTCGATCGTAGCCGGATCGAAGATGCACGAGAAGATGCTGAACGGCATTTTCGAGGCCATCCGCACATGGGACGGCGCGCAAGACGACGCGTATGATCCCAAGAAGAATGACGCCCTGAAGGACGCGGTTCGCGAAGCCAAAAAGGTCGCGATCCCAGAAACTTACATCAAGCGCGTTCTGGACTATGCCAAGCAGGGTCACGACAGCATTGAATTCCCGACTTACGATACGGACTGGGATTCGGAAGCCTATAGCTCGGTCTCGGGTCAGAACTCGAACAACTCGATCCGCGTGACCAATGCATTTCTGACCGCAGTTGAGAAAGATGCCGATTGGGAACTGATCAACCGCACCGATGGCAAAGTTGCCAAGACAGTCAAGGCACGCGACCTTTGGGAAAAAGTCGGCCACGCCGCATGGGCCTGTGCCGATCCCGGCATTCAGTTCCACGACACCGTCAATGAATGGCACACATGCCCCAAAGATGGTGAGATTCGCGGTTCGAACCCGTGCTCGGAATACATGTTCCTTGATGACACGGCTTGTAACCTGGCGTCGATGAACCTGCTGACCTTCCTCAAGGATGGTGAGTTCCAGGCGGAAGACTACATGCACGCCTCGCGCCTGTGGACCCTGACGCTGGAAATCTCAGTCACGATGGCGCAGTTCCCATCCAAAGAAATCGCGCAACTGTCCTATGATTTCCGCACCTTGGGTCTGGGCTATGCCAACATCGGCGGTCTGCTGATGAACATGGGTTACAGCTACGACTCGGATGAGGGTCGGGCGATCTGTGGCGCGCTGACCGCGATCATGACCGGCGTGGCCTATGCGACCTCGGCCGAGATTGCCGGAGAGCTTGGACCCTTCAAGGGCTATGAGCGCAACGCAGACAACATGCTGCGCGTCATCCGTAACCACCGCCGTGCCTCGCAAGGTGTGACCGATGGGTATGAGAAACTGGCCGTCAAACCGGTGCCTCTGGACCATGGCAACTGCCCGGACAAGCGTCTGGTCGATTTAGCGATGTCGGCTTGGGACGAGGCGCTGAGCCTTGGCGAAAAGAACGGCTATCGTAACGCGCAAGCCACGGTGATCGCGCCCACCGGCACCATTGGTCTGGTGATGGATTGTGACACGACCGGGATCGAGCCCGACTTTGCCCTAGTGAAGTTCAAAAAGCTCGCGGGTGGCGGTTACTTCAAGATCATCAACCGCTCGGTGCCGTCGGCGCTGGAAAAGCAGGGCTATTCCTCGTCTCAGATTGAAGAGATCGTGGGTTACGCGGTTGGTCACGGCACCATCGGCAACGCGCCGGGGATCAACCACACCTCGCTGACCGGTCACGGGTTTGGCCCAAATGAGCTGGCCAAGGTGGATGCCGCGCTGGAAAGCGCCTTTGATATCCGGTTCGTCTTCAACCAGTGGACACTGGGCGAGGATTTCTGCACCGGCGTTCTGGGCATCCCGGCGACCAAGCTAAATGATCCGACGTTCGATCTGCTGCGCCATCTGGGCTTTACCAAGGCGGATATCGACGCAGCCAATGACCATGTCTGCGGAACCATGACGCTGGAAGGCGCGCCGCACCTGAAGGAAGAGCACTATTCGATCTTCGACTGCGCCAACCCGTGCGGCAAGAAAGGTAAGCGTTTCCTTGGGGTTGATAGCCACATCACCATGATGGCTGCGGCGCAAAGCTTCATCTCGGGTGCGATCAGCAAAACGATCAACATGCCGAATGACGCGACCATCGAGGATTGCCAGAAAGCCTATGAACTCAGCTGGTCGCTGGGTGTGAAGGCCAACGCGCTGTATCGTGATGGCTCGAAACTGTCGCAGCCGCTGGCGGCCGCATTGGTCGAGGACGATGACGAGGCAGCAGAGGTGCTGGAAAGCGGCACGGCCCATGAAAAAGCCGTCGTTCTCGCCGAAAAGGTCATCGAGAAGGTCGTCGTCAAGGAAATCATCCGCAGCCATCGTGAGAAACTGCCGCATCGCCGCAAGGGTTACACCCAGAAAGCGATCGTCGGTGGCCACAAGGTCTATCTGCGAACAGGTGAGTTCGAAGACGGTAAGCTGGGCGAGATCTTCATCGACATGCATAAGGAAGGCGCTGGCTTCCGGGCGATGATGAACAACTTTGCCATCGCAGTGTCGGTTGGCCTGCAATACGGTGTGCCGCTGGAAGAATTCGTCGACGCCTTTACCTTCACCAAGTTTGAACCGGCGGGAATGGTGCAGGGCAACGACTCGATCAAGAACGCGACCTCGATCCTGGATTACATCTTCCGCGAACTGGCCGTGTCTTATCTGGATCGCACCGATCTGGCCCATGTGAAACCCGAAGGCGCAACCTTCGACGATCTGGGCCGCGGCGAAGAAGACGGACTGTCCAACGTATCAGAAATCAGTGACAGCGCTGCGTCCAAATCCTTGGAAGTGTTGAAACAAATCAGCTCGACCGGATATCTGCGCAAACGTCTGCCGCAGGATCTGGTGGTGTTCAACGGCGGCCAACCGGAAGTGAACGGCATGGCAGAACCGGCTGCGCAATTCGAAGCTCCGGTTGCGGAAACTGCCGTTGCCACGGGCATGGACGCACGGACCAAGGCCAAGATGCAGGGGTACGAGGGCGATCCTTGCGGCGAATGCGGAAATTACACGCTGGTGCGCAATGGCACCTGCATGAAGTGCAACACCTGCGGAGCGACCAGCGGGTGTAGCTAAGGAAAACGCCCCGTCAGGCGGGGTGTAGGGATCAGGGTTTCCCCTCGGATGTCCGATCCCGACGAACACGGAACAAGGCGTTGAGACTTACCAAATACGCCTTGGTCCACTCGGTCGACATGCCCGTGTCGACCGGGAACAGGGTGGGGCGGAATATTTGCTCTTTCCCACTCTCTCACGGGACGGGTGCGCTCGTTCCATGCGACGTCCAGGCCGCAGGCAAACAAAACACCGGGCGGTCAACGAATGGAGCCTGGATGGCGAAACTGACAGGGGGCTTCGGCCCCCTTTCTTTTTGCCCCCCGAGTCGGTGATTTAGGCAGGGCCTTGCCGGAACGGCACAGGCGCATCGGGCAAGAACCGCCGAAACGAGGATTGTACGTTTCGCCCAGCGGTTGATTGCAGACGCGACTCGGACAAACACGCGGAGAATGGCGCGAAACAGCGCGTGTTGCCGGGTTGGGGTGACGACGTTCATCGGTTTGGTGTCTGTGGTGCCTGTCCGGACGAAAACACACACAAATACCACTTAGGAGGCATCACAATGAAACCGCAAAACCTGGCAATCATTTCCGCATTCGTATTGGGCCTGCCGGCGATGGCTGCTGCGCAGTCCTCGGCGGACACCAACGGCGATGGAGTTCTGACCATAGAAGAAGTTCAGGCCGTTCTGCCCGAGGTTGACGCCGATGGTTTCTCGGCGATGGACGCCAACGGCGACGGGTCGCTGGACGCAGATGAAATTGCCATCGCGCAGGAAGCAGGGTTGCTACCGCCCAGCAACGGTTAATCCCGCGAAGGCATCGGCGGCCCGTACCCCCACGGGCCGCCATATTTCAATGGGTTACGCCGGCAAATAAATGTTAAACCTGCCGCGCAGTTCGGCATCCAAAAGCGGATCGAATCTGGCCGGAGACGGCGTCGAGAGAATCTCTTCTTTCCGCTTCACCGCCTTTTCGATCAAATCGGGCTTGCCAATTTCAACCCATTCCTTCGGAGACGACCGGTCGCCAAAAGTCGGGTAGACATAGTCCGCCTGCATGCGGCTCAGCGTTGCAACGGTTCCCAGATAGTGACCGGGTCCTCCGATACAGACTTCGGCCATCTGATCCAGTGCCAGCGTTTCGTCCGTCACTTCGATGCCGCGAACACAGCGTTGCGCTTGCCCGATTAAATCATCGCTGAGGATCAGGCTTTCATGGCAGAATCCCAGCAGCGAGGCATGCATGCCTGCGGACTCATACACCATGTTCAAACCCGAAAGCCCGGCCATGACGTTCGAGCACATCTGCTCCCACCCGGCTTGCATGTCGGGCAGTTTCGCATCCGATGCACCGGCGGCCGCGCCGCCCGGCAGGTCGTAGAAGTGGTGCATTTGGGCGCAGCCCGCTGTCAGGAGTGCTTGTTCGCCAGACCCGATGGACATCGCACCTGTACGCAGATCAAGGCCAAAAGGCCAAGTGCCAAAAATCGCGGGAGCGCCTGGACTTACGGCGTTTACATAAACCAACCCGGCCAGGCATTCGGCGGTGGCCTGCGCAATAGCACCAGCGATTGTCGAAGGCGCGGTGGCGCCGGCCATTCCGGCCGATAGCAGCAGAACGGGCATGCCCGCTTTGATGCATTCCTCCATGACTTCGCAGCTTTCGGTTGCGAATTTCATCGGCGGAACAACAAAGCAGTTCGAGTTCGACATAAAGGGCCGTTCACGCCACTTATCCTCACCACCAGCGATCATGTGCAGCATCTCGATCGCGGGGGCAACATGGCTGGGTTCGGTGAAGGACGTGCCGATATGTTTGAACGTTCCTGACGTGGTGGCGTAGACCGTGTTCAAATCCATCTCGAGGTTGTCGGCGATGTCGCGGCACACCATCGGGCGCTGAACAAAGTGAATGTTTTCAAGTTGTTCACAGATTCGGGACGCGTCGTGCAGGTCTTGAAGTGTCGAATCCCGGTATTCCTGCCCGTGAACATCAACCATGCTGACAGCCGCGCCGGCAGTACCAAAGTGGACGCGGTTGCCCGACAGTTCCAGATCGGAATTGCCATCTCTTGAATGCAATGTGACCGAGCGATTGGCCTTGGCGATTGTGTCTTCGACCAAGGCGCGGGGGAAGCGGATACGCCCGTCGTCACCCAAGATACAGCCAGCGCTGACAAGATAGTCGATCCCGCTCTGTGGGGCGTCCGCCAGACCAATGGTTTCCAGCGCGGTCAGCGCGGCTTGGTGGATACGCTCGATCTGCGCCGGGGTTAGCACCTTCAGCATGCCGCCCTCCATGCCGGGGCGGATCGGGCGCAGATGTTCGGGCAGCGCTGTGGCACGGGCCGCACGGCGCGCGGCACGACCGCCGCTGCGCGATGAATTTCGGGTTTGTTCGTTCATAATTTAAGGTCCGGTCGAAAAAGTACGTTCAGGGTGAGTGTACTCAGACCACAACCGGCCGCCCACGCGCGGCACGCCCGCGATCCGCACCAATGGTACGGCTGATCAGGCGAATCTTCCAAACGTCACTTTGCATGCGGGTCCTCAATTGGTGATGCGAACTCTCTCAATACGAGGGCGCACAATCTGTCCTGTTTGCGACCTGAGGGGCCAAAAACGAAGCGTTGTGCCTTGTCGGCATCACGTTCTTGCCGTGGGGTAAAGTTTTTTCCCGAATATGGGAAAATCTGTTAAGGTTCTATCACTTATTTAAGAGTGGTCCGTGATCTCAATGGATTTTTAACGATTGCAGACCAAGTTTTATGTGATGAAGCCCATCGTTTGGTGGGCGCGCTGCAAGGAATTTTGGAGAGGTTGATGAAAGCCCTGATGGCCCTCATGACCACTTGCCTGACAATCGGCACTGCACCGGTGTATGCAGAGGATTGGACGGGGGCGTATGCGGGCTTCAGCTTTGGTTATGCGGATGTTGATGGCCCAAATAATTCTGGCGGAAACGACACGACTTTTGGCCCGCTTGTCGGTTATGACCATGACTTCGGTAATTTCGTTCTTGGCGGTGAGCTGGAATACAATCGACTTTCTCTGGATCTGGGGCAGGGTGAAGGCAGCGTGGACAGTCTGACCCGCCTTAAGTTGCGCGGGGGTTATGATTTCGGACCGGCCTTGGGTTATGTCGTCGTGGGCGCGGCCCGATTGGATGCGTCACCGGAAAATGACACCGCCGCAGTGTACGGCATCGGAATTGCCTATCCCATCGGCGACAGTTTCGTCATAAGCGGTGAGGCCTTGCGTCAGGATTTTAACGACGTCACACGAAGTCAGGGCGATATTGACGCCAACGTGTTCAACCTGCGTACAACCTTCCGATTTTGAGGCCGTCTATTCTGCCGCGTGACTTTCCGCCAGAACGGCGGCGAAATTGCAAATCGTTCTCAGTGCTGCAGCAAAGCGGTCGTCATCAATTGTCATCGCAACGCGCACGTGTCCTGCCGCCGCAGTGCCAAAACTTTCACCGGGCATGACGGCAATTGCGTGTGTATCCAGCAATGCGTTGGCAAATGCCTCACCGCTTAGCCCCGCTGCGCGGATGTCCAGCATCAGGTACATCGCACCCTGTGCCGGCACGAGGCCAATGGTGTTCTGGGTGGCAAGAATCTCGACCGCCAACGCGCGACGACGCCGGAACGGAGCTGCGATTTCCTCTTCAAGATCATGACCCGCGCTCAAAGCAAAACTGGCGGCATCCTGAATGAACCCGGGCACGCCGTAAGTTGTGTGCGTTGCCAGATTGATGAGATGGGCGATCACCTCCTCGGGGCCGACCACCCAACCGCATCGGGACCCGGTCATTGCGTGTGACTTGGACATCGAACCAACGACCAAAGTACGCTCGGCCATTCCGGGCAGCGTACGTGGTGAGATATGCTCACCTTCCCAGACCTGCGTGTCATAAACCTCATCCGAGATCAGCCACAGGTCGCGGTCACCGCAAACACCTGCGATACCGTTCAGCGTCTCGCGCGAGTACACGACGCCAGTGGGGTTGTTCGGGCTGTTGATCAACAGCGAAACCGCACCATCTGCCGCCGCATCGATCTGTTGCGCGCGCGGCTGGAATGCATCCGCGGCGGTTGTCTGGATCGCTCGGGCTGTCGCACCGGCGCCCCGGATCGTGCCGGGGTAAGTCGCGTAATAGGGATCGAGATACAGACCGACATCACCGGGATTGCACACCGCCACGTGGGCAGCGAAAAGGGCAGATTGGCCGCCCGGGGTGATCAGCACGTTGTTTCGGCTTGTCTTCTGACCAGTGCGGGCCTGAATGCGCGCCGCAACGGTATCGCGCAGCAAATCCGACCCGGGCACCACAGCGTAGCCGGTGTTTCCCTTACGTGCCGATAGATCCATGGCATCCAGAATGGTCGGATGCGTGCGAATGTCATGCTCACCAATGGTGAGTTCAGTAATGACGTGCCCTTCGCTGATCATCCGGCGCGCACGGTAAAATACATCCCACCCATCACTGCCACCTCCGGTCAGATGAGTGATACGCTGCGACAGTTTCATGGCACGCTCCGATCTTGTCTTCAGCGCAGAATGGGCCAGAGGCATTGGAAAATGTCAATCAGCTTCGTGGGGGCAAAGTGGACTGCACTTTTTTCGTCAGGGAAGACCGCACCAGATCGTAGGATGTGGCCAGCCGATGACGCATCTCATCCTCGTCACAGTCAAACGGCAGGCGGATCCAGCTGCGATGAAAATAGGGGGCTTTGGTACCGACGCCTGCTTCGATCAGCATCTGAGCTGTCTCGATATCAGGCGTTTTGACGGACACGCCATCGTTGGCGGTGCCGATGCAGGCAAACATCTTGCTGCCAACCTTCCAGGCATCATGGCCTCCGCCCCAAGGGTCGGAAAGGTCAGCGCCTGGAAACGTGCGGCAGATGGAATTGACAAATTCTCGGCTCATGGTCGAAAGGGTGCGTCACCTTGAGATTGAACTCAAGTCTTGGCTGAACGCGTTGTCCATGCTAGGGGAAGGACATGAACCGTATGACCTGCATCATTATCTGCTGCATTACCTGCTGATTTATCAAGCGGGCCGGTTTCTTTCGTTTTCATCCCTGAGACAAGTTGCTAAGCCCGCGCCAAGCGCAAGCATTTGCTGTCTTTAGGAGCCGACTGATGACGACAATCAAACTGCACAACACACGGACACGGGCGAAAGAAGATTTCGTTCCGATTAGTGCCGATAACGTGCGGATGTATGTCTGCGGACCCACGGTCTATGATCGCGCCCATCTGGGCAATGCGCGGCCCGTGGTGGTGTTTGACGTGCTCTATCGGTTGCTGCGCCATGTCTACGGGTCGGATCACGTGACCTATGTGCGCAATTTCACCGACGTGGATGATAAGATTAACGCAACCGCGCTGGCACGCCAGAAGGCGGGTGCTGAGGGCACGCTGGAGCAGTTGGTGCAGGAGCGGTCGGATGAAACCATCGGCTGGTATCTGCACGACATGGGCGCGTTGGGCGCGCTTGAGCCCGACGAAATGCCGCGTGCGACTCAGTACATCGCGCAAATGGTTGCGATGATTGAAGATTTGATCGCGAAGGGGCACGCCTACGCAGCCGAAGGGCACGTTCTGTTCGCAGTTGACAGCTGGAAGGAACACTACGGCGCTTTGTCTGGTCGATCGGTGGATGACATGATCGCCGGTGCCCGGGTTGAGGTTGCGCCATACAAGCGGAACCCGATGGATTTCGTGCTGTGGAAGCCCTCGACCGATGAATTGCCGGGGTGGGATAGCCCATGGGGTCGTGGTCGTCCGGGGTGGCACATCGAATGTTCGGCCATGAGCTATGAGCTGCTGGGCGAGAGCTTTGATATTCACGGTGGCGGAAACGACCTGATGTTCCCGCACCATGAAAACGAGATCGCCCAGAGCAAATGCGCCCATCCGCATGGTGAGTTCGCGCGCGTCTGGCTGCACAACGAGATGTTGCAGGTGGAAGGCAAGAAGATGTCCAAATCACTGGGCAACTTTTTCACGGTGCATGATCTTCTTGAGCAGGGCGTGCCGGGCGAGGTGATCCGGTTTGTCTTCCTGCAGACGCATTATCGCAAGCCGATGGACTGGACTGAGAAAAAGGCCCGTGAGGCTGAGGCGACGCTGCGCAAGTGGCGGGCGCTGACAGCGGGCATCGAGCCCGCCGCCAGCGCTGCACCCGCAGTCGTTGCTGCGCTAAGCGATGACTTGAACACGGCGGGTGCTTTGGCGGAGTTGCACCGTTTGGCGGCGGATGGTGATGCGGCCTCGTTGCTGGCGGGTGCTCAGCTACTTGGTCTGTTGTCGCAAGAAATGGGTGCTTGGGCTGATACGGCTTCGGTGGATCTTTCAGCTCATGCAGACAGATTGTCTGATGCGCGGGCGAGTGCAATGCAGAGCAAAGATTTCTCGGAAGTCGATCGCCTAAAGGCAGCTTACCTGGCCGCTGGTTTGGAAGTACGAATGAGCAAGAATGGCGTCGAACTGGTTCCGGGCACAGGGTTCGATGCGGCCAAGCTGGAGGGCGTATGATGACTAAAGAACGCCTCTACCTCTACGACACTACTCTGCGCGACGGGCAGCAGACACAGGGTGTGCAGTTCTCGACCGCTGAGAAAGTGCAGATCGCGCAGGCTCTGGATGAGTTGGGCGTAGATTATATCGAGGGCGGCTGGCCGGGTGCGAACCCGACGGATAGTGCGTTTTTCGATGCGGCTCCCAAGACGTCAGCCTGCTTGACAGCCTTTGGGATGACTAAGCGATCGGGCCGGTCGGCTGAGAATGACGATGTTCTAGCGGCGGTGATGAACGCGGGTACGCGGGCGGTCTGTCTGGTGGGTAAGTCGCACGATTACCACGTGACCCATGCGCTTGGCATCTCGCTTGAGGAGAATGTCGAGAACGTCCGTGCCTCTGTTGCACATATCGTAGCGCAGGGGCGCGAGGCGCTGTTTGATGCCGAGCATTTCTTTGATGGCTACAAGGACAATCCAACCTATGCGCTTGAGGTTTGCCGGGCCGCGATGGATGCCGGTGCGCGCTGGGTTGTTCTGTGCGACACCAATGGGGGCGCTTTGCCTGCGGAAGTGTCTCGGATCGTGTCCGAGATGGTCGCGGCGGGCCTGCCGGGGGACCGGCTGGGTATCCATACCCACAACGATACGGAAAACGCGTTGGCCTGTTCTTTGGCAGCTGTCGATGCGGGCGCGCGGCAGGTTCAGGGAACCTTGAACGGATTGGGAGAGCGTTGCGGAAATGCGAACCTGACCTCATTGATCCCGACGCTGCTGCTGAAAGAACCTTATGCATCGAACTTTGACATCGGCGTCAGTGTCGAGGCGCTGGCGGGTCTGACCCGCGTCAGCCGCATGCTGGACGAGATCCTGAACCGGGTGCCCAGCAAACAATCGGCCTATGTCGGGGCGTCCGCATTTGCGCACAAGGCTGGGCTGCATGCCAGCGCGATCCTTAAGGACCCGACGACCTATGAACATGTGGATCCGGCGTCGGTTGGGAACACACGGATCATTCCGATGTCGAACCAGGCGGGACAGTCGAACCTGCGCCAGCGCTTGATCGAGGCCGGTTTGTCGGTCGAATCCGGTGACCCGGCCTTGGGCCGTATCCTCGAGCGGATCAAGCTGCGCGAGGCAGAAGGTTATTCCTACGACACCGCGCAGGCCAGCTTTGAGCTTCTGGCGCGGGAAGAACTGGGTCAACTGCCTGAATTCTTTGAGGTAAAGCGGTACAAGGTCACCGTTGAGCGGCGCAAGAATAAGTACAACAAGATGGTCAGCTTGTCCGAGGCCGTTGTTGTGGTGAAGGTCGACGGCGAAAAGAAGCTGTCGGTCAGCGAGTCTCTGGATGGGTCCGGCGGTGACCGGGGTCCGGTGAATGCGCTGGCCAAGGCGCTGGCCAAGGATCTTGGACAGTATTCGCGGATTCTGGACGATATGCACCTGGTCGACTTTAAGGTGCGTATCACGCAGGGCGGCACCGAGGCTGTGACCCGCGTTATCATCGACAGTGAAGATGGGCAGGGTCGCCGGTGGTCCACCGTTGGCGTCAGCGCGAACATAGTCGATGCCTCGTTCGAGGCGCTGTTGGACGCGATCCAATGGAAACTGGTGCGTGATTGCGGCCCACAGTCGGCAGTCGCCGAGTGAGTGCGCCATTTGACGATGACGTCAAGGCCTGTGCCGCGCTGTTGCATCGGGCGGATCCCGACCGGTTCATGGCAGCCATGGCGGCCCCAGTTTCCGCACGGGCGGTGTTATTTCCGATCTATGCGCTGAACATCGAAGTCGCCCGGGCACCCTGGGTGACGCAAGAACCGATGATTGCCGAGATGCGCCTGCAATGGTGGCGTGATGCGTTGCAAGAAATTGCCGAAGGTCCAACCGTGCGTCGGCATGAGGTCGTCACACCGCTGTCGCGTGTCCTGTCCTCTCATCTTGCGTCGATGATGGACGAATATGTGGCCGTAAGGCGTTGGGATATTTATCGCGACCCGTTCGAGGACGAAGATCATTTCGACGCGTACATAAACCACAGCGCGGGCACGCTCACGGTGGTAGCGGCACAAGCGCTGGGGGCGGCGGATGAGGATGTCGTGCGGGACTTTGGCTATTCCGTTGGGGTAGCCAACTGGTTGCGCGCCATCCCGGACCTTGAAGCGCGCGGGCGAATTCCGCTGCTGGATGGCACGCCTGCGGGTGTTCAGCGTCTGGCCGAAAAAGCGTACGGGCGGTTGAAACGGGCCCGTACTCAGCGGCGCTCGGTTTCGGTAAAAGCCGCCGCTGCGCTGCATGCCGGTTGGCAAACCGAATTGGTTCTGAAGCAGGCCATAGCGCGCCCGGACAGGGTCGCTGCCGGTACACTCGGTCCGGGTGAAATCCGCCGCCGCCTGTCATTGATGGTGCAGGCGGCGACGGGGCGCTGGTAATTACTCCCAGCCGCCGGCGCGCATTTCGGCCGAGATTTTCAGTTGCACCAAGTCCGACGTTCCCGGGGCAAACATCCCGACGCCATACTCGCTGCGCAAAAGTTGGCCAGCGGCTTCGACAGCAACCCAGTCACCTTTGTAATAATCGAAAAATCCGGCCAGAGGGTGTTCGCCCATGAAGGTCAGGTCGATCTCAAGCGTTGCGGGCTTGGTCTGATCCTTGATTGTCAAATCTCCAATCATTTGCAGGGTGCTTGCACCGGTTTGCACCGCCGAGGTCGAGATGAATTTGATGTTTGGGTAAGCTTCGACATCGAAGAAGTCACCGCTTTTGAGGTGATCGTTGAGCGGCCCCCAACCGGTTTCGACACTTGAGGCGTCGATTGTGATATCCGCGCTGGTTGCGGTGACATTTTCGGGGTCAAACTCGACGGTGCCGGATACGGTGGTCCATTCGCCGGATTGTTCGGTCAGTCCCGCGTGGTTGTAGTAGAAACGGATTTCGGTGTGACTTTGATCAAAGTGATAAGTTTCGGCAAGGACTGGTGTGGCCAGTGCCAAGACGAGGGCAGATGCGGTAAACAGCTTCATGACATTTCTCTGATTTGCAGGGTTGATAATTAACATGTAAATGCATCTAAAATGATGAGCAAAGGAAAACCACAATCCTCGCGGAGGCGTGATGAGCGGATTTGAAGAACGAGAGGCGGCTTGGATCGCACTGAACCAGACACGCACCCGGATCTTTTCCCGGGCTGAGCGCGCGCTGGTGGCAGCCGGATATCCACGACTGCACTGGTATGATGTTCTTTGGGAGTTAGAGAGATCGCCGGACGGTCTGCGCCCCAAGCAACTAGAGCAGCAACTTCTGTTTGATCAGTCCAGCTTTTCTCGTCAGGTCGCACGGATGGCGGAAGACGGGTTGCTGACACGCCATGCTGCAGCTGGGGATGGGCGGGGGAAGGTTCTTCGCATTACAGACGAAGGCCGCACCCTGAGGCGGCTGATGTGGGATATCTACCGCAAGCACATTGATGAGGGGATCGCCGAGGCACAGAAATTAGGTGCCTTTGCACCGATACTGAACCTTAACGATTAGGCCGTTCGGGGCCGCATCGTCAGCCACAAAAGCGCGCCGCCCGCCAAAGTCAGAAGGGGGATCATCGCGACGTTCACCGCGGTCCAACCTTCGATTGGAGAACCGCCGGAACAGTTCATCAGCCCGCCGGAAGCCAGCGAGGCAAACGTGACGCCACCAAACACCAGCAGGTCGTTCAGCCCCTGCATGCGTCCGCGCTCGCTGACGTCATGCGATTCAGCCAACATGGTGGTTGCGCCGATAAAGCCAAAGTTCCAGCCGATGCCCAGCAGGATCAGCGCGACAAAGAAATTACCCAGTTCAACGCCCTGCAAAGCCACCACTCCGGCTGCGGCAAGAATGAGTAGGCCCAGTGCCACAATCCGTTCGACCCCAAAGCGTGCTATCAGCTGCCCGGTGAAAAAGCTGGGAATGTACATCGCCAACACGTGGCTGGTGACGACATCCGCCGCGTCATTGGCGCTGAACCCGCAGCCCACGACGGCCAGCGGTGTCGACGTCATCACAAGGTTCATCAGCGCGTAGGACACCATGGCGCAGATGATTGCAACCGCAATACGCGGCGTCTTCAGAAGCTCGATCCGGGACCGGCCTTTGGGGGCATCAGCCGCAGGTTTGGGCGGGGTCGGAATGTCGAGAAAGAAGAACAGGGCCGAGCCAATGACGTTCACCGCGATGACAGCGATATACGTACCGAGAAAAGGGATGACATACGCGGTCGAGGTCAGTTTGACGATCTGAGGCCCGATGATTGCCGCTGCCAGACCGCCCGCCATGACGTAGGAAATCGCTTTGGGACGGAAATCGTCCGATGCGGTGTCAGCGGCGGCAAAGCGGTAGAAACCGTGCGCGCTCATGTAGATGCCGGTCAGCAGGCTGCCAGCAAGAAACACTGGGAATGACCCCAGAAACAAGCCATATGCGCCGACAAGCCCGCCGCAAGCCCCTGCCGTTGCCCCCACCAGAAATCCAGCCCGGCGACCCCAGCGTTGCATAATGGCCGAGATCGGCGTCGCCGCCAGCATTGAGCCAAGGACGATCAATGATATGGGCAGAGTCGCCAGACAGGGATTGGTTGCCAATGACTGCCCGGCCAGCCCACCGACGATAAAGATCATCGGCATCTGTGCGCCAAGCAAGGCCTGCGCGGCCACCAGAACGGCGACATTCCGTTTGGCCTGACTGTTGTCGGAGGGGGTGGCGGTCATCGTCATGAGCACATGCGTAATGGCGAAAACGATTGTGCACAAGCGGGTTGCATCTGCGGCAAAGCAGCCTAACGTGCAGTCGATCATCGAGGCCGGAGAGCACATGTCCGTTGGACGGATCATAGAAACACCCGACTGTGTGGAAGAAGGCGCGACGTGGCTGGCCGAAAGCTGCCCGCGCATGGCCTATGCGATGGAACAGACCGGTCCGTTGCCCTTGCGCCGTCGCCCGGACGGGTTTGCGCAACTGCTTAGCGCCATAGTCAGTCAGCAGGTGAGTGTGGCCTCGGCCAATGCGATCTGGAACCGGTTGAAGGATGCGAAACTGACCGGCCCGCGCAAAATCATGTGGGCCACCGACGATGATCTGCGTGCAGTTGGGTTAAGCCGGCAAAAAATTCGCTACGCCCGCGCTTTGGCTGAGGCGCGCATTGACTACAAAGCCTTGCGGGACGTTTCAAACGATGACGTGGTGGCGATCCTGACCGAGGTGTCGGGTATTGGCGTCTGGACCGCCGAGATCTACGCCATGTTTTCGCTCGGCCGCGCTGACGTGATCGCGCCGGGCGATCTGGCGCTGCAAGAGGCTGCGCGCATCCTCTATGATTTGCCCGATCGACCGACCGACAAACAGCTGCGCCAGATGGCCGAGGCCTGGTCGCCCTGGCGGTCGGTTGCGGCGCGGGTTTTGTGGGCTTATTACCGGGTGGCAAAAGAACGAGAAGGGATCAGATGACACGGGTTTTGAATGCGCTCCGAAAAGAGCCGGTTTCGGGCGATACACGCTCGGTCGTGGTGTTCGTGCACGGCTATGGCGCCAACGGGGCCGATTTGCTGGGGTTGGCCGATCCGCTGGGGGAACATCTGCCCGACACGTTGTTTGTGTCACCCGATGCGCCGGAACAGATTCCCGGAATGCCCAACGGATATCAGTGGTTTCCGATCCCGTGGATTGACGGGTCGTCCGAAGAAGAAGCACGCCGTGGCATGGAAATGGCCGCCGACGATTTCAACGCCTTCCTGGATGCCCTGATGGTGGATGAAGATGTGCTGCCCGAACAGGTGGTTCTGTTTGGGTTCTCGCAAGGTACGATGATGAGCCTATACGTCGCGCCGCGCCGCGAAGACCCGGTGGCTGGGATTGTTGCGTTCTCTGGCCGGTTGTTGGAACCGGACCTGCTGCCCGACGAAACCGTCAGCCGAATGCCGATCCTTTTGGTGCATGGTGATGCCGACGATGTGGTTCCACCGCAATCTCTGCCCGAAGCTGCCGAAGCACTGCAGGCTGCAGATTTCAAAGAAGTATATGCGCATGTCATGAAAGGCACCGGCCACGGGATTGCCCCGGACGGTCTTAGCGTCGCGCTGGCCTTTATGCGCGACAAGCTGAGCCTGTAGCGATGATCGCGGTCCGTCCCATGATGCCTGAGGACGTGGCAGTTGCCTGCCAAATTCTCAACGAAATCATAGCCATCGGCGGGACGACCGCGTTTGAAACACCGTTTTCTGAGGCGCTGTTTGCCCAAGTCTACCTGAATGGTGCAGACAAAATCTGTTGCCACGTTGCCCTTGATGAACAGGGCGAGGTGGCCGGGTTTCAATGGCTTGGCACGAATGAGAACCTGCCGGAAGATTGCGCGGATATAGCGACTTTCACCCGGCGAGAGCCGGTGTTGAAAGGGGCAGGGCGGGCGTTGTTCTCTGAAACCGCGACCTATGCCGCGGCCCTTGGGTTCAGCGCGCTCAACGCGACGATCCGGGCCGACAACCGGCAGGGGCTTAGCTATTACGACAAGATGGGTTTCCGCGACTACTCGGTCACCTATGCTGTTTCACTGCAAGACGGAACGCCAGTCGACAGGATTTCGAAACGGTTTGAATTGAAGAAGGAAACGACATGCTGATTGTCACCGGAACGGTTGAAGTGTCGACAGATGGCGTCGGCCAAGCCATTGAGGCGGCACAGAAAATGGTCACCGAAACCGTGAAAGAGTCCGGCTGCTTGATCTATGAATTCAGCCAGATACTCGGGCAATCCAACAAGTTCCGCGTGTATGAAGAATGGCAGGATCAGGCCGCGCTCGAGGCGCATTTCGCTACCTCGCATATGGCCGAGTTTCAAGCTGTTCTGGGCGAAGTGGGCGTTGTTTCGAGCGACATCTACCGGATTGTCGGGGGAGAAAAGCAACCGCTGCGCTAGGGTCTCAGTTCCACAGGTGACCTTCAGCGAATTCTACCGAGTTGCCGGCGGGGTCCCGAACATACAGCGACCGTGCCCCGCTTGGCCAATCGAACTCGGCGTCTATGGGGATGTTCCACTCCAGCAGATGCTTGCGCATTTCGTCGATCTCTGTCCGCGATAAAGTCATGCAGACGTGACCGGGCCCGCGTGCGCCATGCGGCGGGACGGGAAGGTTCGGATTTTCCGGCGGCTTTGCCGTCTCATCTGCGTTGAACAGCAACAACACCGATCCGCCGACGCGGAAAAATGCATGCCGGTTCGCGACGCGTTGAATACACTCTAACGCCAGTATTTCACCATAGAATCGTTCGGCTGCGTCCAGGTCTCCGACGTAAAGCGCGGCCTCAAGGATCCCCTCTGGGGATGGTGTGCTTCGGGTGACTTTCATGCCTTAACCCTATCACAAAAGGACGTTTTTGTCACCTGCGCGGTCGGCGGTCCCGTTTACGTTGCGGCGCGGAATCCAATGTAGGGGCCGTCAAGCTGTCCCATTGACCGGGCTCCAACCCCTCTAGCGTATAGTCCCCGATCCGGGCGCGGATCAGGCGCAGGGTGGGATGACCGACCGTAGCCGTCATGCGTCGAACCTGCCGGTTGCGGCCTTCGCGCAGGGTCAGCTTAATCCAGTGATCTGGTATAGACTGGCGGACGCGGATAGGTGGGTTTCGTGGCCACAGGCCTTCGGGCTCATCCATCAACCGGGCCTTGGCCGGGCGCGTTTTTCCATCCTTCAGATCGACCCCGTCGCGCAGCGCTTTCAGGGCGGCAGCATCGGGCAAACCTTCCACCTGAACCCAATAGGTCTTGGGCATCTTGTGCTTGGGGTCCGATATTTGCGCCTGCAGCCGGCCGTTGTCAGTCAGCAGCATCAGGCCCTCGCTGTCGCGATCCAGCCGCCCAGCCGGATACACACCGGGCAGGTCGATGAAATCCGACAAAGTGCTGCGCGGCGTCTCTGCATTTGCGCGGTCGGTAAACTGCGGCAACACATCGAAGGGTTTGTTGAATCGTATGAACCAGCTCATGATCCCGCCATAGCCTGCCAGAGGCAGAGAACGCAACCTGTGGATAACTGTCACGTCTTTGTTACGGAGCAGGCATACTCAATACCCGAGATGTTGTGGAAACTCAGGGCTTGTCAGAGTTTTAACACGATATATAGTTGAGTTAAGGCCGGGGCGGGTGTTCCCCGCTCTGGTGTCAATAACGGGCAGAGCAGAGCGAGGAGCGATTCCGATATGGACGGAGAATTCAGGACCGAATTTGTCAGGGAACCGGGTGCCCTAAAGCACCATCCGGCATTGGTTTTGAACGCCGATTATCGCCCCTTATCCTATTACCCACTGTCCCTGTGGCCCTGGCAAGAAGCGATCAAGGCGGCCTGGCTGGACAGGGTGGATATCGTGGCCGAATACGACGAGGTCGTCCGAAGCCCCAGTACCGAGATCCGAATACCGTCGGTCGTTGTCCTCAAAGACTATGTAAAACCCAGAAAGCGCGTGGCCTTCACGCGCTTTAATTTATTTTTAAGGGACGAGTTCCGCTGCCAGTATTGTGGAAGCCGGGACAACCTGACCTTTGACCATGTTGTTCCGCGGGCTGCCGGGGGTGTGACCAGTTGGCAGAACGTTGTGGCGGCGTGCAGCCCCTGCAACCTGAGGAAGGGATCGAAGTCGCTGCGGCAGGCGGGCATGTCGCTGCGCAAACCGCCGCGTCAGCCAGATGCCGAGGCGCTGCGAAACATCGGGCGCAAGTTCCCCCCGAACCACCTGCATGACAGCTGGATCGACTTTCTGTATTGGGATGCCGAACTGGACGCGTAGTAAAGTTTATTTTGCGCGGAACGCGGCCAACCAGACTAAAACCAGACCAGCCGATAACACAGCGTTCCACCCGGCCATCGACAGGCCGAACATCTCCCACGGGATATCATCACAGCGCACAAGCGGCGCGGACATGATCTGATCCATAAGCTCCTCAGCGGACAATCCGCCAATATCGCCCGACGTGCAGCTGGTTGGACCTTCCCACCATTTCTGCTCGACGCCTGCGTGGTACATGCCAATCCCGGCAGTCACCATCGCGGCAACCGCACCCAAAAGCGGCAGGGGGCGAATGCCTGGAAAGGCAAAGGCCAACACGCCAATCAGAACAGCCGCGCCGTGGGGATAGCGTTGCCAGATGCACATTTTGCACGGGGTCATACCGCCCAGGTGTTGAAACGCCCACGCGCCCAGCAAGAGTGCAGCAGAACCGCCAGCCGCTATCAGGATCAACAGTTTTTTGCGTGTCATAAGAACTTCACCGCTAAGAACCCACCGAACAGCAGGATGACAAACAGAGTGAACATAAGCCCCAGACGCTTTTCGATGAAGTTGCGAATGGGTTCACCAAAGCCCCAAAGCAGCCCGGCAACAACAAAGAACCTGAGCGCGCGGGCCAGAATCGACGTGGCGATGAATGTGCCCAGCGGCATGCCCGTCCAACCGGACATGATGGTGATTACCTTATACGGGAATGGGGTAATCCCTGCGCCCAGCACGGCCCAGAATCCGAAGTCGTTGAACTTGGTGTTGAACTCTTCCATGGCATGCGCTTTGCCCATGGATTCGAGGATGGGTTGGCCGATGCTTTCATAGAAGAACGCGCCGATCGCATAACCCAGCATGCCTCCCAGCACCGACGCCACCAGGGCGACCGTCGCGATCAGCCAGGCGCGCGACGGGCGCGCAAGAATCATGGGAATCATCAGAACGTCCGGGGGAATCGGAAAGAACGAGCTTTCGACAAATGCCACAATGGCCAGAGCCCAAAGCGCGTGCGGGTGTTCGGCCAGACGAATGGTCCAGTCATAGAGCGATCGCAACATCAGATGCTAAAATCCCGTTCTCTTGTTGCGTCAGCCAAACCATGCGCCTGATGGGTCGTCAACCGTGCCTGAAGAAAACAAACTGAATATCGGTTGTTTTTTGCCTCTGGACCTTCCCGATTATGAGCGCTAATCCAGTGTTCGTGGCCCAAGTGGCGGAATGGTAGACGCAGGGGATTCAAAATCCCCCGTCCTAACGGACGTGCCGGTTCGAGTCCGGCCTTGGGTACCAAGGTAAAAACAGAGAGTTAGGGGAACCTGCTCTCTGTTTTTTCTTTTTTGGCATTTCGAATGCTCATGTTGCCACTTTTGGTCCGGTACCGAAAATGTCGGGGTTTTGACGGTCGTTGGAAAGCTTGGCGACAATCTAAGTTCCGGATTGCGCGCAGCTTTTTCGGGCAAGTTTTCCGGCAAACTCAGGAAAAAGCGAACAAACTAGGGTTGTTCATGCCGAATCCATTCCCAGTTTCTGCGCTCATTTACTGCGTCGCAGGATCAGCCACGCCAGAAACCCAACATAGGCGAAAACGCTTAGGTTCAGTGCGGTGTCGATCAGTTGGCCACTCATGATCGGTCCTCCTGCGCCAGACGTTTGAACAGACAGACAACAAGAATTGGCACGATAAACACGAAGGCGATGGCTGACAGCGCTATGATGGACCTGACCAGAGAGATATCGCCCACCAGAATCATCGCCATCCCTAACGCGCCAAGGATAATGCCCCAAATCGTACGAATTCGGGGGGAGGGGTTGTCGTCGCCTCCGGTCCCTATCATCGCAAGGGTGAACCCGGCGCTGACGACGCTGGTAACCACGAACAGGAACGCGGCCAGGATTGTTGCTATTCTTGTGATGCCATCTAGCGGGAAGCGCTCAAGCAACGCAAATGTTGTTGCGTCAAGGTTCTCTGCGTTGACGGCTGATAAGGCTCCGTCCTGACGCAAAGCATCGAAAAAACCCAAGCCGCCAAAAACGCCGAACCACAGGATAGAGAAAAGTGTAGGGGTGACGACGACTCCGATCAGAAACTCTCGGATCGTGCGTCCGCGGGAAATCCGGGCGATGAAAATGCCCACGAAGGGTGACCAAGCCAGCCACCAGATCATATAGTTCAGCGTCCATCCGTGGAACCAGTCGACCAACAGGTCGTCGAAGAACTCAGCCGTAGAGAAGCCTGCTGGTAGGACACCGAACAGATAGCGTCCGAATCCCGAAACGATGCCATCCATCAGATAAGATGTGGGACCCAGCACCAGAAGATAGACCATCATCCCGACGGCGATCAGCATTGCTGCGTTGGACAGCAGGGCCATTCCGTCTCCCAGATCGCGACGCAACGGTATGATGAATGCAATACAAAGCGCGGCAAAAACGGGCAGCGTCAGCACGCTTGGGGTTTCTATACCCAATAGGCCTGCCAATCCGGTTTGGATCTGAAATACCCCCATTGCCATTGAGCCCGCCAACCCGACGGCAATTGCGACGATCGAGAGCAAGTCGAAAACCCACCCCAGCGCTTTTGTCCATCCTGTTTCGCCAAGTGCGTCGGTGACTGGGGCACTCAGTAACAAAGTGCGATTTCGGCGATAGGCAAAATAGGCGATGACCAATCCGACGATTCCGTAAATCGCCCAGGCGTGGAACCCCCAGTTCAAGTAGGTCACGAACATCGCATAACTGGCCGCTTCTGCGTCGCTATTGTATTGACGCAGCACTTCGTAGTGGGTCAGCGGCTCGGCTGCGCCATAGAACAGTAGACCGACACCCATTCCTGCGGCGAATAACATCGCGATCCATGCGGTCGTTGAAAACTCTGGTTCGGCTGTGTCAGGGCCAAGGCGGATATCTCCAAATCTTGACAGGGCCAGAAAGAGGACCACAAACAAAAGCCCGCTGACCTCAAGCATGATGAACCAGCCGCGGCTGTTGAATTGCGTCTCAACCGCCGATGCAGCAATGCGACCCAGGCCTTGCGGGTCAACAATGCCCCAGATTGCGATGGCCGCACTAAGGGCTAGGGCGATCACAAGCATCGGACTGGGTGATTTGCCGTCCACTGTCCAGAACCCTTCCGCGTAAATTCATGAAACATCGGGTCGTTTGGCCAAGCCTAGGTTGCGGAATCCAAACTTTCAAAGTGTTTTTGGATATTTAGCTGGCGCGGTTTTTCATGATCCGACCCAGTGATGCCGATCTGTGCGAAACCGCCCCGTTAAAGGGGGAAACTTTCGGAAATCTCCTCACATCTGCGGATCGGGGCCTTCATACCCCGCGCAGGGGTTGACAAGCGGAGTGTCTGAATGAAACGTCAAAGGCGTTGGGAGACTTTTAAATTTCAGATGCTTGACCCGTTGCAAGACGGGTTCGCTTGCCGTACCGGCAAGGTCCCTGGATGGGGGCCGCTGAACTGTCTCTCATCCACAATAAGAGTTGGGAGTTCTCAAAAATGAAAAATAGCAGCAAGCTTAGCCTGGGCGCGGTCGTTACCGCAGCTCTTATGGCTCCGGCCGCTTATGCAGAAGAGTTTATCACCATTGGTACCGGCGGTGTGACCGGCGTGTACTATCCGACTGGTGGCGCGATCTGCCGTCTGGTGAACAAAGGCCGTAAAGAGCACGGCGTGCGTTGCTCGGTCGAGTCGACCGGTGGTTCCGTCTACAACATCAACACCATTCGCGAAGGCGAGTTGGAGTTTGGTGTCGCCCAGTCCGACTGGCAGTACCACGCCTATAACGGCAGCTCGAAATTCGAAGAGGCTGGCCCCTTCGAAAACCTGCGCGCCGTCTTCTCGGTACACCCCGAACCGTTCACCGTTGTTGCACGTGCCGATTCCGGCATCACCAACTTCGAGGACCTGAAGGGCAAGCGCGTCAACATCGGTAACCCCGGTTCCGGTCAGCGCGGCACGATGGAAGTCCTGCTGGGCGAAATGGGTTGGACCACCGACGATTTCGAGCTGGCGACCGAGCTGAAAGCGGCTGAACAGTCGGCGGCTCTGTGTGACAACCAGATCGACGCTATGGTTTACACCGTCGGTCACCCGTCGGGCTCGATCCAGGAAGCGACTACAGCCTGTGACTCGGTTCTGGTGAACGTCAGCGGCGACGCCGTCAGCAAGCTGGTAGACGACAACTCGTTCTACCGTACCGCAACAATCCCCGGTGGCATGTACCGTGGTTCGGATGGCGACACCTCGACCTTTGGTGTGGGCGCGACGTTCGTGACCTCGGCAGACGTGTCAGATGACGCGGTTTATGCGGTTGTCAGCTCGGTCTTCGAGAACTTCGACGATTTCAAAAAGCTGCACCCTGCATTTGCCAACCTCAAGCCCGAAGAGATGATTGCAGATGGCCTGTCGGCTCCACTGCATCCGGGTGCTGAGAAGTACTATAAAGAAAAAGGCTGGGTTCAGTAAGCCAGACCTAAAGCAGGGTGCCCAACGGGCACCCTGCGACCCAAACCCGAACAAATCGGGTGGATCAGAAGGCCAAAAATGGCCGCGACGGGGAGACATTTCATGAGTTCCGACACACAATCCAATCGTCCGCTATCCGAAGAAGAGCTACAGGACCTTGTAGCCTCATCCGATGCGGGTGGACGTAATCCGGTCGGTAATGTCGGGATATTCCTGGCCGTGGTAGCCGCGATCTGGTCGATCTTTCAGGTCGTCCTGGCCTCGCCTCTGGCAAACTATGTACTGCCCGGCAGCGTTGTGAACAACGCGCGGCAGTTTCACCTGGCCTTTGCGTTGTTTCTGGCCTTTGCAGCCTATCCGGCACTGAAATCAAGCCCGCGCAACTATATCCCGGTTCAGGATTGGATTATGGGGCTGCTGGGCGCGTTTGTCGCGCTGTATGGTTATTTCTTTTACAACAAGATCGTCGATGCAGGCGGTCTTGCGGATGACACCGACAAATGGGTCGCCCTGGTTGGTCTGCTGTTGTTGTTCGAGGCCGCGCGTCGTGCGCTTGGCCCCGCAATGGCGATCATTGCGACGATCTTTCTGGTATATGTGTTTTTCGGATCCTCTGATTGGGTTCCCGAGGTTATTCGCTGGAAAGGCGCAAGCCTGAAAAAGGCGATGAGCCATATGTGGATCACGTCCGAGGGCGTGTTTGGCATCGCGCTTGGGGTTTCGACCAAATTCGTTTTCCTGTTCGTTCTGTTCGGGGCCTTGCTGGATAAGGCCGGGGCAGGGAACTACTTTATCAAGATGGCTTTCGGTGCCTTGGGGCACCTGCGTGGTGGTCCTGCCAAGGCGGCCGTCGTGGGTTCGGCCGCGACCGGCCTGATCTCGGGTTCGTCCATCGCCAACGTTGTGACAACGGGTACATTCACCATACCGCTGATGAAGCGTGTTGGGTTCAGCAGCGAACAAGCCGGATCGGTCGAGGTTGCCTCATCCGTGAACGGGCAAATCATGCCCCCGGTGATGGGGGCCGCGGCCTTCCTGATGGTCGAATATGTGGGCATCTCATATGTCGAGGTGATCACCCACGCCTTCCTGCCTGCCGCGATTTCCTACATCGCGCTGGTCTACATCGTGCACCTTGAGGCTGTGAAGCGGAACATGCCCACGCTGGGCGACCGCGACGTAAAGCTGGCGCGCACAGTTGTCGGTATGTTGTCCTTCTTCCTTGTCTTTGCCGGGCTGTGCTACGGTTCTCAATTCCCGGTCGAAGCGGTGACAAACTGGGTGCCGTCATCGGCTGGGCTGGTCCTCAGCCTGATCATCTGTGCCATCTATGTGGCACTGCTGTATCTGGCCGCTCAGGTGCCGGATCTTGAGCCGGACGATCCAAACGCCAAAGAAGTGACCTTGCCGGTCATTGCCGACATCTACAAAGCTGGGCTGCACTACCTGTTGCCGATTATCGTGCTGGTCTACTTCTTGATGATCGAGCAGAAGTCACCGGGTCTGTCGGCTTTCTGGGCCACGACGCTTCTCTTCGTGATCCTGCTGACGCAGAAGCCGCTCAAGGCGATATTCCGCGGGCAAAGCAACGTCTACAACACGTTCATTGATGGTGTCGCTGACCTTTGGCAGGGCATGATCGACGGCGCGCGGAACATGATTGGAATCGCGCTGGCAACGGCAACAGCCGGCGTCATCGTGGGCACTGTGACGCTGACTGGTGTCGGACAAGTGATGGCCGACCTGGTTGAGTTCCTGTCAGGCGGCAACCTGATCCTGATGCTGATTATGGTCGGCCTGCTGAGCCTGATCCTGGGCATGGGCCTGCCGACCACCGCAAACTATATTGTGGTCAGTTCGCTGATGGCTGGTGTGGTTGTTGAGCTGGGTGCGCAAAGCGGACTTATCGTTCCGTTGATCGCAGTGCACCTGTTCGTCTTTTACTTTGGGATCATGGCTGACGTGACCCCGCCGGTTGGATTGGCGAGCTTTGCGGCCGCTGCAGTATCCGGTGGTGACGCAATCAAAACCGGTTTCATTGCGTTCTTTTACAGCCTGCGCACCGTGGCCTTGCCGTTCGTGTTCATCTTCAACACGGACCTGCTGCTGATCGATGTGACGTGGGTCGAAGGCATAACCGTGGCGATATTTGCGACAATCGCCATCCTCGTCTTCACAGCCGGCACAATGGGTTACTTCCTGACCCGCAGCCGCATCTATGAAAGCATCGCGCTGATCCTTGTGGCGTTCGCGCTGTTCAGGCCCGACTTCTTCATGAACCGCATCGCGCCGCCGTTTACCTCGGTCGAGCCTGCTGCGTTTGTGGAGACCATCGGCGAAACACCTCCGGGTACCGAGGTGCGCATGGTCATCAGCGGGCCAGACTTTGACACGCTTGAGATGACGGACACGACGGTTGTTGTTCCCGTTGGCAGCGAAGAGGGCGGGCAAGCGCGTGTCGACGCGATGGGCTTGCTGCTGCTTGAAGAAGACGGGTTGGTCAAACTCGAAGAGCCATTGTTCGGGACACCTGTCGCGGATGACTTGGATATCTTCGACTACTACGGGGATGAGGCAGTGCGCCTGACGTCGGTCAGCTTGCCGGCTAGCCAGCCACCGAAACAGTTGATCTACATTCCGGCAATGCTCTTGCTGGGACTGATCGCTTTCCTTCAGCGCGGCCGCGCCGCCAGACAAGAGGTGACCGCATGACAAACGCTGTTCTCTGTGCCGTCGATATCAGCAACGGCGATCTTGATACGCATGTCCTGAAGAAAGCTGCGAAGCTGGCCGATCAGGAAGGTGCTCAACTGGATGTGGTGACGGTCCTGCCGGATTTCGGAGAAAGTTGGGTGTCTGGCTTTTTCGAAAGTGATTTTCACGACAAGGCGCTGGAAGAGGCACATACCAAACTGGCCGAGATGTGTGTGTCCACACTGGGGGCGGATCGGAATGAAAAGATCCGCCACGTGGTCGCGACGGGTACTGCCTATCAGGAAATCCTGAAAACTGCGGACAGTGCTGGTAGCGATCTGATCGTGATCGGTGCGCACAAACCCGACCTGAAAGATTACCTGCTGGGTCCGAATGCTGCACGGGTCGTGCGGCATTCAGACGTCTCTGTCTACGTGGTGCGCTAAGAAAATTGGGCGGATCAGTATCCTGTCATCTCAAGATACCCCCGTCCGGAATGGCTGCCGCTGATCTGGACGGGACCTTCCCAGTATTCAAACCGGGTGGCCATCCACGCGTCGGGTGTCAGCGCTGATACCTCGACGTCCAGATCCCGGTCAGACAATGTGACGCGCCACCTGACAGGTACGTCGCGGCCAGCAACGGGCGCGGTCGTCAGCGGCTCGAACGCGACCGAACCATCGGGGATCGCAGTCGTCGTACCATCGGCGGCGATCCACGTTGCCGCGGTGAAATCACCTCGGTCGCCGCGTAACCGAAAAGCCATCATCTTGTCGCCTTTGTCAAAGCTGAGCGAGAACCAATCCCAGCCGCTTTGATCTGCGGCCAAAGGTTGTGATGACCATTCGCGGTCCAGCCAGCCTTGCCCGGTGACCGCCACGTCGCCATCTGGCAGCCGCAAAACGCCTTGTACCTCGTAAAACGGCTGGGAATAGTAATAGCTGGCTTGCCCGTCGCCGGATTTCACCGAATATCCGTCCTCGCCGTGAAAAACGAACGGCCCGTTGGCTTCGAGTTTTAGGTCATAGCCGAAATCCGCACCGTTCGCAGAGAGGCTGACCGCGTCTGGGTCTGACCCGCGCATGTGCCATTCGTCGATCCACGCCTCGAATGGCGCTGCCGTAACCCCTGCCTGACCGATGCCGCCGCGCGACAGACGCTCCGCGAAATAGTGTTTGTCGGGCGTGGTCACCGCAGCATGGCCCATCCAGATTTGCGGGCTTTGCCACCCCTCGACCTCATGCGGTTTCAGTGCCGACCGAAACAGGGTCCACTGGATACCATAATCGCGCCCATCCTCACCTTTGAGGTTTGCCGTCAGATACCACCACTCGATCCTGTAGTCCGGGTGGGGGCCATGATCCTGCGGGAATTGAAACGCATACCCCGGCTGGGGCACAGTGAACCCTTCAGCCGAACCGCCCAGGCCTGCGTATCCCTGCGCGCGGGCAATGCCCGGCACGGTCAGCAGCAAGACGATCAGCCAGATCCTAACGTTCATTGGCAAACACCTTCAGTAGATCCGCAGGCGGCAGGCGCAGCAAACGGGCGGCAGGCAGGGCCGCGGCAACGGTTGCCGCAAGCAGGGTCAGACCCAACAGATAGACCCAGTCGACAGGGAACAGGTACATCGGCAGCCTCCAGCCAAACGCTTCGACGTTGATGACCGTCAGCAAGGCCCAAGCCAAAGCTAACCCCAGCGGAAGAGCCAGCAAGGCGGTCAAAGCGGCCAGCAGCACGCTGCGCAAAAGCTCAAGCCGGGCCAGTTCCGCGCGCGTCAACCCAAGGGCCCAGATGGGCGCAATCTGGGGCAAGCGCTGCGTCCACAACGTCAGCAGGCTGGTCAGAATGGCGAACCCTGCAACCCCCAGCGTCAGGATGTTCAAGGCCGAGGTCACAACGAATGTCTTTTCGAACACCTGCATGGATTGCGCCTTCATTGCGGCTTGCTGGACGACTGCTCGGCGGGGCAGGTCGAATTGGTTGCGTAACGCTTGGGCCAGATCCGTGGCCCGATCAGGCGCGACACGAATACCAAACCGGCGCGCCTCAGCGCCGGGCGCGATCTGATCAAGTTGGGCCATGGAAACGATGGCCTGACCGGTTGGGTTGCCATAGTCCGAATAGACACCTGCGATGGTCATCGTGTCGGCGGGTGTGATGGCCAAAGAGTCGCCAGGCCAAAGGTTTTCCCGGCGGGCAAGTTGTTCGTTGATCAGCACAGCGGTTCCGTCGTGGATCCTGTCCCAAACACGTTCCGAAGAACTGATCAGCGGCCATTTCTCACGATAAGTTTGATCGTCGATGATGCCATAGAGAAACAAAGGCCCCGAAGAGTGCGCCAGTTCAACGCTTCGGATCGGCAGGATGGCATCTACCTGCGGATTCAGCCATTCAGCGATGTTCCGACCCTGCTGATCGGTGGTGGCCGTGACGTAGAGCTCGGATGTCAGGCGCTGGTCCAGCCAGCCGGTAAAGGTCAGCCGAAAGCTGGAAACCATCGTGCCTACGCCGATATTCGCGGCAAGCGCCAGCAACAGGGCCATCAGCGCCAAAGATAAGCCCGGCAGTTGGGCGCGCATGTCCGACCAGACCCATTGGGCTATTGGCCCTTTCGCTGAACGCTGAAACAGAATCAGGAGGCGCGACAAGGCATAGGGCAATACCAACGCGGACCCGACCAGCATCCCGGCGACCATGACGAAACCGGCCTCCAACCCTCCGAACAACAGCATGGCTAGAATGCCCCCGACAGTAGCGGCGACACCGGCAAGGGCGACGACCCAGCTACCCGAGGCCGCGCTGCGCCAGGCCTGCAAGCCTGCGCCGCTTAGAATCGGCATTCGCGACAGGCGATACAAGGCGTGTCCGCTGGCCAGAAAAGTGCCGCCCAAGGCCATCGCCAACCCGGACAGTGCCCATTGAGGTTGCAATGAGATCTGGCCGCTGACAGGTGCACCGTAAAGTCCGCGCAAACTTGCAGCCACATCCGGCAACAGCGCGCCTGCGAGGAAAAATCCAAGCACCAAACCGAGTATACCGCCGACAATCGCCAGTACGGAAAGCTCAGCCATGATCAGCCAAACCAGCCGCCGCATCGAAACGCCCAAAGCGCGCAGGGTTCGGATCATGCCGCGCCGCTGGGCAAAGGCCAGGCCCGCGGTTCCGTGCACGATGAACAGACCCACCGCAAAGGACAGCAGGCCAAAGGCGGACAGGTTCAGGTGAAAACTGTCGGTCAGTTGTGCGGTATCCAGTTGTTCCTGTGCCGGGACCCGCTCCAGTTCGGGGGCAATAGTCGACAGCGGTGGAATTGAACTGGGCTGATCCGGCAAAATGATCAGGTGCGAAATCTCTCCCGGCTTCTTCAGTAACGTCTCGGCCACACCGATGTCGGTCAGGATCAGATCGGGCGGTAAGGCATCGCTGATCAGGATCGGAGGCAAACCGGTCTGGCCGGCCAATAGCGGCTCCAAAACCGGGGTCGTCAGCAATCGCCCCGGCGCGGTCAACATATCGGCAGGGTCGGGTGGCGTGACGCTTTGTTCCATCTGCGTGACGGCGGGCAGGGCGGGATAGGCCACCATATCTACGCCAAGGACCCGAAATGTCTGACCCTGAACCCGCAATGGGCCTTCCAGTACCGCAGCGACCTGCCAGCCCGCGCGCCTCAGCTCGACGTATCGCGACAGGGGGATCGGACCGACGGGGTTGTGTAACTCGTCAAACCGACCCAGTGCTAGCTGATCGGCGGCGCGATCATAACTGGCACGAGCCTCGGCATTGATGGCCTGCACCGCTGACCAGAGCCCGGTTGCAAGGGCCAGGCCGATCAGCAGGGTCGCCAGTTGCAGCCGGTGTGCCCGCCAATGAGAGGCCAGCGCCTGAATGACGGTCAGCGTCATGCGATAAGCCCGCCAGACAGATGCACACGCCGATCCAAACGGGCCGCAATCTCGTGCGAATGGGTGACCAAAAGCAGCGCGGCCCCGGTATCCGCAACAAGAGCCAACATGAGGTCAAGAACGGTGGCGCTGGCTGTTTCGTCCAGGTTTCCCGTAGGTTCATCCGCCAGTAGCAATTTGGGCCGGGCGGCCA
The DNA here is from genome assembly GCF_059610905.1 of Ruegeria sp. CDSC002. Taxonomy (NCBI): domain Bacteria; kingdom Pseudomonadati; phylum Pseudomonadota; class Alphaproteobacteria; order Rhodobacterales; family Roseobacteraceae; genus Ruegeria; species Ruegeria sp. CDSC002. The sequence goes on from NZ_JBXWOM010000001.1 coordinate 62,702, forward strand.
TGGCACGACCGATGGCAACGCGCTGTTGTTGTCCGCCCGACAGGTTCTCGGGATATCGATCAAGCAGATCGGAAAGGCCCAGCCGCTGGGCCAGATGGGCGCACCAATCGGGGTCGTGGCATCCGGCCAACCGGGCATGAAACGACAGGTTTTGACCTGCTGTCAAAGATGGGATCAAGTTAAATTGCTGAAACACCAGCGATAAGGACGTGCGGCGCAGGGCGGCCCGGCCCGGATCATCCAGTTGCGACAGGGCTACGCCGTCCAGTGTGATTTTCCCTCTGTCCACAGTGTCCAATGCAGCAGCAAGGTTCAGCAGGGTGCTTTTACCGCTGCCGCTTTCGCCGGTCAGGGCTAGCGTTTGGCCGCGATCCAGCGACAATGACACGTCGCGCAGGACCGGCCGACCACCGGGATAGGATTTTTGAACCTTGTCAAATTTCACAAGCATGTTCGCCCTCATTTTTACAAGGATTTGCAACAGTTTCGCCAACTGTCCAGCGTTGACGCGCCATAGGTTCCTTTCGCCGCACTATGAACATGGGTGAGCGGGTTGTCTCAGCCGAAAGTGCAGGTCATTGTTAGGCGATCCGTCGTCGGTACAATTCAGGATGCGAAAACATGACCTTGTCACAGCAGATCCTTTGGGGCAGCACGTTTCTCGGGCTTTGCTTTCTGGTCGAAATCTTTCTTCTGACAATGTGCACGCTGGCCATCAACAGGCTGATCGAGCGTTGGGAAGCCAGAGGTGCAATTTTGGCAACGGCCGGTCCAATTGCAACCGCGCTTGCCTTTATTGTCGCGACCCACACCATTCAGGTCTGGATTTGGGCCATCGTCTGGGTTTTCGGCGATGTATTGCCCGACTGGAACACGGCGCTTTATTTCTCGTTGGTCTCATTCACAACACTTGGCTACGGCGACATCGTCTTGGGCGAAGATCTGCGGATTTTCGGTACTTTTGCTGCAGTTACAGGCCTGTTGGCCTTTGGGTTGTCCACGGCCTACATGGTCGCCCTTATGACCCGGGTGTTTCAGGAAAGGTTCATGGCTTAAAGGATGGGTGAGAATAATCGCGCCAGCGGAGCGCCGAGGCGTATGTGCACTGGTTGCTGTTCCAGATAGCGCGTCAGCTCATAGCTTTTGGCAAAGTCTTTTTGCAGCATCGCATCGACTGCGGCTGTGGTCTGGGGATCAAAGAACAGGGCCATTGCCTCGAAATTTAACCGAAATGATCGATTGTCCAGATTGGTCGTGCCTACTGCGGCCAGTGAGTCATCCACAACGAAGACCTTTTGATGCATGAAGCCGTCTGTGTAGCGCAGGACTTGTGCACCGCAGGCGCGAACTTCATCGAAATAGGCAAAAGCCGCCAGCCAGGGCAGGCGGTGATCAATGACATCAGGAACAAGAATGCGCACATCGACACCGCGCAAAGCTGCGTGTTTCAGGGCGGTCATGATATCGATGTCGGGTACGAAATAGGGGGACGCGATCCAGATCCGGTTCCGCGCCTCTGTGATGGCGGCGAAGAACATCATCGACCCGGTTTCGGTTTCATCGCCGGGGCCCGTCGCAACCAGCAGCGCATTGATGTCCTGGTCCGCCTCAGACCCGGCCCAATCCAACTGGTCGATCAGATCTTCTTCATGCGCCCAGTGCCAGTCTTCGATGAAGATCAACTGCAATTGCCGGACAATGTGGCCGGTCAACCTGACATGGGTGTCGCGCCAATGTCCGAAATGCGGGTCCTGGCCCAGATACTCGACCCCGATGTTGTGACCACCGATGAATCCCGTTTCGCCATCGATAACAACGGTTTTGCGGTGGTTGCGGTAGTTCAACTGGAAACGGAATTTTGGTCCGCGTTGTTCACGTGGATCCGAAACGGCGATACCGGCCTCGCGCATCTCTTCGATGTAGTCATTGGACAGGGCGTAACTACCGACGGCATCCATCATGAACCGGACGCTGACACCGCGTTTGGCTGCTTCGATCAGCTTGTCTTTCAGTTTCTGACCCAAGGCATCGGCGCGTACGATGTAGAACTGGATCAGAACGTAAGTTTTGGCAGCATCAATCGCCTCAAAAATCGCATCAAAGGTGGCCTGCCCATCCACCAATAGCTCTGCCCCGTTGCCGCGCGACACGGGCATATGCGCCAGCGCCTCGAACGGTTTGGGGTTGATAAGCAATTTGTCGGCATCGGGCGTTGAGTAGTCGGCGAAGGTCTTGATCCCCTGAACCACGCGCTGGCTTTCCTTGCGTGCGATACGGTAACCCCGAAATCTATGGTGTCCCAAAAACAGGTAAAGCGGCACGCCAAACATCGGGGCCGAGATCAGAAAGACCACCCAACCGACCGCGCCCTGAGGTGTCCGCGCGGTTTGGGCCGCGCGGACAGAAAAGAAAACTGCTGTTGTGTAAAGCGCAAAGACGAAGGCGGAAACAAGCAGTGTCCACATGGGGTTATCGGGCTCCGTGGTGGTTCAGTTCGCCCCAGTGTAGATGCGTGACCAGTCTTGCGCCATATCTACAATCACCCAACCCATGTCTGGCCCTTTGTCCAGTCCATCGACCAGTTTGCCGATTGGGCTTTCCCGGTCATAGGCCCATTCCCGTTCTGCATCGGTATGGTGAATCAAAACACCCAACCGTGGCCCATCGCCTGCGGTGGTCCATTCCAACATGGCAAAATCGCCATCCGAATTTCCCCCGGCCAGAATCGGGCGTCTACCGATCGTCCGCTCAATGTTGATCGGTTTGCCTTCTTTGTCGTCCACAAAAGCGATGCCATCGGCTTTGGTAATGACCGGTCCACCGTCCGCGCTGTCATAAATGGTGTCCATGTATGTACCCAGAATCTGTTCGGGTGGGATGCCATAGGCTTCCTCGGCGAAGACGCGCATAAAGTGCACTCCACCGCCGGAGACAATGTAGGTCTTGAACCCTTCGTCTCGCAAATACCGCAGTAACTCGACCATCGGCTGATAGGTCATCTGGTCATAGGGCAGTTCGGTTTCCGGGTGCCGGGCGGTTTCCAGCCAGTCGGCGACGGCGCTTTGGAACTCGTCGACCGTGACGCCGGAATGAGAGGCATTCAACACCTCGATCAAGGCATCATGACCACCTTCCGCGACCGTCTTCAGATCGCCTGTCGCAGCGGCCTGCAAAACGGGCGTAGTCAGGATCGAAGGGTCATCCTTAGCCATCTGAGCCAGCCGATCCATAGCAAAGATCAATTGAAAATACACAGGTTGTTCGGCCCAAAGCGTGCCGTCATTGTCGAAAACGGCGATCCTTTCTGCTGGCGTCACATATTCAGGGCGCTGCGGGTCGGTCACGGCGGCGACAAATTCGATAATGCGGTCCCGCGAATCCGATTCCGCCCAAGAGGGCAGCGGGTCCGCTGACGCGGTGAAATTTCCGAAACTGTTCAGAGCGACTGCCACAGCAAGAGCAGAGAGTGTTCGTGTCATGGTTCGTTACCTTTGACGCATCTTGCGGCAATAAAAATGCTGCAAACAAATCAAAAAAACCCGCAGTGCCAGATGGGTACTGCGGGTTCTGGTTTTTCGGTTTTACTTCGAGCCAACCTGACTGAAGATCTTGTCCTTGGCATCGCCAATCGTAAAGCTACCGGGCTTCTGCCGCGGTGGGAACTCTTCGAAAGTATCAAGGAACTGGCCTACATATTCAGCCGCTGGCAACAGCAGGTAGACTCGGTCAATGTACCAGTCCCAATAGGTGTTCGAGGTGATATTGGCCCGCTCGTAGGGATCGCGGCGCAGGTTGAACAGCAATGGAATGCGCAGTTCGGTCCAGGGTTCGGCCCAGGCGCGCAGAGTCTGCGGATAGCGGTGCTCGAGGAACACGGCCTTCCAATCGTCATAGCGCAGCGCAGTCAAATCACCATCATCCGAGAAGTAGAAAATCTCGTGCCGTGGGCCTTCTTCGGCCTCACCGGTCAGGTATGGCAGGAAATTGTATCCATCGAGATGCACTTTGTAGTCTCGTCCGCCGCCCACTTCGGCAACGGTGATCCCTTCCAGAAGTTGCTCCTTGATGTCCGGATTTCCGGCGACCGCCAGATAAGTTGGCAACCAATCCATGTGATGCATGATTTCATTGCTGACCGAACCGGCCTCAATGTTACCGGGCCAACGTACCATGGATGGCACGCGCCACCCACCTTCGTAGTTGGTGTTCTTTTCACCCCGGAACGGCGTCATGGCCGCATCTGGCCAAGTGTTCATATGAGGGCCATTGTCGGTGGAATAATGAACGATGGTATTGTCTGCGATTCCCAGTTCATCCAGCAGAGCAAGGAATTGACCGATGTGCATGTCATGCTCGATCATACCCGCTTGGTACTCGTCCATATGCTTGCCGGCAATTTCGTCAGCCTTTGTACGCATTTCGTCTTTGACATGCGTACGGAAATGCATCCGAGTGCCCGACCACCAGACAAACCACGGTACGCCTTCTTCGGTTTTGCGCGTGATGAAGTCGAGCGCGGCCGCAACTGTTTCGTCATCCACGGTTTCCATCCGCTTTTTGGTAAGCGGGCCGGTGTCTTCGATCATGCCATCGGAACTGGATTTGATGACCCCACGCGGACCGAACCGCTCGCGGAATTCAGCGTTTTGGGGATAGTCTTCGTTCTCGGGCTCTTCCTCTGCATTCAAGTGATAGAGATTGCCGAAAAACTCATCGAAACCATGATTGGTCGGAAGCATTTCGTCCCGATCGCCCAGGTGGTTTTTACCAAATTGACCTGTTGCATAGCCGTGAGCTTTCAGGAGACCGGCAATGGTCGGGTCCTCGACCTGCATACCTTCTTTTGCACCCGGCAGACCGACCTTTGACAGGCCCGTGCGGAATACCGATTGGCCCATGATATAAGATGATCGACCGGCGGTGCAGGATTGCTCACCATAATAGTCGGTGAATATCATGCCCTCATTCGCGACGCGGTCGATGTTCGGCGTTTGGTATCCCATCAGGCCCATCGTATAGGCCGAGATATTGGATTGTCCGATGTCGTCGCCCCAGATCACAAGAATATTGGGCTTTTGATCTTGGGCCCAGGCGGGCAGGGCCAGCGCAACCGCGACAGTAGCTACGGCGAATTTGCGCAATGTGCCGCGCCAACTATCTGTAATCAATAGGGGTGGTGACATGGTCTACTCCTGAATTGGCCGGATCTTAATGATCCGTTGATCTAAAAGTAATTGATGGCGGCGATTATCTTTTCCGCCAACAACGTATTGATTCCCGGTAGGAAAAATTCACATTACGTCGAGAATCGAATAGCCTTACCTTAGGCTATGACAATGCTCGGAAACCTATCATATGATGAGATTGATGAATACTAATGTTTGAAAATCCACGTGACCGACAGATGCTGCTTGCCTCAGGGTGGTTCGGGGCGCGAGGCGCAAGCTTTCAATCGGATTTGCTTGCATGTGGGGTCGCAAAATCTTTCGATGAGGGTGAGGCGCTGTATAACTACGGAGATCCCGCCAACGGGGTCTTTGCGGTTCTAGAGGGTTCCGTTCAAATCACTGCACCTGCGGATGATGGACAGGACTTCGTTGTCCACAGACAGGGTGGCGGGTTCTGGATCGGTGATCTTGCGTTGTTAGCTGAGTCCAACCGACTGGTAAGTGTTGTTGCGACACAGAAAACGCGAGCATTGTTTTTTCCGTCTCGGCGCCTGGACCGACTTGTTCGTGACAATCCCGAATATGTTCGAGATTTCTATGCTTTATCGCATGAGAACATGCAAACTGCGCTGCGCATCATGGCAAATCTGGCAGTGACCGGGGCGGAAAAACGGTTGGTTCTCCGCCTTTTGCACCTGGATGAAGGGGCCTCAAAATCCGATGGGTGGATCGTCGTGTCACAGGATGAACTGGCCGAAATGGTGGCAGTGTCGTTGCCTACGCTACACCGTAAATTGCACAACTTGGTAGAGCTGGGATTGATCGAGCTTGGGTATGGCCGCGTACGGCTTAAGGATAGGCGCAAGTTGATCGCCGCCTGCCAGTGCTGACCCTACGGGTTAAGCGGCGGTAGCGGGTTCCGAGCGCGGTGTTCCGCTTGTTTCATAACCTTGAGTTCGGACAATGCCGCAGCCCAAGCCTCCGGTATTGAGCCGGTGCGGGATGAGTATCTTGCGGCCCCGATCCTTGCCAGTTGTTCTTCCAGGCCAATTGCCTTTTCGGGGGTGTCGCTTCGCAGCTTCCACATCTCCAAGGCGGAATAAGACATTGAAATATCATTGGCTTGCAAAGCTGTCCTCAATGCATCCAACGCAAAGTCCGGAGATATTTGATATCTGTCGCGCCGCGCCTGTTTCCAACTTGTGACACGCGGACCAAGAAACCGTACAAATGCCCAAAGAGCTAGTGTCAAACCGGCCGCCAAGGCAAGCAACCTGAAAATCGTATCCGCATCCGGCGGCTGCCACTTCGGTGGAGCAAGCGTTAGATCAACCGCGTCGATATCAATTTTCTCAACCTGATTGGTGTCCAGATTGTACCACCGGATCGTGATAGGCTGCAGTTGGGTCTGGCCACCTTGTTGCGCAAGATAGACGATCTCATCAACGCGCTGGCCAGACAGAACACCCCGGTCTTCACTTTCGGTAATACGTGGCTCTTTCGGATAGGCGCTCAGAAGCGGGTCCTGCATGTCGGGGATCAATTCAGGCACCAGAAGGGGCGTCGTGCCGGCAATTTTGGCAGTCAGGCGTCGAGTGATGGCACCCCCGTTTTCCATTTCGGTTGATCCGTCGATCTGCTGGTCGACCGTGAACCCCGTGGCCAGGATCAGCGGGTCCAGATCGCGAGCGCCCTCTGGTACAACGGCGTTCAAGGCCATTTCGGGCAAGGGAACACTGACCGTCGTTGGAGCATTCGTTTCGGGATCGGCAAAGGTCACCACAACCTCTTGCTTGCCGAATTCAATCGGCCCAGCCTGAAGCGGATACAGACGGTAGCTGCGTTGAACACCGGACCAGGTCTCGCCATCCACAGTTTCGCTGATTGGGCCGGAAGCACGCTCAGGCAGGCGAACAAGCATGTTTTCTTGTTCGAGCGACGGAAAAACCGGCGGGGACGGCATGAAAGTGGGGACAAGTACTTTTATCCGTACGATGGCCGGTTGCCCGACAGTAACCGGATCGGTCGGTGCCTCGGCTGTGACCTGCGGTTGAACACCTGTCTGCGCGCCCAGTTGTAGCGGGAAAAACAGCATGAGGAATATGAGGTATCTCATTGCTGCTGCTCCTGATTTTCCAAGAGGAAGCGATTTCGCAGAAAGTCCTGCATATCTGTGTCGATCGTGCTGATCCACTGATCGGCAGACATAGCCTGCGCACCTTCGGTCGGGGCCTGAATGGTCGTGTCCTCGCCGCGCCCGGCTTCATTGTCAAAGACTGTGTCATCGGCCCCGATGCCCGCTTCTTCGCCTGTGTCCGACTGCTCCCGGGTTGTTTCAACGAAGTCGAGGATGGCTTTGGAAACTTCCAGGTTGTGCTGCGCTTCGGACCAGTCTGGTCGACGCTCCAAAGCTGTTTCAAACGCTGCTATGGCTGGCCTGTACTCGCGGTTTCGAATGCGCGCCATTCCCTCGGAAAAGGCGGCCTCAGGCGTGTCCAGTTCGGCAAAGACTGCCGCGGCTTCGGGGTACTGACCTGCCTTCAGCTGTGCATACCCCTTGTGATATGGGTCTCCAAACAGCTCTGCCGCCTGAACGTAGCGTTTCTGGTTCATCGCAATCTGTCCCTGTTGATCCGGGGTCAGGAACCAATCTCGCCAACCATCGGCTTTTGCGGGTCCTGATGGAGCCGCAAAAATTACTGCCAGCAACAACAAACGGATCACCCAACCGCGCCGGAACCAAAGCAACGACAAAAACGCGGCGGGCCAAGCCAATAACCACCCTCTGTCCTGCCAGTCCAATCGATCATCGTCGTCCAGCGCCGCAGTATAAGCTGATTGAATTTTACGCTCTAAGCGGTTGATATCACGTTCATCGTTAGAGAACGGAACAACCGTTGCGGTCCTCAGGTCGTTTAACTGAGCGATGTTTTGACCGTTCGGCAGCATTGTCAGAAAAAACACGGGCACGGTTGTGTTCTCAAAAGCAGCGAGTTGAGACGGGTCGAGGTCGTCCAGAACGAACAGGACTGCGCCGGGTGTATCACTGACGTTCAGGATCGTTTCGGCAAGGGCCAATGCATCTGCGGCTGAATCCCCTTGTTTTGGCATGACTGCAGGCGCGAGGCCCTCCAAAAGCGGGCGCAGGATGTTGGCATCCTCGGTCAGGGGCGCAACGCGGTGTGGGGTTCCGGCGTAGGCAATCAAAGCGGTCTGCGCTCCGACACGCGCATTGATCAGATCTGTCACTTTGAACTTGGCCCGGTCCAGCCGGGATGGTGGCAGGTCCGGTTCCTCCATACTGTCCGTGACCTTCAGTGCTATTACCAGCGGGGCCGTGTCCGCAACCAAAGGGTTCGGGGCCCGTGACCATGTCGGTCCGGCCGCGGCTAAGGTGACAAAGATTGCTGCGATCATCGCGACGTCTATCGGGTACACACGCTTCTTGTTTTCTGCCCCCAGGGTGAGGGCGGCGGCAAGGTGCGGCGCGATGCCGGTTATGGATTGGGAGTGCGAATTGGGTTTGGGCCGCATCACCCACCAGAGTATCGCAATAGGGATGAGGAACAGCAGCCAAGAGGCTCGCAAGAAATGGAAATCTGCCAACGTGCTGCTCATGCTGCACCTCGGCGCCGCTGGATGACAAGTTGGCCGGTCATGAAGATGAGCATGGTCAGCAATGCCAACGCAAGCGGGTAATGGGCAAGGCTTTCACGTGGTCTATAGCTTTGTGTTTCCACAACGCGGGGATTGAGTTCGTCAATTCGTGCGTATGTGTCAGCCAATGCCTCTTCGTCATCTGCAAAGAAGTATTCGCCGCCCGTACGGTCTGCGATGTCCTTCAAGGCATCCAGATCGACCCGGTCCTCGCCCGAGGCGTCAGGATCACCTACGCCGATCGTGTAGATGACGACGCCTTTCTCGGCCGCGATTGCTGCGGCGTTTACCGGCGTCATGCGGCTGGACGTATCCGCCCCGTCGCTTAGAACGATCATCAAGCGCTGGTCGACCTCGCTGGAGTCAAAGGTGCGTATGCCCAGACCAATTGCATCCCCCAGCGCAGTATTGGGACCGGCCATGCCAACTTGAGTTTGATCCAGGAACCCATTCAAACTGTTCAGATCTTCGGTGAAAGGGGCTTGAACAAAGGCCCGAGTACCAAAGATGATCAAAGCCATCCGGTCGCCTTGGCGTTCGGCAATAAATTGACGCAGCACATCCTTAACCGCGGCCAGCCGTTGTTTCGGAGCGCCATCCGTTGTTGTGAAGTCCCGCTGGTCCATTGATCCTGAAATGTCCAAGGCAAGCACCACGTCGCGCGCCGACTTTTCGATAGCCAATGGTTCACCAAGTTTTTCGGGGCGGGCCATGGCTGCTACCAAAAGAAGCCAGATTAATGCGATTGTGGCGACCTGAAACCGTGCTCGGCGGGGAATGACGGATCCTGTCTTGGGTTCAACTCCAGCGGCCTGTGCGACATGGCGAAAGAATGGGATGCGGATCGAGCTGCTTTTTTCGCGATACGGTGGGGCAAGCCGATACACTAAAAATGGCAACGGGAGCAGGAGGAAAACCCAAGGCGCGGCAAAGGAGAACATCACGCTGTCCTTTCCCGCTTATGGGACTTGATCCAAGTTCGCGCGAGGACTTCCAGATCATGATCGGCTTTTACATCTCTGTATGGTGCTTCTACAAGTTGGCGGCCGGCGCCATCAGTAATGGTAACATTATCAGAGGTTTGGTTTAGGAAGTTGGTCCATTCTTCTCCATGCAGTGCAGCGACTTTCCGACGTGGATACGCGATCAGAGCCGTGCGGCGGAGTATTTCGGCTATCTTTGCGGCGTCGTTGTCTGACGCGGCCAATTCGATCAACGCTTCACGTCGGTATGCATTAAACTGTCGGTGGCGAAGAAAGGCGTAAACGCCAAGGATGATAATCCCAGCAAGGATTAAGGCCAAAACGCCCCATCCCCAGGTCTGCGGCATCATGGAAATAGGCTCGGGCACCGGGGCAGGTTCCAGCATGTCCAGCAGGTCAACCAGTGATTTGCCTTCGACATCGACGCTCATCTTCGGCCTCCGGGATGACCAAATAGCTTGAGCAACTGGTCGAGCGTCGGCTCCGCCGTGGTCAACGGTACTACGGGAAATCCATAGCGGCGCGACCACGTCTGTAGCTGGGCAAGTCGATCTTCCAGCGCTGTTCTTATTCGGTGCGACAAATCGGGGTCCGAGCTGTCGAGTTCAATCTGGCGGTCGCCATCGGACACCGTAAGCCGAAGGTCCGGGGCAATTTCACGCGAACTGGGATCAGAAATATTGAACAATATCAAATCATTCGAGGCAGAAAGTCTGCAAAGTAGTTTCTCTGACACCTCATTCAGCCCATCGAAATCGGAAAAGACGCACACCAAAGTATTGGTATGCGCGATCCGCGCGGCCTGCTTCAGCACATCATTCAACGCCACGGTTGGCTCATCCCGCAACGTTGCGCGTAGGTTTGAATTCAGCGCGCCCACGGATGACAGGAACCGCGTCAGGGCAGCGGGTCGACGTTGGGGTCGGTGTTCGGCCACATCGGAATCGCCAAAGACGATCCCGCCGACCCGGTCGCCTTGCCCCAGCACCCGGTGTGCAGCGATCGCCGCGGCTTCAGCCGCGATGACCGATTTCATGTAGACTTGTGTGCCGAAAAACATCGAAACGCGCTGGTCCACAAGCAAAAGGGCGGGGCGGTCACGTTCCTCAGTATAGACCCTAACATGGGGTTCTCCGGTGCGCGCGGTCACTTTCCAGTCGATGGTACGGATGTCGTCCCCGGGCAGATAATTCCGCAGTTCTTCAAAGTTCAGACCGCGCCCGCGCAAGCGTGAGGCATGCCGGCCGTTTAGGATCGAACGGGCAGGTTGGCGGGGCAGCAGGCTGATCGCGCGGGACTTTGGACCCAGCTTTAAAAGGTGGTCCGCATCAACGTGTATGCGTGGGTCGTCGGGATATGCGGCGGTCTGGGACACGCGGCGTTCCTTTGGTTTCAGGGCAGCGCAACAAGCTGCAGGATTTCCGAAATCACATCATCCGCAGATTTGGCGCTGCCTTGTGCCTCGAAGCTCAGGGTGATGCGGTGGCGGAATACATCATGTGCGATGGCGCGAATATCTGCCGGGTCGACATAATCGCGCTGGTTCATCCAAGCATGCGCGCGACCGCATTTGTCCAAAGCCAACGAGGCGCGTGGGCTGGCACCGATGTCGATCCAGCTGGCCAGCTCATCGCTCAACGCGCCGGGCGTTCGCGTGGCCTGCACCAGATCGGCCATGTAGCGGTCCATTGCGTCGGATACGTGGATCTGGCCGATTTCGGCCCGTGCCGCAAATACAGCGTCCTGAGGGATTGCCGGCGGTGTTTCCTTGGATGCGCTTTTGCCCGCAGCGATTTCTTCGCCTCGGACCAAACGGATCACCTCAACCTCATCCTCGACCGGCGGGTAGGTGATCTGAACATGCATCAGGAACCGGTCCATTTGCGCTTCGGGCAATGGATAGGTGCCTTCCTGTTCAATCGGGTTCTGGGTCGCCATCACAATAAACAGCGGTTCCATTTTATGTGTGGTTCCTGAGACGGTTACCTGCCGTTCTTCCATCGCTTCAAGCAACGCAGCCTGAACTTTGGCGGGGGCGCGGTTGATCTCGTCCGCGAGAACGATATTGGCGAAGATGGGGCCTGGCTCGAACCGGAATGTGCCACCGTCATCGGTCTGCTGAAACACCTCGGTCCCGGTGACGTCCGATGGCAGCAGATCCGGAGTGAACTGAATCCGGCTGAAACGTGCATCCAGGTTGCGGGCCATTGCCTTGACCGCGCGGGTCTTGGCCAAACCGGGAAGCCCTTCGATCAGCAAGTTTCCGTTGGCCAACATCCCGATCAGAAGGCGGTCGATCACGTCAGTCTGTCCGATAATGGATTGTCCCATTCGGGCTTTGAGATCATTTATCTGATTAAGTGCATTCATTTGGTGGGTCCAATCGACGTCAATTTTCCAAACTGACTTTGTGATTTTGTGCGGAAATTAGAAAATGTGTCGTAACAGCGGTATGTTAGCAGCCTTTATTTCGCCGATCTACTGTGAAATCCGCGCGGTCAGTCGGCGCAAATCTTCCTTCAGTTCTGGTCGGATAGGTCCGTGATTTGGCGCGTCGCGCAGCGTTCGAAGCCAGTGAATCGGAGGATTTCGGCCAGCTGCCCGGTTCCAGGTCAATGCGTCGAGGATGGCTTGCGCGTCTGCCTCCAGCACTTCGGGGATGTCGAGGTCGTTCAAGGTGGCCCAAACACCAGTCCACAAGCGGCCAACTGACCACGGGTTATAACCGCCTCCGCCCAGGACCAGAACGCGGGGCGCAAGACCTTTCAGTGCGGCGACGGCTTTCCAGTGAGAATTGTTGGACAGCGCCAGGCGCGACAGCGGGTCCTCGGCAACCGCATCGGCGCCGCATTGCAGGACAAGGGCTTGCGGTTTGAAGGCCTCAGCCGCGGGCAGGATCAGCTGGTCGAGAATGGCGCCAAATTCATCATCGTTGAGGTTTCTGGACACCGGAAGGTTAAACGCCGCGCCGCCTGCATCATCATCAAGCTTGCCGGTGAACGGCCACCGTCGGGCTTCATGAATGGAAATCATCCGAACCGTTTCCAAACCCTGAAAGGCGGCCTCGACCCCGTCGCAGTGATGGGCGTCGATATCGACGTAGACAATCCGGTCCAGGCCCATTCGCAACAGTGTCAGGATCGCCAAAACCGGGTCGTTCAGATAACAAAACCCATTGGCACGGTCGGGCAGGCCGTGATGTGTTCCGCCCGCAGGGTTGTAAACGATGCCGCCATCGCGGATCAGTTCAGCGCCCAACATTGATCCTCCGGCCGCAGTGGCGGGGCGTCTGTACATCTCTGGGAATACCGGGTTGGACAGCGTGCCCAGCGCATAGGTCGAGCGTACATCATCCGAGACGCTTTGAGCTCTTTCCGCGGCCTGCAGCGCATCTATGTAGTCCGGCGTGTGAAAGCGGTGCAGCGCGCCGGGTTTTGCGCGGGGGCTGACACTGTAATTTTCCGAATTGATCCAGCCCAGCGCGCGGCACAGGTCCATGACGGTGGAGACGCGCGGGATAGCCAGCGGGTGTTTTGAACCATAGGTCGAATGGCGATAGATCTCGGACCCTATGAAGATCGGGTTTTGCACAGATTATTGGGTCCGTGCGGGTGCGTTGTCATCACCAAGGCGGCCATCAAGAGACATCAGAATAGCCACTGGCCTAAGGGCAGGAATATGGCTGAAGATGATCAGAATGCAGACAGTCAAAGGAACACTAAGGAATGCACCGATCAGCCCCCAAACGGTTGTCCAGAACGTCAGCGCGAGGATCACCAGAAACGTAGACATGTTCAGCGACCGGCCCAGCAAGGCGGGGTCCACAAAATTGCCGATCAGAAACTGGATGGTGCCGCAGCCAAACACGATGATCAGGAAAGGCCCGATCGTTTCATATTGGACGAGGGCAATCATGGCCGGAAAAATTACGGCAATGATCGAACCGATAGACGGGATGAAGTTCAACGCAAAAGTCAGCACGGCCCATGTTTCGGCGTATTCAAGCCCAAGCGCCTTGAAGACCGAGTAACTGATGCCCGCCGTGACCAGGCTGATGAAGGTTTTTACCCCGACATAGCGCTGCAAGCTGTCGGTGATCGCATCCAGAATTGTGGTGAATTCCGCCCCGGTTTCAGGATTGCCCGCCGCCAGTTGTATCTTTTTGCGAAACGCCAGACGCTCGGCCATCAGGAAGGCCACGTACAGGCTGATCAGGAAAAACTGGTTCAGCAACGATGTTGCACTGCTGAGCAACACACGCGCGACATAGGACATGTCGATACTGACCAGATTGTCACGGATAAACGTGGTGACGTCATTGCCAACCAGCCCCGTGACCCGGTTCACGGCGCCGTCGAACTGGGTTTCATACGTGCTGATGGATCGGGCGAACTGCGTCGCCTGGCTGCCGAGGATGTACATGATCACGAACAAACCAGCCAAAACAACTGTGACTGCGGCGATGTTGGCCAGCCAGACGGGCACCCGGGCCATCGAGATTACCCGGTCGCTCAGCGCGATAATCAAAACGTTGATCAACAAAGCCATGGTTAGCGGGATCAGGAATGCTGAACCCGCGTAAAGTCCCAATACAATCAGTGTGGCGACAATTGTCGCATCCCGAACAACCGACAGCTTCAGCCGCGGACCGCCCGTGTTCTGATCAGGTTCCAAAGTCATCGCTTAGCCCGCCTGTGATGCCGCGTAGCACGTTACAACGATTGGTGGTCGCTCTGGTAGATGATCCTGCACCGCTGGGCGAGATTCTGCAATGTGCCCAAACATTTGGGCGAGATAATTTATGTTCTGAAGGGATTTGCCATTTCAGAGCAAAGCCGAGGCGGGTTAGGCTGAGCGCATGAATGCACGTGTGATTCCCTCAATTGGCCGGCCAGTTCAGGCGCTGTGGCTGGCCGTGGTGCGGTTCAACAACAAAAACGGGTTCGTGATGAGCAGCCACGTCGCTATGTCCCTGATGCTGGCTTTGTTTCCATTTGTGTTGTTCACAGTGGCTTTGGCGGGGTCGTTGTCCCAGGGCTATGTCACCGATGAACTGATCGAGCTTGTGTTCGGGGCGTGGCCCAAAGACGTCGCGGGGCCAATCGTGGCTGAATTGCGGGCCGTCCTGCAGGAATCCGGCTCGGGCGTTATAACGCTGGGTGGTCTTTTGGCGATCTTCTTTGCCTCAAACGGTGTCCTGGCGGTTCGCGCGGCCATGAACCAAGCATATCACGACAGGGACGTCTGGCCGTTCTGGAAAACCCGATTGCTGTGCCTGGGGCTCGTGATCGTTGGTGGCGTTGCCATTCTGGCCATTGCCGCGGTCGAAGTTGTTTTGCCCGCATACACTCAATTGGTAAGCGAAAAGACTGATGTGAACGTTTCGGACTGGTTGTCGGTGGACAGGTTGCGCTGGACCTTCACGGTTGCGGTTCCGGCTGGCACTGTCCTGTTAGCACATCTGATCCTGCCGACGCGGCGGCACAAGCTGATGCAAATTCTGCCGGGCGTTGTTCTGACGTTGGCCTTGTGGGCGGCCGGCGGGTGGGGGTTCTCGATCTACATCGCGCAATTCGCCAGCTACAGCGCCACGTATGCAGGTTTGGCTGGCGTCATGGCGGCGCTGATCTTTTTGTACCTGTGCGCGGCAATTCTGATCCTTGGCGCCGAGTACAACGGCGCTTTGATGGATCTGGAAGACAATCAGGATCGGGGTTCTCAGTGAAATTTCTGGCGTTGTGTGTCGGGCTGTTTGTTCCTGTGGCCGCCTTTGGCCAGGCTCCGGCCTATGTCGGGTCGGATCAATGTGCCGATTGCCACAAGGACGAGGCGGCGGCATGGTCCAATTCCCACCACGCGCTGGCCTGGACCGAGGTTGAAGACGGGGCTGTTGTTGCCGATTTTGACGGAACGCGGTTCGAACATGACGGGATGTCCGTTGAATTCACCGACACCGAAGGCGCGCTGAGCGCAAAAGTCACGGAAAAAGACGGAGTGACCACCGAATACGGCGTACATTCCGTCGTCGGCATTGAGCCATTGCAGCAATACTTGTTCGCAACAGAACCCGGCCGGTTGCAGAGTTTCGATGTTGTTTGGGATACCGAGAACAAGCAGTGGTTTCACCTCTATCCCGATCAGGATTTACCCCCAGATGACGGGTTGCACTGGACCGGACCCTACAAGAACTGGAATGCACGGTGTGCGGAATGTCACGCGACCGGTTTTGAGAAACAGTACAACGCTGAAACCAGAACATACGACTCGGTACAGGCCGAGATCGGCGTAGGGTGCGAAAGCTGCCATGGCCCGGGTTCGGCACATATCGAGTGGGTCGGGGGGCAAAGCCTGCCGCAGGGTCTGGGCGACACCGGGTTCCTGATGGATTGGGGTAAAGGCCAGACCGAGGCCGAGATTCAGCAATGCGCCGGGTGTCATTCCCGTCGTGAGGCGCATGGAGATGGCAACCCGCTGCCCGGAACGCCCTATCATGACGCCTACAATCTGGCGGTCCTTCGTCCGGGGTTGTACCACTCGGACGGTCAGATTTTGGATGAAGTCTATGTGTACGGCTCGTTCCTGCAATCCAAGATGTATGACCGCGGCGTGGGCTGCATGGATTGTCACGAGCCGCACAGCGCGAGTCTGAGGGCGGATGGAAACGGGGTGTGTACGCAGTGTCATTCGCCCGCCGCAAATCCACGGTTTCCGACTCTGGCTGCCAAAGATTACGACGCGCCAGAACATCACAATCACCCAGAGGGCAGTGACGGCGCGCAATGCAAGTCCTGCCACATGATCGAGCGTGTCTATATGGGTGTCGACGGCAGGCGCGATCACAGTTTCCGTGTACCTCGTCCCGATTTGGGGCTTGGGCAGGATGCCTGTACGGATTGCCATTCGGATCAGGATCAGACATGGGCCGCCCAGCAGATCGAAGGCTGGTTTCCGGACAGCGCGCATCGAGAGCCGCATTTTGGACCGGCCTTTCAGGCAGCAACGCTTGGTCGTGCGGATGGGCCAGACGAGCTACTGGACATCGCAACCGACCCTAAGCAACCCGGCATCGTGCGCGCCACGGCTGCCTATCTGCTGCAATCTTTTGGGTCCGCAGATGTGGCGGCCAGAACTGCAGAGCTGTTGGTGGACGAAGACGCTTTGGTTCGGGCAAATGCGGCTCCGCTGCAGCGTCAGGCCAGTTTGCCCGATCAAGTTCAACGGCTTGAGCCGCTGCTGTCCGACCCGTTACGGAATGTCCGCATTTCGGCAGCAAAGGAGTTTCTGAACATTCCGCCGCAGGCCCTGACTGCGGAACAGCAGCAATTGTCGGGGCGGGGCATGTCCGAGTGGCAGTCGGCGATTTCCAACCGTCTGGATTTTCCTGAAACGCATCTCGTGCTTGGCGGGATGGCCCTGACGTTCCGCAACGCGCCAGCTGCCGAGCGGGCGTTTCAAGAGGTGGTTACCCTTGACCCGCAACGCGCCGAAGCCTGGCCAATGCTGGTGCAACTGGCGCAGATCAATCGTGGACCTCAGGCCGCACGCGATGTTCTGGCCCAGGGATTAGAGATCATCCCAGAGGACCCGAACCTATTGCAGTTGAAGCAGCAACTGGGCCGCTGAAACGGCACGGCTTGGCCCGGTTTCCGTCATTTTCCCGGCAAATTTCATAGTTACCGATCAAGCTGAGGCAAGAATTGCCCCAGCTTATAGGTGACACATGTTTCTCAAACCGGTCCACACGTCCAAGCTCAAAAAGCCACTGGCTTTGTCGCAACGGATCGAGGAATTGCGGGCCCGACCACCGGAATACATCAATCACGGCCAAGCGTTGTTGATACAAGGTATTGCCGCCGCTTCACTGCGCGAACAGGTGCTGACAGAGGATCGGATTTCGCTGGACTACTGATCTAGCCCCGGAACCCGGTTGCGACAACGAACTTCTCGGAACTGTCCGAACGCGACGCGGGTGGTTTCACATTCGCAACTTTGTCGAATTTCTGCTTCAGCAGCTTTTGCAGATCGCCTTCGGCGCCACCGGCCAGAACCTTGGCAACAAACGTGCCGCCTTCTTCCAGTACGTCAAAGGCGAAATAGGCCGCCGTTTCGCACAGAGCCATGATGCGCATGTGGTCGGTTTGCTTGTGCCCAGATGACGACGCGGCCATGTCCGACATCACCACGTCAGCCTTGCCGCCCAGCCACTCTTTGACCTTGTCGTCGGCATCGTCTTCCATGAAGTCCAGCACATGTGCCTCGGCACCTGCGACCGGTTCGACCTCTTGCAGGTCGACACCCAGAACTGTGCCTATCCGTTTGCCGGAACGCTCGCCCAGCGCATTCACTCGTTTGACCGCGACTTGCAACCATCCACCCGGCGCACAGCCCAGGTCGACGACACGTGCACCCGGCACGAGGAACCGGTACTTTTCGTCCAGCTCCAATATCTTAAACGCTGCGCGCCCACGGTACCCTTCGACCTGCGCACGTTTCACATAGGGGTCGTTCAGCTGCCGCTCGAGCCAACGGGTCGAGCTGAGCTTACGCCCGCGTGCAGTCTTTACCTTGACCTTCAGGTCACGCTGCCCGCGCCCCGAGTTGTTTTTGCCACTTGGTGTCTTCGCCATCAGAACGGTCCGTCTTCCAGTACGCCGTCCGCGCTCATTTGCGCATAGAGCAGGCCTTCGCGCAGCCCCCGGTCCGCCACGGAAAGGCGGTCGGTGGGCCAGCATCTTAACAGCGCCTGCAAAATGGCCGAGCCGGACATGATCAGGGCCTGCCGGTCATCGCCGATACGCGGATCCCGGCGCCGACCCTGAGGGCCGAGTTCTAGATACCCTCGTATGACTTTGTCAATCTGATCGCTGGTCATGCGCAAACCATCGACCTTGGTCCGGTCATAGCGCTTGAGCCCAAGGTGCGAGGCCGCAACGGTTGTAACCGTGCCACTGGTACCGACGATCTGGAACCCGAGGCGGGCTTGCTCGTCCTTGTAAGGCGCGAAATCGGCAAGGTTTTCTTCGAAAAACCAGCTCATCAGGGCAAAGCGAGCGGAGTCATCTTCGACGTCGTTGAACTGATCGCGCAGGGTTGCAACACCCAGGGGTACGCTGATCCAGTCGACGACTTTTGCCGCAGGGAAGGGGCTGTCAGTCGTGTGAAACCCATGGTGCAACCGCATGATCGCGGCGGGGCGGTCCCGGCGCGGTACGGATGAGATGTCGATCCACACCAGTTCGGTTGATCCGCCACCAATATCCACGACCAGCAATTGATCGGTCTTGGTGGACACCAACGGCGCGCAGGAGATCACGGCCAAGCGCGCCTCTTCCTCGGGCTGGATGATCTCAAGCGTCAGTCCGGTTTCGCGTTTTACCTGCCGGATAAATTCGCGTGAGTTTTTGGCACGCCTGCACGCCTCGGTTGCGACCAGACGCATGCGCCTGACCTTGTTGCGTTTCAGCTTTTGCTGACAGATGCGAAGCGCCTGTATGGTGCGCGCCATAGAAGACCGAGACAACCGTCCGGTCCGTTCCAAACCCGCGCCCAATTGCACGGATTTGGAAAAGCTGTCGACCACATGGAAGCCGCTGCCCTTGGGCTGGGCTATCAACATGCGGCAACTATTGGTTCCCAAATCCAGCGCCGCATACAACGCATCTGGATCGGGTCTTGCCGGCGCGGGGCTTTCGACCGCCTTCGGGAACGCGCCCGCACCTTTGGGACGCTTGGGCGCCATATTAAACGCCCTCCGATTTTCGAGTTACCCCGACCATAGGTCGGGCGATTGCGTCGTGCAAGACGCTCATTAAAGTGATGAGAATTTTGATATGCGCGTTTGGTTCAGTCTTCGTTACAACCGCGGTATCCCATCGCGGGCAAAAACGTCGCTGGAAATGCGCCGTGTGTCGAAAACCGACCGACTTGCCCCCACATAGACGTTTAGAACCGGTCCATCTGGTTAGGAGGAATCAAACGCAATGCCTGACGTCACCATTGTTTACTGGCGCGATATTCCCGCCCAAGTCATCGTCGGCAAAGGCCGTCGTGGCGCAAAGCGGCAATTAGAGGAACGGTTCGAACAAGCCATCGACCGCGCGGCCATGAAGGTGAACGCCAAGGACAGCGATGCCTATCTGGCCGAATGGCGCAAGGCGGCCCCCTTTGCAGTCGACGGCGACCCGTCCGACATTGCCGAGGCCGAAGCCACGCGTTTGGAAACGGAATACGATCAGGACCGCATCAAAGCCCTGATCGCCAATGACGGTTGGGCATGAGCCCGAGACATCTATGGGAGGCCGCAATGGCTTTGCTGAACTTCAAGAAACGTGATGCGGTCGAAAACGGCCCTGTAAACCCGACCGTCGAAGCCTTTTTGCAAGGCTATTCGATCGAGGTGATGCCGCGCACCGCCGAAAAGGTCGAAGATTTCCGCGCGTTGCTGCCCGAAGGCACGCGTGTGTACATTGCCCATATCGAAGGCACTCCGATCGAGGACATGGTCAAGACCGCCAAGCGGATCGCTGACGAAGGTTACCCGGTGATGCCGCACTTCCCTGCGCGGATCATCAAGGATGCGGCGACTTTGGAAAACTGGATCTCGATGTATCAGGGCGAGGCAGGCGTTGATCAGGCGCTGCTGCTAGCCGGTGGTGTCACGACTCCGCATGGTGATTTCGACAGCTCGATGCAGCTGCTGGAAACCGGTCTGTTCGACAAGGCGGGCTTTAAGCGTCTGCACGTCGCGGGCCATCCCGAGGGCAACAAAGACATTGACCCGGATGGCTCGACTAAAAATGTTGACGACGCGCTGCGTTGGAAGCAGAAATTCAACGAAACTACCGATGCCGAAATGGCGCTGGCAACCCAGTTTGCCTTTGACGCCAAGCCGATCATCGCATGGGCCGACAGCCTGAAAGAAGCGGGTATCGACTTGCCGATCCACATCGGTATCGCAGGTCCGGCAAAGCTGCAGACCCTGATCAAATTCGCTATTGCATGCGGCGTTGGCCCATCGCTGAAAGTTCTGCAGAAGCGCGCCATGGATGTCTCCAAGCTGTTGCTGCCTTATGAGCCGACCGATGTTGTGACTGAACTGGCCAACCACAAGGCGGCCAACCCGGATTTCAACATCACCAACGTACACTTCTTCCCTCTTGGCGGCATCAAGACCAACGCCAACTGGGCGATCAATAACGGCGGCGCTTCGGCAAAGCCTGTAAACGCTTAAGGAACGGACATGACCCGTACAGTCGTAGAATCAAAAACAAAAACAGCCGTCCTGGGATTTGACGAACCGTTCTGCGTGATCGGTGAGCGGATCAACCCGACCGGCCGCAAGAAACTGGCCGCGGAACTGGAGGCGGGCGATTTCTCGACCGTTGAGAAAGACGCCATCGCTCAGGTCGCAGCAGGTGCCACCGTTCTGGATATCAACGCGGGCGTTGTCTACAACTCGAACCCCAACCCGAACGAGACCGAACCACCACTGATGCGCAAGATCGTCGAGCTGGTGCAGGGTCTGGTTGACGTTCCGCTATGTGTCGACTCGTCTGTTCCTGGCGCTCTGGAAGCTGGTCTTGAAGCTGCCGAGGGCCGCCCGTTGCTGAACTCGGTCACCGGCGAAGAGGATCGTCTGGAACTTGTTCTGCCACTGGTCAAAAAATACAATGTGCCGGTTGTTGCGATCTCGAACGATGACACCGGTATTTCCGAAGATCCCGATGTGCGCTTCGAAGTGGCCAAGAAGATTGTTGAACGGGCCGCCGATTTCGGTATTCCGGCGCATGACATCGTCGTTGACCCGCTGGTGATGCCCATCGGCGCGATGGCAACCGCTGGTCAGCAGGTCTTTGCGCTGGTCCGTCGCCTGCGCGAAGAACTGGGCGTAAACACCACTTGTGGTGCTTCGAACGTGTCCTTTGGTCTGCCAAACCGCCACGGCATCAACAATGCGTTCCTGCCGATGGCAATGGGCGCAGGCATGACGTCGGCAATCATGAACCCGGTGGCGCTGCCTGTGGGTCCCAAAAAGTTGGCCGAGAAAAAGGCCGAGGTCGAAGCCAAGGGGATCATTCTGCCTGCAAACATGGATGACGAAACTTTCTGTCAGCTGTTCGGTCTGGGTTCGACCAAACCGCGCGCGGGTAAGGAAATGGAAGCCATCCGTGCCGCCAATCTGCTGACCAATAATGACCCGCATGGTGGCGAGTGGATTCGGTTCAACAAATCCCCGGAAGAGGCCGGCGCAGCGGGCGCTGTTGGTGGCCGTCGTGGTGGCGGGCGTCGTCGTCGCGCATGATCCAATCACTTCTAGAGAAAAAAGGCCGGACCATGTGTCCGGCCTTTTTTCGTATTGGTGCTGATCGCCGCCGGAACCTGACAAGATCGCTAGATTAGTGGCGATATCGCGATAGTCGTCACGTACGAAGATGAGCCAACATCATCGCCCAACACAGGCAGACGCTGACTTAAGCAAGCGTTCGGGAAAAAAGAGTATTTCGAGGAGCTGGTCGATCTGCAAGCGCAACTGGCGTTGAGGCAGAAGATATTTCTATTTCACGGAGCCAGGTGCTTTGACCTGTTCGAAGGTTGGGGTGTGTCAGGACGGAACAAGGCGGTGCCGCTTTTCCGATGATGGGTTCTTGAAGTCGATAAGCCTCTGGTGATATCGGTGAAAAACGCGGCGGGTATGATGTAATGGTAGCCTGTCAGCTTCCCAAGCTTAAAATTGAACAAATTAAGGGGGTGTTCGGGGGTGTGTTTCAGCCATATAAATAAGGGGTTTAACCCGGTTTGTCCCGGTTCGGCTTGTGTTTCGTATTAGTTCGTCCTAGATACGTTTTTGAACAAGAAAATGAACAAATCGAACAAATGAGGACGAACGCCGATGGCAAAGATTGACCTAACCGACGCGGCCAAACGCGATGCGCTGCCGGTCCGCACAAGCTATTATTCGCACCCGTTGGGCAGCAAGCGTTATGTGCTGTTGCGCGTGGGTAAGACGGGCACGACGTGGGGCGGTCGTGTTCCCGGTCGACCCGATAAGAAATTTGGCCCGCTGGAAAGCCTGACATTTGATCAGGTGGCGGCAATGGTCCGCGACATGGACGACAGGCCAGAGGCGGAAACACCGGACTCGCTGCGCACATTTGGCGACGCCTTGGACGCCTACGAATCCACCTGCGCGTTGACCAAGGATAAGCGCGGGATGGCCACCATCAAATCACACCTGAAACTGATGGACGCGATCCGCAGCAAGGCGATTGCATCCACGTCGGTGCGACTGCTGACCGATTGGCGCAACAAGCTGGTGACGGATGATCGCGGTGTTGCCACCGTCAACAAGATACGCGGCACCCTACACGCGGCGCTGAATGCCTACGCCATCGACGGCGAATGGCAGAAATTGGGCAAGCTGAAAGAGCCGAGGAAAGGCGCGGGTGATCGGGCCGCTATCCTGACCAAGCCACAGGTGGACGCGATCCTGAACCACCTGCACAACACAGACCCCGACTTTCATGATTTCGTCCGCTGCCTGTGGCTGACCGGTGCGCGTCCGGGTGAACTGCGCCGCTTGCGGTCTGAGGCGCTGACAGGCCGGGCGCTGACCCTGACCGGCAAGACGGGAACCCGCACCATCACGTTGACGCCGGGCGTGGCCAAGGTGCTTGAGGAACGGATCGCCAAGCGCGGCGCGAGCGTGTTCAACTATTCAGCCGATCAGTATTTGAAGCGGTGGGCCAACCTGCCGGACACTCTGGTGGCGGATGGTGTGACGGCCTATGCGCTGCGCCATGGATTTATCACGGTGGCGCTGTATGCCAATGTTCCCATCTTTGCCGTCGCGGCACACTGTGGCACCAGCCCCGAAATGATCCAAAAGACCTATGGTCATGTGATCGCGGATCTACAGGCCGAAGCGTTCACCGCTCTGGAAGGTCAGATACTTTGACCGACCCGAAGGCCGCATTGGCCCGCCTAGCAGAACTGGAAAGCACATTGCCCGCCGCCACGGGCGTTCCCGTGATCACCGACAGGCCGATAACTGAGGCTGATGTTGATACGGAAATGCTGCGGCGCGGTTGGGCCAGGGTCGTGGGCGGGTTTGAAGGTGCGCCGCCACAGGTGGGCAGTAGCGTGCCGGATTACTGGCAACGCCGCGACCAATGCCGCACCGCCCTAGAGAACGCGGCCAAGGCGGCACGGGCAGGGGCACGGCGCTGGACGGGTGAAGCCGAGGCCATAGAGGCCGCAATCCGACAGGCGGCGGCGGATCACGGGCTGCAATTGAAGTCGCGATTGCAAGCGGCGGACACCCTGGGCCAAGCTGTAAACGCCATTTTGCGGGCCAATGGCATCAAGGCACGGTCAAAAAGAACGCTTAGAAAACATATACCTAGCGACCTGCTGTAAAAATCGTTGGCCGTTAGCATTTGGCATCGGCCAATTTTTTGAGACAAATAGATAGGCATCCAAACGAATCAGAGGATGTCTGTAATGATCGACTTAGACGCACTAACCGAAAGTCTGAACGATGCCGTAAAGGTTGCCGTTCAGGCCGAGGCGCACAAGCTGACCGGCCACATGCGCCGTCATGAGGCTATCGCCACAATCCTGAAAAAACCAATCCTGAGTTTTCCCGACGATCTGCGCGTTGTTCTGGGAACCGGTCGGAATGTCACATACGACCTGCCGAAAGAACCGGGCTTTCCGCCCGTGATCCACATTGGCCGCAAACAATTCGTTGAAACCGATGCGTTCCTTGCTTGGATGAAAACCAAAACGCAGGTGGCCGCGTGATGGATAACGAAACCGGAAACGCTTACGACCGCCTTCAATATCACCTGTCCACACAGCCGAAACAGGCTGCGGACTTGGAAACGATGTTTCAGGCCATAGAGGACGCGGAAATCGAACTTTCCGTAGTTGAATCCAACCTGACCGAAGTGGAAAAACAAACCTTGGAAATTGTGCGGGCCTTTATCGCCCACGATGCCGGTTTGCTGGAAAGCATCTTGCGCGACCTGCCCGAACTAACGGTTTTGGAAGTCGACCGGGCCGTTTCGATTATCAAACCCATGGTGACGGCGTGACACTGACCGACCGCGATTGGTTCGCAGAGAACCCCCGCCGCCAATTCCGCATTCGTCCTGCCATCCTGTTGGATGAACCGCCCGGCTATATCGTCATTCGGCAGGTGGAACCCGGCGTCCGCATCCGGCGTCACGCTGCGGTCGGAATGGAAATCAATGTCGAGGCGCTGACCGATTTCGATTTGGTCAAATATTGGGCCGACTAAAAAACCCCCGGCCAGTGCGGGCCGGGGGCGGAACATGAGAAACCGAGAAAAGAAGGCTTCACAGGAATGCCAAATAGTAACACGGATTTTGCGTTGACGATACTAACCAGCGACAAAGGCCCATTGTCCAAATCCATTTTCATCAACGGCGGCGGCAAGCCAAAAAAAGACGGCGGGAAATACACGCTGATTGAAGGCACCGCCCGCACAATCCAAGTCGGATCAATGGACGGTTTGGCAACCATCATCACCAACATGCAACCGAATGAGGCGCTAGCGCTTGGCACCGTGACAAATGATCCGACCGGCCAACGGGTTTGGCCCGTCCGCACAAGCAAGGTGCTTGCGACGATGCCGCCGGGAACAAATTACATCGCGCGGACGCAGGAATATTTCAGCTTTGAACAGGGTGTTGCGGGGTTCATGCTGATCGACTTCGACCGGAACGGAATGAGCGACGCGGTACGTGAACGGATTGGAACACAGAACCCGGCGGATATTATCGTCGCGGCAATCCCCGGCCTGTTGCAAAGCGGATTTGTATTCCGCAACAGCACATCGTCGGGCCTGAGCAACAGCCAAACCGGCGAAACATACGCAGACAGTGGCGGGTTCCACATTTACGCGCCGGTCGCGGACATGCGCGACGTACCACGGGCCATTAAGGCACTACATGAGCGCATGACCCTTATGGGGTATGGATGGCACATGGTGGGGCGTCGTGGGGCGCTGCTGGAACGGTCAATAATCGACGCATCCGTTGGTAAGCCCGAACGGCTGATTTTCGAAGGCGCACCGACCGTGCAGCCGCCGCTTGTGCAGGACGTGGGCAGACGTGGCGCTGTGGTCTATCCAGGAACTGGCCAGCCGATTGACACACGCACCGCGATTCCGGACCTGACGGGCGCAGAACGGGCGCAATATGGCGCCTTGGTGTTGGCGTCGAAACAGGCCACACAGCCCGCCGCCGATGGTGTCAGGGATTTGTTCGCACATGCCGAAGCGGAACGGACGGGCCAATCAGCCGAAGCCATCAAAGAACAAATGGCCCGCGCGGACGGCGGCGAACTCACAACCGATTTCATCCTGCATTTTGACGACCCGGCGATTGGTCAGAAAACAGTGGGTGAAGTGGTCGACAATATCGAATTTTACAGCGGCAAGACATTGGCTGATCCGGTCGACCCGGACGATGGGCGCGGTAAAGCCAAGGTGTACGATAACGGGCCGGGCAAACCACCCATGATCAATTCCATGGCCCATGGTGGCGGCACATGGCGTCTGGCACCAACACAGGCCCGCGTTCAGGCCGTTTTTGAGGCCGCCGGGGGTCCGATGTTCGCAACGGCAGCGCAACCCATTACAGGCGAGCAAATTCAAGGTGCCTACATGCGGCCCGATATGTCGCACGACGGTTTGGCGGTCGAACTCGGAACGATGGGTTGGAACGACGGCGCTAGGTTCCTGACCAATTCAGGAAAGTTCCTATTCTGGAACGGCAGTTTTTGGGCTGTGGATGAACGTAAACAGGCTTTCACCTATGTGCGGCGTTTCCTGCGATCCAAGGCGGAACGGCTGGAAGAATGGGTACTAGATCAACAAGCCTCGATCACGGATCAACAGGGTAGGGACTCGCTGGAAAAGTGGTTGCGGCGGACCCAGAAAGATTTGAAATCATCCGGAATGGTGGCGTCGATTCATTTGCTGATGCAATCGAACGATGGTGTGGCGGTCACAGTGGACGATCTGAACACGGACCCCATGAAAATCGGAACGCCGACCGGCACCGTGGATTTGCGAACCGGGCAGCTATACCAATCAAACCCGGCGGACCTGATCACCAGAACAACCGCCGTTGGTCCAGCGGAACCCGGAACCAAGGCACCGATCTGGTTAGCCTTCCTTGATCGGGCGATGGCGGGCGACGGCGAAATGATCGCCTTTTTGCAACGGCTGTTTGGTTACGCTCTTACCGGCCTGACGATTGAACACAAGTTTGCGTTCCTGCATGGATCAGGCCGCAACGGGAAAGGCGTCTATCTGAACGCCATGATGGGCATTATGGGCGACTATGCGCAAAAGGCGCCAAGCAACACGTTTATCGAAGTCAAAGCCGTGCAGCATTCATCCAACCTGGCCGGGTTGCACGATGCGCGGTTTGTGATGGGTGGTGAGTTGCCGAAAAAGGCCGTCTGGAACGAAACACTGATTAAGGACGTTACCGGCGGCGACACGATCAGTGCGCAATTCATGCGGCAAGACTATTTCAATTTTACGCCCGAATTCCTGTTGGTGATTGCCGGGAACTCTAAACCAGCATTGCGCAGCGTTGATCAGGCGATACGGGATCGCCTGTTGCTGGTGCCGTTTACGGAATACATCGCACCGCATGAGCGCGACCCGTACCTTGGCGAAAAGCTAAAGGCCGAATGGCCCGCAATCTTACGGTGGGCAATCGACGGATGCGTTGCATGGCAACAGTACGGATTGGCCGCCCCGGCGAAAGTCACCGAAGCATCGGCGGAATACATGAACTCTGAGGACTTCTTAGGGCAGTATCTCAAGGACCGATGCACGGTTGATCTGACAGACCGGGCGCTGTTCGCACCGTTGAAAGAATTCGCGGCGGATTATAACCGCTGGCGTGTGGATGAGGGTTTGCGGGTGTTGCCGTCGATCACAATCAAGAAAGACATGCAGGAACGTTTTTTTGATGTTGACCGGTTGCGGATGCCGGATGGATCGCGTCCGCGCGGGTTCATCGGCGTAACGATAAATCCGATAATTTTGCCGGAATAATCGCGTGGACCGTTTGGACCGTTTCATATGTTTAACACGTTCGGGTGTGTGTGCGGACGGGTGCGCGATAAATACACACACACATACACACGAGAACGTCTATAATGTAAAAAACGGTCCAAACGGTCCAAGCCGATCAAATACTAATCATTGACATGTTCAAAAACTGATCGAACAATACCCCCATGCAACCAACCAGCATCAGATCAGGCACAGCTAGTGCAGCTAACCGCGCATCGCGTTCGTTCAATCAGATCGCGATGGACATTCAGAACATTGTCGATGCGCTGGACAGTGCGTCACATCTAAAGCAGATCGGACCGTTGCGTGACGATGCCGCAAAGCTAAGAACAACAGCTTGCGAACTGCGCGACCGTTCGTCCGCAATTGCACGTGGTCGGGTGTAGGGTGGCGGGCTGAGGTCCGGGGGGGACGGGTCGAACTTTTGAACGTTGGGGATTGGCACCGCACAGGGGAATCAACGAGGGATTTTGAAAATGAGTCAGGCTCTTTTACCTACCCCGACCGATCTAATTCCGCCCTATTCCGATCTATTCAACGATCTGGCCGAAATCGTCCAGCGCCAAAGCGGCCTACAGGTTGCGGACGGTTCCCTGATCGACGCAGCGGTGCGCAGCAAGATCCGGGGCGACCTATTCGACCGGATGGCATTAGAAGCCGGATCACGCGGCGATCTGAAAACATCCGCCAATCTATCCGCCGCCGCTGAACGGGCGTTCGCATCTTTCCGGTCGACGTTGACCCTGTTGCGAGCAACACCAACCGTTAGATCATCCAAGAAAATGAAACAGGCCGCCGCCGAACAGGCAAAGTTGATCGGCACCAATGATGGCGTTTGGGCGGAAGTTTTGAACTGATGACAGCGTGTTTGGATTGGCAGCAAAAATTACAGCGCCGCGAGATCCCGGCAAATCTGCCCGCCTTACCGATCAACACCGCCGCCGCTGACCTGATTTCCAAAGCATTTAAGAACCTGCGCCTGTCCGACATGATCGGCAAGCCCGCCTTGGGCCAACTTCCCAACATTGATTGGGTGGACGTTTGCGTTAGGGCCGTGTTCGGCGGAACGACCATTCGCGAAGGTTTTTTTATGGTGCCAAAAAAACAGGGCAAATCGGCGCTGTTCGGCTTGGCATTTTTCGCGGCCTTCCTGATCAACAAACGGCCCAAGGCGTCGTTCACCATCGTGTCGCCAAGCATCGGCATTTCAGATCTTGTTTATTCGCTGCTGACCGGCGCAATCGAGGCGGACCCGACCCTGACCGAAATTTGTCGGGTGCAGGATCATCTAAAAACCATCACCAATTTGCGCACCGGCGCGACCCTGACCGTGAAATCATTCAGCCTTGAAACGATCACCGGCTTGCGCGGCACCGTTTTGCTGGATGAGGTCCATTTGATGGGTGCGAGCAAGGCCGGAACCAAGATCAGGGCGCAGGTACGCGGCGCACTGGCGGTCGATCCGGATTGCAAGGTGATCTATGTCACGACGCAATCGGACGCGCCCCCACGCGGCATTTTCGCGGACATGCTGACCCACGCCCGCGCAATTCGCGACGGCACGGTTACGGACGAAACTTTCCTGCCGGTTATGTGGGAGCCTTGGCAGGACATGCCCGACCCGCTGGACCACCCGGAACTGTGGCCGATGTTGCTGCCGTCGTTCCCGCATGTAGGCGACCAACCATTCTATGAAAGCACCTGCGCCGAGGCGATCCGCCTAGGACCATCGCGGGCCGCTATCACCAGATCGCAGTTTTTCAACGTTGAGGTCGGTGTCGATACCACCGTTGAAAGCTGGTTCTTGGCGCAAGCCTTTACGGATCTGTCAAAGCCGGGCCTAACCATCGCCGAGGTTATCCGCCGATCTGAGCGCGTCGCCATAGGCGTGGATCTTGGCGGTTTGGGCGACTTAACCGGCGTCGGCATCTTGGGCGTAACCGCCGACGATCAATGGTTGGCGACGGCGACGGCGTACTGCACCCAAAAAGCAATTGACGAGAACGAAGAATATCAATCGGCGCTGTTGGATTTCGTGGACGATGGAACCCTTAAGATCGTCCGGCCAGGATCTGACCTGCCGGAAATCGTAAAGCTGTGCGAGCGTGTGCGCGACGCCGGTAAGCTGCATGCAATTGGCGTCGATCCGGCGGGCGCTTTGCAATTGGTGGAAGCCTTGGAAGCCGCCGGGTTCGTGTTGTCGGAAGCCGTGGACGATCAGAAAGAAATATTGGGCATCGGTCAAAGCGCTTTCCGCCTGAACCCTGCCGTGAAAACCCTTGAACGCCGGGCCGAGGAACGCCGCATTGTGATCGACGCAAACCGAATGTTGGCGTGGTCGTTCGGCAATTGCATCGCCATCGAACGCAACAACTGCACCGAAATCGACAAGGTGTCATCTATGGCCAAGATCGACCCGGTTGCCGGGCTGCTGGATGCCGCGTCGACGTTGATCCTGCGACGGCCAAAAACGTTTGACGTGGGTGGGCTGATTGGATGAACCGCCGCATACCGATAGCCAATGGCCGGGTTAAGGCGGCGGGGTTTGCTATCCCCCTTGCCACCGCCAAGGACTCGGATGGTCTGGTAAGTCCCGATGCCCGCGAGCGGCGCGAAATGTATAACACCAAGCGTTGGCGACAGATCCGCGCCCAACACCGGCGCGAACAACCCAATTGCGTGATCTGTCATGCGCCCGGCAATCAGGTCGACCACCTTTGCGGCCACAATGACGACCACGCCAAGTATGTGATCGCCGCTTTGGGATTGCAGACCGTGACGGCAAAGGATTGGCGAACTCGATTTTGGAACGGCCCGTTTGTGACCCTTTGCCACCATCACCACAGCGCCAAGACGCGGGCCGAGATGAAAGGGAAGTTATTCGAATGGATCAAAGCCAACCTGAAAAGCTGATGCCCGACATGATCGCGGATGCGGGCGAGGACTTCCGAATACTGTCCGACCGGCTGGAAAAACTCGGCGGAAAACACATCGCAGAACAGATGAAAGCGGTATTGAAATGGCCAACACCACAAAAAACGACCAAGCAGCCATCGTGAAAATGCGCAGGGAGTACGTAAAACGGGCGGCACAGGCCGCAAACACGTCCATGACGTACCACCCCCGCACAGAACAAGTTTACATCGCTGGTGGAGCGTTTCACGCACCGGCCTGGGTTCACTGGTCGACGTTTTTTGAATCGACCGAGGCAAGCAAGCGATGAATCCGAATGCGCCGCGCCCGACCGTCGACGGCTGGATTGCCCTAGTGAATGCCCGACCAACAGAGGTCGAGTTTATGGATGATCGGGTTTTGGCCGACGTTCTGTTCTGCATCGACGCCCGCAACCGGCCATTTGGGGCCGATCCGATCAACCTGATTGCCGCCGCCTGTTTCCAGATGCGCAAGCACGGCGATCAGGGTTGGGAACAGTGGTTAAAAGAGGTCTGTTGATTACTATTCGATTAGCAGCAATGATAACTCAACGATAGCGCGGCCACATTGGCCGTTTACTCGGAGGAAATCGTTATGCTCGCAACTCGGTCGATCAGACCACCCGTCGTGGAACTTTCCGGCGCAGAACTGGAAATGAACCCCCGCGCACCGCTTACCATCAGCCGGAACATTCTACGCGACGCCAAATCTGTGGTCCGTCATTTGGATAAATCCCCAGATCCTGTGGCGGATGTGGACGAACTGCACAAAGCGCTTGAGACAATCGGCACACTCAAAAAGGCGTGTGACGAACAGGCCGTTGCGTTTCTCAGTATGTCGGATGCGCTCAAAGGCATCCACGTTAACCACGACCGCAGCGATGCCCTAGAAACTTGTTTTGAAATCGAGGCACTGGCCAAGTCGGTGGGCGATATTGACCCGTCGTATGATCTGGGAAACCAACAGGCCGAATTGGCCGATGAACTGGCCGAGGTTGCCGACAGCTACGCCAAGGCGGCAAGTGCGCTTGGTGAACGGTATGTCAAGATGGATGCGTTTTGCATGGAAGCGACCGCCGATGCGATCCTGCATTGCGAAGATCCCGAACAGATTGAATATTTGTATGAGGCATACGAACTGCCCCCGGAAATGCGCGACGACGTTAAGCTGATCGACTACCGGCAGACCAAGGAAACCATCAGGTTTCAACGCGACGTGTCCGGCGAAATCACCAAGACGGTGGAGAAAAATCCGGATTACATAGATCCTGGCCAGGATCTGCAAAGCCAAATCCGCATCGCCAAAATGCGCAGTAAATCCACAGATCTTAAAATCAAGGCGCAAAAGCGCGGGCAGCGTACCGCCGCCATTCGCAAACGTATCTCTGACATTTGGGGGGCCGCACGATGAACGGTTTTGCACTGACCAAAGAACAGGTCACGGCGCAGGTTTGGAACTCTGACCGCAACAGCATCAACACCGCCGGGTTGGTCAATCTGCTGGTGAAACTGGCGGGCGCGGACGATGCGATTTTGAACGCTGCCGGGGAACTGCTACGCGAAGAACGCCAACAGACGCGCGAGGATGTAACCGCCGTTGATAGCCGCATTGATCAGGTATCCGGGGCAAAGATCATCGCCGGGTCGGCGGGCATGCTGCGCGGCGCCAAGATGAACGCCATTCAGACGTTGGTAGATCACCAGCGTTACAAAAAGGCGCGGACCGTAAAGGGGCGTTTGCCTGAGTGGGTGACGCTATGACCGGCCTTGCACAAAAGTTCAGTCGGCACGAGGCGCGGCATGCGCTTGGTGAAGCGGCGGCGGCGGTCGCGTTGGGCCTGACCAAACAGCAATATGAAAGTTCCACCCTGTACGTCTCGGCGGACGGTGAAGGCGGCGAATGTGCGCTGCAAACCCCGCCCGATGTTGAGAGCGATGTGCAGGTGAAAATTGCGCAATTGGCATCGCTGACACCGATTGTGAAAACCGACGGCGATTGGATTAAAGCCATCCGAAAGGGAGACACGGACACGTTGGTGGCGATGGGTGATCTAAGCCCGGCTGATGTGAAACTGTTCACCGCCTTTACCGGGCCGAGTGAAATGCAGATGAAAGTCTGTCTGGCCGCCAAACACCTAGAGGACAGATTGCGCCCTAGCGGGTTCGAAGCCTTTTCTAAGGCGATCCGCGACCACAGCAACGCCCATTGTGACCCGTTGAGCCTTTCCGATTATGTGCCACGCACAGCGGCACAGGCGGCGGTCCGGGTGGCCTCAAAACGTCTAAGCGATCTTATCGACCCGCCCGTTGACGGCAAGATCTTGGACAAAATGCCGGTTGCGGCCCGTATGGGGAAAAAACGCAAATGACTGATGATCTGTTGTTGCTTTTGCACGAACTCGGCCACGCTGTGGGTTATGCGAATGAGGGTGCAGCCCTAGTGCGCATCATGGCAATGCCCGGCGAAGAATGGGCGCAATGCGTGGGCCTGACAATTGAATCGCATGGGCCGGAACAAATGAAATCGGGCCAAGTGCCGATCACGGTTGCGGGCTGTGCCGTCTCATGGGTGTTTGAAATCGACCATAAAAGCGATGCCGAGTGTTTGCGTAACGCGCCGGGCCTGATGTTGGTGTTGGGAACCGGTGGACGGGTTGGCGAATATGATTGGAAGGCGCTAGGCGAAGAACTGACCGGCGACATTGTGCGCGAAAGTATTGTCTGGACCTGCTGGGCAATACGCCACCGCGACAAGCTGTTGGCCTACGCGAAATCCAAGCTGGACGCCTACCGGGACAAAGCGCAAGTGACCATCCAGGGCGGCGAACTGCGCGACCTGTTTTGCACCGATGGGATGGCACAGGACATGGCGCAACTGTTGCCCATGCTGATGAACGATCCGGACAGTTTGGCAAACATGGTCGACAGCCTGACAAATACACCGCTGATCGAGGCCGCGCCCGCCGAAGTGGTGCAGCTATCGGATGCCCGCGATGTGGGCGGATAAGGGCGCCTATCAACTCATGGTTCACGCCGCCGAAGTCGCGGCGCTAAGGGACGACGTTCTGCGACTTATGGCCAAACGCAACAGGGCACCATCGGCCCGGCTTGTGGCGCTGCTGGCGGACGTTGAGGCCGAAATAAACGGTAGCTGTGAATTGATCGGCATTGACCCGGACATGATCAAAGTTGGGGGGAAACCGCAATGAACCTAATCGAAAAACCGTGGTCCGATGCGGTCGCATGCGTGTTCGCTCTGAACGAAAAGCAACCCCCGCCTGGATACACGGTGCCGCCCGGAGATCCGGAACAGGTTTTAGAAAAATCCGTTAATCAGCTATCGGTCCTGACCGGGCAATCAGCGACGCAAGTCAGAACAAAACTGATGCGGACGATCAAACGCGGCCGGAAAATAGCCAATGCTTAAAAAGCTGATCAGCCGCAAGCAACCAACCCGCCACAGGTGGGCGTCTGAACTGGTGCGGTACATGACCGACAGCGACCCGTCCGCCCACGATCTGCACGAGGTTATCACCGCCACTCATGCGTTGATCCACACTTACGAAATGCACGGGCCGGAAGCGGCGAAAAAGGAACTGGAACGCATGCGGAGTGTGAAATGATCCGCGCGTTGGCCCATATCCTGCACCTGTCCCGGCTAGATCGGGTGGTGATCATTTGCCCCGGTGGCGATGCCAGCCGCATTAACGCGGTGCGTCGATCCTTACCGCCTTGGGTCGATTGTTCGGTGCGGTATGCGGACGGCATCCAGAACGACGAGGGCACGGTGACAAACCTAGGGCCAGGTTCTGCGGTCGTGTTCCGATACTACCGCCGCTTATGGCGCAAGCCGCGCATGACGCAGCAATTATTCCAAGGGAAGGAAACATAATGGCCATCACGGATCGCTACACCATTCGCGTCGGCGTCGTGGGCGACGCGGCGCTGCAAAAATTTCAAACATCGGTCGACAAACTGAACCGGAACGCGGAACGCTCGGCACGATCATTGCGGCAAATGAGCGGACAGATGCAGGGCTTGGCCCGCATTGCCCGCACCGCCATGTTCGCCCTAACCACCATTTTCAGCGTTCAACAGGTGAAACAGGCGTTGGACTTCGCCGACGGTATCGCCAAGTCCGCAACGGCGCTTGGTTTGGGAACCGATGCGTTCCAAGCCTACACCTACGGCGCGTCTCTGGCCGGTGTCGAACAAAAGAAATTGGAAACGTCAATCCAGCGGTTTCAACAGGGCGTCGTGCAAGCCGCGTCTGGAAATACCCGGTTCGGGCAAACCCTATCCCGCATGGGCATTTCCCTGAGAACCGCCGGGGGCGATATCCGATCAACAGAGGACTTGCTGGCCGACTTCGCCGACGGGCTGCAAACCATACCGGAAGGGGCGGAACGAACAGCCGCCGCCATGGACGCATTCGGACGATCAGGCGCCGGAATGTTGAATTTCCTAGGCGCCGGGTCCGACGGACTCGCGGAAATGACGAAAGAGGCCGAACGCCTTGGGCTGATCATCAGCCGCAACACGTTACAGGCCGCCGAGGACTTGAACGACAGGCTGACCCGGTTGCAGAACATCGCCCGCGCCCGCTTGCTGCCCGTGATGGTCCAGCTTGCCGACGTGTTCCTGAATTTGGCCGAACGGCTGCAACGCGGTGCCGACAATGT
Source organism: Ruegeria sp. CDSC002 (assembly GCF_059610905.1). NCBI lineage: Bacteria > Pseudomonadati > Pseudomonadota > Alphaproteobacteria > Rhodobacterales > Roseobacteraceae > Ruegeria > Ruegeria sp. CDSC002. The sequence goes on from NZ_JBXWOM010000001.1 coordinate 98,246, forward strand.
GCGCGACTTTATCGCCGATTTCCAAAAGCTGCCCACGCACGCACAGAACGCCGTCAAGGCGCTAATTCTGGTGCCGCCCGCATTGCTTGCCATCCGGACCGCTATCAGGGCTGTAACGGTCGCCATGGCCACCAATCCGTTTGGGCTGGTGCTGGTAGCCGCAGCGGCGGCGGCCACGGCCATAATTGTGAATTGGGATAAGGTGAAAATCTATTTCCAAACCGCCTTGCCCGCGATGTTGAGCGACGTGGTTGCCCGTTGGCATGCGTTACGTGGCAGCATCTTGGAAGCGTTGGCCCCACTCATTCAGGGCGTGGCCGCGATTTTCGACCAAGTAGCCAATGCGATTATCGACGTGCTGAATTATCTAAGGACCGAATTCGGCACCTTCGCCCGTGAAACCGCCAAGGTGCTTAGTAGTTCATTCCTGACCACCCGCTTGGGCATCGGTCGCGAAGCCTTGGGCGATCTGTTCACGTTTGGGGCAAATCTCAGAACGAACCTGATTGAACCCATGGACACGGCAAGCGGCGCGGCGGACAACATGGCCGACCGGATCAATGGGGCATTTGCCAGCCAATCCGCAGCGGCCATTCGTGCCGCTGATCTGTGGACCGCATACCGCACCGAAATGGAACGGCTACGGGCCGAAGGCGAAGAAACTTCCGAACTGCTAAAACAACTGACCAAAGATTTAGAGGACATGGACGGCGCGTTAGAAGGCAGCACCGGCGGTGGTGGTGGCATCGCCAAGACCATGGAAAAGAACAAAGAGGCCATCGAAGAAACCAAAACGGCGGTGGAGCGTTTCACCGAGGCCGCACACATCGGTTTCGACAACACCCTGCAAGGCGCCATGGATGCCGTGGTCGATAAGACCAAATCCACAAGTGCCGCCTTTAAGTCCATGGCGGCAAGCATCGTGTCCGAATTGGGCAAGGTGGCCGCAAAGCTGATTAGCCTGGCTATTCTGCAAAAGCTATCCCTGCCAACCGGCGGCATCACGTTCGGATCTGGTGGTGTGTTTGATGGCGGCAAGCTGCAAGCCTTCGCCCGTGGCGGTGTGGTCAACACGCCGACCGTGTTCCCATTTGCACAGGGCGCCGGCCTTATGGGTGAAGCCGGTCCGGAGGCCATTGTGCCCCTACGGCGCAACGGCTCGGGCGACTTGGGCATCCAGGCCGTCGCGCCGGTGATCAACATCATAAACAATTCAAGCGCTGTTGTGCGGGCCGAGGAAGGGCCGAACGGCGTCACGAATTTGACGATTGAGGACGTAAGAAACGCACTATCCAGCGACGTGGCCGCCGGGGGCACAAAATTCTCCGCTAGCCTCGAAAGAACCTATGGGATGAGCCGTGGCCGATAACATGCGAGTGCCGCCGACCATGCTTTACCTGACCGCCAGTAGTCAGACGATCAGCGGCCCGAAACTGATGCGCATGGTAGCGCAAGGGTGGCGCGACGACCTGTGCGACCCGGTAGAGGTAAACACCCGGCCTGACGGGCTGTATGCGGTCCGGGATGGCCATCACCGGGCACTGTTGGCCCGCATGCTGAACGTGGCGGATGTGCCGATAACGGGGGGTGAATGAATGGAATGGGACCGTGTACGGGATGAAACCGTTATTCTCAGGGCCAACTTGTCACATATCCAGGGCGGCAACCAATCTATGATCGCCGACGCCATGTGCGTTTTGACAGCAATGGAACGCGACACCGGCGACCCGACTTTCCGCAGCCTGTGCAGCCGCTTGCGCAACCACATCGGAACGCCGGAACGCATGCGTGTAACCCGTGTGATGGTGCTTTTGCAGCGGATGGATGCCCGCGCCGATATGCAAATCCGGTCGAATTCAGGGGGTGTCTAGGGTGACGCCACTATCTGAATGACCGCCGTCACTTACCCCCCCGACTTGATCAATTGATTGACCCGGCTTTGCGAGATGCCGAGGTGGTCGGCAATGTCGCGTTGCGACGGGGCGTCTTTTCCGGTGTCCTGTTTGATCCATTCCACCGCCTTGGCAACGTCCGCATATGTCATGCCCATGACGCGCCGCTTGGGTGTCTGTAGGTCCATGATCATTTGTGCCTGATAACCTACTAAGTTCTGCGAGGTTTCGCGTAGATCCTGCAAGAATTCACGCAAGAGTTCGGAGGGCACATCATCCATTTTTTCCATGATGGCGGTCTGTCCGATGGTCTGCATGTAGGCATCACGAGCGGCGGCAATCTTACGATCTAGGTCAATTCGTTTGTTCATTTTCACACTCTGGCTGTTTGTGATTGATCAACGCTAGATCACTAATCAACCACGTTCAATCCCTGTTCGTCCCTGTTCGTGACAGTTACTTTTGAACAAAAGTTTGAACAAATTTGCGACAGAGCCATAAAAACAAGGGAAATGATAAGCTTTCCGTACAGCTTCCCAAGCTGAACGCGCGGGTTCGATTCCCGCTACCCGCTCCAGAACTCAATTTGTCATCGGAAAAGCTTAGAAATCAGCGCTTTGGGCATGGGTGCGTCTGTGGTCATTTACTCCGGGCGACGCGCCTGAAATAGGTTGATATCAGCCGGGATGTGCACCGCACCATTTTTGGCAAAGGGGTGAAACGCTTCGGCGACGGCGTGTTGGATCGCAGTCACGTCATCGGATTTACCGTCGAAATGGGTAATAACACGGGCGGCGGGGCCAACGCGGGTACACAAGGCGGCGCAATCCAGCAAAGAGCCTTGAAAGTGCAACATCAGATTAAAAGAATCCGCGCGAACATTGCTTAGACCTGCCTTTTTCAGCAACCCGGTAACACGCTCACGATCATGAAACGCCAAGGGGCCCGGTGCATTCCGGTCGACCTTGGGCGGCGTGCCCAGCCGTTCCGAGGCCGCGATATGGGGCATTCTGAACCATGGGTTTCCGGGCAATGGCCCCCAGGCGGCAAAGGTCATCGTGCCGCCGGGCTTTAGCGCGCGGGTCATGTTGGTAAAGGCGGCAACCGTATCCTCAAAAAACATGACCCCAAATCGCGAGATCATGGTGTCTCGGTCCGCTGCTTCAAAGGCGTAGGTCTGGGCGTCGGCGAACTGGAAGGTGATGTTTTGCGATCCGGCATCGGATGCCCGTGCCGATGCGCGGTCCAGAAATGGCTGCGAGACATCTGCAGCCAGAACGTGGCCTTCTGGCCCCACGGAATGTGCGGCGGCGATCGCGCTTGCACCCGTACCACAGCCGATATCCAGAACACGCATGCCGGGTTTTAATCCGGCACGTTCTAGCACCAGATCAAGGACCGGGGCCATCAGTTGATCCAGCTGGTCCTCATAGGTCAGCCATTTTGCTCCAGACGGGGATTTCCCCCAATATTCCGCCTGTTCCTCGTTTGCGATCTGCATGTCGCCTCCCTTATGTCAGGGGTGACTATGACCGCCTGCGCCGTCTGCGACCAGAGCCTTCTTCTCCACCACCGGCATTGAAGGAGGGCGAGGGCAGAGTGACCACTTGCGACAATTCCGGGAACGGATCCGTCTTGTGCGGGATGGCATTGGCGGCAACGAAATGGTCCTGAAATTTCGGCTCAATGGCCGTTTCGACCTTGGTGATCTCACGCACGACACGCTCAATCTCGGACCGGGCACCAATGTTGCACAAGGCAATCCGCGCACCGGTGCCAGCCGCGTTGCCTGCACTTGAGACTTTGTTCAAGGGCGCATCGGGGATCATACCCAGAACCATCGCGTGCTTGGTCGAAATATGCGCGCCGAACGCCCCGGCCAGCACAACGCGATCCACCGTGTCGACGTTCATTTCATCCATCAACAGGCGTGCACCGGCATAGAGCGCGGATTTGGCCAGTTGGATGGCGCGGATATCGCCCTGCGTGACCGTGATGCGCGGACCGCCCTCGGCGCTGGCGTCGTGGATCAGATAGGCGTGGGTGCGACCTTCGGGTACACAACGAGGCGTGCCGGTCTGGTCTGCAGACCCGATCAAGCCGCTTTCGTCCAGCAATCCGGCGACGCGCATTTCGGCGACCGCTTCGATAATGCCCGAGCCGCAGATGCCGGTGATGCCGCTTGTGGCAATCTCCTGATCAAAGCCTTCCTCGTCGGACCATTTTTCGGACCCGATCACGCGAAAGCGCGGTTCCTTGGTGACAGGGTCGATTTCGATGCGCTCAATCGCCCCGGGCGCGGCACGCTGGCCGGAACTGATCTGCGCGCCTTCGAATGCCGGGCCGGTAGGTGAGGAACACGCCAAGACTCGGCTGGTATTGCCCAGCAGGATTTCAGCGTTGGTGCCCACGTCCACGATAAGCACAAGGTCTTCGGACTTTCCCGGTTCCTCCGACAGTGCCACCGCGGCGCAGTCGGCGCCGACGTGGCCCGCAATGCACGGCAAGATGTAGACCTGCGCGCGCGGGTTCATATTTGTCAGGTCCATCTCACGCGCAGGCAGGGACATGCTTTCCGAGGTTGCCAAGGCAAAGGGGGCCTGACCCAACTCAACCGGGTCCAGACCCAGCAGCAGATGGTGCATCACCGGGTTACAGACAAAAACGGTTTCCACGATCAGCTCGGAACTAATCCCGGCTTCCTCAGAAATTGAGGTGGTCAAATCGTTGATCGCCTCACGCACGGCTTTGGTCATCTCCTGATCACCGCCGGGGTTCATCATCGAGTATGAAACGCGGCTCATAAGGTCTTCGCCAAAGCGGATCTGCGGATTCATCAGGCCCGAGGACGCTTTGACCTCGCCGGTCTCCATATCGGTCAGGTGAGCTGCGATTGTGGTCGAGCCAAGGTCGATGGCCAGACCATAAAGCCCATGTTCATGCAATCCGGGCCAGATTTCGACCACGCGCGCCGCTTCATCCTTGTGGCCTTTGTGGAGGGCGACAGTGACCTCCCATTTGCCCTTGCGCAGGACGGGCTGCAGCTTGGACATCAGCGAAAGATCGGCGGTGATGGCGTCAATGTTCCACTGCTCGCGCAGCGCGCGTTCCAGCCGTTCCAGATCGCCTGTTGGCGAATGCATGTCGGGCTCTTCTACCACTACGAAATACAGCCGGGTTGCCGGGTCCATCGTAATGGCCCGCGCGGTGGCGGCCTTGCGAACAACTTGACGGTGAACCTGGCTTTCGGGTGGGACATCGATCACGATGTCGCCCTGAACTGTCGCCTGACAGCCCAGACGACGGCCCGATTTCAAGCCGCGTTTGTCATCGTAACGCTGTTCGACCGCGTTCCATTCGCTCAGCGCGTTCTCGGATGCGGTTACGCCGTGTTTAGGAAACTCGCCATAGCTGGGCGTGATCTGACATTTCGAACATATCCCACGGCCGCCGCAGACCGAATCCAGATCCACACCCAACTGCCGTGCAGCGGTCAGAACCGGGGTACCCACGGGGAAGTGCCCGCGTTTGCCTGACGGAGTAAAGACAACAAGGGGGTCGGTGGTCATTTTTGGCCTGCCTTTTGTATTCGCACGTATGCCCGGCAAGATATGGGTTTGTGCGCAAAGGGAAAGGCCATTCAGCGGCACGTTTTGAACGTCTTGCGTCGTTTTTTGCCGCGGTATCGGCCAGCGAAGGGAAACTAGTTTAGGTCAGGGGCTTTTCCTTAGGTTAAATCCATGTAATAGGGTCACCGCCAAACGGGCTTTTGCATGGGGTTAACAGATGCAGATTCGTGAGGCACTTACCTTTGACGATGTTTTATTGGTTCCGGCGTCCTCGTCGGTGCTGCCGGCGACGGCGGATACGGCCACGCGTGTGACGCGTGAAATCACGATGAACATCCCGCTGCTCAGCTCGGCCATGGACACGGTGACCGAGGCGCGCATGGCCATCGCAATGGCGCAGGCAGGCGGTATCGGTGTTGTTCACAAGAACCTGACGGTCGAAGAGCAAGCCCGAGAGATTCGGCGCGTAAAGCGATTTGAGTCGGGCATCGTGTACAACCCGGTCACGCTGAGCGTGAATCAAACGCTGGCGGACGCGAAGGCGCTGGTGCAGCGCTATAACTTTACCGGCTTCCCGGTCGTCGATGAAAGCGGGCGCGTCGTGGGTATCCTGACCAATCGCGACATGCGCTTTGCGACCTCGGACGAGACGCCAGTTCACGTGATGATGACTTCGGACAATCTGGCGATGCTGCAGGAACCTGCAGATCTGGAGGAGGCCAAGAGCCTTATGAAAGCCCGCCGGATCGAAAAACTGCTGGTGGTCGATGGTGAGGGCAAGCTGACAGGCCTGCTGACCCTGAAAGATACCGAGCAAGCCGTGCTGAACCCGACCGCCTGTAAGGACCGGCTGGGACGCCTGCGAGTCGCTGCGGCGACTTCTGTTGGTGATTCTGGTTTCGAACGGTCCGAGCAGTTGGTGGATTCGGGCGTTGATATCATCGTGGTCGACACTGCTCATGGGCATTCGCAGGGCGTTCTGGACGCGGTGCGGCGGGTCAAGACACTCTCGAACGAGGTCCAGATCATTGCGGGCAATGTAGCGACGAGCGAGGCCACCAAGGCGCTGATCGATGCTGGGGCGGATGCAATCAAGGTTGGCATCGGGCCGGGCTCCATCTGCACAACCCGGATGGTTGCAGGCGTCGGCGTACCCCAATTGACAGCGATCATGGACTGCGCGACGGCTGCCGGAGATGTTCCGGTCATCGCTGATGGTGGCATCAAATTCTCAGGCGATTTCGCCAAGGCCATTGCCGCAGGCGCGTCCTGTGCAATGGTTGGCTCGATGATCGCGGGAACGGATGAAAGCCCGGGTGAGGTGATCCTGTACCAGGGCCGTTCGTTCAAATCCTATCGTGGTATGGGCAGCCTTGGCGCCATGGCACGCGGGTCGGCGGATCGCTATTTCCAGAAAGACGCGGCCAGCGACAAGCTGGTTCCCGAAGGGATCGAAGGGCAGGTGCCCTACAAGGGATCGGCCAGTGCAGTAGTTCACCAGCTGGTCGGCGGCCTGCGCGCGGCGATGGGTTATACCGGCTGTGCAACGGTCGAAGAAATGCGCAAGAACTGTAACTTCGTCAAAATCACCGGCGCTGGCCTGAAAGAAAGCCATGTGCATGACGTTCAGATCACGCGTGAAAGCCCGAACTACCGGGTAATGTGACGCAACAGAGTTTGCAGCACGGCGCTCCAACGCGGGCGCCGTTTTGCGTTTTTTGGGTTTAGCAGAGAAATCGGAAATATCTTATGACCCCAGCAGCGCGTGTTCAGGCTTCGATTGAAATCCTTGATGATATCCTCGCAGGGGCACCGGTTGAAAAGGCTTTGACAGGATGGGCGCGCCGCAGCCGGTTTGCGGGCTCGAAAGACCGGGCCGCCGTGCGCGATCACGTTTTCGAAGCGCTTCGTTGCAAACGGTCCTTCTCGGCCTTGGGCGGGGCAGAAACCGGGCGCGGGTTGATGATCGGTTCGATCCGGTCAACCGGCGGTGATCCAGAGGCGCTGTTTACAGGCGAACGATATACGCCAGAGCCGTTAACCGCCGCCGATGCACCGCGCGCGTTCAGCTCGGATGCCGAGCGGTGCGACATCCCCGAATGGCTCTGGCCGCGCTTTCAAACGTCGCTCGGGGATCAGGCAGAGGCGGCGGCACAGGTATTGCAAACCCGTGCACCTGTTCATTTGCGTGCTAATCTTGCCAAAACCGATCGTGCTGGTGCGATTGCTGCTTTGACCGTTGATGGGATCAGCGCGCAGGACCATCCGGCGTGTGAAACCGCCCTAGAGGTCACTGAAGGGGCCCGGAAAATTGCCCAAAGCCGCGCTTATTCCGAAGGTCTGGTTGAATTGCAGGACGCAGCCAGCCAAGCCGTGGTCGCAGCGCTCGATCTCCAGCCAGGTCTGCGTGTTCTGGATTATTGCGCAGGCGGTGGCGGCAAGTCGCTGGCTCTGGCGGCCCATTCGGGTGTCGAGGTCTTTGCGCATGATGTGAACGCAGGGCGCATGCGCGATCTGCCGACGCGGGCAAAACGGGCTGGTGTGGGTGTAACCTGCCTGCAGCCGGAAGATGTGGCCCGTCAGGCTCCGTTCGATATTGTCCTGACGGATGCGCCATGCTCGGGCAGCGGTTCGTGGCGGCGTGCCCCGGCAGGCAAGTGGGCGCTGTCCGAAGAGGGGTTGAACGCGCTGAATGTACTTCAGTCCGACATCCTGAATTCCGCCGCTCAACTGGTTGGACCGGGTGAAATTCTGGCCTATGCGACCTGTTCCATGTTGGATGATGAAAACGGCGAAATTGTCGACGGATTTCTGAAACTGAATCCTGATTGGACCGAAACGCTGCGAAAGTCGTGGCTTGTGACACACGGTGCAGACGGGTTCTTTACGTCGCACTTGACGCGATAGCGCGTCATTGAATAACAACCTTAGGTAGAAGTTTCTGCTGTCCTTAAGGGGGCGTTAACCAAATTCGGGCTGAGTGTGACAAAGCCTTTTGACCTGAGTTGTTAATGTCCGACATTGCAGAGATCTTTTCTGAGCCGACCTCAAGAAAAACACCGGCCTTCTCGCGCCTTGTGCCACTCGTTGTTTTGGGCGCATTGCTAAGTTTAACACCGTTGACAGACCTTTTGCCGACCGCCTGGAATACGGGTCTTGTTGTTGCGGGTGTGTCGTTGTTGTCCGCCGGCCTTCTGGTTGTTTTTCGGGGGGTCACGGCCGACCGAGCGGCGCGTAATTTGGCAGAAGTGATGGCCGTCTTCACCGAACAGGACTTAAGTCCGACAGTGATCGCCAACGCAAATGGCGATATTCTGAGTGCGAACACACGTGCAAAGGCACAGTTAAACGCTTTTCCAGGTGCGCGATTGCAGCATTGCCTGAAATCCAGATTCGCTAATCCCGCAGCGATCCTGCTGCGCTTGCAATCCATCGCGGAAATCCACGAACGCGCCCGCGAAGATATCGTGACTGTTGGCTCGACAATCCCGATCTCGGTGTTCAGCGTGGGGCAGGATGTGTTCTGCTGGCGGTTCCTTCTGGATGAAGACGGGCAATGGGATGACGCCCCTGTTCCGGTGCTGACAGAGGGTCGGAACGGGACAATTCTGCGGGTGAATGGAATGGCAGAGGCCATTCTGGGTCACAGGCCCGACGATATGGGTAGGATATTTCCCAAAGACATCCCGCAACCGGGTGAAATCTCGCTTGCTGAAACCTTGGACGGGCAGGTGCCCGTGACCGTGTCCGAGCTATCCCGCTCGGGCACTGTGCGTGATCTGCTTTTGTTGCCGATGAAATCTGCGGGCCCATCCGGGGGCGATGCCCCATTCGCTGAACTGCCCGTGCCGGTGATGTGTTTGTCCCCCGAAGGCGAAATTTTGGATGCGAACCGGATGGCGATTAAGCTGATCGGAGAGATCCAGCCGGGAGAGTCGAACGTGGCCGAAATCATGCACGGGCTGGGCTATCCCATTTTGGATTGGTTGACCCGCATCGCGACCGAAGAGAATGCCGTTCCCCGGTCGGAATTTCTGCGCCTGTCACGACAGGATAAAGAGGTTTTCGTGCAGGTCACGCTGAACCGAGTGACGTGCAAGGGACAGATTTGTCTGATCGCTGTCGTGAATGATGCGACCGAGTTGAAGACACTGGAAGCTCAGTTCGTGCAGGGGCAAAAGATGCAGGCCGTCGGGCAATTGGCGGGCGGCGTGGCGCATGATTTTAACAATCTTCTGACTGCGATTTCTGGGCATTGCGATCTATTGCTGCTGCGGCATGATCAGAATGATCCGAACTATGGTGACCTGGTTCAGATCAACCAGAACGCAAACCGGGCCGCGGCGTTGGTCAGTCAACTTCTCGCATTCTCGCGAAAGCAGACCCTGCAGCCCGAGGTTTTGGACCTCCGGGATACGATCTCTGATCTGATCCATCTTTTGAACCGCTTGGTCGGCGAAAAGGTTCGTTTGACGTTAAGCCATGATCCCGTGCTTAAGCCTGTGCGCGCAGACAAAAGGCAGCTCGAACAGGTCTTTATGAACCTGGTCGTGAACGCACGGGACGCGATGCCTGAAGGTGGCGAGGTACGTATCGAGACCGAAGTTGTGTCTCTGACCGAACCGCTCCAGCGGGACCGGGCAACGGTACAACCCGGCGAATACGTCACCGTTAAAGTGATCGACAGTGGCACGGGCATCCCAACAGACAAGCTGCAAAAAGTTTTCGAGCCATTCTATACCACCAAGCGCACCGGTGAGGGGACTGGACTTGGATTGTCGACGGTCTACGGCATCGTCAAGCAGACCGGAGGGTTCATCTTTGTCGATAGCATTCAGGGCAAGGGAACCGAATTTACCGTGTATCTGCCGGTTTCAACCACACCGCAGAAAATCAAGCAGGATATCGCCAGCCTTCCGGAAAACCCGACGTCCCGGCAGGGTGAAGGCGTGGTTCTTCTGGTCGAGGATGAGGCCCCGGTCCGGGCCTTTGCCACGCGTGCATTGCGATTGAAGGGCTACACCGTGCTCGAATCCGGGTCCGCCGAAGAGGCGCTGCACCTGCTGGAGGATGGGTCGGTGCATGTCGATGCTTTCGTGACAGACGTAGTCATGCCCGGCATGGATGGGCCAACCTGGGTGCGCAAAGCGATGGAGACCCGCTCGGATGTGCGGGTGATCTTTATGTCTGGCTATACCGAAGGCGCCTTTGGCGATTCAGGCCCTGAGATTGCGAATTCCACCTTTTTGCCCAAGCCATTCTCTTTGACGCAGTTGACCGAGGCTGTGTTTAACCAACTGAACTGACTAACGCGCCGCGTCGTGGCAGGAAAACTCCTCGGCGTGGTGCTTGCGGAACTTCTTTTCCGTTTCCGGCGACAAGAATAGGTCGCGCTTTGGTGAGACATTCTCGCGCTGCAGGGTGATTTCCATGTTCAACCGGTCCTGAAGAAAGTTCAGTATCTTATCTTGATTTTCGTATTTAAAAACATGCGTCGCACCGAAACCGTTGTTTCGGGTGCGGAAAAACTGGCTCTGACTGCCGACATCTGCGAATTCCGGGCGGGGGTTTTGCATGTAACCCTGAACAAAATCATCAAAGCTCAGGTCGCGGGTTGAATGCGGGTGCCCAATGCGGTCGTCCCGGCTGCGGTATTTGTACCAACTGCCGAGCCAGTCGATAGGTTCGCGCACGACGGCCATGATTTCCGTTTCGGTGTCATACATTTTGCGAAAAATGTTTTGAAAAAACCTGTCATAACGGCGAACAGGCGCATGTTTCAATTCGGGCGGGCCGGTGACGACAAAGTCGGCCCGCGCGCTCAGGGCAGTGTGATAGGCTGTGCTGCCTGTTTTTGGAACTGCCAGAAACGCAAGGCGTTCCTTATAGAAAACAAGCATTTATTCGCCCTTCGCCGCCTAATTTAGTAGTCCAGATTGGCGTAAACGACTCTTTAACACAATTGCTGAACAGTAAGTATTGTAAGTTTTAGTTGAAATGTTCTCTTTTTGGTCCCATAAGGAACAAGAGGCGAACAAAGCAGTGATTGCCGCCCGATCATGGGTGTGACAAAAGAGAAGGCGACAGGACAATGGCGGATCTTCTGACAATGAGCGACAAGAAAAACGCAGACAAGCAAAAGGCGCTTGATAGCGCGCTGGCGCAAATCGAACGGCAGTTCGGCAAAGGCTCGATCATGAAGCTGGGCGAGGATGCCAAGCAGGACATCGATGCAAGCTCGACCGGGTCTTTGGGCCTGGATATCGCGCTGGGTATTGGTGGTCTGCCGATGGGTCGGATTGTTGAGATTTATGGCCCGGAAAGCTCGGGCAAGACCACGCTGACGCTGCATTGCATTGCAGAACAGCAAAAACGTGGCGGTGTGTGCGCATTCGTGGATGCCGAACACGCGCTGGACCCACAATATGCCCGTAAGCTGGGCGTCGATCTTGATGAACTGTTGATCTCGCAGCCTGACACCGGTGAACAAGCGCTTGAGATCACCGATACGCTGGTGCGTTCGGGCGCTGTGAATATGGTTGTCGTCGACTCAGTTGCGGCTTTGACGCCGAAATCGGAACTCGAAGGCGACATGGGCGACAGCAGTGTTGGCGTGCAGGCCCGATTGATGAGCCAGGCGATGCGTAAACTGACAGGCTCAATCAGCCGCTCGAATTGCATGGTGATCTTTATCAACCAGATCCGCATGAAAATCGGCGTTATGTTCGGCAGCCCCGAAACCACGACTGGTGGTAACGCGCTTAAATTCTACAGCTCGGTTCGTTTGGATATTCGCCGCATCGGCGCGATCAAAGATCGTGATGAGGTTGTCGGCAACCAGACGCGCGTCAAGGTGGTCAAGAACAAGGTGGCGCCGCCCTTCAAGCAAGTGGAATTCGACATCATGTATGGCGAAGGCATCAGCAAGATGGGTGAGTTGCTAGATCTCGGTGTCAAGGCTGGAGTGGTCGAGAAATCGGGCTCGTGGTTCAGCTATGGCGACGAACGGATCGGGCAGGGGCGTGAGAATGCCAAGCAATACCTGCGCGACAACAGCCGCATTGCGCTGGATATCGAAGACAAGATTCGGGCCGCGCACGGCTTGGAGTTCGACATGCCACCCGGTTCTGCCGAGGAAGATGACATCCTCGAGGCGTAACAGCCCAATTGGGGGCCGCAAAAATCCCCCGGTTTTGCAAGAATTGAGAATACTCGAAACTAGGCGGTCCGCGTGGCCGCCTTAACTCGTTCTGCATACGGTGATCTTGTACTATTGGTGTGTACGGATCTTGTTGACGGGTTTTCTAGCCCTTCAAATATAAGGCCGGTTTATCTTTGTGGACTATCCATTGGGACGGGGATAAACCATTTCAGAACACTGAGATTGCGCGCCGAGAGAGCCATATGCCCACGCTGAATGATATCCGCTCAACCTTTCTGAATTATTTTGCCAAACAGGGGCATGAAATTGTCGCGTCCAGCCCGCTGGTTCCGCGCAATGACCCGACATTGATGTTCGTGAACTCGGGCATGGTGCAGTTCAAGAACCTGTTTACCGGTGTTGAAACCCGTGATTATCAGCGCGCCACGACGGCACAGAAATGCGTGCGCGCCGGCGGTAAGCACAATGACCTCGATAACGTTGGTTATACCGCGCGGCACCACACCTTCTTTGAAATGCTGGGCAACTTTTCCTTCGGCAATTACTTCAAACACGAGGCGATTCCGTTTGCGTGGGAGTTGATCACCAAGGAATTCGGCATCGACAAGAACCGCCTGTTGGCAACGGTGTATCACACGGATGACGAGGCGTTCGAGATCTGGAAAAAGGTCGGCGTTCCCGAAGACCGGATTATCCGCATCGCCACTAGCGACAATTTCTGGCAGATGGGTCCGACTGGTCCGTGTGGACCGTGTACCGAGATTTTCTACGACCATGGCGATCACATCTGGGGTGGTCCTCCGGGATCGCCCGACGAAGACGGCGACCGGTTCATTGAAATCTGGAACATCGTTTTCATGCAGAACGAGCAATTCGAGGACGGCTCGATGGTCGAACTCGACATGCAGTCGATCGACACCGGCATGGGGCTGGAACGGATTGGCGCGCTGCTGCAGGGCAGCCATGACAACTATGACACCGACCTGTTCAAGACATTGATCGAAGCGTCTGCTCATGCCACCGGGGTTGACCCCTATGGCGACCAGAATGTGCACCACCGGGTAATTGCGGACCACCTGCGCGCGACATCCTTCCTGATCGCTGATGGCGTGATGCCGTCCAATGACGGGCGTGGCTATGTGCTGCGCCGGATCATGCGTCGTGCTATGCGTCATGCGCATCTTCTGGGGGCGAAAGATCCGGTTATGTATCAGCTGGTGCCAAGTCTGGTGCAGCTGATGGGAGCGCAATACACCGAGTTGGGACAGGCGCAGCCGTTGATCGAAGAGACGCTGCTGTTGGAGGAAACGCGGTTTAAGCAAACCCTCGATCGTGGTCTGAAACTCCTGGATGATGAAGTTGCAGGCTTGCCCGAGGGCGCGGCGCTTCCGGGTGATGCGGCATTCAAATTGTACGACACGTATGGATTCCCACTGGACCTGACGCAGGATGCCCTGCGCGAAAAGGGTCGCTCCGTGGACACGGACGGATTCGACGCGGCCATGGCCGAACAAAAAGCCAAGGCCCGTGCGGCATGGGCCGGTTCGGGTGAGGCTGCAGATCAGGCAGTGTGGTTTGATGTGCTGGATACTGCCGGAGCTTCGGATTTTCTGGGCTATGACACGGAAAAGGCCGAAGGGCAGATTGCCGCTTTGGTGGTCGATGGTGCATTGGTCGACACAATTGAAAAGGGCGGATCCGGTTGGGTGATTGTCAACCAGACGCCGTTTTATGGCGAAGCTGGCGGTCAGATCGGTGATACTGGCGAAATCCGTCGTCTTGAAGAACGCGATGACATGGCGCGGGTCGAAGACACCAGAAAATTCGCCGATGGCAAAATCTATGCCCACAAAGTGACCGTTGATCAGGGCGCTTTGTCCAAAGGTGACGCGGTCGAGCTTGAGGTCGACCACGCGCGGCGCACGGCAATTCGCGCAAACCACTCGGCCACGCATCTGCTACACGAGGCGTTGCGTGAAACGCTGGGCGATCATGTTGCACAGCGCGGCTCGCTGAACGCGGCCGACCGGTTGCGCTTTGACTTTAGCCATTCCAAGGCGCTGAGCGGGGATGAGATTCAAAAGGTCGAACGCGATGTGAATGACTTCATCCGTCAGAACTCGACTGTCGAAACGCGGATCATGACCCCCAATGATGCGCGCGAATTGGGCGCACAGGCGCTGTTTGGCGAGAAATACGGCGACGAAGTCCGGGTTGTGTCCATGGGCAAAGCTCCGACCGGCAAGGGTCAGGATGGCGAGACATGGTCGATTGAGCTGTGTGGCGGTACGCATGTTCGCCAGACTGGTGATATTGGGTCGTTTGTCATCTTGGGGGACGCGGCATCCTCTGCGGGGGTAAGACGAATTGAGGCGATTACGGGTGAATCTGCAACGTTATTGCTGCGAGACTACTATTCTAAACTTGCCGAATCTGCATCACTTCTTAAGGCGCAACCTACCGAGGTTCCAACACGATTGTCTTTGCTGTTGGACGAACGCAAATCGCTGCAAAACGAAGTGGCGCAGCTGCGCCGCGATCTGGCCATGGCCGGAGGGGCCGGGCAGGGTGGCAGCGAAGCGCGTAATGTGAACGGGGTCGCCTTCCTTGCGCAAGCGCTGAACGGCGTATCGGGCAAGGACTTGCCGGCGTTGATTGATGAGCACAAAAGCCGTCTGGGGTCTGGTGCCGTTCTGCTGATCGCGGATGCGGGCGGTAAGGCTGCTGTGGCCGCCGGTGTGACGGCCGATCTGATCGACAAAGTCTCGGCCGTTGATCTAGTTCGTGCGGCTGTCGCAGAACTGGGCGGTAAAGGCGGCGGTGGACGCCCCGACATGGCACAGGGCGGTGGCAAGGACGCGTCGAACGCAGATGCGGCGATCAAAGCCGCAGAACAGGTTTTGGGAGGATAAGATGGCTGCACTCTGGATTGCCCACGTCACCGTGACGGATGCGGACGCATATGCGAAATACGCGGAGCTCGCAGGGCCTGCGATTGCCAAGCACGGCGGGGCGTTTATTGCCCGCGCTGCACGTTACGTCCAACTGGAAGGGAAGGAGCGTCCGCGCAATGTGGTCGCCAAGTTTCCGTCCGTCGAGGCCGCGGTCGAGTGCTATAATTCACCGGAATACCAGCAGGCCCTGGACCACGCGCGCGGCGCAAGTGAGCGTGAACTGGTGGTTGTAGAAGTTACCGACTGAAAATGAGCCCGGTCTGGTCGGTGGATTTTCCGCCGATCAGATACATTCATGGGCGGAATTCAGCCGAACTGTTCACAAGTGAAGTGAACGGTATTGTGGCAATTTTGGACGCACACGAAATCTATGTGATTCCAGCATCTTACTTTATTTTGACACGAGTTGCCGGGTATCTTCCCGCCTAGATTGTGGCGCGTTGCCCTCAATTCCAGCGCGAAATGGTCTTAATGAGTGACGAATTTCCGCCTTTTTTCCCCTTCACGTTCGCCCCAGATTGTACAAGCGCTACCGTATACCGTTAGTTGGTTCTAATCGCACGCGGTCCCGTTTGTCGACAATCGTCGAGTGAACAGGGATCGAGGTACAGGCATGAAATCGGAAGATATCGGACTCCAAGCTGCTCTCGGGCGGTTAAAAACATATTCAGGTCGGGCAGTGGGGATTGCCGTATTGGTATGCGGGGCGACGCTTGCCGGGTCCCAAGTGGATGCGAGCGAGGGCAGCTTCATCCGAACCCTCGCGGCGTCCCCTCCGCCTTCGGGCGCGCAGCAATTGTGCCGTCAGTATGCTTGGGCATGTGCCAGTAAGGCGTCGGTGCGCATGACGTCACAGCAGGAAATGCAGATCATTGAGCGGATCAACCGTCAGGTCAACGCAACGACGCGCGCGGTTACGGATCAGACGCAATACCGTACCACCGAGCGGTGGGCTTTGCCGACAACGCGCGGCGGGGATTGCGAAGATTTTGCTCTTTTGAAGAAAAGAGATCTGATCAGGGCAGGTGTTGATCCTAACAAATTGCTGATCGCGACGGTGTTGGATACGCGCCGGAACGCACATGCAGTTCTTGTCTATCGCTCCGCTCGGGGGGATCTGGTGCTGGACAATTTGACCAATCGGATAAAACCATGGTCGGCCACGCGGTATTTGTTCCTTCGGATGCAGGATCCGACTAAGCCAAGCAATTGGGTCGGTGTTTACGGAAGAAGCTAAGGCTTTCAACTCATCTATCAGATTATGCATCGCAAAAGGGGCGACACGATAGTCGCCCCTTTGTTTTTCAGACCGAACGTCGAGACGTATTCGGCATTTTTCATGGCATAGCCTAAGTATTCAGGCTGCTTTGCATTTGGTCGCGTCAGAGGGTACCGCCGCTGCCATCGGCGCCGCCGCCACCGGCACCGCCGCCGCTGCCATCGCTGCCACCGCCGCCGTCACCACCGCCGCTGCCATCGTTGCCGCCGCCGCCGTCACCGCCGCCGCTGCCATCACTGCCACCGCCGTCATTGCCGTCGCCATTGCTGCCACCATTGCCGTCGCCATCATTGGAGTTTCCACCGCCATTGCTGCCGCCGTTGCCGTCGCCGCTGTCGGAGTTTCCACCACCATTGCTGCCGCCGTTGCCGTCACCGCTGCTGGAGTTTCCGCCGCCGTTGCTGCCGCCGTTGCCGTCACCGCTGCCGGAGTTACCGCCACCGTTGCTGCCGCCGCCGCCGCTACCGCTACCGGAGTCCGCGCCGCCATTGCTGCCGCCGCTGCCATTGCTGCCGCCGCCGTTGCTGCCGCCGCCGCCATCGTCGGAACCACCGCCGCCGCCGCCATCGTCGGAACCACCGCCGCCGCCACTGCGGCCGTCGCCGCCATTGTCGCCTTCGCCACCATTTGTCGACGAACCTGAACCGCCCGAGCCGCCACTGCCACCGGTGTTACCTGCGGATGCGCCGCTGCGGCTCACCGAGTTGTTGTCATTGTCATCATTTCGATCGGTTCGAACTGTCGCCGTTGGGATGTCGGTCAAAATGGCCGCGAACAGGGGGCACGTCTGGGACGTGCGGGCTAAGATGTCCTCAAAGTCGGCACGACGCTGAATGTAACGCAGCATCCGCTTGTCGACGACCTTGCAACTACAAAGCGTTTCGGTGGATACAGATTGCCGGGCTGTTTTGACATTACAAACCTCAGCCGCATAAGCCGTGCTTGTTGCCATTAATGGGAATGCCGCGGATAAAAATACAAACGAATATAAACGGGACCTTACGCGCATAGCGCTACTCCTTTAAACTCATTACCAACACCTTTGAATTAAGTAATTGTGCCACAGATTTGACAAAAATACAGCTGTATCTTGCCTCATTTTTTTGACGGGTGTCTGCAAAAAAAGCGGGGAAGTATGCAACCTATTGGTGAAACTATATGAAAAACAACAAAAAAGCCCGTCGCAGGGACGGACTTTTTTTGGGTAGATTTAGCCATCTAGGAAGCAAAAATGTCACAATTGAGGCATTGTAGCCCGCAAAGAAACAATGCTCTGGGTCGGATCAGGCCGATCTTGCCATCCGTTTCCGTTCGTGCGGGTCAAGGTAACGCTTGCGCAACCGAATGGCGTTTGGAGTGACCTCAACCAGTTCGTCATCATCGATATAGGCAATCGCTTCTTCCAGAGAATACTGGATATGAGGTGTCAGGCGAACGGCGTCATCGGAACCGCTGGCACGTACGTTGGTCAGTTTCTTGCCTTTGAGCGGGTTCACCTCAAGGTCGTTATCGCGTGAGTGTTCGCCGATGACCATGCCCTGATACACGTCGGTTTGCGGGGCAACAAACATCCGGCCGCGCTCTTCCAGGTTCCACAGTGCATAAGCCACGGCCTGTCCGTTTTCCATCGAGATCAAAACCCCCGCACGACGACCCGGGATCGGGCCTTTGTGGGCCGCCCAGCCGTGGAACACACGGTTCAGAACACCGGTGCCGCGCGTGTCGGTCAGGAATTCACCATGGTATCCAATCAACCCGCGCGACGGTACATGCGCGATAATACGGGTCTTGCCCGCGCCGGCCGGACGCATTTCGGCCAGTTCACCTTTACGCGCGCCGGTGATCTTTTCGATCACCGAGCCTGAATATTCATCGTCGACGTCAATAGTGACTTCTTCGATGGGCTCCATGCGCTGGCCGTCTTCCTCGCGGAACAGAACCTGCGGACGTGAGATGCTGAGCTCGAACCCTTCACGGCGCATGTTCTCGATCAGAACGCCCATCTGCAATTCGCCACGGCCAGCAACCTCAAAGGCATCGCCGCCAGGTGTGTCGCTGATGCGGATGGCAACGTTTGACTCGGCCTCTTTCATCAGGCGGTCGCGGATAACACGCGACTGAACTTTCTTGCCGTCGCGACCGGCCAGGGGCGAATCGTTGATGCCAAAAGTAACCGTGATGGTCGGCGGGTCGATGGGCTGGGCGGGCAGAGCCGCTTCGACCTGCGGCGAGACCAGTGAATCCGCCACGGTGGCTTTGCTCATGCCTGCGATGGTGACAATGTCACCGGCCTCGGCCACGTCGATGGGCTGTTGTGCCAGTCCACGGAAGGCCAGGATTTTCGACGCGCGGAAGTTTTCGATCAGCGTGCCATCGCGGCTCAGCGCCTTGAGGTTGTCGCCCGCTTTCAAAGTGCCGCTTTCCACACGACCGGTCAGGATGCGACCGATGAACGGATCGCTGCCCAGCGTCGTGGCCAGCATGCGGAAGGGTTCGTCTTTGTTTTCGACCTGCTTTGGGGCAGGGACGTGATCGACAATCAGATCGAACAAGGCGGTCAGGTCCTTGCGCGGCCCGTCCAGCTCCATATCTGCCCAGCCGGAACGGCCTGAGGCATACATGGCAGGAAAATCCAGCTGATCGTCGTCAGCGCCGAGGTTGGCGAACAAGTCAAAGCATTCATCAAGTGCGCGGTCGGGTTCAGCGTCGGGTTTGTCGACCTTGTTCAGCACTACGATGGGACGCAGGCCCAGCGCCAACGCCTTGGACGTCACGAATTTGGTCTGCGGCATCGGGCCTTCGGCGGCGTCCACCAACAGGACAACACCGTCGACCATGCTGAGGATCCGCTCAACCTCGCCACCGAAATCGGCGTGGCCGGGGGTGTCAACGATGTTGACGCGCGTGCCCTTCCATTCGACCGAGGTCGCTTTGGCAAGGATGGTGATGCCGCGTTCGCGCTCCAGATCGTTGCTGTCCATGGCGCGTTCGGCCACCGCCTGGTTTTCCCGGAACGCACCGGATTGTTTAAGCAGCTCATCCACCAGGGTCGTTTTACCGTGGTCCACGTGAGCGATGATTGCGATATTGCGCAGGTCCATGAGAGGTCAGCCTTTGAACGGGAAGTTGCCGCGCGCATAACGCGGATTGACTGAATAGGCCAGCCCTAACCGGTCGTCAGTGGCCCGCTGTGCTGGAAAACAGGTGAATGATCAGGATTCCGGCCAATATCATCGCCAAACCGACCACCGCAGGCCAGTCCAGGCGCTGACCAAAAACAATGAAGCCAATGATGGCGATCAGCACGATCCCCAAGCCGGACCAAATGGCATAGACGATGCCGACCGGCATATACTTTAGGGTGAGGCCCAATAGGTAAAAAGCAATTCCGTAACCCACGACAACCAAAACAGAGGGCCAAAACCGGCTGAACTGCTGGCTGGCCTGCAGCGCCGTTGTGCCAATTGTTTCGGCGAAAACCGCCAGCAAAAGTATAAGATAGGCTTTGGGCACGGCAGGTCTCGATTCAGTTGCAGTTGGGGAGGTTGACCACAAAATCCCGATTCACGACAAGGGGAATTTGGATGGATATCGGGAAAAGTTCGGTGTCGAAAGCACCGGGACTGCCCACCGAAGAGGTCAGGATAACCATACTATTTCAAAGAGAAAAACTCTGATATGAAATGGGTGGTTTTTAGTTTTCTTTTATGAGTTTTTAATGACGAAATTTGCGATATCCGTGATCGTTGCTTCGGCATTCATAGTGGCGCTTGGGTGGCTTGCGGGCGGGGGGTCCGTCGACATAAACGCAGCCAGTGGTGTTGAGCGGTTTCAAAGTTTTCAGGTTTAAGTGCCTGCCGGAACGATTGGAAAAGGGGCCTTTGTGCCCCTTTTTCTATTGGCTCAACCGACGGTGTTTTCTGAAAAATACGTGCTCAGTTTCGGTCGCAACCATGACCACAGCGCTGGTGCACCGCGATTGATCGGGATTCCCACACGGCGTTCGATCTGGGCAAACGTCACGTTGTAATCGACCCAGGACCCGCCACCTGTTTCAAGGTTCCCGATCGGGGTTTGAAACCGATCGATCGCCTTGGCAAATCGCGCGTCTGGCGACTCGGCGGCTTCGAACTCCTCCCATAGCGTCCGGAAGGCGTGCTGCGGTGCCTCGGGCAACAACCCGAACAACCTGTCGGCTGCTGCCTTTTCCTCGGCTTCTTGTGCGGCGTGGTCGACTTGTCCGTGGATGGGATGATCTCCGGCATCAATTTCGACGATGTCATGCAGTAGAAGCATTTTCAGGACTTGGTCCAGCGATACACCGGGCTGCGCGTATTCCGCCAAAACCCAAGCAAACAGCATGATGTGCCAGGAATGTTCGGCCGAGTTCTCAAACCGATCGTCAGACAACAGGCGCGAGGCGCGGTAAACGGACTTCAGGCGGTCTGCCTCAGTCAGAAAAGCCAGCCGTTCAGAAAACGCAGTTTCGGGCGTTGACTGCGCGTGCAGCATGGCGCTGGCCAGAGCGTGTGCTTGGGGGAATTCCCGTGCCAAATACGCGGCGCGACCACTGCAGAGGTTTTCCCGCGCTACTTCAACATGATCCGGGTTGGGGGTTGGCGAACACAAGACTTGAAACAGCGGTTGGCATCGGTCCAGATACTTGGCGAATTTCGCGTCCGGCGTCGTGTCGGCCTCGAACTCTTCCCACAGGGCTTGAAACGCAGACGTCTGATCGTCCGGCAAGAGACTAAACAACTCGTCCGCCGCCGCGTGCTCGGCGCGTTCCACGGCGTTCCAATCGGTTTCCAGGTGAATGGGGTGATCGCCGACGATGATCTCGACAAGATCGTGCAACAGCAGCATGCGTATGACGCGGTTAATGTTAACGTCGTCACCCGCCAACGGCTCCATCGTCAATGCCCATAAGGCCAGGTGCCAGCTGTGTTCTGCAGAGTTTTCAGGGCGGGACCGATCCAGGAGCGCATTGGCGCGATCGACCGACTTCAGCCTGTCCGCGCGTTTCAGGAATTCAAGTTGCGCGGACAGTCTTTCAGTCATTTCTTTTCAATCGCTTTCACCTGGGATCGATGTTTGGTCAGTGCGTCGATGACAAACTTGCGCGCTTTGCGTTCAGCGATGCGTACACGCATTTCGGTCAAAAAGGCCTCTTCCAAGGTCTGGGAGGAGGCGCCCAAAAGCTCTCCCACCTCGACAAAGAAACGATCATTGCCGGTTTCGTCCATCACCTTCATTGTGTCCTCGGCCAGTTTGGCCGCAAGCGTTGTGATGGTATTCGACATTAGCGCGTGTTCTCGGTCAGGCGACGCTTCACATAGTCACTGACATCGGTGATCAGCGTGTCCATGTGACGGTCCTGGAAGAAGTGATCAGCACCCTCAACCTCGTTATGGGTGATGGTGATGCCCTTTTGTTCGTGCAGTTTGTTGACCAGCGACGTAGTGTCGGCGGGTGGGGCCACACGGTCGGACGAGCCGTTGATGATCAGGCCGGACGAAGGGCAGGGGGCCAAGAACGAGAAGTCATACATGTTGGCTGGTGGCGACACGCTAATAAAGCCCGTAATTTCTGGGCGGCGCATCAGCAGCTGCATTCCGATCCAGGCACCGAACGAGAAGCCGGCAACCCAGCAGTGCTTGGAGTTGTTGTTCATCGACTGCAGATAATCCAGCGCTGACGCTGCATCGCTCAGCTCACCGATGCCCTGATCGTATTCGCCCTGGCTGCGGCCCACGCCGCGGAAGTTAAAGCGCAACACGGTGAAGCCCATGTTGTAAAACGCATAGTGCAGATTATAGACCACCTTGTTGTTCATGGTCCCGCCGAATTGTGGATGCGGGTGCAGCACGATGGCAATCGGTGCGTCTTTTTCCTTTTGCGGGTGGTAGCGGCCTTCCAGGCGGCCTTCGGGTCCGGGAAAAATCACCTCGGGCATGTGTGCTTTGGTCCTGTCTTTTTCTTCCTGATGCCATGATATACTTGACGGTAATCGTAAGGCACTTTAGAACGGTTCTAATTATGATGCTTTGCGCAAGGCGCTGCCTGTCGGAGATACGCACTGGCGGCGGCGGCGTCAATGTTTTCGCTTATAACCTGCCATGAGGGAAAGACAATGAAGCTTTCGACAAAGGGTCGTTACGCGATGGTTGCACTGGCTGATATTGCTCTACAGCCCTCGGACCGCTTGGTGACGCTTAGCGAAATCTCCGAACGTCAGGATGTCTCGCTTCCTTATCTTGAACAGCTTTTCGTCAAATTGCGCCGGGCCGAACTGGTTTCATCCGTACGTGGACCGGGCGGCGGGTATCGTCTGGCGCGGCCTGCTTCCGAGATTCGGGTGGTCGAAGTTCTGGCGGCGGTGGATGAAACCGTGGACGCGCTGCAAAAAGGTGCCGGGGCATCCGGGGCATCCTCGGGCAGCCGGGCGCAGTCTTTGACCAACCGTCTTTGGGAAGGTCTCAGTGCGCATGTCTACGTTTTTTTGCACCAGACGCGCCTGTCTGACGTGATCAAGAACGACTTGGCCCCGTGCCCGGCAGTTCCCAGTCTGTTTTCCATCGTTGATGAGTAATCTAATGCTGTTTGCCTCTTGGGTTTCTTCCCCGCTTTGCGACCAGGAAAAGATGTATCCATGAATCGTGTTTATCTGGATCATAACGCAACAACACCGCTGCGCCCCGAGGCCCGCCAGGCCATGGTGGCGGCGATGGAATTGTGCGGGAACCCTTCGTCCGTTCACGCCGAGGGCCGTGCGGCCAAGGCTCTGATCGAGCGGGCAAGGGCGCAGGTTGCAGCCGCATTTGGTGCGGATGGGGCAGACGTTGTGTTCACATCAGGTTCGACCGAAGGGGCAGCGCTGACATTGATCAATCGTGATTTGCACGGGTCCGCGATTGAGCATGACGCGATCAGATCATGGATCACCGAAGACTTGCCCGCGTCGCAATCTGGTCAGGTGGACGTGTCAAACCCCCAGCAGTCGACCCTGCAATTGGCGAATTCCGAGACGGGGATTGTCCAATCGTTGCCAAACGGATTGGCGGTGACAGACGCGACACAGGCCTTTGGCAAATTGCCGGTGGCTTTTAATTGGCTGGGCGTCCAGATGGCGTTGATTTCGGCTCATAAGCTGGGCGGCCCGAAAGGTATTGGCGCGGTGGTGATGAAACGTGGCACTGAACTGCCTGCAATGATCAAAGGCGGTGGGCAAGAGATGGGCCGACGGTCAGGCACCGAAAATGTCATTGGAATCGCGGGGTTCGGGGCGGCAGCTGAAGCTGCGGCGCGGGATCTTTCAAATGGTATCTGGGAACAGGTTCGTGAATTTAGAAATATTCTAGAAAATGCCCTTGAGGCTGGTTCTAAATCTACTATTTTTGTCGGGAAAGGTCAGGACCGCCTTCCGAATACCTCGTGTTTCGCAACCCCCGGCTGGAAGGGCGAAACGCAGGTCATGCAGATGGATCTGGCAGGTTTCGCTATCAGTGCAGGTTCTGCCTGTTCCAGCGGCAAGGTCCGGGCAAGCGCGGTGTTAACCGCGATGGGTTTTGATGAGGTCACAGCAGCAAGCGCGATCCGCGTGTCTCTGGGACCTTTGACCACTGAAGAAGATGTGCTGCGTTTCGCCGAAACGTGGCTTGAAAAAGAAAAGAAGCATCGCGCGCGCGCCGCGTGATCTGACGGAGGTGTCATATGGCCGCTTTGGACCAGACCCAGGTAAAAGAAGGTGTCGATCAGGAAACCGTGGACGCGGTACGCGAGGTCAGTACCTACAAATACGGTTGGGATACCGATATCGAGATGGAATATGCTCCCAAGGGCGTAAACCCGGATATCGTCCGGCTGATCTCGGAAAAGAACGAAGAGCCCGAATGGATGACGGAATGGCGTCTGGCGGCCTTCGAACGCTGGACAAAGATGGACGAGCCGAACTGGGCTATGGTCCACTATCCCAAGATCGACTTTCAGGACCAGTATTACTATGCCCGTCCCAAGTCGATGGAGGAAAAGCCCAAATCGCTGGATGAGGTCGATCCCAAGCTTCTGGCCACATACGAAAAGCTTGGTATCCCACTGAAAGAGCAGATGATTCTGGCCGGTGTCGAAGGCGCCGAGGACATGCCTGCCGAAGGTCGCAAGGTGGCCGTGGATGCGGTGTTCGACTCGGTTTCGGTTGGCACGACCTTTCAAGACGAACTGGCCAAACATGGCGTGATCTTCTGTTCGATCTCAGAGGCGATCAGGGAACACCCTGAGCTGGTCAAAAAATATCTTGGCACCGTTGTGCCTGTTTCTGACAACTTTTACGCCACGCTGAACTCGGCCGTGTTCTCGGATGGCTCGTTTGTCTACATCCCGCCAGGCGTGCGCTGCCCGATGGAGCTGAGCACCTATTTCCGCATCAATGCGGAAAACACGGGTCAGTTCGAACGCACACTGATTATCGCGGACAAGGGTTCTTACGTTTCGTATCTGGAAGGCTGCACCGCGCCGCAGCGCGACACGGCCCAGCTGCACGCGGCCGTTGTTGAGATCATCATCGAAGAAGATGCCGAGGTGAAATACTCGACCGTTCAGAACTGGTTCCCCGGGGATGAAAACGGCAAGGGCGGTATCTACAACTTTGTGACCAAGCGCGCCGATTGCCGGGGTGATCGGTCCAAGGTGATGTGGACCCAAGTGGAAACCGGATCCGCCGTGACCTGGAAGTACCCGTCCTGCATCCTGCGCGGTGATGAAAGCCAGGGTGAGTTTTACTCGATCGCCATTACCAACAACATGCAGCAAGCTGATACCGGCACCAAAATGGTGCATCTGGGCAAGAACACCAAGTCGCGCATCGTGTCCAAGGGGATCAGCGCGGGTAAAGCACAGAACACCTATCGCGGTCTGGTTTCGATGCACCCCAAGGCGAAGGACAGCCGCAACTATACACAGTGCGACAGCTTGCTGATCGGCGATAAATGCGGGGCTCATACGGTACCGTATATCGAGGTTCGCAACAATTCATCGCGCGTGGAGCATGAGGCGACGACCTCCAAAGTGGATGACGATCAACTGTTCTACTGCCGTCAGCGCGGCATGGACGAGGAAGAGGCCGTGGCGCTGGTCGTCAACGGGTTCTGCAAGGACGTCCTGCAGGCGTTGCCGATGGAGTTTGCCATGGAAGCGCAGCAGCTGGTGGCCATCAGCCTCGAAGGATCAGTGGGTTAACCCCGCATTCCTCTGAATTTAGAACATATCGGGGCCGGATGGCCCCTTGCGGTACGCAAAAGGACAAAAAATGCTGGAAATCAAAAACCTGCACGTGAAACTCGAGGAAGAAGAAAAGCAAATCCTCAAAGGTGTCGATCTGACGGTTGAGGCCGGAAAAGTACATGCGATCATGGGGCCAAACGGCTCGGGCAAGTCGACGCTCAGCTATGTGCTGTCGGGCCGCGATGGGTACGAAGTGACCGAAGGCTCTGCCACGCTGGAAGGTGAGGACCTTTTGGAGATGGAGCCGGAAGAGCGCGCGGCTGCGGGTGTCTTCCTGGCGTTCCAATACCCTGTTGAGATCCCGGGTGTTGGCAACATGACCTTCCTGCGCACGGCCGTGAACGCTCAGCGCAAGGCCCGCGGCGAAGACGAATTGTCAGCTGCTGATTTCCTGAAGGAAGTTCGGGCCAAGGCAAAATCGCTGAAAATCGACGCGGACATGCTCAAGCGTCCGGTAAACGTTGGCTTCTCAGGCGGTGAGAAGAAGCGGAACGAAATCCTGCAGATGGCGATGCTGGAACCCAAGATGTGCATCCTTGACGAAACGGATTCGGGTCTGGACGTCGATGCGATGAAACTGGTGGCCGAAGGCGTGAACGCGCTGCGTGATGAAGGCCGTGGCTTCCTGGTCATCACCCACTATCAGCGCCTGCTGGACCACATCAAACCTGATGTCGTTCACATCATGGCAGACGGTCGCATCGTTAAAACCGGTGGTCCCGAACTGGCGTTGGAAGTTGAAAACAACGGCTATGCCGACATCCTGGCCGAGGTGAACTGATGGCTTTGCCCGAAGTAAAACAAACTGCGACCGAGGCGCGGCTGGCCACGCTGACCATGCCCGATGCCGGGTGCACCCGCGCCGCGCGCGAAGACGCGCTGGCCCGCGTGCTGGAAATGGGTCTGCCGGGGCGGCGCGACGAATATTGGAAGTACACGCGCCCCGACACCCTTATCTCGGCCGAGCAGCCGCATGCCGCTTTGTTCCACTCAGACGAGCCGCTGCTGTTTGGCAATCTCGACCGATTGAAGATCGTTTTCATCGACGGTGTGTTCAGCGCCGAAGAGTCGGATGATCTGGAACTGGAAGGTGTCAATATCGACCGGATCGAGGATATCTGCTGCAAGGATATCCACTGGGCCAAAGAGTTGTACGGCGTTCTGGAATCGCGCGGGCAATCCCCGGTTCAGCGGCCGTTGGCTGCTTTGAATACGGCCTTTGCCGCAGACGGCGTTGCGATCCACGTCACCGGCAAACCGTCCAAGCCGATCAGCCTGATCTATCGCCATGCATCCGAGACCTCGGACGCCATGCTGCACCACATCATCCGTGTCGAAAGTGGCGCTGAGGTGACGGTTCTGGAAAACGGTCCTGCGGCATCGCGGTTCAACAAATGCATCGAGATCGACATCGCCGATGGCGGTACGCTGCATCACGTGCGTGCGCAGGGCAGGGACCATGAACGTCGCGCTGCGACTCACATGTTCACGCGGTTGGGACGGGAATCTGTCTTTAAGTCCTTCACGCTGACGGTGAATGGAGTTTTGACCCGCAACGAACAGGTGATCGAACTGACCGGCGACGACGCTATTGCTCATGTGGCAGGCGCCTGCGTAGGTGATGGTGATTTCCACCATGACGACACGGTTTTCGTCACCCATGACGCGGTGAACTGCGAAAGCCGTCAGGTCTTTAAGAAAGTTCTACGCAACGGCGCGACCGGCGTGTTCCAGGGCAAGATCCTGGTCAAGGAAGGCGCACAGAAGACAGACGGCTATCAGATCAGCCAGTCCTTGCTGCTGGATGATGACAGCCAGTTCCTCGCCAAGCCCGAACTTGAGATCTATGCCGACGATGTTGCGTGTTCGCACGGCTCGACCTCGGGTGCGATTGATGAGACGGCGCTGTTTTACCTGCGTTCGCGTGGGGTTTCGGTTAAGGACGCCACCAATATGCTGACTCTGGCATTTTTGGCCGAAGCCGTCGATGAGATCGAGGATGAGGTATTGGCTGAGGCCATCGTAAACCGCCTTGAAGGCTGGCTGTCGCGACACATCTGATGCCTTTGACCTCGGATATCGTGGCCACCTATCGGGGGCCGGGTCGTGTCGTGCGGCGGCTTCTTGATCTAGGCCCGCGCGAGGACCGGGCGCTGATGTTTGTCATGGCGTTTTGCATTGTGGCATTCATAGCGCAATTGCCCAGCCTTGCGCGACGCGCGCATATCGAAGGGCTTCAGCTGGATATGCTGATGGGCGGTGCCTTGATGGGCACTGTCATTATTCTGCCTCTGTTTTTCTACCTGCTGGCCTTTGTCTCATACGGTGCGGCCCGATTGGTTGGCGGTCAGGGGACGTCTTATGGCGCTAGATTGGCTCTGTTCTGGGCGCTATTGTCCTCAACACCTCTGGTTTTGTTGAATGGTTTGGTCGGCGGTTTCATAGGATCTGGCCCGACCCTGACACTCGTCGGGATCGTCTGGTTCGCAGTGTTCCTGTGGTTCTGGCTGGCAGGTCTCAGTCAAGCACAAAGGCGGCAAGAATGAATCCCACTGGCTTTGTTGATCTTGCGATTTTGACCCTGACACACCCCGCCCAAGCGGCCCGGCGCCTTTTGGACATGCGCCCGGGGCGAGAAATCTTATGGCTTTCTTTCTTTCTGGCCGTGGTGCTCAACGGCCTTGTGCAACTGGGTATTGATCATTTGCTTCCAGTCCCCGGTGATGAATCCGTACCCCCACCTACGCCAGTGTTCCTGGGGCTGGTCCGATCTGCCGGCGCCATGCTGCTAAGCGTCGGGGCATTCCTGTTCGTAGGGAGGTTTCTGGGTGGCCGTGCAACATTCGATGACATCCTGACGCTGACCATCTGGCTGCAGTACCTTCAGATCGCTGCGATGGTGATCACGCTGGTCATCACGATCGTGCTGCCGTTTTTGATGCTGATGTTTTTGCTGGCCACCGCGATTATCAGCCTTTACGTCACGCTCCATTTTCTGAATGAAGCGCACCAGTTCGGTTCGCTTGCTAAATCTTTCGGGGTCATCGTGTTATCTGCTTTGATTGCAGTGCCCTTTGTCCTCGCTTTAACGCCCGGCGGCCCCGTATAGGGAATAGAAGACCATGTATGACGTGCAGAAAATCCGCTCAAACTTTCCAATCCTGTCTCGGGAAGTGAACGGCAAGCCGTTGACCTATCTGGACAATGGCGCATCGGCGCAAAAACCGCAGGTCGTGATTGATGCGGTGACACGGGCATATTCCGAAGAATACGCGAATGTTCACCGCGGCCTGCATTACCTGTCCAATCTGGCGACCGAAAAATACGAATCCGTTCGCGGAACCATCGCCCGTTTTCTGGGCGCGGCGGACGAAGATGAGATTGTCTTGAACTCGGGCACGACCGAGGGGATCAACCTGGTCGCCTATGGCTGGGCCATGCCGCGCATGGAGGCCGGAGATGAGATCGTGCTGAGCGTGATGGAACACCACGCCAATATTGTCCCCTGGCATTTTCTGCGCGAACGTCAGGGCGTCGTCCTGAATTGGGTCGATGTGGACGCAGATGGTGGGCTTGACCCGCAGGCCGTGATCGACGCGATCGGTCCCAAGACCAAGCTGGTTGCAGTGACGCAGTGTTCGAACGTGTTGGGCACAGTGGTTGACGTCAAAGCGATCACAGAAGGCGCACACGCGAAAGGCGTTCCGGTGCTGGTCGATGGCAGCCAGGGCGCTGTGCACATGCCCGTCAATGTCGCCGATATCGGCTGCGATTTCTATGCAATTACTGGCCACAAGCTTTATGGCCCTTCGGGGTCGGGTGCGATTTACATCAAATCCGAACGCATGGCCGAGATGCGCCCCTTTATCGGTGGCGGCGACATGATCAAAGAGGTCAGCAAGGACCAGGTGATCTACAACGACCCGCCAATGAAGTTCGAGGCCGGAACGCCCGGTATTGTTCAAACCATCGGTTTGGGTGTTGCGCTGGATTACATGATGGATCTGGGGATGGAAAATATCGCCGCTCATGAGGCCGGGTTGCGCGAATATGCTATGCAGAGACTGACTGGTCTGAACTGGTTGCAGGTTCAGGGCACACGCCCGGACAAGGCCGCGATCTTCAGCTTTACCATGGACGGGGCAGGGCACGCGCATGATGTCTCGACCATTCTGGATAAGAAAGGCGTGGCTGTTCGTGCCGGGCACCACTGTGCCGGTCCGCTCATGGATTTCTACGGTGTCACGGCGACTTGCCGCGCTAGCTTTGGTCTGTACAACACCACGGAAGAGGTCGACATACTGATCGACGCGCTGGAATTGGCACACGATTTGTTTGCGTGAAACCTGGCCGATCAGGAAAGATTTGCAGTTGCACCCGGATCGGATCAGGGTTAGCTAACGGCCAAGGCACCTGTAGCTCAGCTGGATAGAGCGCTGCCCTCCGAAGGCAGAGGCCAGAGGTTCGAATCCTCTCAGGTGCGCCATTACTTTTATTGGCTGACGGCTAGTTGGGTTATGATTTTGCCCTCTTAAGCCCGCTTTCGCTTCGGCTTTCAATAGATTAGGCCGGGAAATGCACCGGCTCAGACCTTCTGCTATCGTGAAAGACCAAATGCCTTGCGATACTTTGGGATAAAGAGCTCTTTTCCTTTCATCTTGCGGGTGATCCAATCGCCAACAGTCGCAAAGAGCCAACTATTGCCGACATGAGGTCCCAGCGGAACGAGGATCGGTGCCTTCTTCCAAGGCGCATAGGGTTTTTGATCTTCGACCGCTTGTCCCTTCAACACCTGCTTCAATGTCTTGATCAACCATGGGTTTTGCCTAGTGATCGCGACAATCGTCATACCGTCTCCTATGTCGGCGATGTCGCCCGCAATGAAGACATTCGGAAAATTTGACGGGCGCATCCACTTGTCGGTTTTGATCCGGCTGGATGGTACAGCGTTCACCCCAGGCATAGTCTGGATCAAGGTCGTATTTGGTTTTGATCCGACGACCGGAAACACCAGATCAACGGAGACAACCCGACCATCGGTCAGTTTCACCGAACCCGCGTAAGGCATGTCCATGCGCTGTAAATCCTCGACTCTTTGATCAAGCACGACAGATACACCGGCGCGTTCAAGTTTGCGTTTGATCTGGCTGCCAAACCTAGCAGGGTACATCGGGAAAAGGGTATCGTCCGACGAAATCAAAGTGATGTCCTTGTCCGGTCGTGCCGCAGCAATTTCACCCGCCAGTTCTGTGCCAACAGCACCAGCCCCGACGATTGCCACCGATTTCGCGGCTGCCAATTGCGCGCTGACGTCTGCGCTGGTCTGGCGAAAATCATCAATGCTGTCGCCCGATGGTTTGAACGGTGCTGCATAGGACGAACCTGTGGCCACGACGATAAAATCAGCCGGATAGACACTGCCATCTTCCAGGGTCACTTCGGTTTGAGACACCGATACAGCGCGGCCACGCACGGACCCGCCCGTTCTTTAGCAAGCGATCATACGGCAGAACGATCTGATCCAGCAAAGCAGGATCCAAGAGCGCCCGGATTGTCGCCGGCGGCTGCACAAAAGCTTCGCGTTGCTCGATCAGTGTGACATCTGCATGTGCATCCAATTCTTTGGCAACTTCAAAGCCGACATATCCGCCACCAACAATCACTACCTTCTTCTTGCTCATCCCAATCCTCATTGCATTTGGGTGTTCCGGGCAGTAGTTAGAATTACATGATCAAAACGACAAGTACGGTCATTTAGGATACTGTCATGACAACTCTCGAATCGAAAGAGAATTGCCTTATTGAGCCGTTGATCGAAGCGATTTCGGGTAAGTGGAAACTTTTGATTGTCTATTGGCTGGCCCAGGAAACCTCGCGGTTTAATCAGCTTCAGCGAAACCTTGGCAGCATAACGCACCGAACACTGACCCGCCAGCTAAGTGAGTTGCAAGAAGCGGGCTTTGTTTCACGCAAAGACTTCAAAACCATCCCGCCCCATGTGGAATACAGCCTGACGCCTTTAGGGCAAAGCTTGATACCTCTGCTGCAGGCCATGCATGACTGGGCGGCGAGCAACGCAGATCTGCTGCACGATCCGAGATGATGGCACGTAGTAAGCTAAACCGCGATAGCAGGCGTGCTGGCGCCATTGCTCGGAATGAAGCCCGGATGCCGGACAGAAGCAATTATACCAGCACTAAGAGCAGATAGGCGGCAAGGGCCACTACAATGGAAAACAGAACCACCGGCGGCGGTCTATCAGTATCCTTGAGTTCTTGCTGAAACGAACCGGCATAATATGCCAGATAAAGCGCGGCAACCAGCAGGAACAAAGCTATTACTTTGGCGACAATCGAAATCATTAATCTTTCCTCTAACGCCGCAATATGACTCCTTTCTCGTAAAAAATCTCTTCATAAAATCGCGATATTTTTCATCATGTTATATGAAAATTCGCGAGGAGTGCGCGCTGGCTCACCTAAGAATGACGTTTTCAAGTCCGTGAGAACACATATTCGGCAGCCAATTCCGGTCCTGTTAGCGCGGCAATCAGCGATCCCGTATCCGGGCAAAACATGTACGCTGGTAGTCCAAAAAACAAAGAGCGCCCAAGGGCGCTCGTCGTTGAGAAACAGTTTGGGTGTCTTTTAGCCGCCCCAGCTGCGAACCTCGCCGCAATCCATATGGACGAAGTTCGAGCGGTGATACTTGCCAACACCGCCAGCGCGACAGGACATGGCTGCTTTGGCCATCTGGGATACGGAACGGGAGGACAGGCGCAAGTCTGCAGCCTGGCCTTTCATGTGCAGCGAGTTCTTGGCCACACGACGCGAACGAGACCGCAGCATTGCATTGGTTTGGGGGGAGCGGTAGCCGGACAAAAGAGTGTAGGGCTCATTCACGTCCAGAAGATTATGAGAGGCTGCCATAATGTCGATGGTGCGCAGATCCATGGATTTGGCCTGATCAGTACGCCAGTCGCGCATGAAGTGGTTCACTTCTTTGACAGCGTCCTTGATGTATTTTCCGTCAACCCAATATATCATATCAAGCCGTTCGCCCGTGCGGCCCGAATACATACGGATACGGCGAATATCGCCGCCACCGCGCAAAAAACCTGCTGCATTGGAATAAGTCGGTGCTGCTACAACTGCTGTTGCAGCGAATGCGCCCAATAGGGCACGCCGGGTCAAGCCCGATGTACTGCTCGTGGTCATTTCGTTTCGTCCCGTACTGTTCCTGCCTGCACACGATGTTACGCGCGCGATCTTAATTTTTTCCCATCCCAGATGCGGGATTTATGACACAGTACGAAATGCCAGCCAAGAAATCTTTCACATTCATCTTTTCAAGGGGGAATTTTCGGCGATTTTTTGCGCAGGTGATGCAAATCGGTATAGTATTGAGGCAATTAGGCGTTGGCGCAACGCAGCCGATGCAAACGCGCATCAGGCTCGGATGGATGCTTCGGATTGATGTATTTGTGAATGGACAAAACGTCCAGCTGAAAACCATATTCATTCGGAACGCGCCTCAGAACGCGCAAAGTATTGAATAATCAAGGTCATCCCATGCGAGCACTTTATCGGTTGCCTAAAAGTCTTATCTTCGCCGCTTGCATTACGGCGTCTGCCTCTGTGGCAAGTGCCCAGTCTGCACCCGGAACGGCATTTCAAATGGCTGTGGCCGAGTTTGCGCCTGCAGGTTCAGGTCTGGCAGAGTTCTATCGTACCAACGCCTTTGCTCCAATATGGGTGGGCGACACGCCTGAGCATGAAGCGCGCAGAGCGCGGTTGATAAAGGCGTTATCTTCAACAAACCTGCATGGCTTGCCCGAAGGGGGCTTTGACGTTCAGTCGATCGTATCAAAAATGCAGGACGCCAGATCGCTGCGGGATTTGGGTGCGGTTGAAATCGAATTAAGCAAGGCGTTTGTCAGCTATGCAAGTGATCTGTATTCAGGCGCATTGCGTCCTGCGCAGATTGACGATGGGCTGGTCCGCACAGTGTCGCGTCGGTCGGCGAATGACCATTTGCAGGGCCTGCTTACTGCGGAGGGTGACGCGTATTTCGATCTGCTTGCACCGCAATCCACCCAATACCGCGCGTTGATGAAACAGAAGATCGCGCTTGAGGCATTGGTCAACCAAGGCGGTTGGGGTGCTGGTGTGCCTGTGGGTAAGTTGGAATATGGCGATACCGGATCTAATGTAATTAAGCTTCGTAACCGTCTGATTACAATGGGGTATCTAAGCCCGACCGCAAGTCCCGAATTCGATGAGGCAATGCTGGCTGCTGTCAAAGACTTCCAGCAGGCGCACGGTCTGGCCACCGATGGTGTCGCCGGAGAGGGCACGATCACCGAGCTTAACCGCACGGCGTCCGAGCGTTTGAAGGCCGTGTATGTTGCACTGGAACGAGAACGCTGGTTGCCGCGGGAACGGGGTGAGCGGCACATTCTGGTCAACCAAGCCGACTTTTCGGCCAAGATCGTGGACGATGGCCGGGTTACCTTTGAAACCCGCGCCGTGATCGGCAAGAACGTGCATGACCGTCGTAGCCCGGAGTTTTCGGACGAGATGGAGCATATGGTCATCAACCCCAGTTGGTATGTACCGCGCTCGATCATCACCAAGGAATATCTGCCAAAATTGCAGTCAAATCCAAACGCCGTAGGTCACATCCAGATCACAGATCGCAGCGGTCGTCTGGTTAATCGGGGCGCGGTTGATTTCTCCCAGTTCAACACCAGAAACTTCCCGTTTGCTATGCGTCAACCCCCGAGCAAAAGCAACGCGCTTGGGTTGGTGAAGTTCATGTTCCCCAATAAGTACAACATCTATCTGCATGATACGCCTCAGAAATCTCTGTTTGCACGTGAGACGCGGGCGTTCTCGCACGGGTGTATCCGTTTGGCGCAACCTTTTGAGTTTGCCTATGCGCTTTTGGCCAAGCAGGAAGAGGACCCAAAGTCGTTTTTCCACCGTATATTGGCGTCCGGCAAGGAAACGACTGTCCCGCTGGAACAGCATGTTCCGGTTCACCTGATCTATCGCACCGCCTATGTCGGTCCGAAAGGTGAGGTTCAGTACCGCCGCGATGTCTATGACCGGGACCGAAAAATCTGGGACGCTCTGCAGAAAGCAGGGGTAGCCCTGCCGGACGTTCAGGGGTAATCACCGGGGGCAGGTCCTTAATTCGGGAAGCCCGTCATGCAGTACACTATTCAGCAAATCGCCGAAGCTTTGGGCGCGGACTGTCAGGGTGAAGTTGGCCTTGTTATAGAGCGCGCCGCAGAACCGGTCGATGCCGGGCCGTCTGACCTGGCAATGGCGATGTCGCCGAAATACGCGGACGCGCTTAGCACGGGTGCCGCCCGCGCCGCCGTTTTGTGGGAAGGTGCGGATTGGCAGGCTCTGGGGTTGGAGGCCGCGGTTTTTGTGCCGCGTCCACGCATGGCGATGGCAGGTATCACGGCAATGCTGGATCGCGGGCAGGGAGTTCAGCCGGGCATTCACCCCTCTGCCGTGATCGACCCAACGGCGGAGATAGGCGAGGGTGCCTCGATCGGTCCATTGGTAGTTGTTGGTGCCGGTGCGCGTATCGGTAAGAATGCGGTCATCGGGCCACATTGCGTGATCGGTCTGGATGCCGTTCTGGGTGACCACGCCTTTCTGCGCGAGATGGTGAGTATCGGAGCACGTGCTCAGATCGGTGACCGTTTCATTGCCCAACCCGGTGCGCGGATCGGCAGCGACGGTTTCAGCTTTGTTACGCCCGAGGTATCAGGCGTGGAAAACGCCCGCAAATCCATGGGCGATCAGGGTGAAGCCCGGGCGCAGAGCTGGCTCCGCATTCATTCTTTGGGTGCCGTCGAGATTGGCGATGATGTCGAAGTCGGTGCGAATTGTACCATTGACAATGGAACCATCAGGAACACCCGCATCGGCGATGGTTCAAAGCTCGATAACCAGGTTCATATCGGGCACAACACCCGTGTTGGGCAGGATTGCCTGTTATGCGGGCAATCCGGTGTGTCCGGATCAGTTGAAATTGGAAACAACGTTGTTTTGGGCGGACAGACCGGAGTGTCGGACAATATCTTTATCGGCGATGGTGTGATTGCGGGCGGGGGCACAAAAATCCTATCCAACGTTCCCAAAGGGCGCGTGGTTATGGGCTATCCCGCCATCAAAATGGAAACGCATACAGACATTTACAAAGCGCAGCGCCGGCTGCCGAGATTGGCACGTGACGTTGAGGCGCTGAAAAAGGCTGTTTCCAAACAGCCTCCGAGCGATTAAATCAACCTCAACATGATAATTAGAGGATCGACATGAGCATCAGCGACCGCGTCATCGCAATCATTGCAGAGCAGGCCGTGCTGGAGCCGTCGGATGTGACACCCGAAAGCACGCTCGAAGATCTGGGTATCGACAGCCTTGGACTGGTCGAGAGCATTTTTGCCATCGAGGAAGAGTTCGATATCTCAATTCCGTTCAACGCAAACGAGCCGAGCGCCAGCGACTTCGACATCTCGAATGTCGCGGCCATCATCACCGGTATCCAAAAGCTGGTGTCGGAAAAGGTCTGACATAATCCTATGAAACGCGTCGTTATCACCGGGGCCGGTACAATCAATTCACTGGGCCATTCGGTGCCTGATACGTTAGAGGCTATGCGCGAAGGGCGCTGCGGTATCTCTGCGCTTGAATTTCGCGATGTTGAAAGACTGGCCATTCAGATTGGTGGTCAGGTCCGCGGGTTCGAGGCCGAGGGGCGGTTTAACCGCCAGCAAATGACCCTGTATGACCGGTTCACACAATTCACTCTGACAGCGGCCAAAGAAGCAATTGATCAATCCGGGATCGAATTCCACGGTGACCTCGCGGCCCGCTCGGGCGTTGTGTTGGGAACCGCTGGTGGAGGCGTTTCGACCTGGGATGACAACTACCGTTCCGTTTACGAGGATGGCAAAAACCGGGTGCACCCGTTTGTCGTTCCCAAGCTGATGAACAATGCGGCGGCCAGTCACGTCTCGATGGAGCATAACCTTAAGGGCCCCAGCTTTACGGTGTCGACGGCCTGTGCCTCGTCCAACCACGCAATGGCGCTGGCGTTCCAGATGGTACGCAGCGGTGCTGCTCCGGCGATGCTGACCGGTGGGTCAGAGTCGATGTTGTGTTTTGGTGGTGTCAAAGCCTGGGAAGGGCTGCGTGTCATGTCCAAGGACGCCTGCCGCCCGTTCAGCGCGAATCGTAATGGCATGGTGCAAGGCGAAGGCGCAGGTGTCTTCGTGTTCGAAGAATTCGAGCACGCCCGCGCCCGTGGGGCTGATATCCTGTGTGAGGTCGTGGGTTTTGCGATGTCGTCAGATGCGTCGGACATTGTCATGCCCAGCAAACAGGGCGCTGCGCGTGCCATGTCGGGCGCGCTTGCGGATGCAGGGTTAAGCGCGGACAGTGTTGGATATATCAACGCGCATGGAACCGGCACCGCGGCCAATGATAAGACGGAATGCGCTGCCGTGGCCGGCGTCTTTGGTCCTCATGCGGACGAACTGATGATATCTTCGACCAAGTCGATGCACGGCCACCTTATCGGTGGCACCGGCGCGGTCGAACTGCTGGCCTGTATCATGGCACTGCGGGATGGCGTGATCGCTCCGACCATCGGCTATGAAGAGCCGGACCCCGAATGCGCGCTGGATGTCGTGCCAAACGAAGCCCGCGAGGCGAAAGTGGACGTAGCACTGAGTAACGCCTTTGCATTTGGCGGGCTGAATGCGGTAATTGCCTTAAAACGCATATAAATGCTGATTTCAAACAAAGACGCCGCCGGTAAAACCCGGCGGCGGTCTTAGCTTAGCGAAACCTCAGTTCTGCAGAACTTTCAAGCCTTCAAAACCTGCTGTAAAGCCTGACAGCGATACTTCAAGTTGCAGCAGTTGGTTTGGTGCGAGAACTGACACAAGCGACAAGGTCGCTTTGGTTCCGACCTTCATTGCCTCCACGTCGCCCTCGGTAAAGCCCATCTGCGCGACACAGCCAACGGGGTTACAGTGATGGTAGTCATAGCGCTTGCCCGGAGCACCATCGATCGAAAGCGCCAGCTGCGCCTGTAGCATCGTTTCTAGCGGGACAACCACAGTTGCTCCGGCAACCGCGGCCACGCCTTCGGGCAGTTTTTCCAGAGTGATTTCCGCGATCGGCTGGCCTTGCTCGCCAGTCAGGATCTGACGCATCGCGCAGGGATCTTCGTCGGCATCGGTCTTGATGCACAGGATCGCCCAGTCGCCTTTTTCTTCCTTGACGTATTGTTCGCCGTTACGCGGACCGGTTTCACCCAGGTCCAGATCGTTGCCGATCTGAGTTTGCGAGGTCTGGGGTTGCTGTTCGGTTTCCTGCGTCGTTTCCTGAGCGTATGCGACTCCGCACCACAAAGAAGCGGTCACCAGGCTGACTGAAAGGGTGTTCTTGATCATGATTGCCTCGGTCTTATGTTGGACTTTTTCACTCGTCTATCACCCTTGTCCCACACTGTCAGGGGCTAAGGTGGGTCATTTCAACATGTGAACGGTTTTTCGCCGGGTTATCGGAAATCTAGCGCGACGGCAAAAAGAACAAAGGGAGCCGGTGGAGCGGCTCCCTTCTAAAAATTTTCTCCCCGTCGGACTGGCCGACTTATTTATGCGCAGACGTTACGAAAGGCAGGGGCATCGGTCAACTGAAAACCTGAAATTTTAATGTAACGGCCATGATTTGTGAAAAAAACCGCGCCCGAAGGCGCGGTCAGTCGACAGGGAGGAAATATGCCGCCCCGTAACCTTAGTGACGTGGGCAGCAATTAGACTTTCGCAGTTAAAGGTTAACTTTGTATGCTGGCCGCAGATCGGTGGAAATAAGGCCTTACATTCATGGACCAAAACATATTCTTGGGCGGCGGTGGCAACGACTACAGCCAGCCGCAGTCGCTGACGCTGAAGTATGCCAACCGTCACGGCATGATCGCGGGGGCGACGGGAACAGGTAAAACGGTGACACTGCAAATTCTGGCCGAGGGGTTTTCCCAAGCCGGTGTTCCGGTATTCCTGTCTGACGTCAAAGGGGACCTGTCCGGTCTGGCCAAGGCGGGGAGCGAAGGCCACAAGCTTCACCAGGCGTTTCAGGATCGCGCCCAGCGGATCGGCTTTGCCGACTATGCGTATGGCGCGTGCCCGGTTACGTTTTGGGATCTGTTCGGGCAACAGGGACATCCCGTTCGTACGACAGTAACCGAGATGGGACCTCTGCTGCTGTCGCGCCTGATGGATCTGAGCGAAGCACAAGAGGGCATTCTGAACATCGCGTTCCGGGTGGCAGACGAAGAGGGCTTACCGCTATTAGACCTCAAAGACCTTCAGTCCTTGCTGGTCTGGATTGGGGAAAATAGGGCTCAGTTGTCTTTGCGCTATGGCAATGTCTCAACCGCTTCGATCGGGGCCATTCAACGCCGCCTGCTGGTGCTGGAAAACCAGGGTGGCACCAAACTGTTTGGTGAACCCGCGCTGGAATTGGCCGATCTTATGCGCGTGGATGAAAACGGGCAGGGCGTCGTGAACATCCTTGCTGCTGACAAGCTGATGGGGTCACCGCGTCTGTACGCAACATTCCTGCTGTGGCTGCTAAGCGAGCTGTTCGAAGAACTGCCCGAAGTTGGCGACCCGGACAAACCCAAACTGGTGTTCTTCTTCGACGAAGCGCATTTGCTGTTCGATGATGCGCCCAAGGTTCTGGTGGACAAGGTCGAACAGGTCGCCCGCCTCATTCGCTCCAAGGGGGTGGGTGTCTATTTCATCTCGCAGAATCCGGCGGACGTTCCAGAAGACATTCTTGGCCAGCTGGGCAACCGGGTGCAGCATGCCTTGCGCGCATTCACGGCGCGGGATCGCAAGAACCTGAGACTTGCAGCAGAAACCTATCGTGAAAACCCAGCCTTCGACACCGAAGAGGCGATCCGTGAAGTTGGTGTCGGTGAGGCCGTGACCTCGATGTTGCAGAAAAAAGGCGTGCCAGGGATCGTAGAACGCACTTTGATCCGCCCGCCCGGAACGCAACTGGGTCCAATCACCAAGGCCGAGCGGAAAGCGCTTATGGATGCGTCAGCGATGAAAGTGAAATACGGGCAGTTGAAGGACAGGAAATCTGCCTTTGAAATCCTTCAGTCCCGCGCAGATGCAGCAGCGCAAGCAGCGGCCGAAGCCGAAGAACAGTTGGAAACTCAATCCACGGCCGAGCGTGAATTTGCGACAGCAAGACGCTATTCCGGCAGCCGGGTCGGGCGGTCATCCTCTCGCGTGATGCGTAAGAAAGACACGTTCGCAACCGCGATGAGCGAGGCCGTGATCAAGGAACTGAAAGGAACAACCGGACGCCGTATTGTTCGCGGCATTCTGGGCGGTTTGTTCAAAGCCAGATAAGGGTTGTGCCGGGTAGAAACCTTCTACCCGGCGCGCATTCTGTTACTTCAGACGGCGCTGACCTTCTTGGCGGCAGTAGGCATCCGCCTCGGGAACCGACATCTTGGTTGCCGGGAAGTTGATCGCCCGATCCCAGGTCACACGGTCCTGACGATACAGCTGGCAGGTGACTTCGCCCTTGGGCGTCTGCACCTTGACCGGGGTGGATTCCAGATCTTCGGGTGAGGGAATACAACCGGCCAGCGTTACGAACAGCGGGACGATAAGGGCTATTTTAGTGAAGGAAGTATTCATGTGCACTCTTCTTATACTCGTATGTTTCCCGAATGATCGCGGGCCAAGGGGCAATTTAGCGTAAATAGTGGCCAAAAAGACGGCTGCATCAAGGCGGTACTGGGATTCGTCTAATCCGTATACTCCACAAAATCAAGAAACCGCACCAGTCAGTTGGCGCGGTTTCATGAATTGATGGATTGTGATCTTACTTTTCCGGAATCAGACCCCTTGGACTGAACCTGAGAACAATCAGCAGGACTAGGCCCATGGTGAACAGCCGCATATGCGCGGCGCTGTCGATCAAATGAGATTTGAGCGCGCTGCCATCTGGCATACTCGATGTGATCAGGCTCATGAACCACAACCCCATTGGTTCGACCTGAACCCACAGGAACCAGATCAGGAATGCGCCTAGAACAGCGCCGAAATTGTTGCCTGAACCGCCCACAATGACCATCACCCAGACAAGGAACGTAAACCGCAGCGGATTGTATGTGCCCGGCGTAAGTTGCCCGTCCAGAGTTGTCATCATCGCACCGGCGATGCCACAGATTGCCGAGCCGAGCACGAATATCTGCAGGTGGCGGCGGGTGACATCTTTGCCCATAGCCTCTGCCGCGACCTCATTGTCGCGGATGGCGCGCATCATGCGGCCCCACGGGCTTTTCAACGCCATTTGCGCCATCCACAGCAAAGCAAGCAGAACGATCATGAACAGCAGCGAATAGCCCAGTTTGACCGAAAGCGTCGACGCGATGACGGGGTCCAAGCCGAACCAATCGGCGCGCGCGACAAAGCCGGGATCGTTCTGCAGTTCGACCTCGTAGCCTACCACGGGGGCAGGGCGCGGGATGCCGTAGACATTCTTGACGCCCCGGGCCAGCCAGTCTTCGTTCTTCATGATCGCAATGATGATCTCGGCAATGCCAAGCGTTGCAATTGCCAGGTAGTCCGAGCGGAGACCCAGCGCCGTTTTTCCGATCAGCCACGCCGCACCAGCAGCCAACAGACCACCCGCAGGCCAGGCCACAAGGACCGGCAGGTTCAAACCGCCGAGGTTGCCGGCAACTGCCGGATCGATTGCTTCAACACCAGCCACGCTGGGATCGAATACCGCGCGGTAAACAAAGAAGCCTACAATAAGAATGGCGACAATCGTCAAGGTTTGGGTACGGCCCTTCGGCATCCGGGTCGCCACCAGCACCGCCGCCACAACGGTCGCAGCCCCCAAAAGCAAGGAAAGAACGATGCCGTACCCGCCCGAAGACCACGCACCGGGTGTTGGAGCGGTCGATACCAACACAACAGCCAGACCACCCAGCGCCACAAAGCCCATGACGCCGACATTAAAGAGGCCAGCAAATCCCCACTGGAGGTTCACCCCAATCGCCATGATGGCTGAGATCAACCCCATGTTCAGGATCAGGATCGCGGAGTTCCAGCTTTGTGTGAAACCGGTCAGCAGGATCAAGCCGCCAACGACAACAAAAAGCAGCGTGTTTTTGACAGACTCGGTCATACCGCTTTTCCTTTAAACAGGCCGGTAGGCTTGAACAGAAGCACGATCAGCAAGATGGCAAAGCTGACGGCGAATTTGTAATCGGTG
This sequence comes from Ruegeria sp. CDSC002, assembly GCF_059610905.1. NCBI lineage: Bacteria > Pseudomonadati > Pseudomonadota > Alphaproteobacteria > Rhodobacterales > Roseobacteraceae > Ruegeria > Ruegeria sp. CDSC002. Next base: position 140,721 of record NZ_JBXWOM010000001.1, read on the forward strand.
GATAGGAATTGCACTAGTCCCGAAGGCGCCAGGCTTTCTGGCGCGACGTAAGTCAGCACTTTTTTCCACGCATAAGTTACGGTGACCTCGGAAAACGCGATAATGAACCCGCCCGCGATGGCGCCCAGCGGGTTGCCAAGACCGCCGACAATGGCCGAAGCGAAGATCGGAAGCAGAAGTTGGAAATAGACAAAAGGCTTAAAGCTCTTGTCCAAACCATAAAGAACACCAGCGGTGGTCGCCAATGCCGCCACGATAATCCAGGTGATCATCACAACGCGCTCGGGGTTAATACCCGAGAGCAGCGCCAGATCCTCGTTATCGGAATAGGCTCGCATCGATTTGCCCGTGCGTGTCTTGTTGAGGAACCAGAACAGCAGCGCCACCGCAATAACGGCAACTACCAGAGTGATGCCCTGAGAGGTCTTGATCGCAAGCCCTTCACGTAATCCGGTCATCGCCTTAAAGTCACGGGCGGATATGATAAATCGCGCGCCGTCTGAAAACCTTTGGTCATCCGGTCCGATGACAAAGCGAACAAGCCCGTTCATGATGAACATGACGCCCATCGAGACGATCACAAGGATCACCGGTTTGGCCTTTTGCTCCCGATAGAACCGATAGACCAACCGATCGGTTATCAGAACAAGTACGATACAGCCCAGGATCGCAAAGGGCAGGGCCAGCAGCGCGGTGGGTAGTGGGCCAAAACTCACTCCGGCGGCTTGCAGGCCCCAGGTGACCAGCACGGCAATCATCGCGCCAAAGGCCATCGTGTCGCCATGGGCAAAATTCGAAAACCGCAGGATGCCGTAGATAAGCGTGACCCCCAGCGCCCCCAGAGCCAACTGGCTGCCGTAAGCAACCGCAGGCACGATCACAAAGTTCGAAAGCGCAACAAGCGCGTTTAGTAAGTCCATCAATTCTTCTCACTGTCCGGGTGCGGCTTTATGGCACGACGCTTATGTCAGACACAACAATTTGCGCTCCCTTTTTTGGGCTGAAAGGGCCGGAATGTGAGAGAGTTATCGCTTTGTCAGCTTACGGGGTCATCGCAAATGCCACGGTCGTTTGCAGTGTGCTGCCCCTTGATGGACATGTCATAGTTTAGGTCGTCGAAATCGACGACAAAAGTGACCACGTCTTTGTCCATGATGTGGAGAAACGTCAGCGAGTTAACACCCGGTAGAATCTTGGCTTCACCCCGAATTGTGTCCGTTATGATGAAGCCGGTATCAGTCGTACCCGAACGGGCCAGAGTAACGCTACTACCATCGGTGTCCGAGACGCAGGTCACGACAAAATCAGCGCCGTCCAGCGGTCCGGAACCAGCAGCCAAACCAAATGAGGGGGCGAGAAGGGCGAGTGTCAGTGCAGTCAGATTTTTCATGGTGTCCCTTGGTGGTTTGCTCTGCCTTCCAGATTGGGGTTTCTGCTGGAATGCGGGTGGTTGAGAATGAAGGGCGAACGGAGATCCGCGACGCCCTCATCTGACCTAGACAATATCATTCGGAAAAAAAGAAGAGTGAGCATGTGCTCACATCCTCTTGATGTTTCTTGAGATTTTAACCTCGAAAGCCCCGATTTGTTTCGGGGCTCTCTGAGAGAGCACTTAGACTTCTTTACATGTCCCGTGATCGGTACCGGCATGTGGGCCTTTGACTGAAAGATCATAAGACATGTCGTCATAGTGGACGACAAAGGTCATGACATCTTCGCCTTCGATATAGACAAACGTCATGTTGCCAACGCCTTTTAGCACCATGGCATCGCCGGAAATGTTCGCAGTCTCGATGTTGCCCTTGTCTCCTTCCGGTGCCCTGTTGAGGCGCACTTCGCTACCGTCGCGGTCTGAGACGCAGACAAAGTGGCGCTCTTCCGCCGTTGCGGCAGTTGCGCACAAGGTGGCGACGGCCACACACATCCATTTTTTCATTTATGGGTCCTGAATAGAGTTTTTCATTCAGAAGGTTCGCGTGATTTCACGGAGCTAACTTTGGTTGACCGGGAAACCGTTTCCTTCACAAAGCCCGGCGCTAAACGCACAATGTGACCGGATTGCAGCCGAGGCGTGGAAATCTTGGGATGGTAGGAGAATTTCGGGAAACTTCGGGTATTGATTTCAGACAATTTCGGGAACAAGGATGACGTTGGAGAGCGCCATAATGGCATTGAGGAACTCCATTAAAACTCCAGTCCGCATTTTCCGGAGAATGCGCGTCTTGCTTGGCCTGCTTGCGCATAATCGACATAGCGCATTGGCAGGGTAAGAAGTGTCACTGCCACTTCGGTGTCTGAGGTCTTCGTCACATACATGTTTATGTGTTTGTCGTCCTGTGTCCGAGATGCGGTCAGCAAGTCGTTTTTCGCGGTGGCGGTCCACTCTTGTCCATTTGATAAACGGATTTTCGAAGTGATTTCGCCTGCCCTTGCTATCTGATCCACAGAAAAGTCACCAAAATTGCTTTGAACAAGCTCTGGTGGAGTACCCAAAAGTTCGTGCGTGAGTTCAGCGCCCTCGCAGTCCTCCACATACGCGCAGGTTTCTTGCAAGGCGCAGGGAGTTGAAAGCGCTGTACTGCCAATTGCGGTAAACGCGAGCGTCGCCACGGCCTTCAACTCACCCACCCAAGAAACTCTTTCGCACCTCAGGATCGGCCAACAGTTCCTTGCCTGTACCGGTATAAGCATTTCGACCTTGAACCAGAACGTAACCCTTGTCGGCAATCTCCAGGGCCTGACGAGCATTCTGCTCCACCATCAGGATTGGCAAACCAGTGCGGGAAACCTCGATGATCCGGTCGAACAGCTCGTCCATCACGATGGGCGATACACCTGCGGTTGGTTCGTCCAGCATCAGCACCTTAGGCTGGGTCATCAGCGCGCGGCCGACGGCGACCTGCTGACGCTGACCGCCCGAAAGCTCTCCAGCCGGCTGGTTGCGTTTGTCACGCAGGATGGGGAAGAGGTCATAGACCTGCTCCATCGTCTGACTGATGTCGTCGCGACGGATGAAAGCGCCCATCTCAAGGTTTTCTTCGACCGTCATCGACGTGAAGATGTTCGACGTCTGTGGAACAAATCCCATACCGCGGATCACACGGTCCTGCGGGGTGAGATTGGTGATATCTTCGCCATCCAGGCGGACAGAGCCCGCCCGCACGTCCAGCATCCCGAACACGGCCTTCATGGCGGTCGACTTTCCGGCACCGTTAGGGCCAACGATGACTGCGATCTCACCCTTGTCGACCGCGATAGTACAGTCGTGCAGGATGTCCGGCCCTTTGCCATAACCGCCGGTCATGGCGTCGCCGATCAGAAAGGGACCGCCTTCAACCTTGGATACGGGACCGCTTTTCGCATGCGCGGGCGTCATGGTGCCAACGCCGCGGGTATTGGTGATCGAGGCGTCTTTGTTGCCGTGATCGTCCTGATAGGGATTATCGCCTGCACCCGCGGTCATGTTTGGGCCTCCAGCTTGTCTTTGTTCTTGAGGCCGGTCCCCAGATAGGCTTCGATCACGTGCTCATTGGCCTTGATCTCGTCCAGAGTACCTTCGGCCAGAACCTTGCCCTCGGCCATACAGATGACCGGGTCGCAGATCTTGCCAATAAAATCCATGTCGTGCTCGATGACGACGAAAGTATAGCCGCGTTCCTTGTTTAGACGCAGGATCGTGTCGGCGATGGTCATCAACAGGGTGCGGTTCACGCCTGCGCCGACCTCGTCCAGAAACACGATTTTGGCGTCGACCATCATGGTGCGGCCGAGTTCCAGCAGCTTCTTCTGACCGCCCGAGACCTGACCCGCCTTGTGGTCGGCCAGATGTTCGATAGTTAGAAACTCAAGCACCTCATCGGCCTTGGCCTTCAGTGCTCGTTCTTCGTCGGCGATGCGCTTGCGACCAAACCAGGTGTTCCACAGGGATTCACCTGATTGCGTGCCGGGCACCATCATCAGATTCTCGCGGCAGGACATCGAAGAGAATTCGTGCGCGATCTGGAAGGTGCGCAGCAGACCCTTGTGAAACAAGTCATGCGGAGGCAGGCCGGTGATCTCTTCGCCGTCCATGAACACTCTGCCGCTTGTCGGAGGCAGAACGCCCGCGATCACGTTGAAAAGGGTGGTCTTTCCCGCCCCGTTCGGCCCGATCAGGCCTGTGATCGAACCTTTTTGGATTTCCAGCGACGCCCCATCCACCGCGTGAAACCCGCCGAAATGCTTGTGCACGTCCTCGACGACGATCATCTCTTCCCCTAGCCACCCTTGTCGGTGTTTCTGCTTCCTCGACCCCAAAAGGTGAGGTGCGGCCTTTTTTCATTGAAACAGCCCGGACACAAGGCCCGGGCTGCTTGATTTTATGACGTTTAAGACCGGTTCAACGGAAGTTGACGGTCTTGTTTTCGCCGTCGGTTACTTCGATCTCGCGATAAGACCCCGCGCTTTCACCGGGGCCGATCAGCTCAACACCCGACGCGCCGACATAGTCGATGTCCTGACCAGCGGCGAGAAGCTCCAGACCTTTGGCCAGTTCACCCGGATAGATCTTCTCACCCGGGGCGTTGGCGACATCCAAGATCTTGGCACCGTATTCAGCCGGGTTAGTGGAACCTGCCGCCTGCATGGCCAGCATGAACAGTGCGGCAGCGTCATAGGATTCAGGCGAATAGGGCGACGAACCGTCAAAGCCTGCGGCCTCGGCCATCGCAAAGTACTTTTCAGCACCTTCACCGCCCGAACCGGCGATCTGACCAAACGAGCCGTTCAGGTCGGGACCGACGTTGGAAGGCAGCGAGTCACCGATCATGCCGCCCGGCAGACCGAATGTTTCGAACGCACCGCTGTCCAGCGAGGACTGGATGATGCCCAGACCGCCCTGGTCCAGATAGCCTGCGACAACCAGAATATCGCCACCAGCCGATGCCAGAGCACCAACTTCAGCCGAGTAGTCAGCCTTGCCGTCTTCGTGCGCGGCAACGATGGTCACTTCACCACCGGCTGCTTCGAACGAGGATTGGATCGCGTCTGCCAGACCCTTGCCGTAGTCGTTGTTGGTGTAGGTCAGGGCGATCGAGTTGATGCCGCGATCCTTCAGGATGTCAGCCATCACTTCGCCTTCACGTGCATCCGACGGGGCGGTGCGGAAGAACAGACCATTGTCTTCCATGGTCGACAGACCCGGTGATGTCGCCGACGGCGAGATCATGACCATGCCGTTCGGGATCGCCACGTTTTGCAGGATCGCACCGGTCACCCCCGAGCAGTCGCCGCCGACAATACCGGCAACGCCGTCCGCGATCATGCGTTCGCCGTTCGATGTCGCCAGACCGTTGTCGATACAGCCGGTGTCAGCGCGCGACGCGGTGACCTTTGAGCCGTCCAGCAGTTTGCCGGATTCGGTGACTTCGGCCATCGCCATTTCGGCACCCGAACCCATCGCTGGTGCCAGCGATTCAATCGGGCCGGTGAACCCAAACAGAACGCCCAAAGTGACGTCTTCGGCCAGTGCCGGACCAGCCAGCAGAGCGGATGCTGCAGTTGCAGTAAGCAGCTTTTTCATATGGTTACTCCCTTATTGGAACGTATTCGTTCTGGGCAAGACCCTAGGCAAGCTGTCTGGAAAAGAAAAGTCCTAACGCAAATGTGTTTTTGTTCCCTATAGTTTTGATTGTTTTGTTGGGTTTGTCTCATTGCCTGGTGGCTGGTATGCCGCAAATGGAGTTGTAATGTTAAGAATATTCACGATTCTATTTTTTTCGATAAAGGCTGGTTTGGTTAGTGCGGACACCCTTCAGACTTTATCCGGTCCTGTGCAGATCGAACCTATGACCCAGAATTTGGATGAACCGTGGGCGATTGGTGTATTGCCTGACAAAGGGTTTCTGGTGACCGAGCGTAACGACGGACTTCTTTATGTGTTGGATGGACAAACCAAACGGGTAAAAGGCGTGCCGAGAGTGTCCGCGAAGGGGCAGGGCGGTCTGTTGGACGTCACTATCGCACGCGACTTTCTGGATACGCGTGAAATTTTCCTGACCTTTACCAAACGCCAATTCCGCAAGTCCGGTAATGCGATTGCGGTTGCCAGACTCTCTGAAAGCGGCGACAGGCTGACCAAAGTGCGTGTTATCTTCGAAGCCGTGCCAGGCGGTAGAACTGGCAAACATTTCGGGTCTCGCGTGGTTGAGGCGCAAGACGGAACCCTGTTGGTGACCATCGGAGATCGCGGAGACCGACCGGCGGCGCAAGATACTTCCAATCACATGGGATCGGTGATCCGTGTCAACCGCAATGGTACTGTACCTGATGACAATCCGTTTGTCGGAAATGAAGATGTACGACCCGAAATCTGGTCCATTGGCCATCGCAACCCACAAGGGGCCGGATTGGACGCGCAGGGTCGCCTTTGGATTTCGGAACACGGGGCCAAAGGAGGGGATGAAGTCAATTTGGTGCAACCAGGTTTGAACTATGGCTGGCCCGTCATTTCTTACGGCGTGCACTATTCTGGTGAGAAAATTGGCGAAGGCACCGCAAAGCCGGGCATGGAGCAGCCTGAGCACTATTGGGACCCGTCAATGGCTCCTTCGGGATTGATGGTGTATTCCGGCAAACTGTGGCCGGATTGGAAGGGGAACATTTTTGTCGGGTCGCTTAAGTTCGACTACATCGCGCGACTGACAGGATCGCCGCTACAAGAGGTCGAGCAGATCAAGGGCCCTGAAACGATACGGGTGCGCGATATTGTTGAGGCCCCGGACGGTTCCATTTGGTTCATTTCGGTTGGTGAGGGGGCCGTTTACAGATTATCACCACAACCTTAAGAAGAAATTGGCGAAATTTAAAGGACACCTTAATGCGCTACCTACTTGTTAGCTTCTACATGATTATTTCCGCGTGCGCTGCTTACGCAGATGAAGCCTTTCAGACATATTCAGACTTTGAACAATATGTAGACAAACGGATTAAGAATAGAGAGTTTTCAACAGTTATAAGTCGATTGGGCGGAGCCGACGAATACACCAAACAACAATTGCAGATGATCCAAAATCAGCTCCGTGATGTCGTTCCGTTCTATTTGACCGACGGTGCAATTGTTAAGCGTATTGAACTCGAAAATGGATTTTCACAAGAAATGAGAGCCTATTGGAACAAGGACAACAGCTACTTGTTTCTTTATGCGTTCCTACAAGAACGAAATGATGGGGTGATTGTGCTTCAATTCTCGATGAACACAAGCCCGGAACCGGTTTTGCAAATGTTCTAAAATATCAGACCGAAAGCCGCCCGCTTTGAGCACCACGCTCGCGGTAAGGCGTGGTGTTGTAATGAGCCCGGTAGCATTTTGAGAAATGGCTGGGCGAGGCAAAACCGCAAGCCAGAGCCACGTTGATCACGCTCATATCTGTCTGCATCAGCAGGTTGCGCGCTTTGTGCAGGCGCAGCTCCATATAGTATCGCTTGGGCGAGCGGCTGAGGTAACGACGGAACAGGCGTTCCAGCTGGCGCGTGGACATGCCGACATCCTTGGCCAGAATCGAGGGTGATATCGGCTCTTCGATGTTCTTTTCCATCATCAGGATGACCTGGCTCAACTTTGGATGACGCACACCAATCCGGGTCGGGGTCGACAGGCGCTGTGTGTCCTGATCGGTACGGATCGAGGAATAGATCATCTGATCCGCTACGGCATTCGCCAGATCCTCACCATAATCATCGGCAATGATCTTGAGCATCAGGTCGATTGAGGACGTGCCGCCCGCGGTCGTCATCCGGTTACCGTCGATCTGAAAAACCGATTTGGTAAGCTCGACCTCGTCGAATTCTTCGATAAAGCTGTCAGAATTCTCCCAGTGGATCGTGGCGCGTTTGCCGTCCAGCAACCCGGCTTTGGCCAACGTATAAGCTGCCGTACACAATCCGCCGATGCGCAAACCGCGCCGGGCCTCGCGTCGGACCCAATTCAGCACTTTCTTGGTTGTCGCCAATTGAACGTCTACGCCACCGCAGATCAGAATCACGTCGTCGCGTTGCAGTTCGACCAAGTCGGTTTCAACGTTAAAGGTAGTCCCGGCAGAACAGCTGACCGTATCACCACCTTCACCGGCCAGGGCCCACGTGTAGAGTTCTTTGTCTGCCATACGGTTGGCAATCCGCAGGCTGTCCAACGCCGAGGCAAAAGACAGCAGGGAAAACTTGTCCAAAAGGACAAACACGAAATGCCGAGGATTGGCCTCAGCGCTTTCCACTGTGACAACTTGGCGTTGCTCTTGCATGGCTTGGTGTCCTTGATTCGGCGCGTTGTTACGTCGCGTCCGGCGTCGTTGTTGCCAGCCACCATGATCAAAGCTTGTTTCCGACGTCAAGAGGCGCAAAAGGGATATGGTCAGTCTTCAATGCATTTTGTATAGAGACGACCTGACTACTTCAGCGGAGATCAAAGCTATGACCGAATGGCAAAAAACGAACTGGCGCAACAAGCCCCGGGTTCAGATGCCAGACTATATCGATGCGGCCGCGTTGGCCAAAGTCGAGGCTCAGCTTTCTCAGTATCCCCCGCTGGTCTTTGCTGGCGAAGCACGGCGTCTCAAGCAACATCTGGGTGCGGCCGGTCGCGGCGAGGCTTTCCTGTTGCAGGGCGGGGATTGTGCTGAAAGCTTTGAACAATTCAGCGCGGATGCAATTCGTGACACCTTTAAGGTGATGCTGCAGATGGCGATGGTACTGACCTATGGTGCCAAGGTGCCCGTGGTCAAAGTGGGCCGCATGGCTGGCCAGTTTGCCAAGCCGCGCAGTGCGCCGACCGAGGTTCTGGACGGTGTTGAGCTGCCCAGCTACCGGGGTGACATCATCAACGAGCTGGCTTTCACACCCGAAGCCCGCATCCCGAATCCCAGCAAGATGCTGCAGGCCTACACGCAGGCTGCCGCTACCTTGAACCTGTTGCGTGCATTCTCGACCGGCGGATTCGCCGATATGAGCATGGTGCATTCGTGGACATTGGGTTTCACAGATGAACAGGATGTTCAGAAATACTCGGAAATTGCAGACCGTATTCAAGACACGATCGACTTCATGGATGCCGCCGGGATCACAGCGGACACTACGCACGAGTTCTCAACCGTGGAGTTTTACACCAGCCATGAAGGCTTGCTGCTGGAATACGAAGAGGCTTTGACCCGTCTCGATTCGACGTCTGGCAACTGGTTGGCAGGGTCCGGTCACATGATCTGGATCGGCGATCGCACGCGTCAGCCAGACGGTGCGCATGTGGAATTCTGCAGCGGTGTTCTGAACCCGATTGGTCTGAAATGCGGCCCGACCACGACAGCCGAGGACCTCAAGGTTCTTATGGCCAAGCTGAACCCGGAAAACGAAGAGGGTCGCCTGACCCTGATTGCACGGTTTGGCGCAGGCAAGGCAGGCGAACACCTGCCGCGTCTGGTCAAGGCGGTTAAGGAAGAGGGCGCCAAGGTGACCTGGGTCTGCGACCCAATGCATGGCAACACGATCAAGTCGGCAACCGGGTATAAAACCCGTCCGTTCGACTCGGTCCTGCGTGAGGTACGCGACTTCTTTGGCGTTCATCAGGCCGAGGGTACGGTTCCCGGCGGTGTGCATTTCGAGATGACCGGTTTAGACGTCACCGAATGCACCGGGGGTGTGCGCGCGGTGACCGAAGAGGACCTGTCGGACCGCTACCACACAGCGTGCGACCCACGCTTGAACGCGTCGCAGTCCTTGGAACTGGCATTCCTGGTTGCAGAAGAACTGACCAACTTGCGCCGCGACCGCAAAAAGCGCGCCGCCGGTTAAGGTTATCAAAAATCAACGAAAAGGCGGGCTGCAAAGGCCCGCCTTTTTTGTTTGTGATTAGTCTTCGCGCGACACAACCAGCCTCAAATGTGAACCGGGACGGTCAATTTTTTGCTGATCTTCGGCGAAGCCTGTCTCGACCGTTTGTGACGGTTTGGGAACCTGCACATGCGACACCGGGCGCAAGTTGGTTTCTGAGATTGTGAACCGACGGGGTGTTGCACCGATTGCGCCGTCGCTGACCAATACGCCGAGAATGCGGCTGACATCACCCAGATCACTTTTCAACGGCAACAGAAGCATGCGGGCCTGCAATTGCACACGCCCCAGCCGGCCCGATGAGTCCAGGGTCAGATTCGCGATAGCTGGCTGTGCGAATACTTGTTCCGACACGGTTTTGATCTGGTCCCGTGCGCCGGGCTCAAAGAAAGAGGTTAGCGGCATACCACGCACTTCCATCCCGGCCAGCTGGTTCAAATGCCTCCCGGCCAGACGGAACCGGGTAAGTCCGGGGGCGATGCGTTCCAGAACGAAAGTGTATTCCAAAATGTTCTCTAGCCCGCGGGGGTCGATTTGCGACCGCATGGGAACCCCGTCACCTGTCAAAAGTGCCGTCCAATACGCCTCGGCCTGCCGGATGGGCGAAAGGCTGCGCCCGCTGTCAAAACGATCCATAGCGACGATCTTTCCAAAACTTGACTCGAAACCGTTCCCGAAAAAGGTTTTCATCATTATCACCCTGGCGCCTATCGACCGTCATTTTCCTAAAATGCGAAATACTGGGGACGTCTATCCGAGACCGGTGTTCGCACGTGTAAGACTGACGCAGGTTGAATCAATTTTGGAGTAAATCTTTAACGAATGGTTAACGACTGGCCGACAAAGGCAGAGTCAGCAAACTCTTGCCCTGTGCGCGCAGTTCGCATTAGGTGCGCCCAGCAAACTGAAAACTGGTAGCTATGGAAAGGGCAGGCATGATTAAATCCATGACGGGTTTCGCCTCGGGCAAAGGGGCGTTTGGGCCGCATAGCTGGACGTGGGAGTTGCGCAGCGTGAACGGCAAGGGGCTGGACATGCGTCTGCGCGTGCCGGACTGGTTGACCGGGCTTGAGGCCGCATTGCGCGCCGCCATGTCGAAACAACTCAGTCGGGGCAATGTGACATTGTCTTTGCGCCTCAGCCGAGATGAGACGCAGGCGGACCTGGTCCTGAACGAGACTGCCATGGGTGCCGTTCTTGAGGCTGTGGCGCGAACGCAGGAAATGGCCATTGCGCGGGACGTGACCCTTAGGCCCTCGACGGCCGCTGATCTGATCTCGCTCAAGGGTATGTTGGATGCGGGTAGTGATGGGGATGACCCGGGCCCATTGGTTGGCCAACTGACGACAGAGTTCACTGGCCTATTGGGCGAATTCATAGAAATGCGCCAGTCTGAGGGGCGGGCGCTGGCAACTGTTCTGGATGATCAACTAAGCCTGGTTGCTTCATTAACGGTCCAGGCGGCAGAGCTGGCAGAGCGGCGCAAGGACAAGATGGCCGAGGCGCTGCGGGATAATCTGGCGCGGGTGATGGACAACGCGCAGGGGGCTGATCCGGACCGCGTTGCACAGGAACTGGCGCTAATCACCGTCAAGGCGGACATCACCGAAGAGATTGATCGCCTGAAAGCGCATGTCGTGGCAGCCCGCGATCTGCTGGCGCAGGACGCGGCGGTCGGGCGCAAGCTGGATTTCCTGATGCAGGAGTTCAACCGCGAGGCCAATACTCTGTGCTCAAAGGCGCAAAGCGCCGATCTGACAGCACTAGGGCTTGAGTTGAAGGCCGTAATAGATCAGATGCGCGAGCAAGTGCAGAACGTAGAATAACCACAGGAGCGCCCAAATGGCGGATCGACGCGGCCTATTAATCATTCTGTCCTCGCCTTCGGGGGCTGGTAAATCGACTCTGGCGAAACGGTTGATGCAGTGGGATTCTGAGCTGGAGTTTTCGGTCTCGGCCACCACCCGCGCGCCACGTTCGGGGGAACATGAAGGGCGCGAGTATTACTTCCTGAGTGAGGATGCGTTTCGGCAGCAGGTGTCTGAGGGGCAAATGCTGGAACATGCGCACGTGTTCGGGAATTTCTACGGCTCACCTGCGGGTCCGGTACGAGAGTCCATAAACAGCGGCAAAGACGTTCTGTTTGACGTGGATTGGCAAGGCGAGGTGCAAATCCGCAATTCGGATCTGGGCAAGCACGCTTTGTCGATCTTTATCCTGCCGCCGTCGATCCCCGAGCTGCGCCGCAGGCTGGAAAGCCGCGGTCAGGACAGTGAAGACGTGATCGCAAAACGTATGCTGAAAAGCTGGGATGAGATTAGCCACTGGGGCTATTATGACTATGTTCTGATCAATGACGATCTGGATGCCACCGAAGAGAAGCTGAAAACCATCGTCAGCGCCGAACGCATGCGCCGCATCCAGCAGCCCAGCCTGCAGAACCATGTCCGCACGTTGCAAAACGAATTTGAGGGCTTGGCATGACCATTTACGCTTTGGGTGACCACGTGCCGCAAATCCATGAAGACACCTGGGTTGCGCCGGACGCAAACCTGATTGGGAAAGTCGTTCTGGAACAGGGTGCGTCGGTCTGGTTCGGTTGCACGATCCGCGCCGACCACGAAGAGATCCGCGTGGGCGAGGGCAGCAACGTCCAGGAAAACTGCGTCATGCATATCGACGCCGGGTATCCGCTGACCATTGGTAAGAACTGCACCATCGGACACAAGGTCATGCTGCATGGCTGCACGATCGGGGAAAACACGCTGATCGGGATGGGCGCGATTGTTCTGAACGGGGCGAAGATCGGAAAAAACTGTCTGATTGGTGCCGGCGCCCTGATTACGGAAGGCAAAGAGATACCCGATAACTCTCTGGTCATGGGGTCGCCGGGCAAAGTTGTGCGGGAACTGGATGAGGCTGCGGCGCAAAAAATCACCTTCAGTGCGCTGCATTATCAACAGAACATGCGCCAGTTTCGCAAAACTTTGAAACCTGTGTCCTAGGTTGATTCCAAACGCATCAAGAGTGACGGAAATGGCAAACGACCTGCTTGCTGAAATTGTGTCAGCCATACCGATGCCCACGCTTATGGTTGATCAGACCGAGCGCATCATAGCGGCCAACACCGAAGCCAAAACCATGCTGGGTCAGAACATCGAAGGCCGTCATTTCGCGACGATCCTTCGGCAGCCACAAGTTATCGACGCGATAGAGCAGAGCCTGCGTAACAAGGGCTCGACCAAAACGCGCCATTTGTCCAACGATGGTGCCCAGGACACCACTTTCGAAGTGCAATGCCGTTACATGAACGGTGTGGGCGCGGTGGAGGGCGGTGCCGTGATGGTTGTTTTCCAGGATGTCACGCATCTGGAACAGGCCGGACAAATGAGACGCGACTTCGTGGCGAATGTCAGCCACGAACTGCGCACGCCTTTGACCGCTCTTATGGGTTTTATTGAAACATTGCGTGGTCCAGCGCGAGACGATGCAGCTGCCCGTGAGCGGTTTCTGCAGATCATGACCGACGAAGCCAATCGAATGAACCGGCTGGTCGGCGATCTGCTATCCCTGAACCGGGTCGAGAGCGAAGAGCGAGTTCGCCCCAAAGAGCAGCTAGATCTGACGGGTCTATTGCAATCTACGCTGACAACGCTGCGTCCCCTGGCCGAGGCTGCAAATGTGGACCTGACACTGGATACGTCTTCGGGACCAATCTCGGTGACCGGAGACAGCGACCAACTGCGCCAAGTGTTTACGAACCTCGTTGAGAACGCCATCAAATATGGTGGCAGCGGCGGCAGTGTTGATGTGCGCATTCATGCATCTGAACGCGACACCGCCATGCGCGGTCCTGCGGTTCGGGTACAGATCGCAGACAAAGGCCCAGGCATTGATGCCGTACATCTGCCGCGCCTTACTGAGCGATTCTATCGCGCCGACAGTCACAGGTCCCGCGAATTGGGCGGTACAGGATTGGGCCTGGCGATTGTAAAGCACATCGTCAACCGCCATAGGGGCCGGTTGCGTGTCGAAAGCACCCTGGGCAAAGGTTCTGTATTTACAGTGATTTTGCCACGCTGATCTCGGACTTCCAGCGCGGGTCCATTTCGAACGCGAACGGTGTTCCGTGGGGTCAAGTTAAGAAAACGTAAGAAAATCGTTACGTGTCATAAAACCGTTACGAACTTGTCACAAAAGGCTTACCGACGCCTCTTAGGGGTTCGCCCCAAGATCATCATGGGGGTGATCAGAATTTACCTTTCTCAAGGAGACTGTAATGTCCTTTGTTAAACTGTCGGCTTCGGCTCTCACCATCGCTGCTGTATCGGCCACCACGGCCGCCGCTCGTGATCAGGTTCAGGTTGCAGGGTCGTCGACCGTTCTGCCTTACGCCTCGATCGTGGCTGAAGCCTTCGGTGAAAACTTTGACTTCCCGACACCGGTTGTTGAATCGGGTGGTTCCTCGGCAGGTCTGAAGCGTTTCTGTGAAGGTGTTGGCGAAAACACCATCGACGTTGCAAACGCATCGCGCCAGATCCGTGAAAAAGAAATCAAAGCCTGTGCCGAAAACGGCGTGACCGACATCATCGAAGTTCAGATCGGTTATGACGGCATCGTTTTCGCATCTGACATCAACGGCAACTCGTTCGAGTTCACGCCGGAAGACTGGTACAAAGCGCTGGCCGCGAAAATCGTTGTAGACGGTGAAGTCGTCGACAACCCGAACAAAACCTGGGCCGACGTGAACCCGGATTTCCCGGCGCAACCGATCGCAACCTTCATTCCGGGCACCAAGCACGGCACACGTGAAGTGTTTGAAGACAAGGTGATCCTGGCAGGTTGTGAGCACCTGGGCGATTTCGAAGTGTTCAAGGCAGCCGCCGGCGACGACAAGAAAGCGGCTGAAAAGCAGTGCATCGCCATCCGCACCGACGGCGTTTCGGTCGACATCGACGGTGACTACACCGAAACTCTGGCCCGTATCGACAGCAACAAAGACGGCATCGGCGTCTTTGGTCTGGCGTTCTACGAGAACAACACCGACAAGCTGCAAGTCGCAACCATGTCTGACGTTGTTCCTTCGACCGAGTCGATCGCAACCGGCGAATACCCGGTTTCGCGCCCGCTGTTCTTCTACGTTAAGAAAGCACATATCGGCGTGATCCCCGGCCTGAAAGAATATGCTGAGTTCTTCGTCGCCGACGAGATCGCAGGGCCCGACGGCCCGCTGGCAGAATACGGCCTGGTATCCGACCCTGAGCTGGTCAAGGTACAGGAAGCTGTTGCCAACGAAACCGTTCTGGGCGGCGGTTCCTAATCACACATACGAGCGGAACCGGGGCGGTTTTTCGCGCCCCGGTTCTTTTTGACTCCATCTCTGCCATCCCCACGGAGTTCTCATGGCGTTATCCTGGCTGTTGCTTATCCTGCTTGCGCTGGCAGTGATCGGATTTTTTGCGGGTCGGTCCCGCGCTCTGGCAAGTGCGGGTGGTAACGTCCGCGATTTGCATTCTTTACCGTCTTACTACGGTTACAACGTTGCGTTGACGGCTCTGGTTCCCGCAGTAGGGGTGCTGATCGTCTGGCTTCTTGCCCAGCCGATGATCGTAAACAGCACGGTATCCAGCCTCATTCCTGATCAGGCAGTGCCCGAAGGGTCGGAGCATGGCCTGATCATGAGTGAAGTGCGCCGCGTCGCATACGGCCTGGACGGCGCTGTCGCCAGCGGCGCGATGACCGAAACTCAAGCCCAGAACGGCAATGCGGATATTGAAGCGCTGACAAAAACGCTGAAAGACGCAGGCCAGGTTCTGACTCAGGACATCACACAGCCGATTTTGGTCGCGGCACAAAAGTTCCGCAGCATGACGTCCACAGGGACAGTTGCGATGCAGGTCGTGGTTTTGGCCTTGGCACTGCTTGGGGCAGCCTTCGCCTATGTACGTACGCACAAGGAATTTAGGGCCCGTAACGTGGTAGAGCAGGGGGTTCTGGCCTTGCTATTGCTGGCCGCGTCAATCGCGATCCTGACAACCATCGGCATTGTTCTTTCGATGCTTTTTGAGACGATGAACTTCTTTCAGCTGCATTCGTGGAAGGACTTCTTTTTTGGCAGCACATGGGCGCCGAACTTCCGCGGTGGCAGTGAGCTGTCGATCCTGCCGCTGTTGTGGGGCACGCTGTACATTTCAGTGATCGCGCTGCTTGTGGCGGTCCCAATTGGACTGTTCGCCGCGATCTATCTGTCCGAGTATGCCTCGGGTGTGACGCGGTCCATTGCCAAACCACTGCTGGAAATCCTCGCCGGTATTCCGACCATCGTTTACGGTCTGTTTGCTCTGCTGACTGTGGGTCCGGCGTTGGTGTCGATGTTCGGCGACGGTGGCATGCTGGGTGTGGGTTGGATGGCCAGCTCAAATGCGGTTCTGACTGCTGGGTTGGTTATGGGGATCATGTTGATCCCGTTTGTCTCGTCACTGTCGGACGACATTATCAACGCGGTGCCACAAACCATGCGCGACGGCTCGCTGGGTCTGGGTGCGACGCATTCGGAAACCGTGCGCAACGTGATTCTACCGGCCGCGCTGCCTGGTATTGTCGGCGCGATCCTTCTGGCCGCAAGCCGCGCCATTGGTGAAACGATGATTGTTGTGATGGCCGCCGGAGCGATTGCCAAATTCTCGGGCAACCCGTTCGAGGCGATGACAACCATCACCACGCGGATTGTCAGCCAGCTAACAGGTGATACCGATTTTGCCAGCCCCGAGACGCTGGTGGCCTTTGCGCTGGGTCTGACCCTGTTCATCATCACGCTGGGGCTGAACATCTTCGCCCTCTACATCGTACGCAAATACCGGGAGCAGTACGAATGACCGATATTTCCCAAACACCTGACGCTGCTCCGACCGCGAAGCCCAAAGGTGGTTCGCTGTTCGAAAAGGACGCACGCACCAAGCGCCGCAATGCGGCTGAAAGCCGGTTCAAAATGTACGGCATCGCCGCCATCGGGATCGGCTTGCTGATGCTAATTGTGCTGGTGGCCAATATTGTCACGGCCGGAACCGGTGCCTTTCAGCAAAGCTTTCTTGAATTGAATGTCGAGCTTAAGGCCGACAAGCTGGACAAGAAGGGCAACCGCAATATCGAGGATATCAAAAAGGTTTCGACCTTTGGTTATGCCCCTCTGATCGCGTCTGCGCTGGAAAGCGAAGTCGAAAAGCTGGGCATCCAGACAGACTTGAAACCCAAGGAGATGGGCAAGATCCTGTCCAAGGCCGCGCAGGCCGAGTTGCGGAACTATGTGATCGCCAACCCTGATGAGATCGGCAAGACCGTCAGCTTCCGCTTTTTGGTCAACAGCCGTGTCGATGGCTACATGAAAGGCCGCGTAACCCGCGAGTCGATTGCCAACGACAAGAGTATCTCGGTCGAACAGTTGGATTTCGTGGATCAACTACGCGATGCGGGTGTGCTGTACAAAGCCTTCAACCTGGATTTCATTTTCGGTGCAGATGCCTCTGACCAGCGGCCCGAAGCGGCTGGGATCGGTGTCTCCATGCTGGGTTCATTGTTCATGATGTTGGTGGTTCTAGCGTTGGCCTTGCCTATCGGTGTGGCGGCTTCGATTTATCTTGAAGAATTCGCGCCACAGAACCGGCTGACTGACATCATCGAGGTCAACATCTCGAATCTGGCCGCTGTGCCGTCGATCGTGTTCGGTATTCTGGGTCTGGCTGTGTTCATCAACTACATGCACCTCCCAACTTCGGCACCGCTGGTGGGTGGTCTGGTGCTGACACTGATGACCTTGCCGACGATCATCATCTCGACCCGCGCATCGTTGAAGGCGGTTCCGCCGTCGATCCGTGATGCGGCGCTTGGGGTAGGGGCCTCGAAAATGCAGGCCGTGTTCCATCACGTTCTGCCGTTGGCCGCGCCCGGTATTCTGACCGGCACCATCATTGGCCTGGCACAGGCGTTGGGGGAAACCGCACCGCTGCTGCTGATCGGTATGGTGGGCTTTATCGCCTCAAACCCGCCCGACGGAATTGTTGCGGGTTTCCTGTCGCCCAACTCGGCCATGCCGGCGCAGATCTATGAATGGTCCAAGCGCGCCGACCCGGCCTTTTATGAACGTGCATGGGGGGGCATCATCATCCTGTTGATCTTCCTCGTTACAATGAACACCATTGCGGTACTTCTGCGCCGCCGCTTTGAACGCCGCTGGTAAATGGGGGCTATTATGAATGATATGACACGAGTGGAGAGAACCGTGGACTCCAAAGCTATCAAGATCGCCGCCAACAACGTTCAGGTTTATTACGGCAACACGCACGCCATCAAAGACGTGGATGTCCAAATCGAGGACAAGACCGTAACGGCCTTTATCGGCCCATCGGGCTGCGGCAAGTCCACTTTTTTGCGCTGCCTCAACCGGATGAACGACACCATCGACATCTGCCGGGTCGAAGGCGATATCCTGCTGGACGGCGAAGACATTTATGACAAGCGCGTCGACCCGGTGCAGCTGCGTGCCAAGGTCGGAATGGTGTTTCAAAAACCCAACCCGTTCCCCAAATCGATCTATGACAACGTGGCCTATGGCCCGCGCATCCATGGCCTTGCAAAGAACAAGGCAGAACTAGATGATATTGTTGAGAAATCTCTGAGTCGCGCTGCGATCTGGGATGAAGTCAAGGACCGCTTGGACGCCCCCGGAACCGGCTTGTCCGGTGGTCAGCAGCAGCGCCTGTGTATTGCCCGCGCCGTAGCAACGGAACCTGAGGTTTTGCTGATGGATGAGCCTTGCTCGGCGTTGGACCCGATTGCCACAGCCCAGGTCGAGGAACTGATTGACGAACTGCGGTCGCGCTATTCGGTGGTGATCGTGACACACTCAATGCAACAGGCTGCGCGGGTCAGCCAGAAAACGGCGTTCTTCCATTTGGGTAATCTGGTTGAATTCGGCGAGACCGGCCAGATCTTTACCAACCCCGAAGACCCCCGCACGGAAAGCTACATCACCGGCCGTATTGGCTGAGGACAGGTATTTGAACATGACCGAACAACATATTGCATCCGCATTCGACCGCGACCTTGAAGCGGTTCAGGCCCATATTATGAAGATGGGTGGTCTGGTCGAGGCCGCGATCATGAACGCTGCGCGCTCGCTTGAAACCCGGGATGTCGAATTGGCCCAAGAGGTGCGTCAGGGCGACAAAGCCATTGATGCGCTTGAGGATCTGATCAACGAAGAAACCGCGCGAGTGATCGCGCTGCGGGCACCCACAGCGAGCGACCTGCGTCTGGTTCTGTCTGTTCTGAAGGTCTCGGCCAACCTGGAACGTATCGGCGACTATTCCAAAAACATTGCCAAACGCACCACGGTTCTTGTCGACGCCGGCGAGATCAACGGCAGTGCCGCAGCCCTGCGCCGTATGGCGCGCGAGGTCGAGCGGATGCTGCGCGACGCGTTGGACGCTTATATTCAACGTGACGCCGAATTGGCCGCTGACGTGATCCAGCGGGATGAAGAAGTAGACCAGATGTATAACGGCCTATTCCGCGAGTTTCTGACCTTCATGGCTGAAGATCCCCGCAACATCTCGTCGTGCATGCACCTGCATTTCATCGCAAAAAACATTGAACGGATGGGCGATCACGTTACAGCCATCGCTGAACAGGTGGTTTATCTGGTGACTGGGGAACGGCCGTCGGAAGCACGTCCCAAAGCTGATACCACCTCGCAAACCGCCTAGGAGGCAACGATTATGTCCGCTGATCAGCCTACGGTACTGGTTGTTGAGGATGAACTGGCCCAGCGTGAAGTGCTGGCTTACAACCTCGAAGCAGAAGGGTTTCGTGTATCCAAGGCAGCCAATGGCGACGAGGCATTGCTGCTAGTTGATGAAGACAGCCCGGACATCATCGTTCTGGACTGGATGATGCCCAACCTCAGCGGGATCGAAGTGTGCCGCCGCCTTAAAACGCGCCCGGATACACGATCGATCCCCATCATCATGCTTTCAGCCCGGTCGGAAGAGGTCGACAAGGTGCGCGGGCTGGAAACCGGGGCGGATGACTATGTGGTCAAGCCGTATTCGGTTGTCGAGCTTATGGCGCGCGTGCGCACACAGTTGCGCCGTGTTCGCCCGGCGACGGTCGGTATCAAGCTTGAATTTGCGGATATCATTCTGGATTCCGAGACACATAAGGTCAGCCGCAACAGCAAGCCGCTGAAACTGGGCCCGACCGAGTTTCGTCTGTTGAGCACGTTCATGGAAAAACCGGGTCGTGTCTGGAGCCGCGAACAGCTGCTGGACCGGGTCTGGGGGCGCGATATCTACGTCGACACTAGAACAGTTGACGTTCACATCGGCCGCTTGCGCAAGGCGCTGACACAGCATGGCGGTGAAGATCCCGTGCGTACGGTTCGCGGCGCAGGGTATGCGCTGGGGTAAAAACACGGGGCAGGGCGCACTGCCCTGTTCTATGCGGTTTACTCATGGTTCGTTGCGAAACTGTAGCTGTTATTTGCGGTTACGGCAGGGTATTTTGCGACAAAGCCGACTAGCGGAGAACCAAAATGAACGCCCCGAACACCAAACCAACTTTGCGCGCCAAAGATGCACCTGACATGGGGGCGTTCTCGTGGGACGATCCATTTCGTCTGGCGGATCAGCTAACAGAAGATGAGCGCATGATCGCCGCGAGTGCGCAGGCATATTGTCAGGAAAAGCTGCAACCACGGGTTCTGGAAGCTTTCCAGAACGAGGAAACGGACCCGGAAATCTTCCGCGAAATGGGTGAAATGGGCCTTTTGGGCACCACGATCCCCGAAGAATACGGCGGTCTTGGTGGCGGTTATTTGTCCTACGGCCTGGTCGCGCGCGAGGTTGAGCGTGTGGATTCTGGCTATCGCTCGATGATGTCGGTGCAAAGCTCATTGGTGATGTACCCGATCTATGCCTATGGCAGCGAAGAACAGCGCCGGAAGTACCTTCCAAAACTGGCCAGCGGCGAATGGATCGGTTGCTTTGGTCTGACAGAACCTGATGCCGGCTCGGACCCGGCGGGCATGAAAACCCGCGCGGAAAAGATCGACAGTGGTTATCGGCTGACCGGCAGCAAGATGTGGATCTCGAATTCACCCATCGCAGACGTCTTTGTGGTGTGGGCTAAATCCGATGCTCATGACGGCAAGATCCGAGGCTTTGTTTTGGACAAGGGTCTCAAAGGTTTGAGCGCGCCCAAAATTCAGAACAAGATGAGCCTGCGGGCATCGATTACGGGTGAGATCGTTCTGGACGGCGTCGAAGTGGACGAGGGCGCCTTGCTGCCGCATGTTCAGGGCCTGAAGGGTCCGTTTGGCTGTCTGAACCGTGCGCGCTACGGGATCAGCTGGGGCGTCATGGGCGCCGCTGAAAGCTGCTGGCACGGTGCGCGTCAGTATGGTCTGGACCGCAAACAGTTCAACAAGCCGCTGGCGCAGACGCAACTGTTCCAACGCAAACTGGCGGATATGCAAACCGAGATCGCCCTCGGCCTGCAAGCCAGCCTGCGCGTTGGCCGTTTGATGGATCAGGCTGAAGCAGCGCCCGAGATGATCTCGATCGTTAAGCGAAACAACTGCGGCAAAGCGTTGGACATCGCACGGAATGCCCGCGACATGCACGGTGGCAATGGCATCTCACTGGAATTCCAGGTTATCCGCCACATGGTCAATCTGGAAACTGTGAACACTTATGAGGGCACGCACGACGTTCATGCGTTGATTTTGGGGCGGGCACAGACCGGACTTCAGGCCTTCTACTAAGATAATCTAAATATCGCATAATCGGTATTATGGTAAAAACGTAGCATTGGCAATTTCCGGTTTTCCCAAAATTGCCAATGCCTTACGATGCCTTTCAAAACGTCCAATTCGGAGCCCCTGATGAACTTGAATGGCAAGACTGTGGTGATCACCGGTGCAGCTAACGGTATCGGTAAAGGTCTGGCAATCCGGTTCGCGCGCGAAGGTGCAACGGTCGTATGCGCAGACATAGACACCGAAGCTGCGCGATCCTTGGCCACAGAAATCAACGGACACGCGGTTACATGCGATGTTTCAGACGAAGCCAGTATCAAAGCGTTGATTGATCACGTCGAAGATGAGATTGGCCCGATTGATCTGTTTTGTGCAAATGCCGGCATCCTGACTCTTGGTGGTCTGGACGTTCCGGATGAAGACTGGGATCGGATCTGGAAGATCAACGTCATGTCGCATGTCTGGACCGCGCGTCATCTCGTTCCGCATATGATCGCGCGCGGCGGTGGCTACATCATGACAACGGCCTCGGCTGCAGGACTTTTGAACCAGCCTGGCGCTGCACCGTACGGCGTTTCTAAACACGCCGCCGTGGGCTTTGCCGAATGGCTGTCGCTGACATACAGCCATAAAGGCTTGCGCGTTTCCGTTCTATGTCCGCAAGCGGTTCGATCCGAAATGACACGTGGCTTTGAGGATTCGGTAGCGTCTATCGACGGTATGCTAGAGCCTGAAGACGTGGCCCAAGCCTGTGTCGAAGCCATTGAGTCCGAACAGTTTCTGGTGCTGCCGCATTCGAAAGTGTTGGACTACATTCGGCACAAATCCAGCAATTACGACAGTTGGCTCAGGGGCATGAACAAGTTAAATCAACAGCTTACGGGCGATGATTAAAGTTTCTTCTGCACTTTGCGCATCAGGCCTTCCTGCGTGACCGAAGCTACCAAAGTGCCGTCTTGTGCATAGATCGATCCTCGGTTGAAGTTGCGCCCTCGCCCGCTCCAGGGCGAATCCATCGAATACAGATGCCAGTTTTCAAAATGGATCGGCGCGTGGAACCACATGGCGTGATCCAGGCTGGCCCCATTGACCTGACCCGTAAACCAGCTGAGGCCATGCGGTCGCATACCTGATCCCATCAGATACATGTCTGACGCGTAAGTTAGCAGCAATTGCTGTGTGGCAGAATCCGCCCCCGCTGCGCCGGGCATGCGGAACCAGACCTGATTTCGATCGTCCGATTTTTCAGGATGGAACGGATCAAGATGGCTGGCCTCACGGACCTCGATCGGCCGTTCGCGTGTCAGCTCACCACGCATGTGGTTGGGTACCAAATCCACGTATTTCTTGCGCAGTTCAGTGCGCGACGGATAACTTTCCGGATCCTCCATCTGGGGCATCTCATGGTGATGATCCCAGCCTTCATCCTGAATGTGAAACGAGGCCGATACGTTCAAGATCTGTTTGCCATGTTGTATCGCGACCACGCGCCGTGTGGTAAATGAACCTCCATCCCGGGCCCTATCAACTTGATAAATAACAGGAATAGATGGATCACCTGGGCGAATAAAATACGCATGCAGCGAATGGCACAGCCGATCATCCACAGTACGGTACGCCGCCGCCAGAGCCTGCGACACCACCTGCCCGCCAAAGATTCGCGTCGGAGTCTCGCCGCCTGACCCGGTGCCTCGGAACAGGTCAACTTCGAGCCTCTCGAGGTTCAAAAGGTCAAGAAGGACACGTTCTGCTTCGGTCATTGGCGACTCTCCGGTTGGCTATGAAAAAGGCGTATCAGCGCCACCCGGGTCAATCAACCAACGCGCCCATTACCAGCGCCTTTAGCTCGGATCGGGACGGGTAAGAACTGGACGGCGACAATTGGGTGAAGAATACGGCCGACAGATCGTTGCTGCGGTCAATCCAGAAGAATGTCGAAGCCATACCGCCCCAACTAAAATCACCTAATGACCCAGGTGTTCGGGTTCTGCCAGGGTTTATGATGACAGACCCGGCCAGACCAAATCCCATGCCTTCCATCGGTTGCTCGGCAAAGCTTTGCGGGCCCATCGAGGCGATATCGCCCGGCAAGTGGTTTTGCAGCATGAAGTCGACTGTCTTTGGACCCAGCAAGCGGTAGCCGTTGCCCTGCCCCCGGTTTCGCATCATCTCGGTGAATTTGACGTAGTCGTCGATCGTGCTAACCAGACCGCCACCGCCCGAAAAGGTCGTCGCCTTTTCAAATGGGGATGCGCCTGTCTCGTCTGTCAATCGCAGGGTGTCGTCGCCGGTCTCGGCTGAATTCAGCGCCATCGCGTCCCCGGCCAACGGCGTATAGAGAGACGCGAACCGATCCCCTGCCCCTTTGGGCACAGAAAATCCGGTCTCGGCCATCTCTAGCGGTTCAAAGATCTCTTGCGCGAAGAACTGATCCAAGGTTTTGCCGGACACAACCTCGACCACGCGGCCCAATACATCAGTGGAAACTGAATATTCCCAACGGGTTCCGGGCTGGAACGCCAATGGCAGTTGTGCCAGTGCGCCGATCCTGTCCTTCAAAGGCCCTTGATTGGGGCTAAAAATCAGCTTCTGTGCATCCATCGCTGCCGGGAGAACACCGGGATTGAACGGATAACTGAATCCGCTTGTGTGGGTCAGTAGCTGATGCAGTGTCGGGGATGGTGCATCTTCGGTTTGATCCAGCCTCTCCGCCTCGGGAACAAGAGCCTGAACGGAAGCAAATTCAGGCAGAAATTCAGAAAGTTGCGCGTCGAGGTGAAACAACCCACGCTCGGCCAGCATCATGACCGCGACCGAGGTGATGGGTTTCGTCATAGAATAGATCCGCACAAGCGTATCGCGCTGAAACGGTAGGTCCTTTTCAACATTTCTAAGGCCACAGGCGTGAAAAAACCCCTCGGACCCGTGGTGGGTCAATAGTAATGAACTGCCCGCGTATTTGCGCTCATCGACATAGCGCTGCATCCAGTCCCGTATGCGGTTCAGGCGGGCGGGATCAAGGGTGGTCTGGCTGCGCATGGGTTTCTCGAACCTCCTCGGCGGTTTGTTTGATCTTGACCGGTGACGCACTGAATTAATAGAGGAATTCCTGATTTCCCACATCGTGACCAACGGCCAGTGCGCGCCAGCCTTCCCGCCTGTACACTAGACGCGTTATAGATTCGTCTGGTGGTTCAGAGTTCATTTCACAGATCGTCGTATCGGAGTTTAGACAATGACGCAGACCATAGATTTCATTTTCGATTTTTGCAGCCCAAACGCATTTCTGGCCCATAAGGTTTTGCCCGAACTGGCGAAACGAAATGGCATGCAGGTAAGCTATGTGCCCGTGTTACTGCCCACAATATTCAAGGCGACGCATAATCAGAACCCGTTCGAGGCATTTTCGGAAAATCGCCAGAAAACGGCCTATTTGACTCATGATCTTCATCGCTTTGCTCGCAGACGCGGATTGAGCTTTCATATGAGTCCGCATTTCCCGGTGAACACAAAATTTGCCACGCGCGGCGCTGTATTCGCCTCGGGAAAATCATGGGAACCCAAATACATAAACGCAATATTTGATGCGATTTGGGTGCATGGCCAGAAAGTTGATGAACTGGGAGTGCTGATGGATATCTTGCAGGAAAACAAACTTCCTGCGCGCAAGATCCGCGAGGCTATGACGGGTGCCGAAATAAAGCAGCGGCTCAAAGAGCAATCCAAAGCCGCCGTAAAGCAAGGTGTATTCGGTGTGCCCACAATGTTTGTGGGCACCGAGATGTTCTTTGGCAAAAACAGCCTTGGCAATATTGAGTTGGAGCTTTCCCGGCCATCAGCCTGACGGAAGATCTACGATTTCAGTGCTTCCAGCCCGTGTTTTGCAAACACCGGAACATAAGCCCCAAATACCTGCGCGCGTTTGGGATCAGACGCGTTGCCATCCAATGCGCGCTTGTACACACCCTGTAGAATTCCGGCCATTCGGAAGAAATTGAACGCCAGATAGAACCCGAAATTTTTGATTCCGGGTAAGCCGCGACGCTGGCAATATCGCCCGATAAACTCTTGATCTGACGGTATTCCCCGGGCTTGACGGTCGATGCCTGCCAACCCGCGCCCCTCGTTTCCGGGGGGTAATTGCCACTGCATGATGACTGCCGCCAGATCTGCGTATGGGTGCCCAATCGTCGACAGCTCCCAATCCAGAACGCCAATGCAGCGCGAACCGTTTTGCTCGAACATCAGATTATCAATGCGGTAGTCACCATGCACCAAAGTTCGCTGACCGTCATCGTTTGGAATGGCCCCCTCAAGCGCGGAAATAAGCGCGTCCATTTCGGGGATGGTCGTTGTCTCGGATGCGCGATACTGCTTGGTCCAACGGGCAATTTGGCGCTCAAAGTAGTTGCCCGGCGGGCCATAATCGGACAGGCCTACCGCGTCCACATCGACGTCATGCAAATCGGCCAGCACGCGGTTCATTTCGTCGAATATACCACTGCGAGTTGGGTTGTCGGCCTCATCCGTCGTAGGTTCAAGGAATACACGCCCCTGCAACCGTTCCATGACATAAAACGCCGAACCGATGATGTCGTCATCCTCGCAAAGCAGCATCATCCGAGGGACCGGAACCGCGCTATCGGCCAGTGCGCTTTGAACGCGAAACTCGCGTTCCACAGCATGGGCTGATTTCAGCAAAACGCCTGGCGGCTTACGGCGCAGCACGTAAGTCTTGGACGGTGTGCGCAGTTCGAAAGTCGGGTTGGATTGTCCAATGGCGAACTTCGTCGCTTCCAGCGGCCCCATGTAACCGTCCAAATTTGCGCTGAGATAGGTGTCTAGCGCCGTCAGGTCGAGTTGTGATTTATCACGCATTTCCAATAACTATTCCCCCGGCCCTATAGTGCTTCGGCGAAGAGATTACCGGCGGTCACCACGTTTAGGCCCCCAGAAACCGGGATGACGGCTCCGGTCACATAGCTTCCGCCACGCCCGCACAGGAACAACATACACCCGGCGATATCTTCGTCGCGACCTACACGGCCCAACGGAACTGTCTTGCCAACCTTTTCGCGCGTCCCCTCGTCTGCCGTCGCAAAGGCGGTCATCCGTGACACAAATGGTCCCGGGGCAAGCGCGTTTACAGTGACGTGATAGGGCGACAATTCCTTGGCCAGAATCTTGGTCAGGTGCAGCACCGCAGCTTTGGATGCAGAATAGCTGTAAGCACCGTCGCCCATCGGTACCTCACCCATTACTGATCCAACGTTGACGACGCGCGCCGGATCATCAGGTGTTCCGGACTTCATCAGCATCGGCAACAGGCGCTGCGTCAGTTCGAACAGACCAGCGACGTTGACGGAATTGACCTTTTCCCACGCGTGATGGGGAAACTGTCCCAGCGGTGAACCCCAAGAGATGCCCGCATTATTCATCAGGATATCAAGGGTATCCGTGCGATTCTTGACCTCATCGACCATGGCCAGAACGCCTTCTTCCGTTCCGACATCTCCGCTGAAACCTTCGGCGCTTCCGGGCGCGTTGAGAGCATTCAGCTCGGCCGCGACGGTTTCACAGGCTTCCCCCTTGCGCGACGCGATCAGCACGCGTGCCCCTGCCCTTACAAGCGATTCCGCAGCCATCCGGCCAATGCCGGTGGCACCACCTGTCACCAGTGCGGTTTTTCCCTGCAGCGAAAATAGGGTTTCAGGGGTCATGGTCTGCTCCTCGGTTTTGAATTGTGGCACAGGTGGCGATTTTCGGCGAGATTTGCACCCTGCGGAATTCTTGACAACATTCACCGCTGCGCCAAAGGTCCTCTCAACCGAATAACAAGGACAAGACAGTCATTATGCAAGCGTTACTCAGCGTCGCGCCGGGCGGACCGGATACTTTGGAACTTACGACCCAGCCCGACCCGGTGCCAGGAAAGGGAGAGTTGCTGGTCGGGGTTAAGGCTGCTGGCGTCAATTTCCCCGATACGTTGATGATCCAAGACCTGTATCAGATTAAACCACCCAGACCATTTGCCCCGGGTGGGGAAATTGCGGGTGAGGTATTGGGCGTTGGCGAAGGCGTGACCGGATTCGAGGTTGGGGACAGGGTTCTGGCGCTGACCGGATATGGCGGTTTTGCTACGCAATTGACGGTCAAGGCGGCCGTAGCCGTGAAATTCCCCACATCGATGTCATTTGATGACGCTGCATGTTTCATTTTCACCTACGGCACGTCCTATCACGCGCTGAAAGACCGTGCCGCATTGCAGCCTGGTGAAACGCTTTTGGTGCTGGGTGCCGCAGGTGGTGTCGGTAGCGCGGCCATTGAGCTGGGCAAGGCGATGGGCGCACGTGTCATAGCGGCCGTATCTTCTCAGGAAAAGGCGGATTTTTGCCGTCAAATCGGCGCGGACGACACAATAGTATATTCCCGCCAGATGGATCGTGATGCCCAAAAGGCATTCTCTGGTGAAATCAAGGCCATAGCGGGCGCAAATGGCGTGGATGTCGTCTATGATGCCGTTGGTGGGGATTATGCCGAACCAGCGCTGCGCAGCATGGCGTGGAATGGCCGGTTCCTTGTTGTCGGGTTTCCGGCCGGTATTCCCAAAGTCCCACTCAATCTACCATTGTTGAAGGGCTGCCAGATCGTTGGCGTGTTCTGGGGGGCTTCGGTCTATCGTGATCCCAAAGGCCATGCCGAAAATGTCAGCGAGTTGTTCGACTTATACACCAATTCACAGATAAAGCCGCAAATCAGTCGGCGGTTTCCTTTAGCGGATGCAAGCGAGGCACTGACATTATTGAACGACCGCACCGTTCTTGGAAAAGTTGTGGTAACGATGCCAGAATCCTGACTGGTTTTCGACACTTGGTTCAAGATCAGATGGTGTTAGATGCGCGACACTCGCCTGATGAGTGCGCAGGTTGGTGGACATCCATGCCTAATCACGTTTATCAACCAGTAAAGGGACGGAGAATGAATGCATAAAGTTCTGATTTTGAACGGTCCGAACCTGAACTTGCTGGGCACACGACAACCCGAGGTTTATGGCCGTACAACGCTGAAAATGGTCGAAGAAACCTGTGTAAGTCACGGCGCGTCGATCGGGTTGGACGTATCACACCTGCAATCCAATCACGAAGGTGTGCTGATCGACGCGATCCACGCGGCCAAGGGCAATCAGGATGGGATCATTCTGAACGCCGGGGCGTATACCCACACCTCGGTCGCTTTGATGGATGCGATCGCTTCTGTAGAGCTGCCAGTTGTTGAGGTTCACCTTTCGAACATACACGCCCGCGAACCCTTCAGGCACAAATCCTATGTGGCGCCGGTTGCGCTGGGACAGATCTGCGGCTTTGGGCTTCAGAGCTATGTGATGGCGTTGGATGCGCTGTCGGCGCATTTGCAAAATGAGGGGCCCGTATGAAGCTGGGTGAGTATCTGAATTTCCTCAGCTACGTCAAAACTCTGGAAGAGCTTTGGGACGCTCATTGCCGCCAGATGGCAATTTTCGGTTTCGACCGTCTGCTATACGGCTATACGCGCTACAGGACCGAAACGTCTTTGGGAGACCCCGAAGACTTCACCATCCTTACAAACCACGGCAAAGAGTACATCGATGGTTTCGTGCGCGATGGGCTGTACTTTCATGCACCCATGCTGAAATGGGCGCTGCACAATGAAGGCGCGGCCAGTTGGAGAATGATTCAGGATATGAATTCCGACGGCACGATGACCGCCCAGGAACGCCAGGTATACGAGTTCAACCGGTCAAAAGGCGTTGTGGCGGGATACACTATCAGTTTCACCTCGGTTTCGATGCGGTCCAAGGGGGCGATCTCTCTTTCGGCTGGTGGTGCCACTAGCCAGGATGAGGTTGACGCAATCTGGGCTGAACATGGCGATGACATCTTGTTGATGAACAATGTCGCGCATCTGAAGATACTTACCCTGCCCTACAACACCCCCAATCGCGCTCTGACGAAGCGGCAGCGCGAGGCGCTGGAATGGGTTGGAGATGGGAAGACGACGCAAGACATAGCGCTTTTGATGGGCCTGACATCGGCGACCGTTGAAAAGCATTTGAGGCTGGCCCGGGAGTCCCTTTCAGTGGAAACAACTGCGCAAGCCGTGCTCAAAGCATCCCTGCAAAATCAGATGTTCATCATGGAAGCATGATGTGTTTTTTTTGACGCTAAATTGCGTCAATTTACGTAGGGTAAGGAAATCATGACTTCCCGAATCTGAGCCCCAGTTGCAAAGTGATATTGTTCCGTGAGTGGTGGCTTTAGCCTGGGAACGTTTTGATCGGATCTTTGCAATACCAAAGCTCTCCGGTCGCTCTGACATAAAGGCGTCTATTTGTCCGCGTCTCTTAGTCGGAATTTTGGGGGGCCTCGACCATCCCCATCTGCGGGGCCCCTCAATCCTTCCGATAGTAGTGTATGATCTGTTGTTCCTAACGCCGGAAGGCGCAAAAAAACCGACTACAGGAAAGTAGCCGGTTTTATTCTGTTCAGTTTGAGGCCCCTTTCAGGGCCTCTTCCAGAATTAGCCCTGTACGGCTTTGGCAACTTCAGCTGCGAAGTCTTCTTTTTCGACCACGATGCCTTCGCCAACTTCCAGACGGACGAAACCAGTGATGGTTGCGCCTGCTTCTTTGGCAGCGGCTTCGACGGTCAGGTCAGGGTTCACAACGAACGACTGGTTCAGCAAAGTTGATTCCGCTACGAATTTCTTCATACGGCCAACGATCATTTTTTCGATCACTTGCTCCGGCTTGCCGGATTCGCGGGCGATGTCCATCTGAACCTGCTTTTCTTTTTCGACAACAGCCGGGTCCATGTCCGCTTCGGACAGGGCCGCCGGGTTCACAGCTGCAATGTGCATCGCAATCTGCTTGCCGATCACTTCGTCACCACCGGACAGAGCAACCAGTACACCGATTTTGCCCATGCCGTTGGTGGCTGCGTTGTGAACGTAGGACACAACAGTGTCGCCTGACAGTTTCGCCATGCGGCGAACCGACATGTTCTCACCAATGGTGGCGATCTTGTCGGTCAGGGTGTCAGCAACGTTCTTGCCGCCCAGATCAGCGGCCAACAGAGCTTCGACATTGTCGACGCCTTCTGCCGCGTAAGCGATCTTGCCAACCATTTCCTGGAATTCGGCGTTCTTTGCGACGAAGTCGGTTTCCGAATTCACTTCGACAGCAACACCGTTGCCACCGTTGACGTGAACTGCAACCAGACCTTCTGCTGCAGTACGGCCGGATTTCTTGGCCGCTTTGGCCAGACCTTTGGTGCGCAGCCAATCAACGGCTTCGTCCATGTTTCCACCGGTTTCGGTCAGCGCTTTTTTTGCGTCCATCATGCCTGCGCCGGTCGAGTCGCGCAGTTCTTTAACCATTGCTGCTGTGATTGCCATCTTTTGGCTCTCCTCAATTCAAACGGAATTGGGGCAGGTCTACCCTGCCCCATATGTCATTTACGTGACGGGCAGCTTACGCTTCGGCTTTGGCTTCCGGCGTGGCTTCTTCTGCAACGGGTGCTTCTTCCGCAACGACTTCTTCAACCGGTGCTTCTTCGAATGCGCCCAGGTCAACGCCTGCAGCACCCATCTGAGCGGTCATACCGTCCAGAGCGGCACGAGCAACCAGATCGCAATACAGAGAGATCGCGCGCGCTGCGTCGTCGTTGCCGGGGATGATGTAATCAACACCATCGGGCGAGCAGTTGGTGTCGACAATTGCCACAACCGGGATACCCAGCTTGTTGGCTTCGGCGATGGCCAGTGCTTCTTTTTTGACGTCGATGACGAACAGCAGATCAGGAACGCCGCCCATTTCGCGGATACCGCCCAGCGATGCCTGCAGTTTGCCCTGGTCACGTTCCATGCCCAGACGCTCTTTCTTGGTCAGGCCTTCGGCGCCTGATTCCATGGCTTCGTCAATCTGGTTCAGACGGTTGATCGACTGGGAAACGGTTTTCCAGTTGGTCAGCGTGCCGCCCAGCCAGCGGTGGTTCATGTAGTACTGAGCCGACTTTTCAGCGGCTTCTGCGATCGGCTGAGCTGCCTGACGCTTGGTACCGACGAACAGAACGCGGCCACCTTTTGCGACGGTGTCACGAACAGCCTGCAAAGCCTGGTCCAGCATTGGAACAGTCTGGGTCAGGTCCATGATGTGGATGCCATTGCGCGAGCCGTAGATGAACGG
Source organism: Ruegeria sp. CDSC002 (assembly GCF_059610905.1). Taxonomy (NCBI): domain Bacteria; kingdom Pseudomonadati; phylum Pseudomonadota; class Alphaproteobacteria; order Rhodobacterales; family Roseobacteraceae; genus Ruegeria; species Ruegeria sp. CDSC002. The sequence continues at coordinate 172,610 of NZ_JBXWOM010000001.1, forward strand.
GCCCATGCGGGGATTCCAACGCTGTGTCTGGTGACCAAAGTGAACGCCAGCTTCCAGCAGCTGACGCATGGTGAACTCGGGAAGAGCCATGCTATTTTCCTTTTCCGGTTTACGCCTGGGCGGGGGTGAAAGAAGCGGATGCTCCAACCGGCGGGCCAGATAAGGATGTCTCCCTCAAATAGCCCAAACCCCGCCTGCGGGTTTTAATGGCGCGCGTATACGGTAGGATTTCGTCCTGTGCAAGTGCCAAATGGCCTTATTTTTCAAGCCGCGCAATTGCATGCGCGTGACGCACTGCCTCTTCGCAATGTGCCGCCAACGCCTTGCGGTCGGCAAAATCGCTGACTTTGGCTGGAACGTGGTAAATCAATTCCACCGTCCCCTGCCGACGCGCGCCCAAGGTCTTGAGAAGATGCGGGGCAAAATCCATATCGCCCCACCAGCCATAGAACCTGCCAGGCTGCCCTTTTGGCGCGTGAAAGACTACGGAAACAGGCTGAACATACATAAAGTCCCGCAATTCATCCGAGAAGAACGCGGCGAAAAGCGTTGTTTTAAAGGGCAAAACACGAAGGCCGTCGGTCGAGGTGCCCTCGGGAAAAAACAACAACTTATGCCCGACTTTCAAGCGCTCTTCAAAGATCAGGGTCTGTTCGCGGGCTTTCTTGCGATCTCGTTCGATAAACACCGTGCCCGTGGCGCGGGCTAGCCAGCCGATACCCGGCCATTTGGCCACCTCGGCCTTGGACACGAAGTACACCCGCTTACGGGCGTTCAGCGCAAAGATGTCGAGCCAAGAAGTGTGGTTCGCGACCACAGCGCCGCGTTCGCGCATCAATTCACCGGAACTGCGAAAGCCGATGCCAAGAAGCCGGAGCGCATTGCGGCAGACAAACTGCGCAATGAACGGTGTGATCGGACGCCGTAAACCGAACAGCGGGCGCTCGAACAGGCGAACGGTCAACAAAACGAGCAGCCCGCCAAAAACCAGCAATGCCAAGGGAAGGCCGCGCAAGATTACCAATGCCCAGCCAAATACGCCCAATTCAATCGGGTCTGGCGCGTCGTCACTGTCCCAAAGCGGATCGTTCACTGGATTAGGCTCCGCTGTAAATACGCCGCTGACGCTCGTTCATGCGCGCCGTGTCGAGGATCAGGCAAACATCTGTTGTGTTGAACGCGTGGTCGATAAACGCCCCCTCGCCCACAAAGCCACCCAACCGCAGGTACGCCTTGATCAGCGCGGGAACCTGTACCATCGCCCCACGGCGATCCAGCGCATCCGGCGCGACAAGGTCCATGCTTTGAAACACATCGGGTTGCGCCCTGACCCGCAGGTCCGGCGGGGCCAGATGATTGTGGTGCAACATCGACAAAGGCTGGGCCAATTCCTGTACATTGATGCCGTGGAAGCTGGCGACCCCGAACAGCACCTCAATCTCGCGCTCAGCCACATATCCCGCTAGACCATTCCAAAGATGGTACATCGCCGTTCCGCCCCGATAGTCCGGGTGAAGGCAGGAACGTCCAAGCTCCAACAATTTGCGGCCGCTCTGTTTCAAAACAGTCAGGTCGTATTCATCCTCGGAATAGAACTGCCCCAATTCGATGGCTCGTTCACCCGGTAACAGCCTGTAAACGCCCACAACCTCGCCAGTGGCGTCATCATAGGCCAGCATGTGATCAAAATAAGGATCGAACTGATCCTGCTCTAACCCTGCCTCGTGGTCCACCATCTTGCCGCCGCCGCCCAATTCGCGGACGAATACGTCATATCGTAGCCTTTGGGCTGCGCGCAGTTCGGCCTCGGATTCGGCGAGTTTTACGGTGAAAGAAGGGCCTGCATCCGGCATCAGTTATTCCGCTTTTGTTTGCGCGCTGATACCGCAGTTTTCGGTCAAATGGCAACCGGCGCGGCGGCGGCCCATCGTTAACCATTCTTAAACCAGTTTCACGGATCAAAGACGGGCGTCAGGGCGATGCGGGTTCCGTCAATCACCACTTTTCCCTGATCGCGGAAATTCACGGTGACTTTGCCGCCGATGTTGGACTGAACTTGTCCGACGCCCCAATCGGGGAAATCGGGGTGGCGGACATACATGCCCGGTGCAAGTATGGCATTGAGGTCTGTCATGATCGGGCTCCGGTCCGGCGGCAGATACAACAGGAGAGGTACGCATGGGCGACACCAACGTCAATCTGGCCGAACTGATCGGGTCTCGAATTTGTCACGATCTGATCAGCCCCATTGGCGCAATAAACAACGGGCTGGAACTGCTTGAGATGGTCGGAACCATGCAGGGCCCCGAGATGGAGCTGATCTCGGGCAGCGTCGGAAGTGCCGGAGCAAAGATCAGGTTCTTTCGCGTCGCTTTTGGGTCGGCCAGCGATCAACCGTTGGGCCGGGCCGAGGTCACTGAGTTGTTGAAAGACGTCGAAAGCGTTGGTCGCGTGCGTGTCAACTGGCACGTGACCGATGCCATGCCCCGCAATCAGGTCAAGCTCGCCTTTCTGGCCCTTATGTGTTGCGAAAGCGCCATGCCGATGGGGGGCGACGTCACCGTGGCAAATAACGGTGGCAGTTGGACGGTGACCGGTGTGGCGGACAAGCTGAATATAGAGGCTGATCTTTGGAAGAACCTACCCAAAGGCCAATTTGCGAACAAGGTGACGCCAGCACAGGTGCAGTTTGCACTGCTGCCCCAGACCGCTGCCTCGATGGGTCGGCGGGTTGTGGCGGAAACCACCTCAACCCGCGTCGCTATCCGGTTTTAGGACCGTACGGTTCCGTTGCCGCGGACAAGGTATTTGAAGCTCGTCAGCTGAGCGGCCCCGACTGGGCCGCGCGCATGCATTTTGCCAGTTGCAATACCGATCTCGGCCCCCATTCCGAACTCGCCACCATCGGCAAACTGGGTTGAGGCATTGTGCATCAGAATCGCACTGTCGAGCCGCTCAAAGAACCGGGCGGCGACATCGGCATCCTCGGTCATGATGCAATCGGTGTGGTTCGAACCGAACTGGCGGATATGCGCGATTGCCTGATCAATATCAGCCACCGGCTTGGCTGCGATGATGCTGTCGAGGAATTCCTTGCCCCAGTCGTCGCCCGTGGCCGCAATGGTGCCGTCCATGGCTAACGCGCCTTCGGCATGGATTTCGACGCCCGCCGCAAGCAAGGCGGATATGATATCCCGGCCGAGTGTTTCAGCCACATCCTGATGGATCAGCAGACATTCGGCCGCACCACAGATTCCGGTACGCCGGGTTTTGGCGTTCAGCACGACGTCCAGCGTTTTCTGGGGGTCTGCAGCCTTGTCGATATAGATGTGCACGATACCTTCTAAGTGCGCAAAGACCGGCACGCGTGCCTCGCTCTGAACCAACCCAACCAGACCTTTTCCCCCGCGCGGAACGATGACGTCCACACAATCGGTCATGGTCAGCAGCTCTTGCACAGCGGCGCGGTCTCGCGTGGGCACAAGTTGAATGGCGTCTTCTGGCAGGTTTGCAGCCTTTAGCCCTTGGACCAGACAGGCGTGAATGGCGGTTGAGGAATGGAAACTTTCAGAGCCACCGCGCAGGATCACTGCATTGCCCGACTTCAGGCACAATGCGCCTGCATCCGCCGTCACATTCGGACGGCTTTCGTAAATCACTCCGATAACGCCCAGAGGCGTGCGAACACGCTGGATGTTCAGGCCCGAGGCCATGTCCCATTCGGTCAGAACCTCGCCCACGGGGTCTGCCTGATCCGCGACCGTGCACAGCCCGTCGACCATGCCCTGAATCCGCGCTTCGTCCAGCATCAGCCGGTCCATCAACGCCGGGCTCAGGCCCTTTTCACGCCCAAACTCTAGGTCTTTCTTGTTGGCCTCAATGATATCCGCGCGGTTGGCCCAAACAGCGTCAGCCGCGGCAATCAGGGCGGCATGTTTCCGCTCGGCGCTTGCATAGGCCAGATCGGCCGAGGCTGCTTTAGCGCGTTTACCAAGATCGGCCATAAGGGCGGGAATGTTGTCGAAATCCTTCATCTCAGGTGCCTTTCGGTCGGTCATTTGGTTCTATCATCGCGCCATTACAGCGCCAAATCATCTCGATGGATCAGGACGGCCCGGCCTGGATAGCCCAGTGTGGCTTCGATCTCTGAGGACTTCCGACCCTTGATCGCATCCGCCTCTTGCGCGGTATACCGGCTGAGGCCCTGCGCCAAACGCCTCGATTGGTGGTCCATGATCGCAACCGGATCACCGCGTCCGAAATCGCCGGTTACTTCAACGATACCAGCAGGCAGCAGGCTTTTGCCATTACCCAACGCTTTGGCCGCGCCTGCGTCCACTATGATTTCACCCCGCGGTTTCATGGCCGAAATCCAGCGCTTGCGCGCGGCATGTGGGTCCAGCGTCGCAGTGAACCAAGTGCAATTCGCGCCATCTTCAAGCGATTTCAGTGGGTTCAAAGTCGAACCTTCGGTGATCGCCATATCACAACCGGCAGCAGTTGCCATCTTGGCGGCCAGCAGCTTGGTCTTCATTCCGCCTTTGGACAGGCCGGAACCGGCATCGCCTGCCATTTCCTCGATCTCGGGCGTGATGGTCTCAACAACATCGAAACGCTTGGCGTTTCCGTCTTTACTCGGGTTCCCGGTGTAGAAACCGTCGACATCCGATAACAGGATCAATTGATCGGCCCCAACCGTCACCGCGATCTGTGCCGCCAACCGGTCATTGTCGCCGTAGCGGATCTCATCTGTAGCCACCGTATCGTTTTCGTTGACGATCGGAACCACGCCCAAACTCAGCAAAGTTTCCAGCGTCGCGCGCGAATTCAGATACCGCCGCCGGTCTTCGCTGTCTTCCAGCGTCACCAAAACCTGCGCAGTTGTGATTCTGTGCGGCGTCAAAGCCTCTTCATAGGCCCGCGCCAGGCGAATTTGGCCAACAGCAGCGGCGGCCTGAGATTGTTCCAACGGCAAATCCGCCATGGGCAGGCCCAAAACACCGCGCCCCAACGCAATCGAGCCGGATGAGACCAAAATGACGTCAGTTCCCTGCCTTTTGAGCCAGGCCACGTCTTGGGCCAGCGAGTGCAACCAATCCGACCTCAGCAACCCGGTATCACGGTCCACCAGCAAGGCAGAGCCGATTTTGACTACCAATCGGCGTGCTGCGGTCAGGGTTGCCAAGACTTGGTCTCCTCAACGGGTTTTTGTCGCAGGCGGTTTTCGTCGATCTGGGCACGCAAGGCGCGCAACACTTCGGTCACGCCCAGATGCGCGACGCCAGACATGGTCATCACAGGGCCACCAACAGCCTCTTCCAGCTCGGCCCGTTGCAGCGCCTGCTCCTCTTCGTCCAGCGCATCGACCTTGTTCAGAACTGTGATCCTGGGCTTTTCAGCCAGTTCACCGCCGTAAGCTTCAAGCTCATGAATGATGGTGCGGTAATCCTCGGCGACGGTTTCCGAGGTGCCATCGACCAGATGCAGCAGAACGGCACAACGTTCCACGTGACCAAGGAACCGATCTCCAATCCCGCGCCCCTCATGGGCGCCTTCGATCAGGCCGGGAATATCCGCGACGACAAATTCCACATTGTCGACACCGACAACACCAAGATTAGGATGCAGGGTCGTGAACGGATAGTCAGCAATCTTGGGTCGCGCGTTCGATGTGGCCGCCAGAAAAGTCGACTTACCAGCATTAGGCATGCCAAGCAGACCCACATCCGCAATCAGCTTCAGCCGCAGCCAGATCGTGCGGTCGATCCCTGCCTGACCGGGGTTAGCCCGGCGCGGAGCCTGATTGGTTGCCGATTTGAAGTGCAGGTTGCCAAAGCCACCATTGCCGCCCTTGGCCAGCAGAACACGCTGCCCAACCTCTGTCAGGTCGCAGATGACGGTCTCTTCGTCCTCGTCCAGAATCTCAGTTCCGACAGGCACGCGCAGGATGATTTCGTCACCATCCTTGCCCGTGCGCTGCTGTCCACGACCGGGTTGACCGTTCTTGGCAAAGAAATGCTGCTGATAGCGGAAGTCGATCAGGGTGTTCAGCCCGTCCACAACCTCGGCCCAAACAGACCCGCCCTTACCGCCGTCCCCGCCATCGGGACCGCCGTATTCAATGTATTTTTCACGCCGAAAGCTGACGCACCCGCCACCGCCGGCCCCGGACCGGATGTAGACCTTTGCAAGATCGAGAAATTTCATAACTGTCCCCTACTGCAAGGGCCCCATCGGCCACAAGTCAGAGTTTTTTACTATATGTCCAGGTGGGCACATTCGCATCGCGCGCCACCGAGTAACTTTCGGCATCACCCAGATACTGGAACCCACAATGGGTCAGAACCCGGGCCGAGGCAGGATTGTCCTGAAACACGCTGGCAAACAAATTCGAGTTTTCAAGCGGGTTAGCTTTCACCAACATCTCGACGGCCAATGAGGCTACGCCTGTATTCCAGTAAACAGGCGCCACCCAATAGCCAACTTCGGACTGATTGCGATCCAGCCGTGTAAGCGAAATCAGACCAATCAGTTCCGGCCCACCATCTTTGGTGGCGTCCATCGCCCAGACGTCCTCATCCCGGTCTTCAGCCATTGAACGCGTCACAAACGCCTCGACCGACCCCGGTGGCAGCGGATGCGGGATCGACGTGGTCATACGTGCCACGCGCTCATCGCCTGCATAATGCTCGATGAGACCCATATCCGACCGGCGCAATGGGCGCAGATCGAACCGCTCGGTTTCGAGGACCGGCTGGTTTATTATTGTCTCAAGTTTCATGAGTGCGTTCCTCCTCCGAACAACACAAAAAATACGGACGCAACAGTGAGACTCGCTAACGTCCACATCAGATATTTTTCCACGGGCCGACCTTCAACCACGTGGGCAATTCTATCTCCGGCAAATGTCCAGATCGGGTGTAAAACCGCCTGGCAAAGCAATAAACAGAGAGCGATCGTGAACGTCGCGTTAAAGCTGGGCGTGCCAACCGCAACGAACCCGGTAAAACCGGCTATGATCATGGCCCATGCCTTTGGGTTAAGGGGATGAACGATCAGCCCCGCCCAAAAACCGGGCACGTCTCCAGTGGTTTCACTGCGCGAAAGACGCAGGTTCGCGATCTTCCAGGCCAGCCAGCAGATATACGCCGCCGAGGCGTATTTCAGGACCGAAAAGACAATCGGTGCCTGATCCGCGAGCTGCAGCAGACCAAAACCAACGGGCCAGATGATCAGCTGTTTGCCCAGGATCACTCCGGCCACAAACGGCAGAGCCGCCCGAAACCCATAGCGTGCACCTGTGCCCAGCAGAACCATATTGGCGGGTCCGGGCGTTCCGACCTGAGAGGCTGCGAAGATCAGGAAACTAGTTGTTGCAACGGTCATTGCAACGCCTCCCAGTCCACACGACGCAGCAAAACGTCCTGAATTATCACATCTTCGTTGGTCGACCGCGCCGTCGCACGATGCTGGCCATTTGGTTTGAACCCAAGTTTTGACAAGACCGCCTTGGACCGTTCGTTGCCGACATGATAACCCGAGGTCAGTTTCTGCTGATCAGCCGCAAAGAACCTCGAAATCATCGCGCGGGAAGCTTCGGTCACATAACCTTGCCCCCAGGACGCTTTGGCAACCCAATACCCCAGCTGGGATCCGGTCGAGATACAGCCGATAAGGTTCCCTTCCCGAGTAATGGCAAAGGCATCATGCTCGGAAGCCATTTCGTCAACAAATTCGGTCGAATGCGCGTTCTCATAGGGGTGCGGTACAACCGTCAACCAGCGCACCACGTCCAGATCGTTCAGAAGAGTGACAAGACGCGACGAGTCCTCACGCCGAAACCGACGCAAGACAAGACGCTCTGTTTTTATCACTTCGGTCATGGGACCGCTCCTGAAAACGAGAAAGGGGACCGGCACTTTCTGCCGGTCCCCCATGAAATTTTCTTAAACCTTCTGGGTTTCGGCTTACTCTGCGGCCTCCGCCACTGGCAGGACCGAAATAAAGGTGCGGTTTTTCAGTCCCTTGTGGAACTTCACGGCGCCATCCACGGTTGCAAAGATGGTGTGATCTTTGCCCATGCCTACGCCTTCGCCCGGCCAGAACTTGGTGCCGCGCTGACGCACGATGATGTTGCCTGAAATGGCGGCCTGGCCACCATACAGTTTCACGCCAAGGCGGCGACCAGCTGAGTCGCGACCGTTACGGGAGGAACCGCCAGCTTTTTTGTGTGCCATTCTGTCTCTCCTTAGCCTTTAGCCAGATCTTTGGCCTGCTCAACCCATTCGGGTTTCACTTTGACCGTTTCGATAGCAGCAATCTGATCGTCCGACAAGGCGGCCAGAGCGGCAAAGCTCTCGATACCGGCTTCGGCCAGCTTCTTGGCAGCGGCGGGGCCGACACCAGTCAACTGGGTCAGATCGTCAGCGGCAGCAGCTGCGGCAGGTGCCTTTGCTTTGGCTTCAGCTTTCTTGGCAGGCTTTTTTGCCACGGGGGCAGCTTCGCCAGCCGGCGCCGAACCGGTTGCAGCTTTGATGCCCGACTTGTCGGCGCCTGACGCCAAAATGTCGGTGATCTTGACCAGAGTCAGCTTCTGACGGTGGCCAACGGTACGCTTCGAGCTGTGCTTACGACGGCGTTTTACGAAGTTGATGACCTTGTCACCTTTGATCTGTTCGATCACTTCGGCCTGAACGCCTGCGCCTGCGACGAACGGTGCACCGACAACCGGAGCGTCGCCGCCCAGCATCAGAACATCGTTGAATTGAACTGTTTCACCTGCGTCGGCAGCCAATTTTTCAACGCGGAGGATATCGCCCGCTTGAACTTTGTACTGCTTGCCGCCAGTCTTGAGGACCGCAAACATGCGTCTTTCCTTTGTCCAATCGCGTTCTATGGTCCCCGACCGGGCGTTTTTGGCTTTCGCCACCTCGAACAGCGCGCCCTTTTCGGGCTGTGTGACGACCCGTGGGACAAGGTCCTAGGGTCAATAATAACGACACCCGGCGCGGAAAACCGGCCGGGATGCGCGCTTATCCATAGATTGATCGGCAAAGTCAACATCAAATACAGGATCAAAGATCCGATGCGCCAAGCGCCCGTGAGACCGCCTGCCCCAGTTGAAAATAGATCTGGTCATACATCTTATCGAAACCATCGAAAAAGGCCTCGTTAACGGCGCGCCCGGTCTCAGTTCGGGAAAAAGCAATGTTCTCCCGCATCTGAGCCTCATCGAGCGGTTGATAGGCCACCAGAAGGAAGGAATACAACCAGATGCGGTTTTCCTCGGTAAGCCTGTCCTTGTCCGACAAAAGCTGCGCCAGAATATCTTCCGAGCTGGTTCCGGCATCCGCGCTGAGGCCGCGAAAAAAGTTATAATCCGAACTAAGCGAGCTTTGTACGTTCTTTTCGATAAGGTCGTTGACTTCGATATACTCGCCGACCAGCCGGTAAAGCTGGGTGCCGCCTGCCCCGTTCAGATAGTTTTCGCGTGCCATGTCCTTGATGGTTTCATCCGCGAAGGCCCTTCTGGCCGAGTTTTCCAGAGTGATAACGGTTTGCCCGACATCACTTTCAAAGAACAGGATGGCGCGATCCACCTGGCTGGCTGTCAGGCTGGTCTCGAAGGTCCCAGAAATCTGTTCCTGCATCCACTGTGGATCATAAATTTCGTCCACCTGATCATCAAAAAACGGCCCGCCGTCACCACCCAGAAATGTGTCGTTCAGGTCTTTCGCCTGTGCCAAACCTTCGTCGCGCAGGATATCGACGACCTGCTCCAATTGAAGTGCCAGCATGAGGCGTTCAACCCGCTCGGACGCTGCCAGTGGCATGGCTGACAGAAACACGGCGAAACAAGCAGCGATCAGGCGCATCAGATATCCTGGGCTGGATGTAGTTCCGCCATCCGCGCGGCCAGATCTTCAAACTTCATGGCCATGATTTCGTATTGAATGGCATTCAGCAGCTCATAGACTTCTTGCATCAAAGGCTGCTCCAAAGCCTCAGCATAGGCGACGACCTCAGAATCCGAGAAGTCCTGATAGGTATAGGCTGCCCCGGCAAGTGCGGACAGCTGCAAAGCCTGACGCATGCCGGTCTCATTGCGCTTCATCATCTGACGCAGCTCATCCGCGCCCAGTTGCAAGTCGATCACCCCCGAGGCGCTGGCAGCGAGCAAAAAGCGCACCTGAATTTCCTGCAGCGCACGCAATGCCGTCCCGCTGGAATCAATTGCATTGTTCATGCGTTTCAGATTTTCGACCCGTTTCGATCCACCCTTGATCAGGTCCGAGACGATTTTCTGCCCTTCAAGTTGCTTGGCATCGTCATCTTCAACCATGTGCGATGCATTCTCGGACTCGACCAGCCGTTGCCCAAGATCGGATGCATAAAACTCGACCGCATGGGTCAGCGCCTCATCGCTCAGCGTCTGTTCCAGAATAGACACGGCTGTTTCGCGCATTTCCTTGGTATCAAAGACTTCTTCGGTCAGGCGTGTCCAGTCGGACCCAAACCCATCAGGATCGATCCCCAACATTTGCGGGGCTGAGGCCGAGGCCAGAGCGATGCTTTCAAGTGCAACGTCGAACCCGGTTGTTGTCAAAAAGGCTTCGATCCGATCCCGTCCGGCAGCAAATGCTTGCTGCGACCCGGAAATCACGAACAGAACGGCGGCGAATAGCGGCAGGATAGTTTGGCGTAAAGGATATGTCATACCTATGAGCCTAGGGGAAATACCGCGTCAGGCAACGGAAAATCCCGCCTTTGTCATTTTCAGGAATTTTCTGCTTGCACCCCCGCGCGTTCCTCACTAAATCCCCCCCTCACAGACCCCCGCGGAGAGGTGCCGGAGTGGTCGAACGGGGCGGTCTCGAAAACCGTTGTGGGTGCAAGCCCACCCAGGGTTCGAATCCCTGTCTCTCCGCCACATACCGCACCCATACGTGACCACGGGTGCCGCAAGTGCCTTATTTTTATGGTGCTTTGACAACATAGCTACCCAACAGATACCAGTGTAACCCAGACGTTCAGGTGGACTACGGGTGGACCATGCGCCAAACAGCATTACACAAACTAACCGCACGACAGGTTCAACACGCCAAACCGGGCAAGCACAGCGACGGTGGTGGTCTGTGGCTGGTCGTATCCGACTCGGGGTCGCGCAAGTGGGTTTTGCGTCACACGGTGGACGGAAAGAGGCGCGAACGGGGTCTGGGTGGATACCCTGCCGTTGGTCTGGCCGACGCCCGTGCCAAGGCCGCTGCGGTGCGTGACGGGGGTTTATTGCAAGTTGCAACCAACCCAACCACCAGCCCAACCTTTGCAGCCGCAATGGACCGATACCTGACGCTGCGCAGCGCTGAGTGGTCAAACACGAAACACGCCCGACAATGGCCAAGCACCCTGCACACCTATGCAGGGTCTTTGATGGACATGCCCGTTGCCGCGATACGCACAGCGGATGTGGTGGCCTGTCTCGCACCGATCTGGCAAAGCAAGCCTGAGACAGCCAGCCGTGTGCGCCAACGGATCGAACGGATACTGTCGGCCAGTATTGCTCTTGGCGAACGCGATGGTCCCAACCCGGCTGCACTGCGGGACAATCTCGAACTGGTGTTGGGCCGACAGGCCCGCACAGTACGGCATCACCCGGCTATACCTGTTGCCGACCTGCCCGACGCCTTTGCGACCGTGTGGCACAAGCGGGACACCGGCGCCGGTGCTATGGGTCTGGTGCTGGTCTTCCTGACCGCCCTGCGATCCGGCGAGGTCAGGCGGCTTGAGTGGGGTGACGTCGATGGTGATGTGGTGACGATACCTGCGTCTCGAATGAAGGCCCGACGCCCGCACAGGACGCCCGTGGTGCCACTGTTGAGGCAAGTGTTGGACGATCTGCCCCGATGGTCTGGAACCAGCCTTGTGGTGCCGGGACAGAGCAACCGGCCCATGAGCGATGCAACGATGGCAGCGGCCCTGCGTCGGGCCGGTATGAGTGCCTATACCCCGCACGGTATTCGCAGCAGTTTTAGCGATTGGGCGCACGAATCAGGATACCCGCACCGGGCCATCGAAGATCAATTGGCGCACCAGATCGGCACGGACGTTGAACGTGCCTACCGTCGCGGGGATTACCTGCAACAGCGCGTGCCGATGATGTGCGATTGGACCAAGTATCTGACATCTAAGTTAAACGTCATATAGCTTTAAAACTATACCCTAACCTATTGTTATATAACAATTCCTAGCGTTGCTATGGTGCGTTCAATGTGGTTCCAATATGGTCAGAAGTTACCAGAAGGAACCAGTTATGGAACGCAAGCAAGGACTTGCCCGCGCTAAGGAAGCGCAGCAGTTTTTCGGCATCGGCCCGACCGCATTCTATCGTGCAATTAAAGCCGGTGTGATCCCGCAACCAAAGATCATCCTAAAGAACACCCGAGGATGGGATTGGGATGAATTGTACGCCGCCAAAGACGCTCTGCCGTCAGCCAATCTGGGTGATGCGGCGTGATCCACTACCCCAACCTGATGGTGCCAGAGGCAAGGGTCGCGTACTCGAAAGAGCGGCAGGAATTTCTGGATCAAAATTTCGTTACGACGGTGATGGGTGAAGCCGGAACCGGCAAGACGCACGAATTGAAGAACAACTTCGACGGTTGGTCCGATGCTCTGATTGTGACGCCGACCCACCGTGCGGCCAATGTGCTGCGCGACCGGATACCGGGTGGCGCGGATCGCATCGGAACCTATCATTCGAAGTTGATCGAATGGATCGAACTAAAGTCGGACGAATACGATGAACGCGATCCCGCTGGTAGCATTCGCCGTGCAATCGACAGGCGCCAGCAACGCGACCCTTATTACAACAAGGGTGGTAACCCGAACACGATCAAAGATCGCCTGTATAGCTATTACCCGCGCCAGCAACGCGACACACAAGGAAACATCGTCGGGTTTATGTTCGGTGTGTGGCTGGATATTGCGGGCATGACTCACAAGGTGTTCGTGGACGAAGCGTCAATGATTGGTGACTTCCAAGTTCGCAAACTGGTCAAACTGGCAAACCCCGGTCAGATCGAATTTTATCTGGACCCCTACCAATTGGGTCCGGTGAAGGCGAAGCCGTTCTGGGTGGACATTGAACCGACGAAGATGTTGACGAAGAACTACCGACAGGACGGGCCGTTGCTGGACGTTATGCGCCGGATACGGGCCGCTGTGGACCTGTACGACGTGCAGCCCAGCCTGCCTTTCATCGGAATGCCTGAGAACATCCACACCCGCATCATGGAAGGTCGGGCGATTGCAATTGGCTGGCGGAATGCCACCGTATCGAATTTCAATGTTTCCGCGCGTACAGCGATGGGATTACCGCCGACAAACCCGGTACCGGGGGAACCGCTGATCTGCGTGGATAACATCCCGAACCTTGGCATCTTCAACAACCAGCCCGTCGTGGTAGAAGAAGTCCTGCCCGATTGGACAATCAAGATTGAAGGCGTGGACGATCCGGTGCTGTGGTCACTGCGTTACGCCAAACCTCATGCGCCTGTGGCATCACCACCGCCGGAAGCGTTTGTACGTGTGGATGGCCCACCGGTCGTGCCGCTTTGCAGTGCCTTCTGCATAACGGCTCACAGCGCACAGGGCGGGGAATGGCGGGAAGTCTACGTTGTGGACGAGTCGACCAGCCTGTTGGCGATGGCCAAGAAACTGGCGTGTGAGGCACCCGAAAACGGATCGCCATTCTATATCCAGACCCCGCAGGAACAAGCATTGTCGTGGCTCTACACGGCTGCAACTCGGGCGAAGATGTTTTTGTCCTTCGCCCGTTAAGCCACAAGACCCGACCGGGGCAGCTTGGCCGCTGCGTACTGACAGTCCGGTCGGTCCATCCTGAAAAGAAAAGACCCGGTTGCACGCGCATGTGCAGACCGGGCCAATGAAAGTGTCAGTGCATATGACCAATAATAACACCCCAAACCGTAACTGGAAAGATGAGGCCATTGCGACAGGTCTGCCCGTGTTCCCGTGCAACATCACGTGGAACGGTCAGAAGTGGGACAAGGTGCCGTTGATCAAAGATTGGGTCAACGCGGCCAGTACGGATCGCGCGGCCATTGATCTGATGCCGTGGGATGGCGCCAATGGATATGGTGTTGCCACCGGTAACGGTATCTACGTGATAGACGATGACGGGTACAAACCCGGCAGTCAGGCGGGCGAATGGTTGGCCGCACGTGGTCTGAATGGCGGCACGCGGACACACAGGACGATCAGCGGGGGCGTCCATCGGATTTACATGTTGCCACCCAATGTGAGGTTACGCAGCCGACAGGGCGTGGTCACTGGTCTGGACACCCGTGGTGATGGTGGCTTTATCGCGTTCGGTGAAGGATACGATGTTATCGACGCCAGCCCGCCCGCACCGCTGGACCCGACCATCATTGCCGAACTGGATCGACCGGCACGGGAAGTGATCGAAGCGAACGATGCCGAGTTTGTTGAAGTGCCGCTTGATCCGTTGTTGATCGCCCGCGTGGAAGACCTGAAGGCCAAGAACCCGACATTTGCTGAGGCCATGACAGAACCGCAGGATGACCGTTCAAAGGCGTTGGGGTTGGTTTCCAGGTACTTGCGCAGTTACGGATTTACCAGCCACGAATACGTCACGGTGGTGATGCATCTGTCCAATGCACCACGGGACCACGTTTTGAAGGAAGCCAAGCGCAGACGTGGCGTGCGGGCGTTGAAACGGTTCTGGTCGATGGGCGGTATTGATGAGGCGGCACACGTGGCCGCTTTGGGGCCGGTGCGGATGCCCGAAGTGCATGTGGAACCCGTGGTGGCCGATCCGCGCGATATTGACGAATGGTTCAATGAACTGGTGGCACTGCCCATCGAAGAACGTCACGCCATCGATCCGGGGGATTTCGAGACGAACATCAGGATGTTCGTGACAGCGTATTTCACCTATGAGGGAATGCCCACGTTGCGCACGTGGCGCGATCAGACGTACCGCTGGATGGTGACACACTGGTCGCCCGTATCGGACGCGTGGATCACCGACATGATGGTTCACTTTTTCGGCAAGGTCGTCTGCTACCTCAAGGAAAAGAAGCAAGACGGTGCGACTATATATGAGCCAAAGAAAGTATCCGCGACCCGGATGTTTCTGGCCAACCACATGACCGCGTTCAAGGCCGTGACGCGGTACCCGGATCGCAAGGAAACCGGATGGCCAACAGCCCGTCCCGGTACGTGGCAGGGGGTACACAACGGCATCCTTGATCTGGACACCGGCAAGTTGGTCGGACACACCCCGGATTTCTTTAATACCACTTGGATTGACGCACCGTGGAACCCCGATGCGGTACTGGACGGATCGGCCTATGAAGGGTTTTTGCGCGACATGCTGGTCTGGGACGATCAGATCGCGGTCATGCAGGAAGGCTTCGGATATGTCCTGTCCGGTGCCACCTACATGCAGAAGTGTTTCAACATCATCGGTCAGCGCCGGTGCGGTAAAGGGACCATGATGCGCCTGTTCAAATCGATGCTTGGCGGGTTGGTCTATTCGATCCGGTCGAACCAGTTGGGTGGCCGTTTCGTTATGGAAGGCGCGATTGATAAATCCCTGATGGTGGTGCCTGACGTTCGACTGTCGAAGGATTCAGACTTTGCCGCGATTACGGAAATGATCCTGACCATCACCGGCGAAGATGACATTGATGTGGAACGCAAAGGTCGAACTGGGTGGTCTGGTCGGACAACGGTGCGCTTGATGCTGTTGTCAAACTCAATACCGATGTTCCGAGACGGTGACGGAGTACTGGCCAGCCGCTTCGTCTACATCATGTGTCCCAATTCGTTCTATGGGCGCGAAGATCACGGACTGCTGGACAAGCTACTGGCCGAACGTGACGTGATCCTGCGTTGGGCTGTGGAAGGCTGGCAACGTCTACGCGCAGCCCAAAAGTTCACACAATCTGCATATAACGTAAAACTTATGGGTGAAAGTGAAGTGCGTATGGACCCGGTTGGCAAGTTCATTGAGACGCATTGTGACGTAACCGGTGACGCCAACGACTTTCTGTCAACCGACACGTTGTTCACATTCTTCCAACCGTGGGCCGATAACTACGACGCTGGTCTTTGGACAAAGAAGGGTTTCTCGCAAACACTGAACAACAAACCGCTCAAAGTACAGTTAACGAACCGTCAAAGCGGCACATCACGTGGTTTCGCTGGCTTGAGATGGAAATCAGTGACTAAAGTATCGTAAATTCGCCGCTCATTCCTTTTATATGGGAATCACCACGTGCGTTCGTATGTACGTGGTGAACACATCACACGTTGTTAATTGTCAATTTTCCTTACGCGTATAGTACCCCCCTTTTATTCATCACTTGCGTCACTATTCTTTATTCAGGGGAATATAGGGGCAATAATATAAAAAATGAGCGTAGCCAATACCTGTAGTCCCGTGGCTATAGGATGCGGACAGAGCAGACCAAGCAACCAACGACCAGACCACCAACCAGCGACACGATGCGTTGCGTGATTGCCTATAGGCGTGACGATATATGTGATGTGTTCCACGAAATTCGTGGATCAATCAGCGAATTTCGCTGAATGGTCGGAAAATATTTCCGACCGCGTGACGCACTGACCACCAGCCACCGTGATCGTCAAACGGTGGGGCCGGGGGTTTGGATCGTGCGAACGGGGTCCAGCACCGCGCCGGGGAGCTTTCTTCGCTACGGCCCTGCAAAAATGAGGTTGGTGGAAAAGTGAAAATTTTTCCTTTTTGGTCACCGAAATTCGGTGACCAACAGCTATCCAATTACGTGCCATTTACGCTGGATTTTGCGGAGTTTCTTCCGATTGGAGGATATTCCGCACTTTCACACCCAAAGTGTCTAGAATCTTCCGTTCGGAGGATATTAGACAAAATCAAACCTTCCAGTGACGGGAACCTTTGCTATAATGCGATGACTCGCACCCGCCGACGCAGGATCACACCGCATGTCCGACAGCACCGCCAGCGACTACCAGAAACGCAAAGCAGTTGAGAACGCCAACGCCGTACACGATTGGCCGACCGAAGCGGGGGAATGCGCTGAGGACAGTTGGGCCATATTCGTCAAAAATCAGGATTACCGTGCGCACGACGATTGGCCCGACAGCGACCTGATCGAACTGGCCCGCATGTCCCGTCTGCAAGCCATCGCCGTGGATTTGCAGAATTTGTTGGACGATCAGGGGTTCATTCTCATGGGTGGAAAATCCGGTCGCACACCTATCGAAAATCCAGCCGGTCGCGCCCTGTCCACGGTGAACGGATCGATCAATTCCATCGCCCGCCGCCTTGGTCTGACCAGTGCCAGCCGTGGTGACCGCGCCAGCCGTTCCAACCGCGCCCAACAGGAACGTGAAGCGGCCCGCGATCTGGCCACCAACACCGACGATCCGCTGGATCGCAGACGGCTGATGTAAATGGCGCGACGGAGGCCACCAAAGCACGCAAGAGGGATCGCCAGCCATGAACCCAGCACCAGCGGGAATGACATACAACGCATTCAGACGGGCAAAAGCGGAACTAAGTCACGCACTGGACAACCGGTGCGAAACCTGCGGCGAAACTCACCTAAGATTACTGGTCACATACACCGGCCCAATGAATGAACCGTTTGATGTCGATTACGCCTTGGCGAGATGCCAGACCTGCCATCGACGTGGGTATACCCAACCAATTACGATTGTGCTGGCCCATGTCCCCGCTTGAACTGATGATGGCCGATGCGGCCCGGTGCAATGCCAGCCTGAAAGAAATCCAGCAGGACAATCGCGGTGTCAGCTACACGGCAACCGGCAAGGTCATGCCGATCCGCGAACGTGAAGTGATCACACAACGTGCTGGCAAGTTGTGTGCCGGATGTGGATGCTTTCTCAAGCAAGACCAGCGATGGAATTACCGGGGCGAAACGTGCTGTTCGGAGCGGTGCCTGATCGACGTTCGCAGATGGAACCGCTGGACCAAAACCAGCGTGGCGTGATCTACCTGTGGATGTGTCACGTGACGTGAGACATCCTGAACCGCAACCCACTGAAATTGTAGAAGAAAACCACGATGAAGCCGTCAAAAAATCGGGAATTAGCTCTAAAATCATTTCGGTCGGGGCAATTATTACTGCGGTGATACCGACTGTCTGGCCGCTCTGAAGCGTTGGAATCGCTGGACCCGGCAAACCAAGATGTGATCTACCTGGAAACCATACCTGTTAAGGTATAGCTTTAATCCTATAGTCTAACATATTGATTTAATTTCGTTTATGTACGACTCAAAATCTAGACAGACACCATATGTGGGGTCCATGCTGTCGGCAACCTAACCGCAGGACCGACAGATGACCGTGACCGTTCGCACCGCACCAACCGCAGCCCGCAAGCTGGTCAAATCTGTCGGCCATATCCGCCAACAACTCGACTCTGCATCCCGCGCCGAACAGGACGGCATCCAAGGTGCGCGCGAAAAGCGGATAACCACCACAGCCAAGTTCACACACGATCAGCACCGCGCCAAGGATGCCATCGCGGATACGGAGTCCGTCGCCGCACGATATGAGCGTGCATCCCATATCCTGCGAACCAGATCAGTACCAACCGGAAACCAAAGCGGTGTCATTGCGCTTGCGTCACGCATGGTCCGTTACGGTGCCACCGATGCACAACTGGATGCCGCTGCGGATCGCGTGATGATGGCGGCAAGAGCGGCACAGACCAGCAGCGAGAAAGCGCAGACCCGGCTGGATGAGGCCGAAGACGATCTGCGGGTGACCGACGCGATGGCGGACTATCTGGCCGCTTTGGCAAAGCACGGTTTCAACAAATCCAACCCGGTCGTCCGCGCCAAGCACCGCGACTTTATGGCTTGGAAAAGTGTTTCGAGGAAACAGCGATGACAAACCCATACCGCAACACCAACGACAACCCTTACAACAGGCCGTTGATCAACGGTCAGTTGGATACCCGTGGCGCGCAACAGAACAACGCCGTGGTCTTCGACCCCACCAACGAAGCTGTGAACCCCGCAGGCGTTGGGTTGATTCAGTCGATCTTGAGGCAGGTCGATCAGCGGACGCTGAACGCTGATGATTTTCTGGAAGTGTTGACCCCGTTGGTCGAACGGGTGGCCGCGCTGGAAAAGGCGCTGGAAGTCGAGGTTGCTAAAGCAGTTGAGGCCATCGACACCGATGTATCGGGGTTCTTGGACGATGACGACCACGACGATGGCCCAACAGCCGCCCAACTGGCCGACATGATGCGCAAACACTTGGCCGACAAGGAGTCTCGCAATGGCAATGCCTAAACGCATCATCCACGACATGCCGCATGCGATCCGCGCCAAGCTGGTCAAAGAAGCGGCACTGTTCCAACTGGCTGGACATGACAGCCAGACCGCAAAGGAATTGGCGCAGACCAAGGTCCGTGCATTTTACACCGAACGCGGCAAGGACTTTGTCCGCGATCATCCGACATGGCGCGATCTGTTCGTCAAAACCGCCAGCAAACAATTGGGAAGGATTGACCTATGAACGCCGGAATGAGCAACACCGCCCGTCGCAGCACTGATGAGCGTGCAAAGCGTGAGATTGACAGGGCCGTAAAAGAGGCCGCGTTTGATGATGCACTGGCCGTGGCCAAAGACGCACCGAAGATCGCCCGCGAACATGCCGCCCTGAAAGCTGAAAACGCAGCGCTGAAATCGCAGGTTGATCGACCTGTTGCGGTCACGGTGCAGGCACCACGGCCCGCAACGGTCAAGGTCGGCATGAAGCGCCCAGACCTTTTGAAGTGTGTCTCAGCGGGCGTCACAGCCGAGTTTATGCGCCGTACCAAGCAAACCCCCGTCGAAGACACGCTGGAAGCCCTGCTGGGTGGCGACACGCACCGCTTGGCCCGTCAGGTCGCCAAGGGAATGATGCGCAATAAGGATGCGACCACCGGCGCAACAACCACAAGTGCCGGTTGGGCCGCAGAACTGGTCATGTCGGATGTGCTGGGGTTCTGGTCGAAGATGGCCCCGATCAGCATCCTTGGTGAACTGATCGACCGCACATTGATCAATGGCCTTGAGTTCGGTGACAACCGTTCGCTGACCATCCCGAGCCGTGCGCATAATAACGAAGGTGCGCTTCGGGCATCGTGGATCACCGAAGGCGCGACCATCCCCGTGGTTCAAGGTGCGCTGTCATCAAAAACCCTTTTCCGGCACAAGCTGGCCGCGATCAGTGCCTTCAGCAATGAGTTGGCAAATACATCAGTTCCGAATATCGCCAGCGTGGCCGAACAGTTCATTTTGGACGATCTGTCGGTGGCACTGGATGAAAAGTTCATGTCCGAAGATGCGGCACTGGCCGGTGTGATGCCGAGTGGTATCCGCAACGGTGTGGCCGCGCTTACAGCCCTTAACGATCCATTGCGCGATCTGGTCGCCCTGATCACCGAAATGGTCAAATACCGCGCGCGTCGTCCTGTGTTGGTCACCGATGTGACGACCGCCATCAAGTTGCAATTTCATATGGTTGACGGTCAGTTTTTGTTCCGCGACGAAATCGAAAGCAAGGGGTCGGTGCTGGGTGTCCCGCTGGTCACCAGCAACAACGCACCCGGATACGTAATGACAATGTTTGACGGTAATTCCGTCTTCGCCCTGCTTGGCATTCCTGAAATCGATCTGTCGTCCACTGTCACGCTGGCCATGGCTGATGCTGGGGTCGCTGCACCGACCATGGATGCCAATCAGGACGGTGCGGTCGATGATGGGGAAGCGATCCACATCAGCGATGCCGCCACGACCACACCGCCCACACAGGTCCGCAGCATGTTCCAGACCAACAGCACCGCGATCCGCACCGTTCTGGACGGCGCAAGCTGGGACAAAATGCACCCGGACGCGGTCGCGTGGGTTTCCACAGCGGGGTACTGATCGCATGTTTGAACCGACCCTTGCCCCGAACCTCTTGCTTGCCATCGACCGTGACGGCCAGCACAGGCTTTGCGCTGCCGTCATGCACCGGACAAGCCGGGAAGTAGTCGCAACGGCCATTGAACGCGATGTGACCTATCACCAGCCCACCACGCCCGATTTCGTGGTGTCTGTGGATACCGCGCTAAAGCCGTTTATGGCGCGGCTGGATAGCGAAGGAATTGCAGCATGAGCAACTTTCCAGACTGTGGTTATCCCGACTGTGGTTATCCCGACTGCGGCTTTCCGAATTGCCAAGGGTTCACACCGGCACCGAAGGAAGGGAAGGAAAAATGAACATCCGTATTTACAACCGAGCGGGCCAATACGTCAGAGACTTGGCGACATCGGCCACCATGCGTCGTGAACCCGATCCGCAGCGGGTCGGAATGTCCAAGGTCTACACCGGCACCCGAATGATCGGCTGGATGAAGGACGGTGACGAACCGCACCCGCATCCTGTCGCGCAGGGCAACCGCGTGATGATGGATTACACAACCCAACTCACACCGGGGAGAACTTACGATGGCCAGAGTTAAACGCACCAGTAAACAAGGCGTACAGCAAGGCGTGACCATCGAAGTCGATGACTATGACATCAACATGCCAGTACCCGGAACACCCGCCGTGCAGCTTGGACTGAGTCACGCGAACGGGCCAGCGGTCTGGTCGAACATTTACGTGCTGGCCGCTGACCTAACCCCATAGGAGAACTGACAGGATGGCTTTCGATATGCCCCGCAAGCGTAAACGCAAAGACGAAGAACCCCGGCGCCTGATGCGCGAAGAATTGATCAAGCGCGCCTCTGAGGTTGTTGGTCGTGATCTGACCGACAACGAATTGGCCATTGTCGACCGTGCGCTGGAAGATTGGGAAGTACCGGAATGAAAAGCGAGCGTGATGCCACACAGGTCAGTCAGATCAACGTGAACAGCCGTGAAGCGCAGCGACTGACCCGCGATCAGCTATTGGCCCGTGCTGCCGAGTGCCGAAAGGCCGGGATGGTCACCGCCGCCAAGGTGATGGAACGGGAAGCAGGTTATGCACGCCGTTGATTGGGATCAGATACACACGCTGACCGGCTTGTCCCTCAAGCTGGCCTTTTCGTGTGAAGACAACACCCAGTTTGCTGCACAGGTCACCGACTTGTGTCGCGTCCTGTGGTCCCAGACCCGGCCCGAACATTTCCCAACCGATCTGCGCGCCCTGACGGAACATCTTGAACCGATCGATCCGAACAAGCCCGATGAACTGGTTCGAAAGATATTGAGTTACCAAATTCCAGGTACTGAAAGGATGGTCCAGTAATGGCACAGGAAGTCGTACTAAAACTCACTGGTGACGCCACCAGCCTGAAGGCTGAGTTGAACAAAGTAGACAAAGAATTGGCCGACGTAGTTCGTCAGGCCGACCGCGCACAGGCCGCGTTGGGTAAACGGATGCAACGGGCCACGGTCGCAACTACCCGGTCGATGGGTCAAATGCGGTCGTCAATGATGAACAGTTCCTTCCAGCTTCAGGACATGATCGTTCAGCTTGAAATGGGAACGCACTGGACGCGCGTTATGGGGCAGCAGCTACCACAGCTTGCCGGTGGTTTCGGTCTTTGGGGTGCCGCCATCGGTACCGCCGTCGCCTTGCTGATTCCTCTGGCCAACCAAATGGGTTTGTTTGCCGATGAAACTATGTCGGCAGACGACGCAACCAAGCAATTGGCAGACGCCACGGAACGGTTGAATGAGATTGAAAAGGCGTTGGCCTATACGATCAACCAACAGGCCAGCGAATACGTCAATATCCTGTCTCTGATGCAGCGTGTCGAACGTCAGCGAGAATCCACCGCTGCGCAAGCCCTGCTGGATGCTGTGGGGCTTGAACAGGCGATGCGGGACTATGTGGCCGCGTCACAGGTCGCCGCCCAGCTACAGGTCCAGATGCAAGAGTTTTCGGCACAAGGTCTGACCAGCCTGAACCAAGCCGTATTCGTCCAGCAGCGGTACACGGAATTGATCGAAGCCGAAGCGGGTGAACGTGCCAAGGTACTGAACCGGATCACCGAAGAACTGCGGTTGCGTGGCGTCCTGACGACCGAAGTCGAACAGACATTGGTCACCCTGTCGGACTCATTGGGTGTCAGTGAACAACTACTCGATTTGGAACGGCAACGGGCCGACGCGCACCGCCAGATCATGACCTACGCTATGGCGGCATATCAGGTCGATCAGGGCAATCTACCACCGCAAGCATTGGGTGATTTCACCGACCCGGCTGAAACGGCATATCAGCAGGCTATGGAAGCCCGACGCCGTGCGGCTGAAGCGGCTGAACGTGCGACTTCGGGTGGTCGTGGTGGCGGGGGCGCAGCCAAACAGATTGACGAACAGACCCGCGCAATCCAGCGACTGTTACCACAGGTCGAAAAGGCGATTGCCGAGTACGACAATTGGGCCGACGTGATGAAAAACGATCTGGAAGGCGCGTTTGTCAGTGTGGCTCAGAACGGTATCAGCACATTCATCGATCAGTTGGCGGAGGGTGAAATTCGTATGAAAGAACTGGTCACCAGCATGGTCAGAGAATTCGCAAAACTCGCCCTGCAAATGGCGATTATGAACAGCCTGAAAATCGCCTTTCCCGGTATCGACTTTGGAGCCGCAGCCGGTGGGGCGTTCGCCAAGGGTGCCGCGTTCGATCAGGGCAACGTCGTACCGTTCGCCAACGGCGGTGTGGTCAACGGCCCGACAGCTTTCCCTATGACGGGCGGTCGCATGGGCCTGATGGGCGAGGCCGGACCCGAAGCCATCGTACCTTTGCAACGGAACAGCAGCGGTCAGCTAGGCGTCTCTGGTCCCAGCATCACCATCAACAACAATGCCGGTGCTGACGTATCGGTCGTGCGTTCCGATGATGAAGTGATCGAAATCGCGGTCAATCGCGCACGCCAAGCGGCCCGCACAGACTTCAGCAGATCGATGCAGACCGGATCGGGTGAGTATGCCCGGTCGATGGAGCAAGGCTATACCAGCCGTCGCCGTGTGACCTGATGCAGCTTTACGCGCTCAATGGTATGACATTTGCACGCATCGACGGCCATCTGTGGCGGTGCGACCGTGACGGCCAGCCAATAGCCAAGATGACCCGGCGCCACGCTTGGCACATCAGACGGCTTGTGCGGCAGGCTATGGGCCGTGTGCGCGCGTCTGGTGACGTGGATGAGATAGCCCGCATGGAACGGGCGATGGACGGTTTCTGATGGATTGTTTTGCTGGTGATATACGGGCCGAGTTGGTCGATGCCCTGTCACCGTTTGAAGACGCAGGCGTCAGTGTAGCCGTTTCGGTACGTGAGTGCCTTCACCGGCCCGAATTGATCGTGTGCGTGCGGATTGGGGACCAGTTTGACGTGTTGGACCAGTACCGGGTGTCGCTGGCCCTGAATGCGTCGGATATGATCGCGGCTGTAATGCGGGCCGGGTGGAATGACTTTGTGCGGCTGCTGTCGATGTCAAATGCAATGCCCATTGCTTACCAGTTCGATGCATCACCGCCACGCCTCACATTGGTTCCGTAATGGTACGACAATAACCGAACCAACCGAGACGACCAAGCAGGCTGTTTATTCCTTTGTGCGTTCCGCATCCGCACATCGGCCTGTAGGTCCAGCCCGCCCCTTTACCTGTCAGTTCCGGGGCGGGCGAACTTACGACTCGGGTGGACTTTCGGGTGGACCATTGCACCCACCTGGTATTTAACCAAAGCGAATCCAATACATTACGCACCCATGATGGCGGACTGTCTCTCCGCCACTATCCCAAGACCGCCACATACCCTGGTCAACGGTGCGAAGCATCACTCACTATCGGTGTTCTTTTCGTCAAACAACAGAGGGGTCTGTGTTCAGAAATACCAAATCAGCTTTTTTCAGTTTCAGCAAATATATCTGCACAGGTGAGCGAGCCTCTTCCTGCAGCCTCTATTCGGCCACACCGGACATTCGATCATTCCTATATTAGGCAGGGCGGCAGCAAATCCTATTTGTCTCTCTATCGACACTTCAAGCAGCTAAACTTTTGAATGGATTACATCCAAGTTTTGGGCTCTTGCTGATATGCTCGCAAGAGTGTTCGGCTCTCACGATCTGTGCTTGTTTTGGCAATAGATACGCTTATCGAACAGAAATAACTATCAAACGCAACATATACGAGACCCTTTCGGATCAAATACTTGATAAAAGAAAATTTGGCTGGTCATTAGTCGATCTATTAGTAACTTGCATACGCATCAGATTGTGATTGTGATTGTAATCGCTTATTGCGGAAAATCTATTGGAGTGCACTCTTGATAATTCCGTTTCATGTTCGGGAAATGCTTCAACGCATCAGGGCACGATTTGACGCTGATCAGATACCGAAACAGATGGCACCCAATAATGCCGAGTTTTCAACACTGCGCCCGTCCCGCAAGCCTACACAAGAGATGGTCGCGCGTTTTTGGGAGCAGCTGAAACCCACGGCCAGCGACGAGGATCAAGCGCAAATCGCTGATCCGGAAACGGTAGAAGCTGCCGAAACCTATGGCACCAATATTGAGAACTTTATCGGCACGGTTAAGCTTCCTGTCGGGGTCATTGGACCCTTACGCTTGAACGGAATGAACGCAAACGGCGATTTTCATATCCCCCTCGCAACAACCGAGGCAGCGCTGGTCGCGTCTTATGCCCGGGGCGCTTATGCCGCCACCCGGTCGGGCGGTGTTAGTACAGCTGTTTTGTACGAAGGTGTTCTACGGACACCGGCGTTTGTTTTCGAGAGCCTTCTTAAGGCCGGGCAATTTGTGGACTGGGTTGTGACAAATGTCGACATGCTCAAATCTGCGGCCGAAGCGACGACCCGTCATGGCAAGCTTGTATCGCTGGAGCCGTTCATTGATACAAACGTCGTTTTTTTGATTTGCCGCTACACCACAGGTGATGCAGCGGGTCAGAATATGGTGACCATCGCCACCGACGCCTTGTGCCACGCAATCGCGGATAGCTGCCCTGTCGCGATTGAGAACTGGTATGTCGAAGGTAATTTTTCGGGGGATAAAAAGGCTTCGGCGCTGGGGCTGGTGACGGGGCGCGGGCGTAAGGTCAGCGCCTCGGTCACGCTCCCGGCTGAGGTTGTTAAAAAGACGCTTGGAACGACGGTCGAAGCGATGCTTGACTATGGCCGTGTCGCCAATCTGGGGGCGCTTTTGTCCGGCCAATTTGGGGCGCAGGCGCACTATGCCAACGGGCTGGCGGCATTCTACATTGCAACCGGACAGGACGCGGCCTGCGTTGCCGAAAGCGCAATGGGAGTCACGCGAATGGAACCTAGGGGCGACGATCTTTTCTGCTCGGTGACGCTTCCTAACATTCTGGTTGGCTCGGTCGGCGGGGGCACTGGATTGCCCAGCCAGGCAGCAGCGCTGAACATACTCGGCTTACGGGGCAGCGGGAGTGGGACAGCTTTAGCTGAAGTGGCCGCGGCCACGTGCCTGTGCGGTGAAATCTCCATCGTCGCCGCGATTGCTGCAGGCCATTTCACCCGCGCCCATGAAAGTCTGGCCCGCCACAGATGAGCATTCAGAACCGATTCTGGATTTATCAATCCGAGCGTTTTCCGCTGAAGAAAACCGTCCCTCTGCTGCTGGTGTTTTCCTCGGCCAGTATCTGCGTGTCCGCCCGTCTGGCAGACCGCCCCCTACCCGAATGGCCCGCCTTTGCCGTCGGCTTTGTACTGGCCATGGCGTTGTTCTTCCAGATGCGGGTCTGTGACGAGTTCAAGGACGCCGAAGACGACCGGCGCTACCGGCCCGAAAGGCCGATCCCACGCGGATTGGTCTCACCGGGCGAAGTTCTGAGCCTGGGTTTGCTGACCATTCCACTGGCTTTTACGGCTGCCTGGTTCTGGCACCCGTCGGTTTTGTGGCTGTTGGGCGCGGTTTGGATCTGGCTCGTGGCGATGACTGTCGAATTCGGTGTCCCGGCCTGGCTGAAGGCGCGGCCGGTTTTGTACCTGCTAAGCCATATGGCGATCATGCCCTTGATTGATCTGTTGCTGACCGGTCTCGAATGGCTGCCAGCAGGCGGTGCGGCACCCTCTCTGTGGCTGTTCCTGGCGTTGTCCTTTGTGAATGGCTGCGTCCTTGAGATCGGGCGCAAACTGTGGGCTCCTGAAAACGAGATTACCGGTGTCGACACCTATTCCGCCCTATGGGGTCCGCGTCCGGCGGGGCGTATCTGGATCGGCTGCGTCCTGCTGTCCTACGCGCTTCTTGTCGCAACGGGCAGCGCCACAGGCGTTGGCTGGCCAAGTGCCCTGATCGGCGCGCTGGCGCTGGTTCCCTGCGGGGCTGCCGTATTCCGCTATAGTCAGTCACCAACTGAGAAAGCCCAGAACAGGATGGACACTGTTTCCGGCCTTTGGGTGTTTTTCTGCTATGCCACGGCTGGTTTCCTGCCCTTCTTGTTCGGAGCCGCTGTATGACTTTCATCGTCGCCCAAACGGATGCCAACGATGTCCCGTTTGTCGGAGGCAAAGCGGCGGCACTGTCGCATCTGACGCAGCACGGTTTTTCCCCACCCGAGTTCTTTGTCATCACTAATGACGCATTTCGCATGGGGCAGTCCGGGCCCATCGCGAAAAAGGGCCTGCGATCGGCTGTGACCTACGCACTTAAAACGCTTGGGCCCGGGCCTTACGCGGTGCGCAGCTCTGGCCGGTCCGAAGATGGCGTGGATCACAGTCACGCGGGACAGTTCGATTCTGTCCTGAACGTTCCGGGCAAAAGTGTTATCGCGGCTGCCAAGCAGGTTTGGCAATCCGGTTTCTCGGCAACGGTCGAAACCTACCGGGCGGTCAAATCCGTCGGCCAAGCCGAGGCTCCTGCGATCATCGTACAATGCATGGTCGATGCAAAGACGGCCGGTGTCGCCTTTTCCGCCGATCCGGTCAGTGGTCGGCGCAATGTGGTCGTGATCTCGGCCATTGAAGGCCTTGCAGACCAGCTTGTGTCAGGTGAAGCGGACGGAGAGGACTGGATCATCGGTGCGGATGGCACACCGGAAAGCGCACCAGACACCCCAACACATTTGAACGTGAACGAGGCGCAATCCATCGCGGCCCTTGCCCAAAAGGCCGAAGCTCTGTTTGGATCACCTCAGGACATCGAATGGGCCATTGATGCGCAAGGGCTACATATTTTGCAGGCCCGACCGATTACCACGCCCTTACGTCCTGAGCCGCTCGAAGACCAGACACTTACTATTTTCGACAACTCCAATATCGTAGAAAGCTATCCGGGCATCGTCAGCCCGCTGACCTATTCTTTTGCTCTGCATGTTTATTCTCAGGTGTATCGCGCTTTCGTCAGGTTGCTGGGCGTTTCCCGGCACACGGTTGCCCGGAACCCAACTGTTTTTGACAATTTGCTGGGGCGGGTGGATGGGCGTGCCTATTACAATCTGATCAACTGGTATCGCGCGCTGGCACTGTTGCCCGGGTTTTCACAGAACCGCGACTATATGGAAACGATGATGGGCGTTTCTGAACCGATGCCGCGTGAGGTCACGGATGCTCTTGCTCCGCCCCCCACCACTGGTTGGACCAGGGTCGTGGAATACGCGAAACTCGCCAAGGTTGCGGGCGGTCTGATCTGGCAGGCTGTCCGGCTGCCGCAGACCCGGCGCAATTTTTATCACAGGCTGAACGACATATTGCAGGCGGGGCTGGATGTGAACACCTCCAACGCTACCGAGCTGGCGGCCGAGTACCGGCGCATCGAAAGCACCTTGCTGGATCGTTGGGACGCCCCGCTGATCAACGACTTTCTATGCATGATTGCCTTTGGCGGCTCGCGCAACCTGCTACAAAAGTGGCTGGGCGAGGACGGGTTGACCCTGCACAATGACCTCATGATCGGGCAAGGCGATATCGTTTCGGCAGAACCCGCTCAGCGCATTGCCCAAATAGGAAAGCTGGTTCGGGAGGCAGGTCTTGCCGCAACTTTGAAGGCCAACGCGCAGCTGTCGGTTTTGTCCGGGCACCGGCAAATCGAAGCCGAGGTTGATGCGTATCTTGAAAAATTCGGCGACCGGTGCACCGAAGAGCTCAAGTTGGAAAGCGTTCCGCTGCGCGACGATCCGACCAGCCTTTTGCTGGCCATTGCAGCCAGCGCGGAGCGTCCCCCGCCCGGGCGTCAGGAAGGAGCCGAGCCGGATTGGCAAGCATTGTTTCCGACAAACGCCCTCAAACGGCAGTCGGCCAAATGGATCCTGGGCTGGACCAAGGCTCGTGTGCGCGACCGCGAAAACCTGCGTTTTGAACGCACGCGAATCTTTGGTTATGCGCGGCGTGTGTTTTTGGGTATCGGCCGGGAATTCGCCGCCCACGATCTGCTTTCATCACCAAAGGATGTGTTTTTCCTGACATCACATGAGGTTCTCGGAGCAGTCGAAGGCTATAGCCTGTCACCTGATCTGAAAGGCATCGTTGCGCGGCGCAAACACGAAGATGAAGCCTCGTCCCGACGCCCCGACCCGCCGGAACGCATCGAAATCCGTGGTCCCGCCATCGCGCCGATCTGGTCCGAATGCGCGGAACTCGAAGTGGACACAGCACGGGTGAAGCACGGCACAGGTTGTTCTGCAGGACAGATCAAGGCGCGTGCGCGTGTGATCCGCGATCCACGCACTGAGGCTCTGGACCCCGGAGACATTCTGGTGGCGCGCCACACCGACCCGGGCTGGATCGCCGTATTCTCAAACGCATCGGCCATCGTCGTCGAGCGGGGGTCTTTGTTGTCACATTCGGCGATTGTAGCCCGCGAACTGGGTATCCCCTGCGTCGTTGGCCTGAAAGGGGCCACCACCTGGATCGAAGATGGAGAGATGATCTCGGTCGACGGGGCAAGCGGCGCTGTGGAGCGGTACGATGGGTAGCAGTGAGATTGAGAATAAGGCGGATTTCGACTATATCCGCTATGCCCAACTGTGGGAGGACGCAGATGTCCTGACTTCTGCATTGGGCGATTGTGCGGGCAAGACATTGGTGTCCATCTGCTCGGCCGGAGACAATGCGCTGGCTATGCTGACACTCGATCCCGCGCGCGTCGTGGTTCTGGACCTGTCACCGGCGCAGATCGCCTGCCTCAAACTCAGAATCGCGGCCTATCAGCGGCTGACTCATTCCGAATTCATCGAGCTTACTGGCTCGCGTCCAAGTACCCGACGGGATGCATTGCTGGGCCGGGTTTTGGATGCCACAGATGCCGACACGCGCGCCTTCTGGGAGGCTCTGACTCCGGAGGTCGAAAAATACGGTATTGGGGGCGTCGGCAAATTTGAACGCTATTTTCGCGTCTTTCGGACCCGGCTTTTGCCGCTGGTGCATTCACGCCGAACCATCGACGAAGTGTTCACTCCACGCAGCCCAGAAGCACGGAAAACCTTTTTCGACACGCGGTTCAACACATTCCGTTGGCGTCTTCTGCTGAACATCTTCTTTTCTCGCTTCGTCATGGGGCGCATGGGTCGGGACAGCGCATTTTTCGATCATGTCGAAGGCAGCCCGGCCCAACATGTCGCCCGCCGCATCCGTCATGCGGGGGTCGCCACCGATCCGTCTCAAAATCCTTATCTGCATTGGATTCTTAAGGGCAACCACGGTAACGCGCTGCCATTAGCATGGCGTTCCGAACATTATGAGACGATCCGATCTCGGCTGGATCGTCTGGACGTTCGCCTCGGATCGCTGGAGGCTTTTGTGTCGGCCGGTGAGAAAGCCAGCGTGTTCAACCTTTCCGACATTTTCGAGTACATGTCGCTCGAAACCTTCCGACAGGTTTACGGTGCCATCCTAACCGCCGCAGAGCCACACGCCCGACTGGTCTATTGGAACATGATGGCACCCCGGCGGGTTCCGCCGGAATACAGGGATCAGATAGACACCCTGACCGACATCGAAACGCAGCAGAAAGCCCGTGACATGGCATTCTTCTATTCGGATTTCGTCGTAGAAGAGGTGCAGCCGTGACCGTTCCTGGTCAAGTTCTGCTGGCGGCGGGGTCCGTATTGGCTCTTGTCGGAGTAATGATGGTCATCCGAAGTCTGGCCAACACGGCGGGCCTAAGCCCCGAAGTGCAGCGCAAGCTGATGCATGTCAGCACGGGCCTCTTTGCGTTGCTGCTGCCCTGGCTCTTTCCCGATCGCTGGCCGGTTTATATGCTGATCGCAGCCACAATGCTGGTGATGCTTGTGCTGCGCCTACCGCGTTTTTCATCGGGTCTTGGCGCGACCCTTCACGGGGTCGAACGCACATCCTACGGAGACTTTCTACTCGCCTTGTCCGTTGGACTTTGCTTCTTGCTGGCGGGCGAAAACATACTGTTCTACTTGCTGCCAATCGCAGTTCTGACACTCGCGGATGCTGCCGCAGCGCTTGCCGGGACCACGTATGGAACCAAACGCTACGTGGTGGAAGATGGTGACAAGAGCTTAGAAGGGTCAGTAGTGTTTTTTGTCGTAACGCTATTGGTTGCGATCATCTGCTTCTTGTTCTTGTCGAAACTCCCGCCATCTAACGTCATGATGTTGTGTCTTATGGTTGCGGCCTTTGGCACATTGGTCGAGGCGCAAAGTTGGCGGGGGTTTGATAACTTGTTCCTGCCGCTTGGCTTGCTAATTTTTCTGAACGGCCACTATCACAGCTCTTTGGCAGAGCTCGCCCTGTTGGCTGCCATGTTTTTTGCCGCCCTTGCCAGTTTCGGCGTGGTGGGAACCAAGCTGGGCCTGACCAAGCATACGACCCGTGTGTATGTTGTCGCGGTTTTTTTGCTGCTTGCGGCCGCTAAACTGCAGAACACAGTACTGCCGATTATGGTTCTTGCCGCACATGGCTGGGCGCGCACCGCTTCTCCTTGTGACAGTAAGTACCCCGATCTGGATATCGTAGCCGCCTTAGGGTTTTTGGGATTCGGTTGGCTTGCGGCAGGAAATGCAACGGGATGGGATGCGATTTCTTTTTTTGGGCTCAGTGCGATGGGGTTGGCTATGGGGCTCACTGCTGTGGCGCTGTGTGCCAATCCTATTGCGATACCGTTTGCTGCGGCTTTCCTGTTCATAATTCGGACTTGGGCTGTTTCCCAGAATTCTGAACAGTCGAACTGGGCTGAGCCGCTGACGGCTCTGACCCTGCTCTCACTGCTGTGCACAGTTGCGGTTCCATTGGCCCGGCCACACTGGTTCGGAAAAGACCGGGTTCTTAGGTTGACGCTGTTGGCCCTCGCTCTGCCCTTGCTCTACTATGTTTGGGTCGTTGCTGGATCGCTTGGAGCGCGGTTCTTTGCCGGAGTGGTTTCATGACCAAAGAGACCATCAAAACGGCCGATGCTAAGCTGACCGTGTATCTGAACGGCCCAAACTGGGACGGCGTTCCCGCCGCAACCTTCGGTGATTTTTCCTGCAAAACCCCCGAGGCCGGCGCCGAAATCCTGCAAAAGGGGGCGCTGCTGGTCACAGACACGGGCCTCGACCGCATCATCGGGCCGATGTCTGGCGATACCTGGCACAGTTACCGGTTTGTCTCGGGCAGCGACGGGTCTGCTCCGTTCCTGATGGAACCCACCAACAAACCTCATGAGCCCAAGATGTTCCGGTCGGCAGGATTTACAGAGATCAGCCGGTACTTCTCGGCCCGAGTCCCACTGCAGGCCGCCGCCCGGTCGGCACCGCCGGAAACCGAAAGGTTCGTGGTGGAAGAGTGGGATGGAACAGATCCCGAGGCCCTGTTCCGCCAGGTATTCGAACTTTCAACCCGAGCATTCTCAAAGAACGCATTCTACAAGCCGATATCCGAGGCGGATTTTCTGGCCATGTATATGCCGGTTGTGCCAATGATGAAGCGCGAGTTGATCCTGTTTGCGCGCCGCCGCGACGGGTCATTGGCCGGGTTTCTGTT
Organism: Ruegeria sp. CDSC002; assembly: GCF_059610905.1. Lineage (NCBI taxonomy): Bacteria > Pseudomonadati > Pseudomonadota > Alphaproteobacteria > Rhodobacterales > Roseobacteraceae > Ruegeria > Ruegeria sp. CDSC002. The sequence continues at coordinate 205,625 of NZ_JBXWOM010000001.1, forward strand.
CGGCATTCCCAACTATGCCGAAGGCCCCGATCCGACATCCGCAATCCTTAAGACCTATGCAAGTCTCGAACCCGGCGCCGGGCGGCATCTGGCACACAGGTTCCACAAGACGGCATTCAGCATGGGGTACGACACCGCCATTCATGCGCTGATCCATGATGACAATAACTCGGCCGACCGCAGTGCCGCGGAAGGTGCAACGATTTTCCGTCGATATTCCCTGCTTGGGCGGAAGCTGAATGGCTGACCTGCTCGCCCATTTCTCGGCTGCGGTTGAACGGTTTCCGGACAGGACCGCAATAGTGGACGGCAAGGGCCGCCAGATTAGTTTTCAAACACTGCACACGCGGGTTCAGCACTTGGCAGGTAGGTGGCAGGACAAGGGTATCCAACCAGGTGATCGTGTACTTTTGGCCATGCCTGTCGATGCGGACCTTTATGCAAGTCTAGCCGCCCTATGGTCCCTTGGCGCCACTGTTGTCTTGCCGGAACCGGCCATGGGGTTGGCCGGTCTGCGTCATGCCGCCCGGACCACGAATCCAAAAGCGTTCTGTGCAGCGGGCGCGTATTCTTTGCTGAAGTTTCTGATTCCGAACCTTTGGTCCCTACCTCTGCTGAAGCCGGGGGCAAGTCGCTGCGATCCGGTGGTCCATGAGGTTCGACCGGAGGATATCGCCCTTATTTCTTTCACCTCCGGGACGACGGGCCAGCCGAAAGCCATTCCCCGCTCGCATGCATTTCTGATGGCGCAGCACGATGCCATCGCGCCCCTCCTCGCCAGCAACAATGCCGAGCGCGATCTGGTGGCCTTTCCGGTGTTCACACTGATCAATCTGGCGGCTGGGCGCACAAGTGTTCTCCCGAACTGGAAGTTGAGCAAGCTGGACCGCTTGTCGCCGGAACAGTTGGACAGCTGGATCCATGTGCAGCAAATCACCCGAACCCTCATCCCGCCGTCACTTTGTGAAAAACTTGCTCAATCCGGCGACACCGGTCCGTTGCGCACGGTGTTCACGGGCGGTGGCCCGGTATTCCCGGACCTGGTGGAGACGTTGAGAACCCGGCACAGGCTTTCAGTTGTTTGCGTCTACGGATCGACCGAGGCCGAACCGATTGCCCATCTCGACGCCAGGGACATCTCGGAGGAGGATTCCCGTCGGATGTCCGGTGGCCATGGGCTTCTCGTCGGATATCCAGTGCCTGAGATCACGCTCCGTATTTGCGACAATGAAATTCAGGTCGCAGGGGCGCATGTGAACAACGGTTATCTTGATCCGGCCCAATCAGTGGAAAACAAAATTAAAGAAGGCGGCGTCGTTTGGCACCGAACCGGTGACGCTGGCACGTTGGACGAACACGGACGATTGTGGTTATGGGGGCGGACGGGGTCCGAAATTGAGGTAAACTCAGGTTCACTATTTCCCTTCGCAATCGAAGTCGCGGCAAGGCAATGGTCGGGTGTAGAACACTGCGCACTAATAAATACGAATGAAGGCCCGGCTCTTTGCGTTCAAGGGTTACCTGGTCAAGTTGAGGCTTGGAGTAGTTGTGCGCTTGGTTTTGGTGTCCCCAAGGTGATTTCAATTGACAAAATCCCCATGGACAAGCGTCACGCCTCCAAAGTTGATCGCGCGAAACTTGAACGCATCTTGGGTTATTGATGAAAAATGGGCCGAAGCCGCACCGTTTTTAGTTGGTCGGGAAATTCAAGCCTGAGTGTCCGCGCTCGCAATGCGAGAAATAGGGCTTAATTCGCGCGGTGAACGGCAGCTTCCCGCCCATTTTTGAAAATTTCACCGTTCCAAGCTTTCAATCGGCGCCATTAATCCACCCCACTATGTCACTTTACTTTGACACCACCGCTCGCCTTTTGTGCCGAATGTGTCTGCTTCCGGCCCAATTCCGCCTCGGATTTTGGCGAATAATCAAGCTCACCTGCCGTGCTGTCCGCATGACGGCGTGTTATTGCCACCTGGTTCCATCAGATCGGCGCAGGCTGGCTCAAACCCCCGAATTGAAATGAATTTCTGGGAATTCCCCTTTGATCACTGATAATTTACCCTCATCTAAGCGACACATATTTCAAGGAGAACCCCATGTCGCGTACTCTCATATTAGCTGTTATCGTCGCCGGACTTGGCGCCGGAGCTTACTATTACCTCAATCAACCCGAACCCACGCCTGCCGAAAGCCTGCAATCGGCGGCCCAGGACGCAGGTGCGGCCGTAAATGATGCCGTGGATGCCGCCACCGAACAGGCGAGCGAAGCCGCATCTTCCATTGCTGACCAAGCCACCGAAGCGGCCGAACAAGCCGGACAGGCGGCCACCGATCTGGCCGATCAGGCCGGAGATCAGGTCGCGTCCCTGGCCAATCAAGGGCAAGACTTGCTGAATTCCTGGATCGAAGAAGGTACGCTTTCCGTCCAGAATTTTGACTATGACGCCATGGTAGCTTCGGTTCAGGATAGCCAGTTGTCACAGGACCTGAAAACAAAAGCCTTGGGTATCCTGGATGAAATCAAGGCATCCCCTCAGTTGATTGCTCAGAAGATCGAAGAGCTGCGCACGCTTCTGACTGGACAACAATAATTTCTGGGGGCCGTTCTATTTTGAGCGGCCCTTATTCTTTACCGGGCGCGCATTCCCGTTACGTCAGGCGCAACTCTGATTGACGTCTCAGCACCCGTTTGATTGGCTGCCCCTAAATCCAACGCAACACCACTTGCAACAGACCTGTTCTGTGCTGTGTCCGCACAGGAGATAGGAGACATAATGACCACCCTGCCCCCAAACATGTTCGCCGTCATTCAAACCCATGACGGCTATTCCGGATCGGCCACCGGTCCATTTATCGAGGATGCCGCCGATTGGCTGGCCGAGGCCGAGCTTCCCGTACCCGAACCCGGTCCCGGTCAGGTGTTGATCAAATTACGGACGGCGTCGGTGAATCCATCCGATCTCCACTTTATCAAGGGAGAATACGGGCAACCGCGTGTCAAAGGCACGCCCGCCGGGTTCGAAGGCTGTGGCGACGTGATGGCCACCGGCACCGGTGCCGAAGCGTTGCAGGGTCAACGGGTTGCCTTTGTGGCGGCTGGTTCCGGGGCGTGGGCGGAGTATGTCGTGACGCAGGCGCTGATGTGTATCCCACTGCGGCCCGATATCTCGGACGAAGATGGTTCCGCCCAGGTCATCAATCCCATGACAGCGATGGCCATGGTGGACATCGCGCGGGGTGCGGGCGATGCATTTGTCGTTTCGGCGGCCACCAGCCAGTTGGGCAAACTCATGTGCTCATTGGGTCGCGACTTGGGGCTGAAACCCATCGCAATCGTGCGTCGGGCCGAGGCAGTGGAATCCTTGAAGGAACTTGGCGCTCATGAGGTCTTGGTCACGTCCGACCCGGACATGATGCAGAAATTCGCAGCGCTCAGCATGGAACTAAAACCACGTGTCTTTCTGGATGCCGTGACGGATCAGGTTTCCGAGCAGATTTTCTGTTCGATGCCCAACGGTGCGCGGTGGGTCATCTACGGCAAGCTCAGCCCCGAATTGCCAAAGCTGACACAAACCGGTCAGTTGATCTTTATGGGCAAGCGGATCGAGGGGTTCTGGTTGACCAAGTGGATGACGTCAACGCCTCCGGCGGACCAGATGAGAGTCGTTGGTGAGGTACAGGCCCGGTTTGCTGACGGACGCTGGAAAACGGATGTTTCTGAACGGCTTGGCTTGCGTGATGTGGTGGCAAATCTGGCCAATGCTCTGAAAAAGAGTGACGGGAAGGTGATTATCACGCCATAGTAGAACAAAGCCCCGGACGAAGGAGGATGTCCGGGGCGTAAGGAACGCCGGGCCAACCGGCATGGGAGGACAAACTTGGATAACGCGCAGCTGCTGATCAGCGGGCTGGCGAATGGCTGTGTCTACGGCCTGATCGCGCTTGGCTTTGTTCTGATTTACAAGGCCACCGAGGCAGTGAATTTCGCGCAGGGCGACTTCATGATGTTGGGCGCCTTCGTGACGATCGGGCTTACGAATACGGAGTATATGGGGCTGCCCTTCTGGATGGCCTTGCCGATTTCATTGGGGATCATGGGCGCGTTGGGCTACTTGCTTGATCGCCTGACCATCCGGCGTTTGTTTGGAGAAAGCCAAACGGCAGTTGTTATCCTGACCATCGCTTTGGGTTTCGTAATCCGGTTCGCAGCCGGGTTGATCTGGGGGCACGAGCCGCAGACGCTTCAAAACCCGTTGGCCGGCAAGGAAGTCCGCTTTGGCGGACTGGTGCTGGGGATGGAGGACGTCGCGGTCATCGTCGTGACCATCTTGCTGACCTGGGGGCTGTATGTTTTCTTCAGCCGAACCAAGCTGGGTCTTGCGATGCAGGGCGCGTCGCAGAACCAGTTGGCGGCGTATTACATGGGAATACCGGTGAAGCGTGTGCAGGGCTTTATCTGGGCTTTGGCGGGGGTTGTCGCGGGGATTGCAGGCATCTTGTTCGCGGCCAAGGGGTCTGTCGATCCAACCACCGGTTTGCTCGGCATCAAGGCCTTCGCCGCAGCCGTAATCGGTGGCTTTGGAAGCCTGCCGGGAGCATTGGCTGGCGGGCTGATCGTTGGTGTGATCGAGCCCTTTGCCAGCCGCTACATCGCGGCAGGGTACAGCCAGATCGCGCCTTATGCGCTGCTGCTGGCGGTGCTGATCTTTCGCCCGAATGGGCTGTTCAGTCAGGTTCGGGTCAAGAAGGTCTAAATCATGCGGATTGTGTTCAAAACCAACTACATGCAGGATATCCGACCATGGAAGGACGCGTATCAGCTTTGCCTGTACCTGATCTTGCTGACAGTTGTCGCGACCGCTCCGTGGTGGCTGGACGACTTCTACCTGGGTGAGCTGACAAACGTGCTGATCTGGGCCATCGCGGGCCTGGGGTTGATGATCCTGACGGGTCACACAGGGCAAGTCAGCCTAGGTCATGCCGCGTTTTTGGCCTTTGGTTGCTACGCCAACGTCATTCTTCTTGAAGCTGGCGTGCCGTTCCTGATTGCCTTCCCCTTGGCTGGTATTCTGACCGGGTTGGCCGGAGTGACGGTCGCCATCCCTGCCCTGCGACTGCACGGGATATATCTCGCGATCTTCACAATGGCCCTGTCCATCCTGATGGATGACGTCATCGTTCTGGCCGAGCCGATTACGGGCGGTGTCGCGGGCAAATATCTTGGCGGTGTCGAGATCTTCGGGTTCCTGGTCGACCGCTGGGGCACTCCGGTTCAGTTCTTCTGGTTGGTTCTTGGTGTGGCGGTGCTGGTGACGCTTGGCTACATCAACCTGTTGCGCGCGCCTTTGGGGCGTAGCTTTATCGCTGTTCGGGATTCTGAAGTGTCGGCACAGGCCATGGGCGTGGACATTGCACGGACCAAGATGATCTCGTTCGCGCTGTCCTGCGCGGTCAGCGGATGGGCGGGCGCGTTGATGGGTATGTTCTCGGGCGCATTCAACAATGAGACGTTCAGCGTCCTGATCTCAATCCAGCTACTGATGATGATCGTGATCGGTGGTCTGGGATCCGTCCACGGTGCATTCCTTGGAGCGATCGTGATCGGGTTCCTGCCCCAGTTCCTGTCGATATCAAAGGAGTATGTGGGCGCAGTGTTTGGTGGCAATACCGTCGCCATCCCGGGATTGGAATTCGGTATCTTCGGTATGATCCTGATCGCCTTCATCCTGTTTGAACCGATGGGCCTGTACGGGCGCTGGCTGAAAATTCGCACGTGGTTCGAGCTGTTTCCCTTCTATCGCAAAGACATGTTCAAGCGTCAGAAATCCTACCTCAAGACGGAGCGCCTGAGATGAGCCTGCTTGAGTTCGAAAACGTCACCCTGAAATTCGGTGGGTTGACTGCCGTCAATGATCTATCTTTCGAAGTCGAGGAAGGCGAGGTTTTCGCCATCGTTGGCCCTAATGGTGCAGGGAAGTCCACGGTCTTCAACCTAATCTCGCGTTTCTACGACCCCTACGCAGGCAAAATCCGTTACGACGGGCACGACTTGCTTAAGGCCAAACCGTCCGGCGTGGCTGCATATGGTGTGGCGCGGACATTTCAGAACATCGAACTCTTCGAGCATGCCACGGTCTTGCAGAACCTGCTTGTCGGACGGCACCGCCACCGCAAAACCAACATGCTGTCCGAGGTGTTGTTTCTGCCCTCCGCACGAAGACAGGAACTGGAGAACCGCGAAAAGGTCGAAGAGATTATCGACTTCCTCGACCTGCAGGCGTTCCGCGACAAAATGATTTCTGGCCTGCCCTATGGCGTGCGTAAGGTAGTCGAGGTGGCCCGCGCACTGGCCACCGATCCCAAGCTGCTATTGTTGGACGAACCGGCCTCGGGTCTGTCAGTCGAAGAAACAACCGACATGCGCTGGTGGATTGACGATATCCGGCGGCAGATGGGGATCACGGTACTGATGGTCGAGCATGATATGGGGCTGGTGTCTGGCGTTTCAGACCGCGTTCTTGCAATGGCGGACGGCGCGAAACTGGCGCTGGGAACACCTGCTGAGGTTCAGTCGCACCCGGCGGTGGTCGAGGCCTATTTGGGGAAAGCCTCATGAGCGAGCCGATCCTGACAATCCGCAACATCGAAAGTTTTTATGGTCCGATCATGGCGATCCGGGGTGTTTCTCTGGATGTTCATCAGGGCCAAATTGTCTCGATCCTTGGCGCCAATGGCGCGGGCAAGACCACGCTGATGAAAACCGTTTCTGGCGTGATGGATCCGGAAAAGGGCAAGATCACGTTTGACGGCGACGAAATTCAGGGGTCCGAGCCACACAAGGTCGTGCAGCAAGGCATCGTTCATGTGCCCGAAGGGCGTGAAGTGTTTCCATTGCTGACGGTCGACGAGAACCTCAGCCTCGGGGCCTATACCCTGAAGGACAAGGGTCAGATCGATCACGATCGGGATCTGGTGTTCTCATACTTTCCGATCCTCAAGGAACGTCGCAACCAAGAGGCGGGAACATTATCTGGCGGGCAGCAACAGATGTTGGCAATCGGCCGTGGCTTGATGGCCAACCCAAAGATCATGCTGTTGGATGAACCCTCGCTTGGTCTGTCACCGCTGCTGGTTCAGGAAATTTTTGGCATCCTCAAACGACTGAATGACGAGCAAAACATGACCATGATGCTGGTCGAGCAAAACGCCAACGCCGCCCTGGAACTGGCCCACCATGGCTATGTAATGGAGGTCGGACGCATCGTCATGGACGGCGCCGCAGATGTTCTGATGCGGTCAGAGGACATCCAGAATTTCTATCTGGGCGTTCAGGAAGAAGGCGCGCGGGAAAACCGCCGTTGGAAGCGGAAAAAGACGTGGAGGTGAGACAGATGAATATCAGCACCCTGCCCCCTCAGATCACAGTCAACGGCGTTCGCCTGAACGCAACCCCCGGCCAACGCCCGGTTTGTGTCGATGGAAGCACCACGATTTGCGAGCTGTTTCGGAACCGCTGCACTGAGCTTGGTGATCGAACGGCGCACCGCGAAAAGGACCTTGGCATCTGGAGGTCATATTCCTGGACGGACTATTGGCAGCACGCCAAGTGGATTGGGCTGGCCCTGCGTAAATTGGGACTGCAACGGGGTGAGGTTGTCTCGATCCTGTCCGAGGATAGAAAAGAATGGGCCTGGTTCGACATGGGCATTCAGGCCGTCGGAGGCATCGCATCGGGCGTCTACACCACCGATTCTTCCAGCCAATTGAAATATCTCATCAATGACAGTGACAGCCGATTTCTGATCGTCGAAAACGAAGAGCAGTTGGACAAGTTCCTGCAGGTCGAAGATGAGGTTCCCGGCCTTCTGAATGTCATCATTCTTGATGATGAGGGGTTGCACGATCTGGATCACGCGCGCTGCATGATGATCGACGCGCTGTATACGCTGGGCCAACAAGCCGAGGCTGTAGATCCCGACCGTTTCGAGGCCGAAATCGCGCTGGCGTCGCCGCAGGATACCGCGCTGTTGATCTACACCTCGGGCACCACGGGAATGCCGAAAGGCGCGATGCTGAGCCATGAGAACATCCTTGCGGCAATAGAATGTGGGGCACATGCGTTGCCTGCCTTAGAGACGGACGAACAGCTGTGCTTTCTACCGCTGTGCCATATTCTAGAGCGTGACGTATCCATCTACTTCCCACTTGCCGCCAAATGCATCGTAAATTTTGCCGAAAGCCCGGAGACCGTGTTTGCGAACTTGCAAGAGATCTCACCCTCGACCTTCACCGCTGTTCCGCGTGTTTGGGAGAAGATTTATTCCTACGTTCAGATCATGACTCAAGATGCGACGCCCACGGGCCGCGCAGCCTTTGGCATGGCCCTGAAGGCAGGGCTTGCGCGGGCCGAGTACATTCTGGCCGACAAACCCGTCCCAGCCGGCGTCGCCGCGCAATTCTGGGTGTGGGACCGGCTGGTACTGCGCAACTTGCGCCGCATGCTGGGTATGGACAAGATGCGGCGCGGAGGTTCAGGCGCGGCTCCGATTTCAACGGACTTGCTGAAATGGTACTGGGCAATTGGCGTGCCGTTGGTCGAGGGGTTCGGGATGACCGAGACCTCGGGTCTAGCGACGCTAAACACCATTGAAAGCAATAAGGTCGGAACCATCGGACGCGCTGTGCCCGGAAATGATATCCGGATATCCGAAGACGGTGAGATTCAGCTAAAAGGCCTTAATATCTTTCAAGGATATTGGCGCAACAACGCTAAAACGGCCGAGACTTTCACCGCCGATGGGTGGCTGCGAACCGGTGATCTGGGGCATATCGACGACGACGGCTACGTCACCATCTCAGGCCGCATGAAAGACATCATCATCACTGCTGGCGGCAAGAACATCACCCCGGCCGAGATCGAAAGCAGAATGAAATTCAGCCACTATATCGCGGACGCGGTGATAATCGGCGACAAGCGCAAGTATCTGACCGCGCTAATCATGATTGATCAGGAAAACGTTGAGAAATTTGCACAAGACCGGAAGATTCCATTCTCGAATTTTGCGTCCTTATGTGCCGCATCCGAAGTCAAAGATCAGATTCAGGCGGAAATCGATGCCGTGAACAAGGATTTCGCGCGGGTCGAACAGATCAAGGATTTTCGCCTGATTGATGTGCTACTGACAGCGGATGACGACGAACTGACCGCAACGATGAAGTTGAAACGCAGCTTTGTCGAAAAGAAGCACGGCCATCTTATTGAAGACATGTACAATTAATAAAAGAGATAACCTAAAGGGAGGAGAAAGATGAAGAATGTGATCATGCGGCTGGCGGCGGCCACCGCCTTGACGGCTTCGGCGACCCTTGCCAATGCACAGACACAGGGTGTCACGGATGATGAGATCATCATCGGGTCGGTCAACGATCTGAGCGGTATCTTCGCGGCCGTCGGTGTTCCGGCCACCAAAGGTGCGAATGTGGTGTTCGATCGCGTGAACGCCAATGGCGGCGTGCACGGACGTACGATCCGCTATGTGGTCGAGGACAACGGATATCAGATGCCGCGTGCGATGCAGGGCTATAATAAGCTGCTGAACCGCGACAAGGTGTTTGCGATGCTACAGTCGCTGGGAACTCCGATGAATGTCGCGGGCTTCAAGTTGTTGGATCCAAAAGGTATTCCTAATGTCGCCCCACTGTCCGCTGCACGGCAAATGCTGCAGGAACCGATGGACAACAAGTTCACGGCCTTTTCGACCTACTTTGACCAAAGCCGTGTTGGCGTGAAGTATCTGGCGGGAGAGTTCGGCGGGCAGTCTGTGTGTTCGATGTACTTGCCAACCGATTTTGGTGCCGAAATCGTCGAAGGTACCAAGGCCGGTGCCGAAGAAGCCGGGATCGCGTTTGTCGCCGAGACCACGCACAAGCCGGATGAAACTGATTTCGTGGGCTCGCTGAGCAAGCTCAAGGAAGAAGGGTGCGATATCGTCACGATCGCTTTGGGTGTGCGTCAGGCCATTACCGTTGTCGGCACCGCCAAAAAGATGGGCCTGACGGATATGAAGTTTCTCGGTACATCGGCCAGTTTCCTGACTGTTGTTGCGCAAGTGCCGGGCGGAGTGACAGACGGGTTCTACGCCGCCGCGTCGTGGCAGGATCTGTGGTCCCGCGCAGAAGACCCCGCCCCTGCCGCCTTTATCGAAGAATATAAAGCGGCAACCGGTGAAGACCCCGTCGGATTTGCCATGCTGGGATATTCTGCGGCCGAAACGATGGTCAAAGCGCTTGAGGCTGCTGGCCCCGATCTGACGCATGAAAGCTTTATCGCAGCGATGGAAACGCTGGACTATCAGGATGAACTGGTGGGCAACCACATGACTTTTGGACCTGATGACCATCAGGGGGCTGACTCAGTCTATGTGAATGTTGTCGAAAACGGTGCCTGGAAGATGGTGTACGAAGAATAACCCCCAACACGCATCTAAAACGAAAAAAGGGCTCGCAAATGCGAGCCCTTTTGATTTTGTGTACTCGGTGGCGAATTAACGCTTCGAGAACTGGAACGAACGACGCGCTTTACGCTTACCGTATTTCTTACGTTCAACAACACGGCTGTCGCGGGTCAGGAAGCCAGCGGCTTTCAGTGCGCCACGCAGGGACGGATCGTACAGCTGCAGCGCTTTCGAGATGCCGTGCTTGACCGCACCGGCCTGACCGGTCAGGCCACCGCCTTTGACGGTTGCGACAACGTCGAATTCACCTTCAACACCGGCAACCTGGAACGGCTGGCGTAGGATCAGCTGCAGAACGGGACGCGCAAAATACTTGTCCTGATCCTTGCCGTTTACGGTGACCTTGCCGGAACCCGGCTTGATCCAAACGCGGGCAACAGCGTCTTTACGCTTGCCGGTGGCATAAGAGCGACCCAGTTCGTCACGTACGGGTTCGCGCACGATGACTTCTTCGGCCACAACCTCAACGCCTGCAACGGCGCTCAGCTCTTCGAGAGTATTGATCTGATCAGCCATGGTCATTAGCTCCGGGTGTTTTTCTTGTTCATGGATGCAACATCCAGAACTTCGGGCGACTGGGCTTCATGCGGGTGCTCAGCACCGGCATAAACACGCAGGTTGGTCATAACCTGACGCGACAGGCGGTTGCCAGGCAGCATGCGCTTGACCGCTTGGGTCACAACACGCTCGGGGTGCTTGCCTTCAAGGATCTGCTGCTTGGTGCGCGACTTGATGCCGCCCGGGTGGCCAGTGTGCCAGTAGAAGTTTTCTTCGCGCTTCTTGCCGGTCATCTGGATTTTGTCAGCGTTAATCACGATGACATTGTCGCCCATGTCCATGTTCGGGGTGAACGACGCTTTGTGCTTGCCACGCAGACGCATGGCGACGATCGAAGCAAGACGACCCAGAACAACGCCCTCGGCGTCGATCAGGATCCATTTCTTGTCGATGTCTGCAGGTGTTGCAGAAAAGGTTTTCATGGCAGGATAGTCCTGTTTGATGTGAAAGACCGCCCACATACGGAGCGGCCCGAATTCGATGTTGCGTATTTAGATGTACCCTTGTGGCGCGTCAAGAACATGAAATCAAAAATAATCTAGCAATTACAGCGTATTATGAAATAGGTATTATTTTACCCCATGAAATCGCCATCAATTTCCGCAAATATCCCCGACCAGATATACTGTCGTAGACCAGCGAACAAAAAAGGAGTGGCCAGAGAATGGATTGGCAGCAAACCATCGCCGATTACGGGGCGGCCTGGCAACAGGCGGACCAAGGTCAACGCCTTGACCTATTAACCAAGTGTTTCGCCACGGATGGCGTCTATGTAGACCCGACGGCAGAAGTGAACGGGCGGTCAAACCTGTGCGATCATATCGCGGAAGTCCTCCAAAGCTCTGGCGGGCGGGTTGAGCTGACTAGTAACCCCAACAATCATCACGATGTCGTCCACTTTACTTGGCATATGGTTGACCCCGAAGGCACCGTAATGGTGACCGGCCACGATTTCGTTCGATTGGATGAACAAGGCAAGATTTCACATCTGGCCGGGTTCTTTGGCGACCCCGCCCCATTGAGCTAGGGGCCTAAACGCTGATCTGTTCCGGCGGATTATCTAAAAGCGCCCGCAGGCGCTGCATTGCGGCCTCGAACCGCTCCAATGACACGTGCCCGTTCATCGCAATGCGTACGGCATTGGGTGCACGGCCGTCCCGCAGGGCGAACTCGTCGGCAGACCGTAACTGAATGCCTTCGCGTTCAGCAGCACGGCTGAATGCGGCGGCACGCCAACCCGACGGCAAGTTCAACCAGACAAACGGCACGTCCGGTGCCCAGTTCAGATCAAAGCCGCCAAGCGCATTGACCGTCACCCGGACATAATCGCCCATCCGGGCGCGGACGTCCCTGGCGATCTGCCGTGTCCGTGGATCAGACAGCAACAGCCGGGTCAGCTCTGCAAGCGGTTGTGCCAAACCGAAATAGCCGTATTCGGCTGAGCGCCGAAGATCGACGCTGCGTTCGCGCGGGGCGATGGCGAACCCGACCCGCAGGGCTGGCGTCAGGATTTTTGAGATCGACGAAACATGCCAACCCCGTTCAGGTGCTAATGCACGATAGCTGGGCTCGCGTGCGTCCCCCATTCGATAGCAATCGTCTTCAATGATCTGCAAATCATGGCGGCGGGCGACTTCCACAACCTCTTTTCGACGTTCCAGCGGCGTATGTGTACCGGTTGGGTTTTGCACCTCGGGCGAGACGCAAACCGCTTGCGCCTGGGTCTGACGCAAAATGTGATCCATAGCCTGAGGGTCAATGCCCCACTTGTCCATCTTCACGCCGACAACCTCGGCTCGCATCAACTCACCTGCCCGACGGAAACCGGCATATGACAGATCTTCAACCAGAACGACCGGTTTGGGGCCGCGCAGGATCGTCTGAAACACCAGGCAAAGACCATTTTGCCCACCATGCGTCAGAACCACATCATCATGGGTCACTGCGCCAAGCGGCAGATCTGAGAGCCATTCAACGACCGCCTGCCGCATGGGTTGGTACGCATCGCGCGTCGGGTAATTCATCAGCAAACGCGGATCGGCTTGGGACACTTTCTTAAGACATTCCCTGATCAATGCCACCTGCCCCACATCCGGTAATCTGGGGCTGAACAAGCTGACATCGGCGTTGTACTTGTCGTCGCGCAGGTGAAGTTGTCTTGCCCACACATCGTCCAGCAAAGGTGATTTTGGAGGGGCGACAAATGTACCACGTCCGACCTCGGCTTGTAGCAAGCCTTCTTCCGTCAGAATCGTATATGCCCGGGCAACCGTGCCGGGCGTTATTTGTAACCGATACGCAAGCTCCCGGACTGGAGGCAGTTTAGATCCTACCTCCAGCGCTTTGTTCTCAATCGCTTTTCGTATTGTGTCGGCGACCAGTGTGTACTTGGGACCTTTGGATTTTGGTAACGCCTCTGGCCAAATTGTATCCATTACAATTCTTCCTTTGCTTTTGACACAATCCCGAATGTATCACATATATGTACCGAACATTAGTACTTTGTGTCAATACAATTTGAAAGGATACCCAAGATGACACGCCATATGCACAACCCCGCCCTCATGCTGCTGAACGATAGCCCTCGGCTGCCGATGATCGCCGCGCTGGCCGTGCGGTTTGCGGCGACTGTCACACAGTGGGAACGACAGCGCCGCAGCAGAGTTAACCTGTCAAAGCTGGATGATCGCATGCTTAAAGATGTCGGCCTGACCCGCCCCGCGGCCGACCGCGAGATCAAACGCTATTTCTGGCAGTATTAATTATCCCCAGTCCCTATAGGGACCTCTTCCTAGGCCGGGTTTCATACCCGGCCCTTTTTTATCCAAACGCCGATGCTGCAGACCCCGCAGGTGGCAATGAGTAGGTCATCGTAGCCCGCGCGACGGGTTTGTCTGAGCCTTCCGAGAACATCAGAACATCGCCTACCGCAAGCGTCTTGCCTAGTTTTAGCAAGCTGCAGCGCGCGATCATATCGTTGGCCCCATCGGGTTTGCGCATGAAATCCATCGAACACCCCGTCGTCACCGCCAGCGACTGACGTCCTTTCAATGCAAGGATCATTGCATAGACGCTGACATCGGCCAGACCGAACATCGACGGGCCTGAAACTGTCCCCCCTGGCCGCAGATGCCTGTCCCCGACCTTCAGCCGCATGGTGATTGAGTTTTCATCCAGGCTGTCGATGACAAAGTCCTTCTCGACCTGTGGAAAAACCTCGACCAGATAATCTGACAGTTGTTCGCGGTTCAAAACCAACGACATACTTCCCCTCCTCGAATTGCCGCCCTAGAGTTGGCCTGACATCAGATCGGAGAGCAAGATGGGAATTCTGGAACGTAACGACATGAATGGCGTTGCCCGTTTAAAAATGAACGCGCCAGAGCGCCTGAATGCCCTGAGCGAAGAGATGCTGGCAGCACTTCAGGCTGAATTCGACGCCTTAAGTAACGACTCGAGCATTCGCGCCGTGATCCTGTCCGGCGAAGGCAAGGCGTTTTGCGCAGGTCACGATCTGAAACAGATGACTGCCGGACGTCAGAGCGAGGATGGGGGAAAAGCCTACTTCCAGGACTTGTTCGCGCAGTGCGCCAAAATGATGCTGTCGATTCAATCCCTGCCGCAACCCGTGATCGCGCAAGTCCACGGCATCGCCACAGCCGCCGGCTGCCAACTGGTGGCCACTTGTGATCTTGCGATTGCAGCCGAAGGCACGCGCTTTGGTGTAAACGGGGTCAATATCGGGTTGTTTTGCTCGACCCCAATGGTGGCCCTCAGCCGGAATATCCCCCGGAAACAGGCATTTGAGATGTTGACGACAGGCGCGTTCATCTCCGCAGAACGCGCTACAGAGCTGGGCCTGGTCAATCGCGCAGTACCCGAAATGTTGTTGGAACATGAAACGATGGCGCTGGCCGAACAACTGGCGGACAAGCTTGGATCAGCGGTCAAAGTGGGCAAACAGGCCTATTACAAGCAATTGGATATGCCGATCGAACAGGCCTACGCCTATACCGGAGAGGTAATGGCGCAGAATATGATGCATCGGGATACCGAAGAAGGAATATCTGCATTTATCGAAAAAAGACCGCCAAATTGGGAACAATAACGAGATTATTTAAGGTATTTTTCGCGACTGTTCGCAATTTAGTCCTTTTCAAAAGGGCCACACTGTGGCAAAGCTGAGACATGGCTTAGGCCCAAATACGCTTTTGGGTCGCTGTAGGCGGAAGGTCCCTCCAAGCTGGTTTCTCTCACCGGCGCTGACATTCCCGCTGCGGCGACCCCAAGTACCCTCCTTAAATTACTAGCTAATCAACGCGAAATCTTGCGTGTGTTGCGTTGCGCGATGCTGTGCCCTATGTGGCACCTCATGACACAGAAATTGCATATAATTGGCGGCGGCATGGCAGGGTCCGAGGCGGCCTGGCAAGCAGCGGAAATGGGCGTGGACGTTGTAATCCACGAAATGCGGCCCAAAGTGGGCACTTTTGCGCACCAGACCGGCAATCTGGCCGAGATGGTGTGTTCGAACTCCTTCCGCTCGGATGACGACGAACAGAATGCCGTCGGTCTGCTGCATTGGGAAATGCGCGAAGCCAACGGCATCATCATGGGCACCGCCGATACGCATCGCCTGCCCGCCGGTGGCGCATTGGCCGTGGATCGTGATCCGTTTGCCGAAGCAGTGACCGCCAAGCTGCAGGCCCATCCACGGGTCAAGGTGACGTGCGAAGAAGTTACCGCCCTGCCCGACGACGGCCACTGGATCATCGCGACGGGTCCGTTGACGTCCTCGTCACTGGGCGAGTCAATCAGGGCTCAGACAGGTGCTGAGGCTCTGGCGTTCTTCGACGCGATCGCGCCCATTGTCTATGCCGACAGCATCGACATGAGCCAGGCGTGGATGCAGTCACGTTATGACAAGGGCGAAACCGAAGAGGAGCGGACGGCCTATCTGAACTGTCCCATGGACCGCGATCAGTACGAGGCCTTCATTGACGCCCTGCTATCCGCTGACAAAACCGAATTTCACGAAGGTGAAACTGCCGGGTATTTTGACGGCTGCCTGCCCATCGAGGTTATGGCGGAACGGGGCCGCGAGACGCTGCGCCACGGCCCGATGAAACCGGTCGGCCTGACAAATCCGCATCAGCCTGACGTCAAACCTCATGCTGTTGTGCAACTGCGCCGAGACAACGCACTGGGTACGTTGTTCAACATCGTCGGCTTTCAGACCAAAATGAAATATGGTGCACAAACTGACGTATTCCGCATGATCCCCGGTCTTGAGAATGCCAGTTTCGCGCGCCTAGGCGGGATTCATCGCAACACGTTCATCAACTCTCCGACATTGCTGGACGCGCAGATGCGGCTGAAATCAAAGCCGAATATTCGGTTTGCTGGCCAGATCACCGGCGTCGAGGGTTATGTGGAAAGCGCTGCAATGGGCTTGTTGGCTGGGCGGCTGGCTGCTGCCGAGATCCTGGGGCGTTCCCTGCCCGAGATCCCGCAGGACAGTGCAATGGGCGCGTTGATACATCACATCACCGGCGGGGCCGAAGCCAAGACCTTTCAACCCATGAACGTCAACTTTGGTCTGTTTCGCCCGGTTGATGGCCTCAAAGGGGGGCGCCGGGGCCGTAAGGACCGGTACAAGGCCTACACCGACCGGGCCAAGACGGAATGGACAGACTGGCTGGCGCATTGCTGACTGGACGCATTGCACCCTACCGGCCTAACATACGGGTATGAGCGACAAATACCTCAAAGACGCCTACGGGCTTGATACGCCCGAAGCGACCCGTACGCATTATCAGAAGTGGGCCTCGTCATACGACGCCGAAGTGGGGTCACATGGCTACGCTACGCCTGGCCGCGTGGCCGAGGCACTTTGGTCCCAGATGCCCGAACCGCAGACGCCTGTTCTGGATTACGGTTGTGGCACGGGTCTGTCCGGCAAAGCCCTGCACGATACGGGATTTCAGGTAATCGATGGTGTGGATCCCACGCCAAAGATGCTTGAAGGGGCCGCCGCCAAGGAGGTTTACAGAAACCTCACTACGTTTGAGATCACCGATCCGGAACCGCTGGAACAAGATGCCTATAAGGCAATCACAGCGATTGGCGTGATCGGAACCGGCGCCGCACCGCCAGAGACATTCGACCTGTTGATGAAGGCGCTACCCAAAGGTGGCTTACTGGCCTTTTCCTTCAACGATCACACACTTGACGACCCGTCCTTCACCACCCGTTTGAACGATTGGCTGGATATGGGCGCTGCGCGGTTGTTGTTTCGGGAATACGGGCCGCATCTTCCCGGGATGGACCTTAAATCTGACGTATATGTTGTTGAGAAGACGTGACATTCATTACCAGATTTGCCCCATCTCCTACGGGGCCGCTTCATCTTGGCCATGCCTATTCTGCACTTCTTGCCAGTGATATGGCCGCCGCTGCAGGCGGTCAATTTTTGTTGCGGATCGAAGACATCGACCGCTCCCGCTGCCGGGCAAATTGGGAAGAGCAGATTTATGACGATTTGACCTGGCTTGGATTGACCTGGCCAGAACCCGTGATGCGGCAATCGTCTCGTGTGTCGACTTATGAAAAGGCGCTGAAAACGTTGTGGTCCCAAGGTCTATTGTACCCTTGTACCTGCAACCGTCGGGACATTGCCGCCGCCGCGGGGGCACCGCAGGAAGGAGTTCCTCTGCATGGGCCGGATGGGATCATTTATCCGGGCACGTGCAGGCATGTTTCAGAGCGATCGGGGCCGATTCCACAAGATTTGCCCCTTCGACTGGACATTGAAGTGGCTGCACGTGTAGTTCCAGATTTGTTTAGGACTGCCGCTCAACCGTATGCAAAAACGGCAGTTTTCGAAGAAACAGGGGCGGGTCCGGAAGGGGAAACGGGGCCCGTCACTTTCACTGCTGATGAGTTACGGGACACAATCGGAGACGTGGTATTGTCCCGGCGCGATATGGGAACGTCCTATCATCTATCCGTCGTTCTGGATGACGCAGCGCAAGGCGTAACTCATGTCGTGCGCGGTCAGGACCTGTTCGAGGCGACGCGTATCCATGTTCTGTTGCAGGCCCTGCTCGGCTTGCCGACACCTGTTTATCACCATCATAAACTGATCCGAGATGATGCAGGCAAACGCTTGGCCAAACGCGACGATGCGCGAGCAATTTCCAAGTATCGTGCCGACGGGATTTCCGCAGAACAGGTTCGGGCCATGGTCGGGCTGTGACCGACCCTAGTCCAGCGGCCGCATTAGCTCGACCTCTTCACCATCCCGCACTGCGGTGTAGAAACAGGTGCGCCGGTTCGTATGACACGCCGCGCCGGTCTGTCGCACCAGGACCAGCAGGCAGTCGCGATCACAATCGACGCGGAAATCGATCAGTTCCTGAACATGCCCCGAGGTTTCGCCCTTGATCCAGAACGACTGACGTGAACGCGACCAATACGTCACGCGGCGCGTTTCAAGAGTTTTTTCAACCGCTTCTGCGTTCATCCACGCCATCATCAACACCTCGCCAGAGGCTTCATCCTGTGCGATCGCCGGGATCAGACCGGCGTCGTTAAACTTCAGGCTAGACAGATCGAAAGTGACGGTCTCGGACATTGTAAAAACCTTTTGCATCCCGGTGGATGGCCACTATGTATGGGGAACACGCAACGAGGGAAAGCCATGTCTGGCGAGAACGACCTGATAAAGCTGTATTCCGGGCGCATTCTGGCCCTGGCTGCGGATATTCCGCATCTGGAACGACTGGAAAACCCTGATGCGACCGTCAAGAAACGCTCGCCATTGTGCGGATCGACCGTGACCGTGGACGTCAAGGTTGAGGACGGTCACGTGTCCGACTTTGGTCAGGACGTTAAGGCCTGCGCCCTGGGTCAGGCCTCGGCCTCGGTCGTTGGATCCGCTGTAATTGGAACCACGCGCGCGCAAATCGAAACCGCGCGGGATCAACTGTCGGCTATGCTGAAGAAAGACGGCCCTGCTCCGGACGCACCGTTTAACGGGCTGGAAGTTCTTATGCCTGCGCGTGATTACAAGAACCGGCACGCTTCGATTCTGCTGGCGTTGGATGCTACTGCTGAAGCTATGGAAAAAGCCGAACAGGCCAACTGCGCCTGAAGATGGTAATTCAATTCAAACCCATCTAACCTCCGCCAAAGTTTTGGGGAGAATTTGGTTTGAATAGTTTGCTGGAACATTTTGTTACCCTGTGGGTCGTTATTGATCCGATTGGAACAATTCCCGTATTTATCGCCGTTACAGCCGGGCTTGGGGCGGCGGCGCGTCGTAAAACAGCCCTGTTGGCGGCGTTCATAAGTGCCGGGGTTTTGCTGTTCTTCCTTGTCTTTGGACAACTGCTGATCGAGGCGCTGGATATCGGGTTGAACTCGTTCCAAGTGGCCGGAGGGATCATCCTGTTCCTGTTCGCCCTGACGATGATCTTTGGCGAAAGCAAACAAGAGGTTGAACAACGCGCAGCAGAAGACGATCAGGAAGACAAATTCCACAAGCCCAACCCCGCGATCTTTCCGCTGGCGGTACCCTCACTGGCGTCGCCGGGTGCAATGCTGGCCGTGGTTATCCTGACCGACAACAACCGGTTCAGCGTGGCGGATCAAGGCATCACGGCACTGGTTATGTTGTCTGTCGTGGCCATCGCCTTTGTTTTGATGCTGCTGGCCGAACCGATCATTCGACTGATTGGCCATTCCGGTGCTGCCATTATCAGCCGCATCATGGGGATGATCCTGGCATCGGTTGCGGTAAATTCCGTGCTGTCGGCGATGCTGGAAATCTTCAAAACCGGACAGTTGTAAAAAAACCGCCGCTCCTTCCTGGCGGAAAGGGCGGCGGTAGGCAATGCGTGTCTCGCGTGGGATCCGTATTTCCGCGCAGGGCCGAGGCATGGCCCTTTCAAGGGAATTGGGACAGGCAGGTCACCCTTGACAGAAATGGGGACGACGGCGCGGAGTTTTCGGCACGAGATCGCAGGCAGAAAGGGTCAGAACGCTCCGGGAAGGTGAAGGGCAACCACCAGCATCACCACCAATGACACCGCACCTGCCGCATCCTGCAATAGCGTGGAATGCGAACGGCTTATGGCGGTCTTGATCTGGGTCAGCATGGTCTCACCTCCGGTCGGGATTTAATCCTTTGTTGACCTTTTGTTCTCATATTTCGTCGAGTCAGTAAAGAACTTTTTGAGAACATTTGTGAACTCTATAGAACAAAATTGCTAACCCACTGAAATTAAACGGATTGCCTGATCCTGTTTCATAAGCCAAAGTAGAACACGCACCGCCTGCCCACGTTCCGTGGCCAAGGTCGGGTCTTTGCTAAGCAAATTGCGTGCGTCCGTCTGTGCTACAGCCATCAATCCGGCCTGGCGTTCCAGGTCCGCAATCCGGAATTTAGGCAACCCGGATTGGGCCGTACCGATCAGGTCACCTGCGCCGCGCATCTGCAGGTCAGTCTCTGATATCCGGAACCCGTCTTCGGTCTCACGCAGAACTTCCAGCCGTTTGCGCCCACCTTCACTGAGCGGGGGTTGATACATCAACAAGCAGGTCGAGTCCGCCTCACCCCGTCCCACGCGGCCGCGCAGCTGGTGTAGTTGAGCCAACCCGAATATCTCAGCCCGTTCGATCACCATGATCGAGGCGTTCGGAACATTCACGCCAACCTCGATTACAGTCGTGGCAACAAGTACTTTTGTTCGGCCCTCTTGAAACGCGGCCATTGCGGCATCCTTGTCGGACGCGGGCATCTGGCCATGGACCAGGCCGACAATACCCTCGCCCAGTATGGCGCGCAGCCGTTTGAACCGCTCTTCCGCTGCCGTCAGGTCCGAGACTTCGGATTCATCGACCAGCGGACAGACCCAATAGCACTGACGTCCTTCATCGATAGCCCGACGCAAATGCGCCACGACGTCATCCATACGCTCGGTGCTGATAATCGCCGTTTTGATCGGTTTCCGCCCCGGTGGTTTTTCATCCAGAACAGAGACGTCCATGTCCCCATATTGCGCCAAAGCCAGGCTGCGCGGAATCGGTGTCGCGGTCATCACCAGAACATCCGCGCCCTGCCCTTTTTCGGACAGCTCCATCCTTTGTCGGACCCCAAACCGGTGCTGTTCGTCCACAATGGCAAGTCGTAGGGCGTGGAACTCCACATCGCTTTGAAACACCGCGTGGGTGCCGACAAGGATGTGAATATCGCCCTGTTTTAGGGCGGCCAACTTTGCACGCCGTTCGGCGCCCTTGTCCCGTCCCGTCAGGATTTCCAGAACGACTCCGGCCTCTTCGGCAAGCGGGCGCAGGCCTTCCAAATGCTGCCTGGCCAGAATCTCGGTCGGCGCCATCATGACACCCTGTCCACCAGCCTCGACCGCGACCAGAAGTGCCATGAAGGCGACCAAGGTTTTCCCTGCGCCCACATCGCCTTGCAGCAATCGGTTCATCCGTGCGTCCGAGCCCATGTCGGCGGTTATTTCCTTGATCGCCAGCGCCTGGGCCCCGGTGGGTTTGTAAGGCAGATTAGCAAGAACTTTAGCTTGCAGAGCACCAGTGCCGACGCTCACGATGCCCCGGGCCTTTCGCTCGCGTTGTCGCGCCAGAGCCAGCGTCACCTGATGGGCAAAAAGCTCATCATAGGCAAGGCGTTCCCGGGCTGGCGCATGCGCGGCCACATCATCCGCCCCCTGTGGATTGTGCGCCGCGGATACAGCCGTGGCCCAATCCGCCCAGCCCTGTTTTGACACTTGCGCAGGGTCAATCCACTCAGCCAGCTTTGGTGCGCGGGTCAATGCGCTACGTGCCGCCTTGTACGCCGTCTTTTGGGTGATGCCCTGCGTCAGGTGATAAACCGGCTCGAACTCAGGAATGTCATCCGCGCTTTCCACGGGCAGCATGTGATCTGGATGGACCATCTGCGCCATGCCGTCGAACAGTTCGAGCTTGCCAGAGATCACACGACGGCTGCCTTGTGGTAGAACTTTTTTCAAATAGTCGCCACGCGCGTGGAAAAAGACCAACTGAAACTCGGTCTGCGTGTCTTCGACATGAACGCGGTAGGCCCCGCCCTTGCTTCGCGACGGTCGGTGGGTACCGACCGTGACCTCAACCGTCAATGTCGTTGGCAGATCAGCCCCCTGGATTGTATCGCGCCGCCTGCGGTCCACGACAGCGTAGGGCAAGCCGAACAGCACATCACGCGGCGACTCGATCCCCGCCTGCACCATTGTCTGCGCAGTCTTGGGGCCAACGCCCTCCAGAGTCTCGAGCCCCGCGAAAAGGGGAAACAGGATTTCAGGGCGGCCGCTCATGCGGTGCCGATCAGGTGCAGCCATTCATCTTCGTCCAGCGTCTCGATACCAAGTTCTGCTGCCTTCTTGGCCTTGGAGCCCGCACCCGGGCCTGCTACCAGCAAATCGGTCTTCTTGCTGACCGAACCAGAGACCTTGGCCCCCAGTGCCTCGGCCCGGGCCTTGGCTTCGGCGCGGGTCATCTTTTCAAGTGACCCTGTAAAGACAACCGTCTTGCCAGCCACCGGACTGCCCGATGTGTCGGGTCGTTTGGCGTCCTGCACGTCCAATTGCTCGACCAAAGCGTCGATGCTGGCGCGTTCTGCGTCCTGAGCAAATGCAGAAACCAACGCGCGCGCCATGACGTCACCTACGCCATCAATACCCAAAAGCTCGTCCCACTCAGGACCTTCGAAATCAGCGGCTGCGGTGACGGCGCGTTCAAATTCTGGCCAGGAGCCATAGTGGTTCGCGATCAGATTCGATGCGGCCTCTCCGACATGTCGAATGCCCAATGCAAAAAGAAGGCGTCCGAATGGGATTTGGCGTTTTTCATCAATTGCAGCCCAAAGGTTCCCGGCACTTTGCGCACCCCAACCCTTACGGTTGGCGAGCTTGTTGAGATTGGCCGCATCTCTGGTCTGCAGTGTAAAGATGTCCACCGGGGTTTTAATTGGCAAGTCCGGGTCATCGTAGAACATTTCAATCTGCTTGGCGCCCAGCCCTTCGATATCGAACGCTTTTCGAGATACGAAATGTTTCAATTTTTCAACAGCCTGCGCCGGGCAAATAATCCCACCGGTGCAACGTCTAACGGCATCGCCTTCTTCCCGAACCGCATCACTGCCGCATTCCGGACAGGTTGTGGGAAAATCATAAGGTTGCGCGCCATCTGGACGTTTCGAAATATCGACATCCGCCACTTTTGGGATCACGTCGCCCGCGCGATAAACCTGCACCCAGTCGCCGACCCTAATATCTTTCCCATCACGGATCGTACCGCCCTTTGCGTCGCGACCGGCGACATAATCCTCGTTATGCAGCGTGGCATTGGACACTACGACGCCACCAACAGTTACCGGGTGCAGCCGGGCAACCGGGCTGAGCGCACCCGTGCGACCCACTTGAATGTCGATGGCCTCTAACCTTGTCCATGCAAGTTCAGCGGGAAACTTATGCGCAATGGCCCATCTTGGGGTCGTGGACCTGAACCCCAACCGGGCCTGCAGCGCCAAGTCGTTCACCTTGTAGACAACGCCGTCGATGTCATAGCCAAGAGTGGCGCGTTGGGCTTCGATTCTGCGGTAATGTCCGATCAACTGATCTGTTGTTTCGCACAATGCTGTCAGTGGGTTGGTTGAGAAACCGAATTCCGCCAACCGTTCGATGGCACCCATTTGTGTATCGGCCAAAGGGGCCGACAACTCACCCCAGGCATAAGCGAAAAACCGCAGCGGACGGGATCGTGTGATTTTCGCGTCAAGCTGCCTCAACGACCCTGCGGCAGCGTTTCGTGGATTTGAAAATATCTTTTCGCCCAACTCCGTCTGTCGCGCGTTCAGCTTATCGAAGTCTTCATGCGACATGTAAACTTCACCGCGTACTTCCAGAACATCCGGAGCGTTTTGGACGCTGTGCGGAATGTCCGAGATCGTCCGCGCGTTCGAAGTCACGTTTTCACCAATCTCGCCGTCGCCTCGGGTTGCCGCCTGCACGAGCTTCCCCTGTTCATATCTTAGCGATAGGGACAGACCGTCAATCTTGGGTTCAGCAGTAAAACCCAGCTCGGCCGTGTCGCTCAATCCCAGATATTTGCGGATTGACCTGTCAAAATCAGCAACGTCCTCATCGTTGAACGCATTGCCCAACGACATCATTCTGACGGCATGTACGAGTTTTGAAAATCCCTCCGCCGGTCTTGCGCCCACTTGATCTGTGGGGCTGTCGGACCGCTTCAACTCCGGAAAACGCGCCTCGATGTCCGCGTTTCGCCGCTTTAGCGCATCGTAGTCCGCATCCGAGATCTCGGGGGCGTCCTCGGCGTGATACAGCGTGTTGGCCCGCGCAATCAATTCCGCGAGCCGCGCCAGCTCGGCACGTGCTTGATCTTCAGTCAGCTCTGTTACCGCAATTGAATCGCTCATGGCCTCGCCCTGTCACATAGTCTTTGAACCCAGTGATAGGGCGAGGCCATGGCTAGGTCCAGATGTGCTGTTCCATGAGTGAGGGGGTCGCCCTGAACCTACAGCGACCAGATTTCATTTTAAGTCAGGCTCCAACAGCGATCCGACGTTCGTCCAAGCTGTTGCTTTGCGGATCGCGCAACACGTAGCCCCTCCCCCAGACGGTTTCGATATAGTTTTCGCCGCCGGTCGCATTGCTGAGCTTCTTGCGCAGTTTGCAGATGAAAACGTCAATAATTTTCAACTCGGGCTCGTCCATACCGCCATAAAGATGGTTCAGGAACATCTCTTTGGTCAGCGTTGTGCCCTTCCGCAGGCTGAGCAGTTCGAGCATCTGGTATTCCTTGCCAGTCAGATGAACAGCCTTGCCTTCAACCTCAACGGTTTTGGCATCCAGGTTCACCGCGACCCGACCTGTATGAATGATGGATTGGGAATGCCCCTTGGACCGACGGATGATTGCGTGGATGCGGGCAACCAGCTCCTCTCGGTGGAAGGGTTTGGTCATGTAATCGTCTGCGCCAAAACCAAAGCCCTTGATTTTGCTTTCGGTGTCATCAGCGCCCGATAGGATCAGGATGGGTGTTTCAACCCGCGCAATGCGCAACTGCCGCAATACTTCGTGACCGTTCATGTCCGGCAGGTTCAGGTCCAGAAGGATCAGGTCATAGTCGTACAGTTTGGCAAGATCGATGCCTTCCTCGCCCAGATCCGTCGCATAGACGTTGAGGTTGGCGTGCGTCAGCATCAGCTCAATGCTTTTCGACGTGGTTGGATCATCCTCGACAAGAAGTATACGCATTTACTGCTCCAATTTGGGTCAATTTAACAATTCAAATTGAGACTGCTCAAAAATGGTTAACCTGACGTTACCGTTGAATCATTTATTCACTTTCATCTTTAGGTTGTCGATATTTTTTTAATGCCGTCACTTTCAGAGCATCCACGCCGTGTTCAGCGACCGCAGAAACCCAAGAATTGAACTCTTCATCGCTTAGCCCATAGCGTTTTTTGGCGTCCGACAACGAAATCAGCCCGTATAGAACGCCGCGCACCACAATGACCTTGCGCGAAGCGACCCATCTGGTCGTCTCTGCAGGTGGCAGATCGTTTCGCGATAAAACCGTTCCATCCGGCAGGGTTACGGACCTTGGCCCTTCGACTTTGTGCAAATACATCTCTTGACCCTTTTTCAGCTGCGACAAAGCTGACAACAGCCTACTTAATGTCGCGTGAAACCGCCCCTTGAGAGTGTGTAGAATTTTCCTATATTCTGCCGGTCTTTCTTAACCCGCACTGGAATCGTCATGGCCCTCGATACCGAGACACCGCTGAACTCGCTTGGCTTTGCCAAACCCCCGTCAGAGACGCGGGTGGTTGTTGCCATGTCTGGCGGCGTCGACAGTTCAGTTGTTGCCGCTTATCTGGCCGATCAGGGTTATGACGTGGTTGGCGTGACGCTGCAGCTGTATGACCACGGCGCGGCCTTGGCCAAGAAAGGCGCGTGCTGCGCGGGGATTGATATCCATGACGCGCGGCGTGTGGCCGAGGAACGCGGTTTTCCGCATTACGTTCTGGATTACGAGAACATCTTCAAAGATGCCGTGATCGACGAATTCGCCGACAGCTATCTGGCCGGAGCGACTCCGGTCCCGTGTATCCGCTGCAATGAGCGTGTGAAGTTCAAGGACCTTCTGGAAACAGCCAAGGACCTTGAAGCCGACTGCATGGCCACCGGTCACTATATCCAGCGCAAGATGGGCGCGAACGGGCCAGAGCTGCACAGCGCCGAGGACGCGAACCGGGATCAATCCTATTTCCTGTTTTCCACCACGCCTGAGCAGTTGGACTTTCTACGCTTCCCTCTGGGCCACCTGCCCTCGAAGGACGCGACCCGGGAAATGGCCGCGCAGTATGGTCTATCAGTGGCGGACAAGCCCGACAGTCAGGACATCTGCTTTGTTCCCGATGGCAACTATGCCAGCGTGATCGAAAAGTTGCGCCCCGGTGCGGCGGAACCGGGTGAGATCGTACATTCCGACGGTCGGGTGCTGGCGCAGCACAATGGCGTCATCCACTACACCATTGGTCAGCGCCGAGGACTGGGTATCGGCGGGCTGAGCGAGCCTTTGTATGTGGTGAAGCTGGACGTAGACAAAAAACAGGTAGTGGTTGGCCCGAAAGAGCTGCTGGCGACCCGGACCGTTCCGGTGCGCGAGATCAACTGGCTGGGGGATGAACCTTTTACTTCGCGCGACGAATGGCATCTGTCGGTCAAGGTGCGGTCGACCCGCCCGCCGCGTGAGGCGATTATCCGACCACTGTCTGAAACGACCGCCGAAGTCGAATTGCTGACACCCGAGGAAGGCATTTCGCCCGGTCAGGCCTGTGTGTTCTATTCCAATGAAAGCAGCCGCATATACGGCGGCGGCTGGATCTGGCGCGGTTACTGAGGCTTCCGGATCACAAGACGTCGGTCGGGCTGTTCACCAGAATATACAGTCCGACTGCCACCATGATGTAAGGTGCAATCCTGTCCAGCCTGGCGAAACGCGGCCCTAAAACCTGTGCGCGTGGTGCGCCCCAACTTGCAATTCCGATTAGTGTTGCCAGTGCACATCCGGCCCCGATCAAGGCCGTCAACCGAAACGCTGGCGTCGAATCCGCGAACAGCGGAGTCATAGCCGCGAGCGTATCAATCGATAGCGTCAAAAACAGCGCGACGACTGAGGTGATAGCCCCAGTATCGGGCAGTTGACGCCCGCCCGAGCCTTTCCGTTGTTGCCAGATGCCATAAAGGCCCAGAGACAACGGGATAATCCCAAGATAACCGACCCAATTCAGAAACCGGCTGTGATCCAACCCGCTGGCAATCACAAGCGACAGGCTCAGAATTATCATTTGCGCCGCGGCAAAGCCAAAGACGGCCCGGCGCGTTTCCATCACCATGATTAGGCCAAACAGGATGACCAGATTGTCCAAGTTAGTTGATATGGTCACGATCGCAGCGGAAAATGCGAACAGGATGTGTTCAATCATGGCGATTGGGCAGCCTGTTCAAAACCGCTCGGGCGGCGCGCAGACCCGGCGCTTCACCACCTCGCCCCAGACGGTCCATGGTCACGTCCATCGCGCTGCGCTGCGCATCCGGACTGGTGGCCACGTCCGACAATGCCGTGGCAACCTTATTCGGTTCGCAATCATCCAGCAGGCATTCGGGAACCGCGCGTGTTTCAGACACCAGATTGACAAGGGTCGCCGTGTCCAGATTCACCATGCGCTTTGCGATCAGAGTCGTCAGCCAGTTCAGATTGTAGGCTATCACCATTGGCGTGGCCTGTGCCGCCAGTTCCAATGAAACTGTCCCAGACGCCGCCAGCGCAAGGTCGGCCGCAGCAAAAGCCGCCCTTTTCTGCGCCTGAGCCTGATCCGAGGGCAAGTCCCGCGGATCAACCACGACGGGCGACCCTGGCCAGTCCTGAACATGTTCGGTGACCGCATCAACCATATGGGCCACAGCGGGCACGACAACGCGCGTGTCAGGGCGCTGTTTCAAAAACAGGCTTAACGCCTGACCAAAGACCGGAGCCAGACGATCCACCTCACCCCGCCGCGAACCGGGCAAGGCCAGAACGATGGGCGATTGGCCTAGGCCGTACGCCTCGCGAAAGGCCTGAATGTCTTGTTCGGTCGCCACTGGTTCGCTGACGACAGGGTGTCCGACAAAGTCACATTCCATCCCCGCGCGTTGCATGTAGGGCGGCTCGAACGGCAACAGCGCCAGTACATGATCGATGACCTTGGCCATCTTGTCCGCTCGCCCGGGACGCCAGGCCCAGACACTGGGGGCAACATAATGAACTGTGCGAATAGTACTTTGCGCTTTGACCAGCTTGGCAACCCGCAATGAGAAATCGGGACTGTCGATGGTGATCAGAACATCTGGATTGTTATCCAGAACAGCCTGCGCTGTCTCAGAAATCCGACGTTTGAGGTGAAAAAACTTGGGGAGAACCTCGACCAGTCCCATAACCGACAATTCAGACATGGGAAAAAGGCTGTCCAACCCTTGTGCCTGCATCAGCGGGCCGCCAACACCCTGAAATTCAACTCCGGGCACCAGCGCGCGCAGGCCTTCCATCAAAGCCCCGCCAAGCCGGTCTCCCGAAGGTTCACCGGCGACGACGAAAACCCGCATCAGTTCGTCCGCTCGCGGACATACAAAAACAGGCCAAGCCGGTCACATTCCGCAATCACGCGGTCTTTCTCAAGCACAAGGACACCGCCCTTTTCGATCACAATTCCCGACAGCCCCGCCGCAACGGCGCCAGACACGGTATCGGGCCCGATAGCAGGCAGATCTGCACGAACGTCCTGATCTGGTTTCGGGGCTTTGAACAGAATGCCGCCGCCCGCATCGGGGCGCTGAGTCAGAGACTGCAACATCCATGCCGTGCCGAAGATACCTTCAATCGCCAGCGCCTGCCGTTTTGAAACCACACAGGCCTGCCCAACATCCGCAGCACCCATCGCCCGGACGATACCCGATGCACGATCCGCATCCGTCAGATCGGCCTCAGACGGTTGCGCCTGCGTCAGACACCCGAGTTTTGGAAGAAGGTTCGGCGCGATTTCGTGGGCTGCCTTAACCTCCAGACCTGCATCCTCAAAAATGCCGATAACGGCGCGCAGCGCCGCATCATCGCCGGACATGATGGCTTGTTGCAGGATTGGGACCAAAGGCATTGTTGCCGCGTCGATCCTTGCAGGATCAATGGGCGGTCGCCCCACCGCACCTGCCATACAGATTTGGGTCACACCCCGCGCCTTGATGTTGGCGATAAAGCTTCCAACCTGCTCCAATGGAAACTCGACATCCGGGGTCAGAGTATCCGGGCGGAAGCCCTCCATCGCACAGACCACCGGGCGGTCGGGCAATTGCGCGACCACTTCACCCGGCAAAACGCCTGTTCCAGCAATCAGCGCCAGCATTGTTTATTTCCCCGGTGTAAGGAAAGACCGATCCGAATGTCCGGTCACGAAATCGACGATCCGCTGAACGTATTCACTTTCGTTATCCGTGCCGACCCGGTGCGCGCGCTCCATGAACGTACCATCGCCGGTCGACAATTCGCGGAAGGCCGCCCGCAAAGCGGCAATATCCTCACGTGAGACACCGCGCCGTTTGAGGCCGACGAGATTTAGACCATCAAGTTCGCCACGCGGCGCCTGAACCAGGCCATATGGGATCACGTCATTTGGAACCATGGTCAACGCGCCGATGATCGCGCCACGTCCGACGCGGACCCACTGATGCAATCCAGAGATACCACCGACAATCACGTCATCCTCAATGATGCAATGACCCGCTGCGCCGGCATGGTTCACCATGATCACCCGATTGCCAATCTGGACATCGTGGGCCACATGCACGCCCGCCATCAGCAGGCAATCATCCCCAATCCGCGTAACGCCGCCGCCGCCGTCGGTCCCGGTATTCACCGTGACATGTTCGCGAATCCGATTACGTTTGCCGATCTCAAGGCGCGTATTCTCACCACCGAACTTCAAATCCTGTGGGATCTCTCCAATGACCGAAAAGTTGAAGATCACGGTCTCTTCACCAACCGAGGTATCGCCGGTCACCACAACATGCGATTTCAGCTCGACCCGATCCGCAAGCTTGACCTGAGGACCCAAATAGCAAAACGGACCAACCACGCAGCCTTCACCAATCTGCGCGCCGTCTTCGATGATTGCGCTTGGATGGATGCCGCTCATGTGGTCTTTTCCATGTCCCAATCGACATAGGCCGAAAACTCAGCCTCGGCCGCGACCTCTCCTTCGACCGTGGCACGGCCACTGAATTTGAAGATCTTGCCACCCTTTTTACCGCGAACCGTTTCGACATGCATCTCAAGCACGTCACCCGGGATCACTTTGCGACGGAATTTGCATTTGTCGATGTTCATAAAATAGATCAACAGCTCGCTGTCGATCACGTCCATACCCACACCCAGCATGACACCCGCGGTCTGTGCCATCGCCTCGACAATGGTCACGCCCGGCATGATCGGGGTTCCGGGGAAATGCCCTTGGAAATGCGGCTCGTTCATGGTGACATTTTTGATGCCAACCGCCGATTGATAGCCCGAGATTTCAACGACCTTGTCGACCAGCAGAAACGGATAGCGGTGAGGCAATATCCGCTGGATCAGCTGAATGTCTGCGCTTTTGGTTTCCGTAGTCATAGTGCAGTCGTCCCGTTCTGGATTTCTCTTTGTCGCGTGGTTAGCAACACCGCGCCTTAAGGGCAAGCAAACCTATTCTTTGCTTTCTTCTTCAAGTTGGCTGCCATCGCCAATCTGTTCATTGATCCGCGCAATCGCCGTGTCCGTCACATCGGTTCGGTCCGCGCTGAGAAAAACATTGGATCGTTCGATAACGACCGACGCCCCGGACTCGCGCAACAACTCGATCAGGATCGGTTGCACAAGAACCAGAAAAGTCTGCCGCGCTTCTTCGCTTTGGCGCGCAAGGGCGTCCAGTTTCGCGCGCTGACTTTCGCGATGTGTCTGAACCTTGTTGTCGAACGCCTCGGCCAGAGGGCGAAACTCTTCGGTTGGCAATTCTGCGCGCTTTTCGGTCAGGTCTTTTTCTTCCTTGCTAAGCTCAGCGACAATTCGTTCATTCTCATCGGCCAGCAATGCACCTTCGGTTTCGATCTCGCGCAGGACGCGCCGACCGAATTGCGACTCGGAAAACAATCGGTCGCTGGACAGGGTCAGTACATTCGCCTGAGGAACGCCTAATTGCTGCGCCTGAGCGGTCGACATGCAGGCCAGCGCCAGAAAAACGCACAGGGCCCGAATTGGGCCCTGCACTTCATTACATATTCGGTTCAACATCTGGCGATCAGAACCGCGCCTGAACAGTCAGGTCAAAGTTCTGTTCCTTGTCGAAGTCTTCTTTCTTCAAAGCTTTGGAGAAGTTGAACCGCAGAGGCCCAAAAGGCGTTTCCCACAGAACCGACACACCGATCACATGGCGGACAGACCCGTCCGCACCCACGATGTCGGCACCAGCAGTGTTCACGTTGTTGATGTTGTAGACGTTACCAACATCGTAGAACACACCGCCGCGCAGACCCAGTTCTTCGGGCAGGCCAAGCGGGAAGTCTGATTCAAATCGGGCAACCCAGTAGTAGTTACCACCGATCGCATCGTCCTGGCCGTTCGACAGGTCTCGCGGACCCAGGCCCGCAGGTTCAAAGCCACGGAACGTGTTCGGACCAATCAAGAAGCGGTCGAGCACGCGGCTGAAGTCGTCGCCCTGCCAATGCAGTGCACCTACTTCCATCGATGCCCGCAGAACAACTTCCTCGTTCAGGACACGCGTCTGCGCAATGCCGCGCGCTGTGGTCTTGTAGAACTCGTTGTCGCCGCCAAGACCGGCCGCATCAACTCCCACCTCAAACAAAACGCCCGCATTCGGGTTCAGACCACCGCGTCGGCTATCATAGAGGTAAGATACGCCCAGCGTGCTAGATGTCCGTTTACCCTGCTCGATTTCCGAAGCGATAACAGCACCGTTCACTTCGTCATCCTGCTGCGTCATCTCGCTGCGATTCCAACCATAGCGGAGACGGAGCGAAGACAATTCGCTGATCGCGTAGCTCAGCTGCGGCTCGAAGAAGACGCGCTTGGTATCGTAGCTTGCAAAGCTTGAATTCGTCGATGCCAGGCCAAGACCAAGATCGAACTGCAACCGGCGACCCAGCAAATATGGTTCGGTGAAGTTAATGATGTATTGCTCGGAATCCTGCGCCGTCGAAAGGGTCAAGCCAAGGTTTTGACCACGACCCAGGAAGTTGGATTCATTCAGGCCAATTGCAATCCCGAAACCGTCGGAAATCGAGTAACTACCACCGAGGCTCAACGAGCCGGTGGGCTGTTCTTCGACGTCCACATCCACAATCACCTGGCTGGGCGTGGACCCTTCGCGCGGCTCAACATCTGCCACGGCAAAGAACCCAAGGGCACGGATACGTTCAGCACTCTGGCGGATTTCGCGCGGGTTGAACGGATCACCTTCGACCGTATCGAACTGGCGACGGATCACGCGGTCCAATGTCGTTGTGTTGCCTTCGATGTCGATACGTTCAACAAAGATCCGCGGACCTCTGGTCAGAACAAACTGAACGTCCAGAGTCAGATCACGTGGGTTACGAGTGACCCGCGGTTCGACCCGCAGGAAATCAACACCCTGTTTCAAACCCAACCGTTCCTGACGAGCGATCGAGCTTTCGATCAGAGACGGGGAATAGGTCACGCCCGGGCGGATTTTCAACGCCGCTTGATATGCGGCAGGATCAACGCCCGGAATTTCACTGACGGTCGAAATCTTGCCGAACGAGAACTTCTGCCCCTCGGTGATATTCATCACCAGGAAGAACGCGTCACGTTCGCGGGTAAATTCGACATTTGCGCTGTTCACGCGGAAATCCACGTATCCGCGCGACAGATAGAAGTCTCGGATGACTTGTTTATCAAACTCGATCCTGTCAGCGATAAACGTGTCGCCGCGCAGGAACGTGCGCAGAATGTTGGCCTGCTTTGTCTCAAGAATCCGGCGCAAGCGGCGATCCGAGTATGCCCGGTTACCGACGAAACTGACACGCTCGACCTCGATCGTGGTGCCTTCGGCAATTTCAAAGACAAGATCGACGCGGTTGTCGCTGCGGCGAATGATGCGTGGGATGACGGTCGCGGAAACGCGGCCCTGCGCTGAATAGATTTCAGCGATCTGATCCGCGTCCGCTTCGGCAAGCTGTGGTGTGAAAACCCGGCGGGGCTGAGAATTGATGGCCTCAAGCAGAAGATCGTCTTTTACGCGACGATTGCCTTCGATGCTGATCTGGTTGATCGTCGGATATTCTTCGACCTCAATCACCAGAGTGTTCCCGCGCGGCGTCAGCTCAACTGTCTCAAAAACACCACTGTCAAGCAAACGCTGAAACGCATCGTTCAACTGTCCGGCAGTCACAGTCTGGCCTGGTTGAATTCCAGTCCGGGCAATAATTGTCGAACTTTCGATCCGTCTGTTGCCCTCAACATCGAACGAATTGATGGTGTAGCTTTGCGCGCGCGCAACCTCCGGCAAGAAGGTAAAGCTAGCCATAATTACAAAGGAAAAAATACGTAGCGTCTGCCACAAAATCTTGTTTGTTGGCTTCTGCCCCCCGCAGGATGTGCCTGCGCCTCGCCTATCAGTCATTTTTTTCTCTACCCAGAATTTTAGGACTTTATTGTTGAGTAGCGAGATTAAGTTTCCTTGTCAAAAGACGAAAACACAAAGCGGCCCAGTGGGCCGCTGCAAGTTGTATTCAAATTGTGGCGAGAATCACATGCTGACGACGACAGCCCAGCCACCAATCGCCAGCGCCGTCGCGCCGAAAAACAACAGAAAGTCCCAGTTCAGCATGAATAGGAAACTAAAACTCTGAAAAGATTTCCGCAGCGTCTTTGTCATTTGAGCCTCTGACACAAAAATTTAGACGCAGTCAAACTAAGCGCGGATTGGGGCGAAATTGCGGCTTTTGTTGGCGCATATCACCACAATCAGCAGAACAGATCGTTGGACACGGAAAAGATCATCAGGCCAAGGATCAGCGATATCCCTACCCCCATCAGAACCTTCAGTACGCCATCGCTTGGTGGTTTACCTGCCACGGCCTCATAGGCGTAGAACACCAGATGCCCGCCATCCAGTGCCGGGATCGGAAACAGGTTCAACAGCCCGACAGCCGTAGACAACACAGCGATAAAGAAGATGAAGCTTTGCGCACCTTGGCTGGCCATCGCCCCCGAGGTTTCGGCAATTCCGATCGGGCCGGACATGTTGCAGGTGCTGATGGCCCCCGTAACCATGTGCCAGATACCCGACAGCGACCCGTCTATGATGCGCAGGGTTTGACGCGCACCACCCGAAATGGATTCAAGAACTCCGGCCGCCTCGGTCGCGGGTTCCAGCATCATCCCGCCAACGATACCGATGCGCCAATGTGTAACAAAGCCGCCTTCTGACTGCGGTTCGTCCGTACGGCGCGGGGCGAGTGCGAACTCAAGATCTGCCCCGTCGCGCCAGACATTCAGCAACAGAACTTTCCCGTCGGACCCTTCGACATGCTCTTTCAACTGATCAAATGCAAAGATCGGGTCCCCATTGACCGACGTTATGACATCACCACGTTTAAGGTCGATATCCATGGCCGCACTACGAGGCGTAACTTGCTGAATCAGGGGCGGAAACAGCCAAGGACCCGTCACATCCATGGTCTGATCATCGCGGATGACCGTATAATCCAGAACCGGTTCCACCGGCAACACGTCAACAAAGTCAGTCCACGCGCCCGTCTCGTCAAAATCGGGCACCGCGACACCGCCAATAGCGACGATTTCGTCACCGTCCTGCAATTGCTGAACAGTGCCGGGTAAAGGGTGCAAGGTCCCGACGGTCAGTGGGTCCTTAGTCACACCCTGGGTCAGGAAAATCAGACCAAACACCAGGATCGACATGATGAAATTGAAAACCGGACCTGCGGCAACTGTGGCCGACCGGGCCCAAAGAGGTGCCCCATGCATAGTACGGCGCAAATCCTCCGGGCTCTGCTCGGTAATTTCCTCCATCGCGGTTTCGTCTTTGCCCGACGCCGCATTCGCATCGCCCAGGAATTTGACATACCCACCAAAAGGCAGTGCGGCGATCTGCCATCGCGTGCCGCGTTTGTCGATGCGGCTCCAGAGAACCGGGCCAAACCCGACCGAGAACACCTCGGCATGGATACCGGACCAGCGTCCAACGATGTAATGGCCGTACTCGTGCACCGCGACGATCACCGAAAGTGCGATGACAAAGGCAATGATCGTGTACAGCAAATTGCCAAACTGAGGGATCAGAGAAAGTACGTCCAAAATTTTATCCTGCTCGTTGGATGACGATGTCATCTACCCATGTACGTGCCAAATGGTCCGTTTGCAGCACGTTATCAAGAGTTAAAGGGGCATCAATAAGGCCACCTGCGGCCTCGAATCTGTCCAGAACGGCCTCGACTATGTCGGCCATCTGAAGGAAACCTATTTCGCGCGCGACGAACCGATCCAACGCCCGTTCTTTGGCGGCGTTGAACACAGCACCTGACAGGCCGCCGCGTTCCATCACGGCGCGCGCCAAGCGCAGCGCGGGATACCGCGCCTCATCGGGTTCACTGAACCTCAGCTGCCCAAGTTTGCCAAGGTCCAACCGTTCGACCGGCAAACCCTTCCGGTCGGGCCAGTGGAGAGCGTACCCGATGGCATGGCGCATGTCCGGGGCGCCCATATGGGCCATGACAGCGCCGTCCTGGAACCCGACTAAGGCGTGAACGATAGATTCCGGGTGCACCAGCACTTCGATCTGATCCGGAGACACGCCGAAGAATTCTTTGGTTTCAATCAGCTCCAGCGCTTTGTTGAACATTGACGCACTGTCGATTGTGATCCGCTGCCCCATATCCCAGTTCGGATGGCTCGAGGCTTGCTCGACTGTTGCATGCGCTAGCTTGCTCAGTGGCCAATCGCGGAACGCGCCGCCACTTGCTGTGATGATGATACGCTCGACCGCAGACATATCCTCGCCGACAAGCGCCTGAAATACGGCTGAATGTTCGCTGTCGACCGGCAAAAGCCGCGCATTGTTCGCTTTGGCCGTCTCAAGAACCAACGCACCGGCGCAGACAAGCGTTTCCTTATTGGCCAACGCCAACGTGCCGCCCTGCCTGAGCACTTCAAGGCCCGGTTCCAGACCGGCGGCGCCCACAATGGCCGACATAACCCAATCGGCAGGCCGTGCCGCAGCTTCCGTCAGCGCATTTTGACCAGCGGCCACTTTGACGCCCGAGCCCGCAAGGGCCGTGCGCAGATCATCCAACCGGTCTTCATAGGCCGTAACTGCCACATCGGCGTTCAAACGCCGGGCATCTTCCGCCAGCTTTTCGATATTCGCCCCGCCCGTCAGAGCGACGACGTCATAGGACGCGGGGTCGCGATCAATCAGATCAATCGTATTTTGCCCAATTGATCCGGTCGCGCCGAAGATTGAGATTTTGCGCATCACATCGCTCCGGGGGAATAGAGAATCCCGGCTATCAAAACGAACAGGGCCGCGCCCATCATGCCGTCAAAGCGATCCAGAAACCCGCCATGACCTGGTATCAGGTTCGAGCTGTCTTTGACCGCAAATTTGCGCTTTGTTGCGCTTTCGACAATGTCCCCGGCCTGGCTGGCCATCGACGCAAGCACCGAAATTACCACAAACATGACGCCAAAGCCGGCATGAACGGCAAAGATCGTGCCAACCAAAGCTGCTGCTGCCCACCCGCCTGCGGTGCCCGACCATGTTTTCTTTGGGCTGACCTTAGGCCAGAACTTAGGGCCGCCAAAGGTTTTGCCAACAAAGTATCCTGCAACATCCGTTGCCACGACCACCGAGATAAGCCAGACCATCCAGCCGAACCCCATGTTTTCGCGGATTGAGATGAAGCCCAGACCCGATGCAGCAATCCAGAAAGCGAAAAGCGCGTAGATCCCCTTGGATCGACTGATCTGCCCTGCTCCGACCAAGGCCGGCGCAAACAGGAATGGCAGCGTATAAAGCGGCGGAAGATGATAGCTAAGAACGACAGCAACACCGGTGAGGATGCCCAACTGGATCGCCACACCATTGCGGTCCGGATCGATCATCCGCACCAGTTCCCAAGTCATCAATCCGCAGGCGATTGCGATAAAGGCTTCGAACCACAGGCCGCCCAGCCACACTTCGACCGAGCCGATGCACACAAGCACCGCAGCAGACAGAACACGGGCGGTTAGGTCAGACCATCGGCCCTCGCTCATGCCGGAACCGCTCCGAACCGCCGGTCACGGCTTCCAAAGTTTCGGCACAGCCGTTCCAGCTCGGCCGAGGTGAAGTCGGGCCAGAGCGTGTCGATGAATTCGTATTCCGAATAGGCCGATTGCCACAAAAGAAAGTTGGATATACGGGCTTCGCCACTGGTCCGGATCACCAAATCCGGATCGGGAAGAACATGTGTATCCAAATACTTGGGCAGGGTTTCCTCGTCCACATCTTCGGGGCGCAAGCGGCCTTCGGCGACGTCACGCGCCAACCGTTTGGTCGCCCGGGCAACTTCATCCCGCCCGCCATAATTTAACGCAATGGTCAGATGCACCAGATCGTTGTGTTGAGTTGCAGCCTCTAAAGTGTCCATCAGTTCGGTCAGCTTGGAATCCAGCCGAACCCGATCACCAATAAAGCGTACGCGCACACCGGCTTTGGTCAAGTTGCGTGCTTCTTTGATGATGTACCGTCGAAACAGGCTCATCAAGCCGGCGACTTCCACCTGGGTCCGTTTCCAATTCTCGGTCGAGAAGGCAAAGACGGTCAGATACTTGATGCCCAATTCCGGACAGGCCTCAACCACTTCTCGTACCCGCCGGGCACCGGCCTGATGCCCAAACAGCCTGGGCCGGTTGCGCGCCTGCGCCCAACGCCCGTTCCCATCCATTATGATGGCTACGTGGCGTGGCCCGATAGCGGGTGAGGGTTGAGTTGTGTCAGGCATAATGCGGGCTCAGACCTGCATGATCTCGGCCTGCTTGGTTTCAAGCGCGGCGTCTACGTTCTTGATCATCTGGTCGGTCAGGTCCTGGACTTCACTTTCCCAGAACTTCTGATCGTCTTCTGACATGCCGTCAGCCTTGGCTTTCTTGATCTGGTCCATGCCATCGCGACGGACGTTACGGATCGAAACACGGGCGTGCTCGGCATATTGCCCGGCAACCTTGCCCAGCTCGCGGCGGCGTTCTTCGTTCAATTCGGGGATCGGCAGCATGATGATGGTGCCGTTCAGCTGGGGGTTGATGCCCAGACCGCTTTCACGGATCGCTTTTTCAACCTTGCCCACCAGGCCTTTGTCCCAAACATTCACCGTCACCATACGCGGTTCGGGGACGTTTACGGTACCGACCTGATTGATTGGGGTCATCGACCCATAGGCATCAACCATAACTGGTTCCAGCATCGACGCCGACGCACGGCCTGTTCGTAGTGAAGCGAATTCAGTTCTAAGGTTGCCCATGGCGCCATCCATACGGCGCTTCAGATCGTCGGTGTCTAGTTCAAAATCGTCAGACATGCTGCTCACTCCCCGTCTTCAGGTGATGTTTGCAAGGCTCATAGTCCATCGCAATTGGGATGTATAGCAATGATGATCCGGAATTGAGCCAATGACCAGAGGTGTTTCTGGCATTTTCGGGTTCTTTCAATGGCAACTGAACCGGCCAACATTGATGTCAGCCGGTTCGATCATGTGCATAGGAATCAGGCGTTTACATCGACAACAACACGGCCTTTGACCTGCCCTTTTAAGATATCCGCACCCAATTGAGGCAGATCGCTCAGCGTCGCGGGACGAACCATTGCCTCAAGCTTGTCCATCGGCAGGTCGGTTGCGACGCGTTGCCATGCGCGAACCCGGTTGTCATAGGGCTGCATCACACTATCGATGCCCAACAGGTTGACACCGCGCAACAGGAACGGAATGACGCTTGCAGGCAGCCCTGCCCCTCCGGCCAGACCAACGGCTGCGACTGAGGCACCATATTTCATCTGACCCAGCACTCGGGCCAACATCTCGCCCCCCACTGCGTCAATGCACCCGGCCCAGGACTCGCTTTCCAACGGGCGTTTCACGGTTTCATTGAGATCCTCGCGTGGGACAATCGTGGTGGCGCCGAGTGATTTCAGATATTCACCCGCCTCTGGCCGGCCTGTCACGGCAGCCACCTCATAGCCCAAATTGGTCAGAATGGCGGTAGCAACCGAACCAACACCACCAGCGGCCCCGGTAACAAGCACTGGACCATGACCCGGCTGCATGCCTTGATCCTCAAGTGCCATAACCGCCAACATCGCTGTGAAACCGGCCGTGCCCACTGCCATGGCCTGACGTGTGTCCAGACCTTCGGGCAAGGGAACTAGCCAATCCGCCAGGGCGTTGGCTTTTTGGGAATATCCGCCCCAATGCGCTTCACCCACGCGCCAGCCGGTCAGAACGACCTTGTCGCCGGGTTTGTAGCGATCGTCCGAGGACGCCTCGACCGTGCCGCTATAATCAACGCCGGGCACGTGCGGATAGCTGCGCACCAGCCCGCCGCCCTTCGGCGACATACAAAGGCCGTCCTTGTAGTTCACGGTAGAATACTCAACAGCGATTGTCACTTCGCCATGGGGCAGATCCCCAAGGGAAAGCTGTTTGACCGAAGCGCTTGCCAGTCCGCTGTCTTCGTCCTTATCCATTACCAACGCATTGAACATTTCAACTTTCCTTTCTCTTCAACCAGTCACCAGCCTTTGCTGAACTGATAATTCCCATTCATATCCAGAATTTGTCTCGCACGGTTGCGCCACGCATTCCGTCCGGTGATTCAATTTCGATCCGTGTGCCGGGTTCCCAATGGCTCAGCTTGACCATACCGATTGACACATTGGTGTCGAAATCCGGGGACCAAGCGGCCGACGTAATCTGGCCAATCCGCTTGCCTGCAGCCACTACCGGCCAAGGGCGGTCGCATGGCGGCACGGCGTCTCCTTCGATTGCGATCGGACGGATTTGTTGCACCGGGCCCTCTTTGGCCACGCGCAGCAGAGCGTCTCGGCCAATACAACCGATCGCCGTATGGGTGTTACAGAACTTGCCCAAACCGCATTCATGCGGTGTGTTGTCGTCGGTCATGTCGTTGCCGTATGACAGTAACCCACCCTCAATCCGTTCGATTAGATTGGGACAGCCCGCGCGGACGTGCAGGTCTTCACCCGCCGCGAAAAGGGCGCTCCACAAGGGCATACCGATGTCCGAACCCTCGACATAGATTTCGAAACCACCTTGTTTGGAATAACCAGACCGTGCGATTGCGAGTTCACGTCCCTCGAACTCGAACTTGTCGAATTTAAAGAAACGAATGTCGCGCACCCGGTCGCCAAAAACACGAGCCAGCAGGTCATCCGCCTTCGGCCCCTGTATCGCCAGCGGAGACACATCGGGTTCGTCGACCAGCACATCCAGACGGTATCCGTTGGCAATGCCCTTGACCCAAAGCAGCAAGTCACTGTCGGCAATCGAAATCCACCACCGATCTTCCGAGAGCTTCACCGCCACAGGATCATTCAGCATTCCCCCTGTTTCATCGACAATGGGAACGTAAAAGCACTGACCGGGCAGCATCCTCCGCAGATCCCGTGGCGTCAGCATTTGCATCAGCCGCGCGGCATCCGGCCCACGCAGTTCGACCTGCCGTTCACATGAGACATCCCAAACCTGCACATGGCTTTTCAAGTGCCGGTAGTCTGCTTCGACGGATTCAAAAACAGTGGGCAATAACATACGGTTATAGACCGTATATCCTTTAACCCCAGCAGCTTCGACACCATCCGAAAAAGGTGTTCGGCGCAGGCGACGCGAGAGTGAGATCTGAGCCACTTAAGCCTCCTCAGGCAGAAAAACCAGATCGCTCACCGGAGCGGCCGAACCCGTCTCAGTCAGCATCTGATGAAGCTGGCCCCGGTGATGTGTTTGGTGGTTGAAAAAATGAATGACGCATTGCGCATACGGTTTCGTGACATCGGCTTCTTTGGCGGCCGAGAACCATGTGAACGGGCCGCGCAGGTCCTCGTCATTCAAGGACGCAGCCCATTGGGTTGTCCGCTGGTCAATCTGATCGCGCAGCGGCAACCATTCTGCCAGATGGATGCACAGTGACGGGCTTTCCAGGATACCGCCGCCGGGGCCTTGCCCCTTGTCAAACCGCGACATCCATATCCAGTCCCCCCAAAGCAA
The DNA here is from genome assembly GCF_059610905.1 of Ruegeria sp. CDSC002. NCBI lineage: Bacteria > Pseudomonadati > Pseudomonadota > Alphaproteobacteria > Rhodobacterales > Roseobacteraceae > Ruegeria > Ruegeria sp. CDSC002. The sequence continues at coordinate 247,155 of NZ_JBXWOM010000001.1, forward strand.
ATGATTTGCCGTGCCCAGGATCGAACCAAAAAACGCTCCGCGCTCGCGGGTCAGTTCCTCATTCGAAAGTGCGGTAAGAAACCCCTTCAACTGGCTGTTTTGCCAGTGATTATATCGGGCCATCTCTTGCGCATAGGCCGCGGTGATCATCACTTTGGCCCGTGCCAGTCGATTGGGCAAATTTCGGCGGACTTGCCGCCAAAGTCCCAAACACGACCGTAATCACGCACCTTGGATTTGGTACCGCGGGCAACGATGATATCCGGACCCATCCAATATTTTGAGTTTGACACCATGACAGGGTGGTCCGGATCTTTGCCGCCCAGCATCTCAATTTCACCCTGTATCTTGCGGCCGATCGCGATGCGGCGCTTGGTGCCGTCGCGCTCAATCTGAACCGGCGCGCGCTCGGCCCCGATAATCTCGCTGACCAGCATGGTAAACAAACCGGTGGTCCCGCCTGCCTGACCGCTGAAGATTTGCAACAGCCCGTTGTAGGCCTTGCCGCTGGCACGCTCATCGACATAAGCGGCCACTTTCCACTGCCCTTCGCCCATTCGGCCCGGAATATCGACCAGCAACCCGACGTTTAGACCGGACAGGTCTTCGCCTTCATAGTGGCCCTCATCAACGATAATACCCATCCACGCGTGGCAATGCCCCTCGGTCGGAGGATGTGCGCCCAATGAAACCACGCAGGGGCAGAACACATCGCAGGAGCAGTTCAGGATCAATTCGCCTTTGATTGCCCAATCTGTCGGGCTCATCTCGCGCCGCTTGGGATTAGGCATACGGCTGTCAATGCGCTGACTGATCGGCAGCTTGTCGGCCTCGGGTTTTCTGTTCTTAGCCATAGGCTTATCCTCCGTAGCTTATTGGATAGACGAGCAGAACAAGACCGCCCGCAATCAATGCAAATCCCATCGGTCGGGTCACTGCGTGCCCGATCTGGGGTAGTTTCTCCAAAACCATGAACAGGGTCGCGAGACCCATCCACAACAGGCTCATGACACCGCCAACAAAACCAAGCGCCATGAAGCCCCAGCAGCAGCCCACACAGAATGCGCCCAGTCCCAACCCCATGCGCAAACCGCCAGTGAACCCGGTTTTCCAGTGCCCCAGAAAATAGGTCATGGGGGCATGGCAGACTCCGTGGCAGACCTCTTTCGCGCGGGAGAACTGAAATGCGCCGACGGCGATCATTAGGCCGCCTGCGAAATACCCGGATTTGACGATGCCCAGCATGTCAACGACCCCACCAAACAATAGCGCCAACTGAACACCGGTGATCAAAGCTGCAAAGACAACCCAGACGACCAGATACCCGGACAGAACACCCAACCAACCTGCGCGCGAGCCATTGGCGCTGCTGATCAGATCGTCATAACTGCGCAACGTCGGCACGAGCGTCGGCAGCATCATCGCCGCCATCATGATAGCCCACATCCAGAACAGCGGGCCAAACTCGGCCATGGGCATATACATGTCCATGCGCGGGTCCATGGCCGCCATGGCCTGACCCATTGGGCCGGGGCGACCAATCCAATCCAGATCCATGTCGCGGCTCATGGTGAACATGACCCACCACGCGGACAGGATCAGGGCATAAAACCCCAGCCAAAATGCAGTGCGTAGAACTGTGCGACTCACGCGCTCCTCCCGACTCAGTCCTTGCTTTTCAAATGTCAGACTTTTAAATGTCAGACAAATAAAAATTCACCAACGGTCCCCAGAATATGAAAATTGACCCCAAGAAGCCTGCTGATCTGTCTGCGCAGATCGCTCAGGCCATTCGTGACGCAATCATCTCGGGCGAATTGATCGTGGATGAACGTTTGCCCTCCGAGGCGGAATTGTCCGAGCAATTCCAGGTATCTCGCCCAACCGTGCGGGAGGCATTGAAGCGTCTTGCAGCGCAATCCCTGATCCGCACGCAACGTGGTGCAAGCGGTGGTGCATTTGTGAACCGGTTAAGTTTCGAGGGCGCGTATTCCCAACAGATCACGACCTCGACCCTGCTACTGTCGATGAATGCAGTCAGTTTCGACACCGCCTGCGAAGCGCGCTTCGCGCTCGAACGCGCCTGCGCCGCCTTGTCCGCACAGCGCCGTACAGCGGATCAGTTGGCCACCATGCGAGCCGAAGTTCACCGCCAATCCCAACCCGGCCTGACGGATGAGGCATTCTGCGCCTCGGACGTGGCGTTTCACCGGGCGCTGGTTGATGGTGCCGACAATCCCGTACTGTCTTATCAACTGGCCGGCGCGGTCGAAGCCATGCAGCCGCTGATGAACATGATCACTTTCACAGCGCGGTCCCGGGAAGCAATTATTGCCTTCCACAATCAGATCGCCGACGCGCTGGAAGATCGCGACCCGACCAAAGTGGACGCGACGCTAGTTGAGCTTGAGAGCTACACAAGACAATTGGCGCAAGACGTGGCGCAGCAAAGACGTAATCCGGCGTAAGGAAATTGAAATGACCACCGCTTTGAACGTGATTGCAGCCCTTATGACCATTGGGTTCGGCCTGTTCGGGTTTCTGGCGCCCAGCTTTACCTTGGGCGCGCTAGATCTAAGCACCACCAACAGCAACATGGGTCTGAGCGAGATGCGTGCTTCGGTCGGCGGGCTTTTCGTCGTCACTGGCGTGGCTGTTTTATTCCTCAACAACCCGATGGCCTACGCCATGCTGGGGGTTGTCTACGCGGGCGCGGCATTGGGCCGGTTTGTTTCAGTTTTTCTGGACAACCCACCGTTGGTTAAGGCGGCTACTTTTGGTGGAATCGAACTGGTCCTTGCACTTTGGCTGATACTGGCCAACATCAATAGGGCCGCCTAACCCACTGTAATTATTTCCAACGCCCGGCAAGATTCCCGGTTTGCATCCGGCCGCTGGCTCACCTATATAGGGTATGTCCTTCGGGACTATGGACATAAACGCGCTCGTAATAAGCGGATCGGACCCGGGGGCGGTACCCGGCGGCTCCACCAACATCCTTCATTTGGGGATCATGGGGCCGAAATAGGATCGACGAACGTCTAAAGGGGTTAGCTTTGTCTCGGCGGGGTGCCACCGTATCGGCCCGAAAAGTACAATTGCAAATGACAATCGTGCTCCGGTTGCAGTTGCTGCGTAAGCAGTAGCAAGACCGAAACTTAAGCCCTTGCGCCTAGCCGCGTAAGGCGGGGTTCGCAGGTACCTGGCAACAGAAACCTGCACCTTCCACTTAAAGTCTGAGTTTTTCGCTGAGCATGTTCATGTTCAGAGTTTTTTCACTATTTGGTCTCATGCTTACCTCAGCAGAATAAGGAGAGCTGGGATGTCGCACGCAGATCTACTCAGAGAGTGGTATTCCGAGGTTTGGGAAAACGGCAATACCGACGCGATTGACCAATATTTCGCCCCCGAAGCCTTGGCTGAAGGGCTTATTCCGGAAATGCAGGTCGGTGCGGATGATTTCCGGGATCTGGTCATGGCCTTTCGCCATATCCTTGGGGACATTCAGGTCGATATGCCCAAAATCATCGAAAACGGCGATTGGGTATCCGCCATCATTCACCTGCGCACAACGCGCGCCGATAATGGTGCCCCGCTTCAAGCCACGGGCAGCGTCATGGGGCGGATTAAAAACGGGCGCATGGTTGAAGCGTATAACCAGTTCGATTTCATCTCACTCTTCGAACAGCTCGGCCAGTTCCCGCAGGACACATTGCCTGTGTGTATGACCGGTCAAAGGCTGGATTGGGCTTGACCATATAAGCAATCTTGACCCCCTCAGCGCTTACGCGGTAGCAAGTGCCATGGGGTAAGATTGCGAACACCCCGTGAGGCGTCAGCCCAAGTTTCGCATGTATCCGACAAAACCAGGAGACATGCTGTGCCCGCACCAAACTCGATCACCCCAAAGCAATTGTTTAGACTGATCGGCACGCCGCAATCCCCCATACTGGTTGACATCTGTATGGATGCGGATTTTGAGGCTGACCCCTATCTTATCCCAGGCTCTATACGCCATCCTGCGAAGGATATCGAAGGGCTGGTCAACCTGATCGGTGACCGACCTGCAGTCGTGATTTGCCAGAAAGGCAAGAAACTCAGCCAGGCCGTCGTTTCTTTGTTGCGGGGCGAAGGTGTGCAGGCCGAGTATCTGGAGGGCGGCATGTTTGCGTGGCGAGACATGCCGGACGCTCCGCGTGTGCCTGCGAAAGCGTTGTCGATGCAGCCCAAAGGTTCCCTTTGGGTGACCCGACACCGACCAAAGATCGATCGTATCGCCTGCCCTTGGCTGATCCGGCGGTTTGTGGACCCAAATGCCCGGTTCCTGTTTGTTGCCCCGTCGGAAGTCGAAGCCACCGCTGCCATATTTGACGCGACCCCTTTTGACATCGAAGGCGCTCATTGGAGCCACCGGCAAGACAAATGCACCTTCGACACCATGCTGGACGAATTCGCACTGCACACGCCCGCGCTGGATCGGCTTGCAACGATCGTTAGGGCCGCAGACACCAATCGCCATGACCTTGCACCAGAAGCTGCCGGGTTGCTTGCGGTCTCTGTCGGGTTGTCCCGGCAATACCGTGACGATCACGAAAACCTTGCTGCAGGAATGCTCTTGTACGATGCGCTGTATCGCTGGGCGCGCGACGGGTTTGAAGAACAACACGACTGGCCAATGGACCGCAAATCATGACCACGACCCTATCGGAGCTGGTCCGTATCTTTGGTCGCATCGGGCTTTTGTCCTTTGGGGGGCCTGCGGCGCAAATCTCACTGATGCATCAGGAATTGGTGGAAAAACGCCCGTGGCTGGACGAACAATCGTATCTGCGGGCGCTGTCTCTTTGCATGCTGTTGCCCGGACCCGAGGCCATGCAACTTGCCACATATGCCGGCTGGCGGCTGCGGGGCGTGACCGGAGGGTTGATCGCCGGCGGCCTGTTCGTCATCCCTGGCGCACTGATCATCGCTGTATTGGTTGGGCTTTACGCAGCTTTCGGGGACCTGCCACTGGTTCAGGCCGCTTTTCTTGGGGTGAAGGCAACGGTAATCATCATTGTCCTTCAGGCGCTTAGAAACCTGTCGCGCAAAGCCCTGACCGATGTGGAGCACCGGGCAATAGCCGGATTGGGCTTTGTCGCAATCTTTGCCTTTAACCTGCCTTTTCCCTTGATCATTCTGGCTGCAGCGCTTTGGGGGTATCTGAGCTTCAAGGGTGAGGCCAACACCGCCCAAACGCCCCCTGCCCCAAGTGCGACGCGCCCGCTGCGCACCTGTGCAATCTGGCTGACCCTATGGCTTGGCCCATTGGTGTTGCTGAGCGTGACTGGTCAGAAATTGCTGAGCGATCTCGGGTGGTTCTTCGCCCGCCTGGCTGTTGTTACGTTCGGCGGCGCCTATGCGGTTCTGGCGTATATGACCCAAACCGTCGTGGACAAATATCAGTGGATCAGCACGGATCAGATGATTGATGCGCTGGGGCTGGCGGAGACGACACCCGGTCCTCTGATCCTGGTCACACAGTTTGTGGCCATGCTGACAGGGCAGATCTCAGGCGGGATCCCTTTAGCACTTGCCGCTGGTGCGGTGGCCCTCTGGGCCACGTTTGTTCCGTGTTTCCTGTGGATCTTCCTTGCCGCACCTTATCTGGACCAACTGGCCGCCCGTCCACGGCTGTCCGCAGCCCTGCACGGGATAACAGCGGCGGTTGTCGGTGTGATTCTCAACCTTTCCGTGTGGTTTGCTCTTAACGTTCTTTTCGGAACAATCCCGGAATTGGCATGGGGACCCCTAACCATCCCATGGCCCGAACTTGCAACACTGAACATAAAAGCGCTGCTTTTAACGTTCATGGCCGGGGTGTTGATATTCAAGCTAAAATTCGGCATGGGAATGACCTTGGCTCTGATGGCCATGGCCGGAGTTGGATTTCATTTTCTTTGAACAATCCACCAACTCCCGGTCTTTCGTTTCCGAACGAATCCCCTATGCTTGAGATAATCACTTTTGAGGATGAAACATGTCGCAGGACATTGACTATGGAACCCTGATGCACACCGCCATGCGCGGCCTCATTCAGAAGGTTCTGACCAACGTTTCTGAAAACGGTCTGCCTGGGGCGCATCATTTCTTCATCACCTTCGACACACGGCAAGACGGAGTTGAACTGGCCGACTGGCTGCGCGAACGCTACCCCGAAGAAATGACGGTCGTCATGCAGCACTGGTTCGAAAACCTTGATGTCGGCGACAACGGTTTCGCGATCACGCTGAATTTCGGTGACGCTCCAGAACCGCTTTATATTCCGTATGATGCGATCAAAACCTTCGTGGATCCGTCGGTTGAATTCGGACTGCGTTTCGAAAGTCCGGAAGACGAAGAAGAGGTTGCGACCCATATCGTCGAAGAATCGATTGAGGTTGAGGAAACGCCGGTCCAGCAAGACGCGGATGTCGTTTCACTGGACAGCTTCAGAAAGTAGGCTCAGACTTACAAACCCCGCCTCTCGCGGGGTTTACTGTTTTTCGAGGAACGTATCGACCGAGCGGGATTTAACCCCGTTACGGAACCGCGAAAAAGACAGGTTAAGCCCACCGTCGGCCAGTGTGCGATCGAACTGCTGCAATTCATAGCCACCGTTTTCATCAATGAACAACGAAAACACCGTCAGAGTCTCGCCCTCGATCCGGCCCCAGACGAACGGTTCACCCTGCATCGGGTCCAAGGGCACCTCGTGACCAAACACATTGCGCTTCATCGCCGCTGAATACACGTCTGACCTGTCAGATTGCTTGAAATCGATCGAGAAGGATTGATCTTTGACCCGGCCATCCGGCTTATAGGTCGTGGTCTTCCAACTGACGTTGAACCCTTCTTTCGTTTCATGGATCGAAACGCTCATATCGCGTGGGGTTTCGGTACCATCATCATCAACTAAATTGGCTGAACCGACGTAATCCCCGATAAAGGGCGTGATGTCCCCGGCCTGGGCCTGAAGATTGGCAAAGACAAGCCAGAATACGGCACCCACCGCGAATGCGATAAGCCGCAGCGGATTAACCCGGTTAAATTGCAGCACCTGACCCTCCAGCGTTTTGATCTTGCCATTCTACCCCAGTCACAGGCGCACACAATGGTCCTAGTACCTGTGTATCAAAGAAAAATGCCCCACCCCAACGCCTATACCTTTGGTCGGCTTATGCTTATGGTGCGCGCAACTGGCCGATTGCGCGATGACGCCGTCACGGGTAAACGGCATACGACTGCATACTAGACGGAGTGACCGATGTCCCAGACCCGCACCGAATCCGACAGCTTTGGCCCGTTGGAAGTTCCCGCCGACAAATATTGGGGTGCACAGACTCAACGCTCGATCATGAACTTTCCGATCGGCTGGGAAAAGCAGCCCGTCGCTATCGTGCGTGCGCTGGGCGTCATCAAAAAGGCCTGTGCGATGGAGAACAAAGCCATCGGCAAGCTGGATGCCAAGATCGCAGACGCCGTTATCCAGGCCGCAAGCGAGGTGATTGAAGGCAAGTTCGATGACAACTTCCCTCTGGTCGTTTGGCAAACCGGTTCGGGTACTCAGTCGAACATGAACTCGAACGAAGTGATCGCCAATCGCGCAATTGAGATCATGGGCGGTGTGATCGGCTCGAAAGAGCCTGTGCACCCGAACGATCACTGCAATATGGGTCAGTCGTCGAACGACACTTTCCCGACGGCAATGCACATCGCCACCGCCATGAGCGTGCGCGACGTATTGCTGCCCGGGCTTGAGAAATTTGCATCCGCGCTGGAAGCGAAAGCCAAAGAGTTTGCCGGTATCATCAAGATCGGCCGCACACACACTCAGGATGCGACCCCTTTGACCCTGGAACAGGAATTCGGCGGCTATGCGCACCAGATCCGTCAGGGTATCGCCCGGGTCGAAGCCGCAATGCCCGGCATCTATGAACTGGCACAAGGCGGCACAGCTGTTGGCACCGGTCTGAACACGCATGATGGCTGGGATGAGGCCGTCGCAAAGAACATGGCTGACATCACCGGCCTGCCCTTCGTTACCGCACCCAACAAATTCGAAGCGCTTGCCGCCCATGATGCTATGGTCTTCCTGTCGGGCGCGCTGGCGACTATTGCTGGCTCTTGCTACAAAATCGCCAACGACATCCGGTTCCTGGGCTCTGGCCCGCGGTCTGGCTTGGGTGAGTTGATCCTGCCGGAGAATGAGCCAGGCTCGTCGATCATGCCCGGCAAGGTGAACCCAACACAGGCCGAGGCACTGACACAGGTGGCCGCGCATATAATAGGCAACGATGCGGCGATGAAATTCGCTGGCTCACAGGGTCATTTTCAGTTGAACGTCTACAATCCGATGATGTCGTACAATCTGCTGCAATCCATTCAGCTGCTGGGTGATGCCACCGACAGCTTTACCGAGCGTATGCTGCTGGGCATCAAGGCCAATGAAGCACGCATCGATAAGCTGATGAAGGAATCCCTGATGCTGGTCACGGCGCTGGCCCCGACCATCGGTTACGACAACGCCACTACTGTCGCCAAAACGGCGCATAAGAACGGCACGACCCTCAAGGAAGAAGCCATTGCGCTGGGCTTTGTTGATGAGGAGACATTCGATGCGGTCGTGCGGCCCGAGCACATGATCGGCCCCAAGTGATCGGGTGGCGTCAGCCTGCCTGCCTGTACCTGCTTATTGCGGGCACAGCGACCTCAGCGCAGGCTGACCTGTTCGACCTGATCGATTCTCGGTTGGAATGGATGCAGGACGTTGCTGCGTTCAAACACGCCAATGACCGCCCGGTCGAAGACCTTGAGCGTGAAAAAGTCGTGATTGAAAAAACCTTGGAACAAGCAGCGCTTGCGGGCGTTGACCCGGACAGCGCTCAGCTGTTTTTTGAAGCGCAGATCGAAGCCGCGAAAGAGATTCAATCCTGTTGGATTGAACGGTGGACCGAAGACCAAACCTCTGTTCCCGAAAGCTATGCGGATCTGACGACCGAGGTGCGCCCCGCTCTGTTGGATTTGGGCGGGCAAATCCTTGACACATTGTCGGATCAACCACCGGTCTCAACTGCGTCGCAGGCTGATTTTCTGGACACCGTGAATGTCGAGTGCCTTTCAGATGACAGCCGTGCGGAATTGTTCGATAGTCTGACCAAAGTGAGACATGCGCAATGACGGAACCGGTCAATCTGAACAAATTTCGAAAAGAAAAAGCGCGGACCGAAAACAAGGCCCGCGCTGATCAAAATGCCGTTGCCTTTGGCCGCACCAAGGCCGAAAAGGATCTGGCAAAAAAGCAGCAACACAAGCTGAACCAAGACCACGAAGGCCGTAAGTTGGACAAATGAGCGGACGCCCGGTCAAACGATCCCTGACGCTGAAAGGCCATCGGACATCCGTATCGCTGGAAGATGAATTCTGGCAGGCGTTCCGGACCATTGCCAAGGAAAAAAACCTACCGATCAACGCTCTGGCGACCGAAATTGATGTCGAGCGTGACCCGGACATCGGACTTGCATCGGCCATAAGGGTTTTCATTCTACACTGGTATCAATCCAAGTAGATCAGTCTTGCTCTGACATCCTGAAACCGCTTACAGTAAAAGGAACAAAAGGAGTACGAAACGGTGGTTGATACAGTTCTAGGTCCAGACGGAAAACCACGCTGTGCGTGGTGTCAGGCCGCGCCCGAATTCTTTGACTACCACGATTCTGAATGGGGGTATCCGGTTGGCAATGACCAGCGTCTGTTCGAAAAGCTATGCCTCGAAAGCTTTCAGTCCGGTCTAAGCTGGCGCACGATTTTGTCCAAGCGCGAGAACTTTCGGAAAGCTTTCAAAGCTTTTGATATCAACGCAGTAGCCGCGTTTGATGATGCAGATACAAAGCGCTTGTTACAAGATGCAGGAATTGTGCGACATCGTGGAAAGATCGAGGCCGTGATTAACAACGCACGCCGCGCGCAAGAGTTAATCGCTGCCGAAGGGTCTCTGGCCGCATATGTGTGGCGGTACGAGGCGGATACACCGCCTGCCCCGCAAACCGCTTCAACGTCGCCGGAATCTGTGGCGATGTCGAAAGACTTGAAGAAACGGGGCTGGAAGTTTGTCGGGCCGACGACCGTGTTTGCCTTTATGCAGGCAATGGGGCTGGTGAATGATCACGCCGAAGTTTGCGTCATGCGTGAAAAAGCGGCGCAGTTGCGCCGCGAATTCACCAAACCCCAATAGTTTAGACTGACGCGCGGAAAATCTTGTCGATGTTTCCGCCCAAGGCCGAGTTGAACTCGGCATCTGATTGCTTTTTTGACAGGCCTTCGGTCAACGCGCGCGAGAAGGACGCGATCATCTTACCGTTCTGGCCCAGCAGATCGCAGGCCTGTTCCGTCGAATAACCGCCCGACAGCGCGACCACGCGCAGAACACGCGGATGATCGGCCAATTCGTCATAGAGGTTAGCTTGGTTAGGGATCGTCAGCTTGAGCATGATGTCCTGTCCGTCAGCCAATTGATCAAGGTTTTTCAGGATTTCAGCCTTCAGGATGTCTTCGGCTTCGGCTTTGGTGGCGGAGTTGATGTTCACCTCGGGCTCAACAATCGGAACCATTCCGGAAGCCACGACTTCGCGCGCAACGTCGAACTGCTGTGCAACAACCGCCGCGATGCCTTCGGCGTTTGCCTCATGAATGACCGAGCGCTCCTTGGTCCCGAAAACACCATCGGCTTTGGCCAATGTTGCGGCCAGACCCGGGATGGGTTTCATCATCTGAACGCCATTCGCTTCGTCTTCCAAACCTTTGTCAATCTTGAGGAAAGGTACAATGCCTTTCACTGACCACAAATAGTCGGCGACCTTCTGACCATCAATTTGCTCGCCCAGAGTGCGTTCGAAAAGGATCGCGCCGATCACTTTGTCCTTGGTGAAATCATCCGCCAGAATGATCCGCGCGCGCATTTTCTGGATTTCACCGAACATTTCTTCGTCCGAGTTGTATTCAGATGCGTCCACGCCATAAAGCGCCAGCGCTTTGGGGGTCGAGCCACCGCTTTGATCCAATGCTGCGATGAATCCTGCGCCGTTGGACATTTGTGCGCGCTGTTCTGCTGATGACATAAGACTTTCCCGTTCAATATGATTCCGCGATTTCAAACCGCATACAGCAAGGCGTGAAAGGATGGTAGTTTGTTAGCGCTCAACCAAGCGCAACCAAATTCCGTCTTTCGATCGGACGGTCAAATGCGCGACCGGAACGGGCGTTTGTCCCGCGACCAACTCGAACCAGTAGTGTCGCAGCAGCATGGATAACAAAAGCGGCCCCTCGATCATGGCGAACCCGGCACCGGGACATACGCGGGACCCTGTCGAGAACGGAATGTACGCGTTGCGCTGACAGGTCTTTCCATTCTCAGTTCCCCACCGGGTCGGATCAAATTCGTCGGGACGTTCCCAGAGCCTTTCCTGCCGATGCAGATGCCACGGACTGATCACGATTTGCGACCCTTCGGGGACATCCCTGTTGCGGAAACGTTCGGGGCATTTCGCTTCACGAACCATCATCGGCACGGGCGGATAAAGCCGCAGCGCTTCGCGGAACACATCCCGGCTAAGCTTTAGCCGCGACATTACAGAAAAATCGGGCGTGTCGAGCGCCGCAGCTTCCTCGGCCAGACTGTCCTGCCATTCCGGATACATGGCCAACAGATACAGCGTCCAGGCCAGAGCGGACGCGCTGGTTTCATGCCCGGCAAGAAAGAAGATCGCCACTTGATCAACCATTTCCTGCGTGTCAAACCCACGCCCAGTTTCGGGATCACGCGTGGTCATGATCTTGGTTGCCAGATCATCCGGCGCGCCACCACGAGCGATCAGTTCAGCCCGATCCGCCGTAAGTCGCTGGATTAGCGCCCTGATATCCTTTGCATTCTTCTTGGTGCGTCTCGAATGCAATCGCGGCAACCATTTTGGCAGAGGGACAAAGGCCGCTATGTTCAGAATGGGTTGTTCGCGCTGATAGCCGCGAAACTTGTCAAAAACCTGAGCGGCAATTTCGTGTTCGATGGGCACCGAATACAAGGTGCGAAAAATGACATCCGCCGCGATATGGCTGGTGACCTCTTCAAACTCAACGACACCACCTGACTGCGGACGCAACCGATCCACCGCTGCTTGACCAGCCGCGTGCATCGCCGGAAAGGTATCTTTCAAACGGCCGCCTTCGAACGCGGGATCAATGATCCTGCGCTGCCTCTTCCAGGTGTTCCCATTAGTCAGGAAGACAGAGTCCCCCAGCAACGGACGCAGCCCCTCACTTATGCGGTTAGATTTGGGAAAGTCATCAGGGCGTTTTTTCAGAACTGTGTCGATCAATTCTGGCTGATTTACCAGGTATGATCGAAAGAACGGCGTGCGAAATTCGGCCATCCAGGCGCGGTACAGCCGTTGGGGCTGGGCTGACAGAATGTCCTTGCGAAACAACCTCAGATACCGCCAAAGCGATACTTTATCAGGGCGCGAAGATGGCTTGGGCGGCGTCATGCCTTCACCGAGATGTATTTTGAGACCGGCTTATCCATCCGCGATTTCGACGGTGCCCGTCCCTCAAACCTCTGACCTAAGGTTTGAGGCCCGGCAGTGATGCGAAAATAGTCATACCGATCGGGCTTGTCGAAGGCGCAGAGATACTGGAAATGCAGGCGGAAGAATTTCCATCGCAAGTTCTTCCAGCGTTCGGGGGACAGGGTCTGTGTAAAGGCGGCAGACAGAACCAGCGGCCATTTCTTTTCGGCGGTGGCGACACCGCTGACAGAAACCGGATCGCACAGCGCAAAAGAACAACCATCGCCGGGGGCCGAGACGTCGACCCAGGTCAGGCCTTCCTGCGTGGACAAGAATTGCAAATCCGCCCTCAAACCCTGCGCCTCGGGTAGAAATGACACCATGGGCACGACCTGCCCCAATGTCAGGAACGAAAACGCGGGGCTATTGTCGCGCTGCCTGCTTTCTCGGATAACATCGGCCAGAACACTGACACCCAGATGGGCCCCTGAGCTATGGCCGACGACCAGCACCTCGTCTGCGTCTGAATTCAGCGCCTCTTGGATCAACGCACTGAATGCACGCAGGCGATTGCGTAATTCAACTGGCGTCGCCCCTTTGAGTTTCGCGGAATAGGCATAATCATGCATCAGGTAATAGGCAAAAAGTTGGCCGTCTTGCTGGCGAAACCAGCGCATCAGACCGTAGCCGGCACCAACTGCAAGTATTACGCCCAACCAATCGATAAACGGCGTCAAAACCCATGTCATGGCCCCGGCTAGCAGGATCGCCAACAGCATTTGAGCCACCAACATTCCAACCGGGTACAGTGCAGCAATCACCGGTCCTTTGCGCAGCTGCATTAGGCGCCACAGCGTTCCTGAGGACATATAGGTCCATGCGGTCTGCACCAATTGCAGATAGGTCGCCGGGATTGAGTTGGACATGCTGTCACGCACCAGATCCGACCAGACCAAAACACACACATCGGCCTGAACTTCATCATCATCCTGCCGGGAAGTGACGTGCCATCCATATGGTCCATCGTCTGACTTGGCGGCCACCGAAATCTCATAACCGGATATCTCCGCCTGCAGCGAGCCTTCGGTACGATAAAGCTCACGATACCGCCGCGGCGGTATCGGGTCATAGCCGGGAATATAGAATACCCGGCGTTTACACACCCGAGGTTGATTATTCTGACTGCTCATGGCCTTACCTTCTGCAGCGCAGGTTAACGCAGGCTAAGCGTCAAGGTAAGTCAGATCAGCAGATCATCCGAAATTCGCCAGCGCCGGGAATGTCTCTAACAGCCACCAGCTGAATTCAGTGAACAGCCCTGTGATCAGCATGATGCCCACGAAGAGCAACAAGCCCCCCATCACCTTTTCGATCGTGCCCATGTAAGGCTTGATCCGGTTCATCACCGACATAGACCGGTTCAGGAACATTGCAGCAAGCAGAAATGGAATACCCAAGCCCGCAGCATAGACGCCCAACAATAGGGTTCCCCGCGCGACCGAGGCCTCGGACGCGGCCAGCGACAGGATTGCGCCCAGCTGCGGCCCAATGCACGGTGTCCAGCCAAACGCAAAGGCCAGACCAAGGATATAAGCGCCAAACACTGATCCACCAGAATCACCAGTCTCAATCCGGGCCTCGCGGTCCAGAAACGGGATGCGGAAGACATTCAGAAAATGCAGGCCAAAGACAATGACCACTGCACCAGAGATCTTTGCGAATAACACCTGGTTCTGCAGGACAAACACCCCGAAGGCAGAAGCCGTGAAGCCCAGCAACAAAAACACCGTAGACAAGCCCAGAACAAAGAACAGGGCGGCCAAGGTTGCCTTGCGGCGTGCTTTCGCCTCATCCTGCATTTCGTTGATCGTCACACCGCTCATATAAGCCAAGTACGGCGGAACGATGGGCAGAACGCAGGGCGACAGAAAGCTGATCAGCCCGCCCAGCATCGCGATGAACATGGCAGGCAGCAGGCCCGCGTCTATGATATCTATTCCGAACATGTTCAAGCACATATGGTATGAGGCGGCCAACGTCACGGGGCCAATCGGTCACATCCTCGTGGTTGCACGCTGGACACCCCGTCAAAGTGGAAATATCTGAACCTTATGTCAAATCCGCCAGAAACACTCGATGCGCTGGGTCTGTTGTGCCCTCTACCCGTCCTCAAAGCGCGCAAGCGTTTGAAATCCATGCCTGCGGGGGCCGTTTTGCGCGTGCTGGCAGATGATCCTGCCGCCATAATTGATGTCCCGCATTTCTGCTCTGAGAGTGGGCACCAATTGCTGTCGCAAGAAGACGCGGACGGTCATCAGATCTATTTGATCCAGAAATCTCACTAAGATCGGGTAAAAGAAAAAGGCGGGCACTTGGCCCGCCTCTTCTTTTTACTGACCCAGTGACCACCAACCACGCCGCTTGGGTTTGGCCGGCTGCTTCGGTTCTTCGGCCACGACCTCCAGAACCGGCTCAGGGGCTTCTTCAACCATTACGTCCGCTGGTTCTTGCGGGTCTTCTGCGGCCACTTCGGCCACAGGTTCGGGTTGTTCGGCCTCTGCAGGTTCAACCTTTTCTTCAACGACGCTTTCCGCTTCGGGCGTGGGCAGTTCTGCCACCGCTTCGGCCTGTTCAACCTTCTCGGCGGTTTCGACAGGAGCTTCAACAGGTGCATCTGTCACACCAGTTTCCTCGGCCGGTGCTTCAGGGCTTGCGGCCTGGGCATCCTTGCTCACAACAGCTTCAGCAGCGACTTCTTCCGTAGCTTCAACAGGTTCCGCGTCCTTCTTCTTGCGGCGCGGTGCACGGCGGCGCTTGGGCTTGGCTGCTTTTTCCTCTTCGGCAGGCTCAGATGCTTCACCCTCGGGTTTTGCGTCATCTGCCGCTTCAGTTTTGGCTTCATCCGATTCCTCGGCCGCCACCACGTCACCCTCTTCAGCGTTCACCTCAGGAGTTTCGTCAGAACCATTGCTCTTTTTCCGACGGCGGCGACGACGCTTGCGCTTGGGCTTGGCCTCCTCTTCGGCCTGAACGGTGGTTTCCTCTTCGACCGGCTCTTCCTCGCTGGCGTCGACAAGATCCATCAGGGACGCATCCACGGAAACAACGGGCGCGCTGGCTTCGGGAACGATCCGGCTTGCCGTCTTGAATTTCTCCATCGAGAAATCCGGGCTGACCAGATGTACGTCGCCTTCAACACGTACAGACAGGCCATAACGGGCCTCAATCTGTGCGATATGCTCGCGTTTCTGGTTCATCAGGAAGTTTGCGATGCTAACAGGGCAACGAACAAGCACCTCGCGTGAGCGGCGGCGTGTACCCTCTTCCTCGATCTGCCGCAGGATCGACAGCGCCATGTTGTCGTCCGACCGGATCAGACCTGTTCCGTGGCAAGCCGGGCATGGCTGAGTCGTGGCCTCCAACATTCCGGGACGCAGACGCTGGCGGCTCATCTCCATAAGGCCAAAGCCCGATATACGACCGACCTGTATGCGCGCACGGTCTGTTTTCAGCCGTTCTTTCATACGCTTTTCGACAGCGAGGTTGTTCTTGCGCTCGTCCATGTCGATAAAGTCGATGACGATCAGACCGGCCAAGTCGCGCAAACGCAGCTGGCGGGCCACCTCTTCCGCGGCCTCAAGGTTGGTCTTGAGTGCGGTTTCCTCGATCGAGCCCTCTTTGGTCGCCCGACCCGAGTTCACGTCAATCGCGACCAGCGCTTCGGTCACGCCGATCACAATGTAACCACCCGATTTCAGCTGAACGGTCGGGTTGAACATCCCCGCCAGATAGCTTTCGACCTGATAGCGTGCAAACAGCGGCAGCGCATCCTCGTACCGTTTCACGTTCTTCGCGTGTGACGGCATGATCATCTTCATGAAGTCTTTGGCGATGCGATAACCACCTTCGCCTTCGACCAGAACCTCATCAATTTCGCGATTATAGAGATCACGGATCGACCGTTTGATCAGATCGCCTTCTTCATAGATTTTCGCCGGCGCAATCGATTTCAGTGTCAGCTCGCGGATCTGCTCCCACATGCGCTGCAGGTATTCATAGTCTCGCTTGATCTCGGATTTCGTCCGCTTGGCACCGGCTGTCCGGATAATCAGACCCGCACCGGTTGGAACGTCAATTTCCGCAGCAATTTCCTTGAGCTTTTTACGGTCAGGTGCGTTGGTGATTTTGCGGCTGATCCCGCCACCACGAGCCGTGTTCGGCATCAAAACGCAGTATCGTCCTGCCAGAGACAAGTAGGTTGTCAGGGCAGCGCCTTTGTTGCCACGTTCTTCCTTGACGACTTGCACCAGCAAGACCTGGCGGACCTTGATAACCTCTTGAATCTTATAGCGACGTGGCCGCGGTTTGCGCACCGGGCGAATGTCTTCGCTGTCATCCTCGTCGGCGACGGATTCAATCGAATCGTCCTTCGCGGTGGCATCGGCTCGCGCTTCTTCTTCAGACTTGCCCTCGTTTTCTTCGGTCGTGTCCTCCGAAGCTTCGGGTGCATCTTGTGGCTCTGCTTCGCTAACCGCGTCATCGGACTTGTCGGCGGCTTCCTCATCTTTGGATTCTGTCGCCTCGATTGCAGGCGCATCAGCGCTATTCGCTGCCTCGCTACTGTCTTCCGACAACGCACCTTCGGCTGCACCTTCAGCGTCTGCTTCAGACGCCCCCGCATCATCACCAGGCTCTTCTACCGGTGTTTCAGCAACGCGATCTGCCGGGGATGTGCCCTCAAGGTCCGGGCCATCAGCGCCGTCTTCGCTTTCGTCCAGATCAATGGTTTCCATGCCGGTGGGTTCGTTCGATACTTCAATCGACTCAACCGCATCGTCAGACTTAACGTCCGCAGCCCTCGACCGCGACCGTGACCTGCGTTTCTTCGGCTTGGCCTCTTCGGCTTCGTCACGCGCTTTCATTGCCTCAGCATAGGCGCGTTCTTCTTCCATCAGCGCTTCGCGATCGGCCACGGGGATCTGATAGTAATCCGGATGGATTTCCGAAAACGCCAGGAACCCATGCCGGTTCCCGCCATAATCCACAAAGGCCGCCTGAAGTGACGGTTCGACCCGGGTTACTTTTGCAAGATAGATGTTGCCAGCAAGCTGGCGTTTGTTTTCGGATTCAAAATCGAATTCCTCGACCTTGTTTCCGTCAACCACCACGACGCGGGTTTCCTCCGCGTGGGTGGCATCGATAAGCATTTTCTTAGCCATGTGTCCTTGGTGCACCGCGCCAAACGCGTTGTCCTTACCCGTCCGGGGGGACAGGCGCTTTTGGGGTGGTGTCTTGTCAGGGCGATTTCGGACGGCGCGCGGCAGGGTCTGGCGCTGTGGCCCCCTGCCCGTATACTCAATCGTTGCGCGCGCGTCATCGCGGTTCTTCTCCGACAGGCGCAGATCTAACCGCCGCCTGCCCATTTATTCCTTTCGCCCGCTGATGCGGGCTCAGGCGTTCATCTGCCCCTATGGGGCATAATCGGTCTGCTTTGCCTTGCGGGATTGATCACCATCAACGGCAGAGCAGCGAAACTCAAAGATTCGGGACTTTTGGGCGCAAATTAGCCCTGCCCGTCCAGATACAATAAAAGCAGTCCTGTGGAAAACACAATGGGCAAACTGCGAGAAGAACAATACAAAGCCCCGGGATCACTTCATCTGGCCAGAAATATCCCGGGGGTAATTTGAGCCGCAGGCTCAAGAGGGGGCTAGCCCCCTCTCTTTCTCACAAATAGTCCGAGCGCTGCAGCCCGTATTTCGCCATTTTCTCGTTCAAGGTCCGGCGTGGCAGGCAAAGTTCGTCCATCACAGACGCAATCGATCCCTTGTGCCGCCGCATTGTATTGTCGATCAGCATCCGTTCGAACGCCTCGACATACTCCTTAAGCGGTTTGCCTTCGGTCGTCATGACCGGCTGCATTTCTTCGTGATCGGACATCAACAACGACGCAATCGTCCCCGACCCACGCCGCGATTGAAGAACAGCCCGTTCCGCGATGTTGATCAACTGCCGCACATTTCCCGGCCATGGCGCCTGTAACAGCTGCGCTGCCTCTTGGGCACTCACCTGCGGCGCTTCGCAGCCGTACTCTTCAGAAAACTGCTCGCTCAGACGGGTGAACAGCGTCAGGATGTCCTCGCCACGCTGACGCAATGGCGGCATCGTGATCCGCAGCGCCGCCAGGCGATAGAACAGGTCCGGACGCAGAACGTCTTCGCTGGTCTTTCCTGCTTCCTGAAGGTTGGAAATCGCAATGATCCGCGTTTCAGCCGGAGTGCCCTGATCATTCATCACGCTCAACAGGCGGGCCTGCAGCGTATCGCTCAGTGCTTCCACGTCTTCCAGCACAAGTGTACCGCCCCGCGCCTCTTCGATCGCAGGCAACTGCGCATCTTCCGGCATCATTGGGCCAAACAGGCGTTTCGACAGCGCCTCTTCCTCAAGCGCTGCACAGGACACCAGTACAAACTTCTTGCCAGCGCGGCTGCCAACCGCGTGCAACGCGTGAGCCACGAGTGTCTTACCGGTGCCGGTCTCACCATCGATCAGTACATGGCCATCGGCCTGGCCCAGATCGAGGATATCTTCGCGCAGACGCTCCATGACCGGGCTGGCCCCGATCAGTTTGTTCATGATCTGGGTTCCACCTGACAGTTCGCGCCGCAGGGCACGGTTGTCCAAGGTCAGTCGGCGCGCGTTGCTGGCGCGTTTGGCCAGTTCCGACATGCGATCAGGGTTAAAAGGCTTTTCAAGGAAATCAAACGCCCCTACGCGCATCGCTTCCACTGCCATTGGCACATCGCCATGGCCAGTGATCATGATGACCGGCAACGTGCTGTCAGCCCCCATCAGCTTTTTCAGGAGCTGAATGCCGTCCATGCCCGGCATTTTGATATCCGAGATCACGATACCCGGATATTCCGGTCCCAACACTTTCAGCGCGTCCTCTGCGCTGGCGAAGGTTTCCGTGTCATATCCCGACAGTGCCAGCCATTGGCTGATCGACTGGCGCATGTCCTGTTCGTCATCCACAATGGCGATCTTCATGGCCTGTGCCATAGTCATTCCTCGTTATTCCGCGGCCTCAAGGCCGTCGCTTCCCAGTATCGGCAACTGCATCTCGAACACGGCCCCGCCTTGCGGGCTGTTTCGTGCTGTCAGCCGTCCACCATGGTCGTTTACGATCCCGGATGAGATGGCAAGCCCCAGACCGACCCCGTCGCCGGGCTGTTTCGTAGTATAGAACGGTTCGAACAGGTTTTCGATGTTCTCGATTCCATAGCCGTTGTCGCGCACTGTCAGCACCGCCGTATCGCCCGCTGCCAGTATGATTTCGACATCCGGTTCGGATACTGATTTGGTGGCGTCCAGAGCATTGCGCAAGAGGTTCACCATCACCTGCTCGATCCGCATCCGGTCCCCCATCACAGACACCGGTTCATCGGGCAGTATCTGGGTGATCTTGACGTGACGCTGGCGCAGCTGCGGCTCCATCATGGAGAGGGACGCTGCCAGCGCTTCACTAAGGTTTACTGGGGAAAACGTATCCGCACCCTTCCGCGCATAGGATTTGAGCTGACGGGTAATCGCCCCCATCCTTTCGATCAAACCATCGATCCGACCAAAGCTTGCCAGCGCCTCTTCCGGCCGGTTCCGACGCAGCAAAAGACGTGCGCCAGCCAGGTAGGTTTTCATTGCAGCCAGAGGTTGATTTAGCTCATGGCTCACGGCCGCCGACATCTCGCCCAAAGCGGCCAGTTTCGAGCTTTGCGCCAGCGTCTGTTCGGCAACTTCCAGTGTTTTTTCAACCCGTTCCCGCTCAGCAATTTCCCGCTTTAGCCTTGAGTTCAATGCGCGAAGCTCTGCCGACTCGCGTTGGAACAACGCCATGCGGAACGTGGCTCGGCGGCTAAGCGCGTAGAAGGCCAAGGCCAGAAGAATCGCAAAACCCATGATCTCAAGCGCGATAACACTGTTCACTTTTTCCCGAATCGACTCGTAGGTGGTGAACGAGGTCATTTTCCAACCGCGAAACGGGATGCGCGTTTCCATCCGCATCACTGCCTCGCCCTGCAGGTAGGCGTCTGGCGGCAAGGCGGTCCAGTCGGTCGTGGCACGAATTGCACGCTGGATAGCACCTTGCGCCGGCTGGCGCAGCAATGCGGCGTTTTCTTCAAGCCCGCGCCATTGCGGTTCAGTCGACAGAATGATCGTCCCGGTGCTGTCCGTCACCATCACAGCGTCGGAAATACCTGCCCAGGCGCGCTCGAATTTCTGCAGGTCAACTTCGACCACGATAACGCCGAGAACCTCGGCGTTCGCCTCCATTCGTCTTGAATAGACAAAGCTGTAGCCGCCCGAATCTTTTTCAATTACCGTGAATATTGTCGAATTCGCCCGCACCGCATCAATGAAATACGGCGAACTCCGGTGTGGCTCTCCCAAACGCGCGCGATCAGTGGCCGCAACAGTACGGCCATCACCGTCCAGCAACATCAGCGAGGCCGCGCCGATCTCTTCAACAAACGAGATCAAACGCTGGGTGGACAGCGAATAATCACTGGACTGCAGCGCGGAAATCAATGTGGGGTCGCGCGCTAAAAGCTGCGGAACAATTGCATTTCGGCGCAGTTCGCTCAGCAAGTTGCCTGAATACAGCGCCAGTCGCACTTCGGCCCGGTTTCGTGTGGATTCGGTAAACCGGTCCGTCAGTAGACGGTTGGTTACATAAACCGTGGTAACCGTTGCGATCAAAAGAAAGATAACCGCCAAGCGCAGCCGCCAACCCAATGGCGCACCACGAAACGGTTTTGTCAGAAAGGACCAGCCAGAGCGAACTTCGGAACTCATCCCGGAAAGTTACGCGGGCTGGATCGTAAGCTCAAGTCACGCCGGAGCAAGAACGCCAGACAATGCGCGGAACAATGCCGTTCCGTCCGTTCCGCCATGGCCGTCGTCTGCCGCACGTTCAGGGTGTGGCATCATTCCCAGCACCCGACGGTTTTCAGACAGGATACCGGCAATATCTCCGACCGAGCCGTTCGGATTCTCGGTATAGGTGAACGCGACCCGATCCTGATCCTGCAGTTTGGCCAGTGTGGCGTCATCCGCAAAATAGTTACCATCATGGTGCGCGATCGGAATACCGATCACATCGCCCGCATTGTAACCTTCGGTGAAGGCACTGTCGCTGGTTTCCACCTTCAGGCCAACCGTGCGGCAGATGTATTTCAGACCGGCATTTCGCAGCAACGCACCCGGCAGGATGCCGGTTTCTGTCAGGATCTGAAACCCATTGCAAACACCAACGGCATAACCGCCACGTTTTGTATGATCGACCACGGCCTTGCAGATCGGCGACTGTGCGGCGATGGCACCGCAGCGCAGGTAGTCGCCGTAGGAAAAGCCACCCGGAACACCGACGATATCCACACCTTCGGGCAGCGCGGCGTCCTTGTGCCAGACCATATCGACCTGAAAACCAGCCTGTTCGAAAGCGACGGCAAGATCCCGATCACAATTGGACCCTGGGAATACGATGACAGCTGCGCGCATGGCGGGGCCTCCGGGGATAAGGTTCAGACCAGTTCGACTTCGTAGCGTTCGATGACCGTGTTGGCCAACAGCTTTTCGCACATCTCGGTGATGTCCGCCTCGGTCGCGCCTTCGGCCAGCTCAAGGTCGATCACCTTGCCCTGCCGCACACCTTCGACCTGATCAAAGCCCATGGCACCCAATGCGTGACGCACCGCCTCACCCTGCGGGTCGAGGACCCCGTTCTTGAGCATTACATGCACACGTGCTTTCATTCGCGCAACTCCAGCTGAGGGCCGATGTTGTCGGCCCGTTCCGTTGCGCGGGGGATAACGCGCTGGAAGGCGTTCGACAACCCTTCTTGAGGTGGGCAGATGACCGCACTTACACCCGCTACCCGCCACCACCGGAAT
Source organism: Ruegeria sp. CDSC002 (assembly GCF_059610905.1). NCBI lineage: Bacteria > Pseudomonadati > Pseudomonadota > Alphaproteobacteria > Rhodobacterales > Roseobacteraceae > Ruegeria > Ruegeria sp. CDSC002. Next base: position 269,683 of record NZ_JBXWOM010000001.1, read on the forward strand.
TCAAACCGGGATAGTGCGCGTCGATTGCATTGAACGTGCCTGTCAAAACCATCTCGATTGCGACCGCCACAAGTATGAGAGCCATGACCCGGGTGATGACATTAATCATCGTCATACCCAATAGGCGCGAGATCGGATCGGCGAACAACAAGCCAAGGCCAACGATCAAACAGGCGATCACGATTGCCGTTCCAAGGGTTACTACTTCGGCACCATCGCTAAGCGTATGAGAGTAAACGATTGTTATCGCAATAGTGCCAGGCCCGATAGTCAACGGAATAGCAAGCGGTACAACGGCGATGTTTTCTTTTTTCCTATGCCCATCCTCTACAGCTTGCTGATCCCCTTGTGACCTGTCCGAAGCGTTCAGCATCGACATACCAATTCCGAAGATGATTAGCCCCCCGGCAATACGGAACGAAGGTATGTCGATCCCGAACACAGCCAGGATCTCTTCTCCGATCACAACCGCTATCAGGCCGACTATGATCACTGTCCCCGTCACGATAAACGCTACCCGCCGGCGTTCGGGGGCCGAATATCCTTTCGTCATGCTAAGAAAAATCGGGATTCCGTAGAGCGGGTTGAAAATAGCCAGAAGGGCTGCAAGGAATTTTAGAAAAACTGCCTGATCAAACAATTCGGCCATGTATAGCGCCACCCTCGTTTTCGTATTTGCCCGACAATGCCGGACAACCGGTAACCCTGTCAAACCGCTAGATACAAAGAAAAAAGCACCGCTTTGGGTAAAGCGGTGCTTTTAACAATATGCGGTTCGCCTGTGTGATCAGTTGATCAGCGTAGGCTTAGCGACGTTACTTTTCGGCAAAACGCCCAGCCGGCGTGCGACTTCGGAATACGCGTCCGTCAGACTGCCCAGATCGCGGCGGAATACGTCTTTGTCCAGTTTTTGACCGGTTTCGATATCCCACAGACGGCAACTGTCGGGGCTGATTTCATCGGCCACGATCAAACGCTGGAAATCCCCGTCATAAACACGGCCAATCTCGATCTTGAAATCGACCAGACGAATGCCGACAGCCAGCATCATGCCGCTCATAAAATCATTGACGCGCAGCGCGAGGCTCAGGATATCGTCCATGTCCTGTTGGCTGGCCCAGCCAAAGGCGGCGATGTGTTCCTCAGTAACCAGCGGATCACCCAACGCGTCGTCTTTATAGCAATATTCGACAATTGGGCGCGGCAGTTGCGTACCTTCGGCAATGCCCAAACGTTTCGACATTGTTCCCGCGGCATAGTTGCGAACTATGATTTCAAGCGGAACAATCTCGCAATTGCGCACCAATTGCTCACGCATGTTCAGGCGACGGATGAAATGGGTCGGAACGCCAATCTGGTTGAGGCCGGTCATGAAGAACTCGCTCAGGCGGTTGTTCAGCACGCCCTTACCGTCGATGACATCTTTCTTTTCCGCATTAAACGCGGTGGCATCATCCTTGAAGTACTGCACAATGGTGCCAGGCTCTGGGCCTTCATACAGAATTTTGGCCTTACCTTCGTAGATCTTTTTGCGACGCGCCATGAGCGACCTTTCCAGTCCGGGGCGAGGGAATGAGTCCCTTCGCGTTGGCGCCCTCATAGTCCAAGCCCCCCTTTCCCGCAAGTTCAGCGGACCGAGAGGCTTTGACGCAGCGCAATTCCCTTGCACAGGCGCTCAGCTATAGTCATATCATCAATTAAGAAGATGTAAGCTATGAGGTCCACAAACAATGACCACTTTTGACGAACGCGAAAACGCTTTTGAAGCAAAATTCGCTCATGACGAAGAAATGCAGTTCAAAGCACAGGCGCGCTGCAACAGATTGCTGGGCCTCTGGGCCGCAGAAAAGATGGGCAAGTCCGGCGAGGACGCCGAAGCCTATGCCAAAACCGTAGTAATCGCCGATTTCGAAGAGGCCGGGCACGAAGATGTCGTGCGCAAAGTCGCCGGTGATTTGGGCGCGCTGTCGTCCGATGAGGAAATCCGCGCAAAAATGGCCGAGCTTTTGCCCCAAGCCAAAGCGCAGGTCCTGAGCGAAACCGAATAAAAAAACACTCGGCTCATGATCTTCATGAGTTTTATGAATTTGATTTGATGCCCCGGTCATGAGACACGGGGCGTCTCTATTTTTAACGGCCCCATTCGGCTATTTGGGAATACCCCCATGACAAATGCGCTCAATAAACTTCTGGAAACAAATGATGCTTTGCTGGCCGATGGTGCCACGGGCACGAACTTGTTCAATATGGGCCTGCAATCAGGTGACGCGCCCGAGCTGTGGAATGTCGAAGCACCGGATAAAATCCGCGCTTTGTACCAAGGTTCGGTTGACGCCGGCAGCGACTTGTTTCTGACCAACACCTTCGGCGGCACATCCGCGCGCCTGAAATTGCACGACGCCCAGAACCGGGTTGGTGAGTTGAATCGGATCGGTGCCGAACTGGGCCGTGAAGTGGCGGACAAATCTGGTCGCACCGTTGTTGTCGCAGGCTCTGTTGGTCCGACCGGTGAGATCATGGAACCTATTGGCAGCCTGTCCCATGCCGGCGCTGTTGAGATGTTTCACGAGCAAGCCGAAGCGCTGAAGGAAGGTGGCGCGGACGTTCTATGGGTCGAAACCATCAGCGCACCCGAAGAATTCAGAGCGGCAGCAGAAGCTTTTGCGCTGGCCGACATGCCCTGGTGTGGCACCATGAGCTTTGACACTGCCGGACGTACTATGATGGGTGTGACCTCCGCAGATCTGGCTCAATTGGTCGAAACCCTGCCCAATCCGCCGATTGCATTCGGTGCCAACTGCGGCACGGGCGCGTCGGACATCCTGCGCACGGTTCTTGGATTTGCGGCTCAGGGAACCGAACGTCCGGTGATTTCCAAAGGCAACGCGGGTATCCCGAAATATGTCGATGGCCATATCCACTATGACGGCACGCCTGAATTGATGGGGCAGTACGCCGCGATGGCACGGGATGCGGGTGCCACGATCATCGGCGGGTGCTGTGGCACCATGCCAGATCACCTGCGCAAAATGCGCGAGGCACTGGATACAACCAGCCGCGGCACGCGCCCGACGCTGGATCAGATCACGGATGCTTTAGGCCCGTTCTCATCAGCTTCGGACGGTACCGGAGACGATGCGGCAGTGCCTGAACGGCGCAATCGCCGCCGCCGCCGCGCTTAAATCTTTCAGCGCCCCTCGAATTTCGGGGGGCGTTTTTCCATGAAGGCAACTACCCCTTCGGCAAAGTCGCGCGAACGGCCACAGTCGCCCTGCAAATGCGCCTCCATCTCCAGTTGCTGCGGCAGAGTGTTGTCGTAAGTTCCGCGGATTGCCCGTTTGATCGCGCCAAACGCGGTGGTCGGTCCGTTTGCCAGATAGGCAGCTCGCTTGCGCCAATGCGCGTCGAAATCGTCGTCAGCCACCGCTTCCCAGATCATTCCCCATTCGTCCGCCTGTCTGGCACTGACCTTGTCGGCAAACAGCGCAGCGCCCATGGCCTTGGCGAACCCCATCTGGCGTGGCAGGAACCATGTGCCGCCCGCGTCCGGCATCAGGCCGATACGGGAAAACGCCTGCAGGAAATACGCGCTTTCAGTCGCAATCACCACATCGGCGCTGAGCGCAATGTTCGCCCCGGCCCCGGCTGCTGGTCCATTGACGGCTGCGATGGTTGGGACCGGACAGTTGTAGATGGATTCCAGCATGGGATCGTATTCGTCGCGCAGTGTGCGTTCCAGATCAATCCGGCCAGTGCTGGAAGAATCGCCGAGGTCCTGACCCGAGCAGAAGGCGCCCCCTGCCCCTGTCAACACGATTGCCCGCGCATGCCGGGCTGCATGTGTCATCGCATGGGTGACCTCGGCCCGCATCTGTGCGGTCAGCGCGTTCATCTTGTCGGGCCGGTTCAGGGTTACCACCGCCAGATTGTCAGTGATATCCAGCAGTATAGCCTCATAGTCCATGTAGTCCTCTCCCCATGCTCACGGCATTAGGGAACCCTGACTCAATTCAAGACGAAGGGAAAGAAATACGGTGGGTCAGTCGTCAAGAATCTGGCGCAGGCGTTCTTTCTCAGCTTCGCTGAGGCCGTCCTTGACTTCCGTGCCCACCGCCTGAGATCGGTTGCGTAAAAAACTCCAGCCTATCACGGCGGCGATCAACAGCATGATCGGACCGGCCAGCCAAAGCATCAGGTTCGCCCCTGTAACCGTAGGCTTTAACAGAACGTATTCACCGTAACGATCCACGATAAAATCGACCGCTTCCTCATCGGTATCGCCCGCGACCAGCCGTTCGCGCAGCAGCAGGCGCAGGTCGCGAGCAAGTTCGGCATTGCTTTCGTCGATGCTTTCATTGCGGCAGACAAGGCAGCGCAGACCGGTGCTTAGGTCACGCGCGCGTTGCTCCAGGACCGGATCCTCCAGTACCTCGTCTGGCTGCACCGCAAACAAGGGCGATGCGATCAGGGCGAAAATCAGGATCAGACGCTTCATTCCGCCGGTACTCCACCCGAGGGTGCTTTGCGCGCACCCGCTGCCACCCGGAACCTGCGGTCAGTCAAGCTCAGAAGCCCGCCCAATGCCATCAGGATACATCCGCCCCAGATCCAGTTGGCCAGAGGTTTGATGTAAGTCCGCATGACCCAACCACCATCGGCTTGCTGGTCCCCTATCACGACATAGAGGTCGCCCCAAAAGCGATAGTCGATCGCCGCCTCGGTAGTAGGCATCCGGGCAACGGGGTAATTGCGTTTCTCGGGATGCAGCGTGCCCATAGACCGACCGCTCTTTTCAACCTGAACATCCGCAGTGGTTGAAAAATAGTTCGGTCCTTGCACGTCGCGGACATTTTCAAGCGTCAGTGTGAACTGCCCAACTTCAAACGGCTGACCGGGCTGCGCAACGCGGATATCTTCAACCTCCCACGCGGTCAGACCGGCAATGGCAAAGATGGTCACGCCAAGACCGGTATGAGCCACCGCTTTACCCCAGTCCGCGCCCGGCAAACGGAACAGACGTTGGATGCTGCCCTTGCGACCAGTGCGGCTCCACAAGTCAACGGCCGCACCTAAAGTGATCCAGGCTCCTAGAAACAGTCCGATTGGCCCAAGGGCGCTGCGTCCGGTCTGCATAACCCAGACCAACAGGGCCAACGCGACCGACAAGATGAACACATAGCGCAGGGAATAGGCCGTCTTGCCCAATTTGCCCCGTTTCCATGGCAACATGGACCCTATCGGCAAAGCAATTCCCAAGGCCACCATGAAGGGCGTGAAGGCCGCGTTGAAGAATGGCGCCCCGACCGAGAGCTTACGGTCGAACGCCATCTCGGCAACCATCGGCCACATCGTTCCGAAGAATACCACGAAACAGCTGACCGCCAGCAGGATGTTGTTTAGAATCAACGCGCTTTCGCGGCTGACCACGCTGAACACACCCTTTGCCTCCATCGCTTGTGCGCGGGCCGCGAACAGGGTCAGTGCCCCACCGATGAAAAGCACCAGAATGATCAGGATAAAGACGCCGCGTTCCGGGTCATTTGCAAAGGCATGTACAGAAGTCAGCAAGCCCGACCGCACGATGAATGTCCCGATCAGCGAAAAGCCAAATGCGATGATGGCCAACAGGATGGTCCAGCTTTTCAACGCTTCGCGTTTTTCAACCACGATGGCGGAATGCAACAGGGCAGCGGCCAAAAGCCATGGCATGAACGAGGCGTTTTCCACCGGGTCCCAGAACCAGAAACCACCCCAACCCAGCTCGTAATAGGCCCACCATGATCCCAGAGCGATGCCAATGGTCAGGAATATCCACGCGGCGAGGGTCCACGGACGCACCCAGCGGCCCCATGCGGCATCAACGCGCCCTTCAATCAGGGCCGCCACAGCAAAACTGAATGCCATGCTCAGCCCCACATAACCCAGATACAGGAACGGCGGATGGAAGGCCAAGCCGGGATCCTGCAACAACGGGTTCAGGTCGCGACCGTCAAACGGGGCGACGATCAGCCGATCAAAGGGGTTCGAGGTAAACAGGATGAACGCAAAAAACGCCACCGCAATCATCGATTGAACCGACAAAACCCGCGCTTTCAATGTCGGTGGCAAGCCACCTCCGAAAAACGCAGCCATCGCTCCGAACAATGACACGATAAGAACCCACAACAGCATCGAGCCCTCGTGGTTTCCCCACGTCCCGCTGATCTTGTACAGCATCGGCTTGGCCGAATGGCTGTTCTCGACGACCACACGCAGGGAAAAGTCCGAAGTCACGAACGCCCAGACCAAGGCTCCGAACGAGAAAGAAACCAGCAAGAACTGGACGATTGCCGCGGGTTCCGCGACCCCCATCCAGCCGACCCAGCGTTTGGCTGCGCCGATCAAGGGGACGATCGACTGCACGATTGCGACGAGGAAGGCGAGGATCAGGGCGAAATGGCCAAGTTCTGTAATCATGCCCCGGATATAATCCTGTTGCGTGACAAGCACCAATCACTTTCGCCCTCTTGCCGCGAACATAGTGTCGCGGGTCAGCCGGCCCTTTTGCGCCGCCATGCCTCTAACGCAGGGTTTTCGTCGGATTTTATTGTGTCTGCTGTTAGTGCCGCGTCCGGGCCGGGTTTGGCCACACCCACGCTGTCGCTACGCATCGCCGCCAGCGCCTTTAGGTTCCCAACCACTTGCGGAGTGCGCATCATAGTGGCGGAAATTTCGCGTTGCAATTCTTGCACCTTGGCCTGATGCCGCGCGCCGAAATAAAAGGACACAATCACCCCCAGCAACCACCACAACGGCTCGGGCACCAGGGCGATCCCCTGCATGCGCGCCGAAAACCAGATCGGATCGACCATGGCCGCAACAAAAAGGCCAAGCGTTCCCAGTGCCATCGCGGGCCTCGGCAGGCGGTTAAGCCCGTCGACAAACCGATCAAACGGAGCTTTTCCAGCGCCATGGAATTCTGCCGCGAACTGGCTGACGGCCTGCTGTCGAACCTGCAAACCCCTCTCGGCGCCGCTTTCGGCATTTTCCCGAAAGACTTCGACAGTTTCGCGTATGATGTTGCGCTCGTTTCCAAACAGAAAAGCCAAAATACCCGAGATCAATCCCATCGTGAAATCCTTTTTTGAAACTCTGTGTCCGTCAGATGATAGGAGGGCGAAACAAACTCTTCCGCTCGTCGGATCCAGCCCCCTTTACCGCCCGCCCTGCTACGCGCGTATTTGCGGGACGCGGGCCTTCGGTCCGCAAGACGGAAATAATAGTTGCGGCGCGCGACCCCATAGGCATCTGCGAACGTTACCGGGTCGGACTTGGCCGCGCTTTGGCATGCCCGTGCTGTCTGTGGCCCGACAACACCGTCAACGACTACGTCGAATCCCATTTCGCGCAACAATCGCTGCAGAATGCGGACTGCCTGCGCACCTGCATTGACGTACATGTCAAACACCGAGGGTTGGACCATCTTGGGCAACAGCCTCAGGCGTGGAAGCTCAAAATAATGTCGGACGAAAATATCAACGGCCTGCGCTTTGCTGAGCCTTCGCACATCCGTTTGGTCCACCACCCCATCACTAGACAAATCCAGACCCAGACGCCGCATGGTATGAACGGTCACACCATAGTTCGTTGCGCCGCCCGGATCATCCGGGTCATCTACGAACCCGCCCTCTCGCCCCACGATCTCAGTCGCAATTTGCCGAACCGTCTGCATCGCACCCTCCGCCTGTGATTGCGCAAAGGCTCGGGTAAATTCGTTAACACGTGGCAATTAAAAAGGGCGCTGAGTGTCATGTGCACGCAACGCCCTTGTTTTCAAACTAGAATTCGGTCCTGGATCAGCCTCCGTCGACCTCCTTATAGACACCCTGTTCCTTCAAGGCATCTACGACCTCTTTCGGCATGTAGGTTTCATCGTGTTTGGCAAGAATTTCAGTGGCTTCGAAAACGCCATTTACGTAAGATCCGGTGCCGATCATTCCCTGATTTTCTGTGAACAGGTCCGGCAGAACGCCGGTAAAGGCTACGGGAACACTATCGCCGCCATCGGTCACGACGAAGCGTACCGTCTTGCCCTGCCCCCGCACGATCGAGCCTTCTTCGACCAGTCCGCCAATCCGAAATACTTCGGTCGGCTTGGGGGGCTCGGCGATCACCTGGCTGGGTGAACGGAAGAAATTGATGCCGTCCCGCATGGCATACCCAATCAACGCCGTCGACAGCGCCAAAGCGACAGCTGCCAGCACAATAACCTGAATTCGACGACGTTTCTTGAGCGTTTTCATACCGTCCTCACGGGAACAAGGGGGCCATCATCAGGCCCCGGGTTTCATCCTCACCTAACATCAGGTTAGCGTTCTGCAAGGCTTGCCCACTGCTACCTTTTGTCAGGTTATCCAACGCGCCAATCACAATGGCCCGGCGTTCTATCCGATCTGCCACCACACCGACATGGCAGAAGTTCGATCCCCGCACATGGTGGGTCGAAGGTGCCTCGCCAAAGGGCAGCATCTGGATAAAGGGTTCGTCTACGTAAGCCTTTGCCAGCGCCTCATATACGCTGCTCGGATCACCCTTGACATAAGTCGTTGCCAGAATACCCCGGTTGGCCGGGATCAGGTGTGGTGTGAATTGCACATGAACGGTCCGCCCGGCCAGAGCCGAGAATTCCTGATCAAACTCACCCAGATGTCGATGCGTGCCACCAACCGCATAGGCGTTGTAACCTTCGCTAAGCTCTGCATGCAGCAGGTTTTCCTTCAGCGACCGCCCTGCCCCGGACACAGCGCATTTCAGATCCAACACAATATCGTCCAGATCAATGACGCCGGCCGAAATCAGCGGGCGCAGCACGTACTGACCAGTCGCCGCATTGCAGCCGGTTCCGGCCACAAGGCGCGCATTGCGGATTTCCTCCCGATAGAACTCGGTCAGGCCATAGACCGCCTCTTCCTGCTGCTCCATTGCCACGTGCGGGTTTCCGTACCACTTCTCGTACTCTTCGGGGTCGCGCAGCCTGAAATCCGCAGACAGATCGACGATCTTCAGGGTCTTGGGCAAGTCCCGAATGACCTCTTGGCTGGTTTTATGCGGCAGCGCGCAAAAACACAGGTCGACTTGCGAAAAGTCGATCTCGGAGATTTTGCACAGATCCGGCAAGTCCATGTGCCGCAGATGCGGAAAGACCTGCGCCATCGACTGACCAGCCTTACGCTCGGCTGCCAGCGCGACGATGTCCATATTCGGGTGCTCAGCGATCAGCCGCACCAGTTCAGCGCCGGTATAACCAGATGCGCCCAAAATTGCGATTCTATGGGGCATGTGAGACCTCTTGTTTCAGTGTGTCACAGGATACGATCGCCGGTGTGACGGTCGTTGAACTACGGGATCAAACAGGCTGCGTCCTTGACCTAAGTCAGGCAGCCTCGAAGGTGATTTGTCGTCGGAGGAATTGCGTCGCCCTGTCACTGACAAACGCGGGCTTGCCGGTGGTTAAAAATCCACCCTCGCCGTTTCCTTGCATTTTCGGGTGCCGTTGCAGGTAGTCCGCAAGGCTTTCGGCCACCAGATCACCCTGACTGTAAACCTGTACATTCGACCCCAGCGCCTTTTGGAAGGTCTCAGCCATCAACGGGTAGTGGGTACAGCCTAGAATCGCGGCTTGCGGTTCCGGCATCTTGCGCCTTAGCGCGTCCACATGGGACCGAACCAGCGCTTCTGCCAGGATCATGTCGCCGTCTTCAATCGCGTCTACGACGCCTCCACAGGCCTGCGCTTCAACATCCACGCCGATGGCCCGAAACGCCAGTTCCCGCTGAAAGGCCCGACTGGACACTGTGGCAGGCGTTGCAAACAGGGCCACGTGCTTGACCGCAACCTCGCGTGGCGGGCTATTGTCGCCCCACTGCCGTTCCGTCAGTGCTTCGATCAGCGGCACAAAGACGCCGAGCACGCGTTTGCCTTCTGGCACCCCCTCTTCCTGCATCCGGCGTAACGCCGCAGCACTAGCAGTATTGCAGGCGAGAATCACAAGATCACAGCCCCGGTTCCACAGATCGTTTACCGCCCTGCGTGTCAGGTCGTAAATGTTTTCAGCGTCCCGCACGCCGTAGGGCGCGTGTTCGCTGTCCGCGAAATACAGAAAATCCACGTCCGGCAGACGTTTCTGCGCGGCGTTCAGGACGGTCAAGCCGCCCAACCCGGAATCAAAGATGCCTACTGCCATTTGCCCCTTCAGGCGCGATGCCGTCCCTCAAATTCATAGCCATAGTCATAAGACTTCAGCGGCTTCGGGGACAGCTCATACGTGGCTTTGCGCAAGAAATCCATCATCTTGCGTTTGTCAGTGGATAACGGGTCCAAAACGACGCGGGAAATCGGCTCTCCGATGACCACTTTAACCGGCGTATCGACGCGTTTCTTGAACTCTTTGATTAGCAATCCCATACGCAAAGTGTTGTGCAGATGGCTGGCAATCTGGAACAAGCGCGAGGTGTGTCCGTCAAAGAAAACCGGCACGACAGTCGCGTTGGATTTAGCCACCATTCTTGCGGTAAACCCGCGCCAGCCCGGATCCATCGGATGAGAGAACGGTTTTAAGCCAGTGCTGACCGTTCCACCCGGGAATATCCCAATGGCACCGCCATCACCAAGATAGTTCAGCGCGGTTTTGCGCGTTTCAATATTCTGCTTCATCGCCTCTTTCGTTTCTTCAAACGATATCGGCAAGACAATGTTGTCCAAGTCTTCAGCCTTGCGAAACACATGGTTTGCCAGAATGCGAAAATCGCCGCGCGTTTCGGACAAAATGTGACCCATCATCATTCCGTCCAAAATGCCATAGGGATGGTTGGCAATCAGGATCAGTGGCCCGGTTCGGGGGATGTTCGACAACGACCCGCCGACCACGTCCAGCGAAAGCCCGTACCTCTCAACCATGACCGCCCAGAAATCACGCCCGTCGGCAACTTCTTTTTCATACCCGTCTGCACGCTTAATCAGGCGCATGCGACCCGTTGTATTCTCCATCAACTTAATGACCATACGCCCGCCTTTGGTTTCCGCGGAATAGGCATAAGAGATGTCACGAGCAACATGGCGGCGCGAGGGCATTTCGAACTCCGATACTTGGCACCTGCTAGATAGTGCCAAGTAACAATTTTGCCTAGCTATCGTGACAGGCTTGTGACGGATTATTCAGCAGCGGCTTGCATTTCAGGACCGCCATTTCGAATGGTCGCCAACAGTTCTTCGCGCCTTTTTGCGGCCTTAGCCTCGTTTTCAAGCAGAACCGGGCCAAAGCCCTTAATCTCAAGCGGCAGCTTGGCCAAAGCGACAACCGCATCGTGAGTTTGTGGTGTAACCAAGGGCGCTATCTCTTTGAGATCGTGTTCATATTGCCGGATCAAGGCGCGCTCCATCCGTCGCTCGGTGCTGTAGCCAAAGATGTCCAGAGGAGTACCACGCAGGCCTTTCAACCTGGAAAGCAGCTTCAACGGACCCAACATCCACTCTCCGAATGCCCGCTTGCGTGGCCGACCCTCTGCGTCCTTGCCACCCAAAATCGGTGGCGCAAGGTGCAGGGTCATTTTGAAGTCGCCGTCAAACTCGGCCGCAGCCTGTTCCCGACTACGCAGCAACAGACGCGCAACTTCGTATTCGTCCTTGTAGGACAACAGCTTATGATACCCTCTTGCGACGGCATCTTTGACGGATTCATCCTCGAAGCTATCGACAAGCTTACGATAACGTTTTGCCAGACGGGCGCCTTGGTAGTCGGTCAGGTGCTGCGCACGGAAATCAATCAGCTGTTCTAAAGTTTTTGGCAGCTCAGTCACCTGAGGGCTCAAAATCGCGGTGACGTCCTGCGGATGCAGAACGGCCCAACGGCCAATATTAAAGGCGCGTTTGTTGCGCTCAACCGCGGTCCCGTTCAACTCGATCGCCTGTAACATCGCTTCATGGCTAATCGGTAATAGACCACGTTGCCAGGCCGCTCCCAAGACCATCATGTTCGAATAGATCGAGTCGCCCATAACCGCGCGCGCCAGATCAGTGGCGTCAAATAGCGACAGGCCCTCTTTCAGCCGTGCTTGCAGCGCAAGCTCTAGTCGATCACCGGGGATCTGAAAGTTTGTGTCGCGGGTAAAGTCGCCCGTGACGGTTTCATGGCTGTTAACCACGGCACCGGTTTGACCCATGCGGGTCAGACCCAGGGTTTTGGCCCCAGCGGACACAACAAGGTCGCCCCCGATCAGCGCATGCGCCTCGCCGGTAGCCACACGAATGGCGCTGATATCTTCGGGTCGGTTGGCCAGACGGCAGTGGATGTGCACTGCGCCACCTTTTTGGGCCAGACCCGCCATCTCCATCATCCCGGCGCCCTTGCCGTCGATCTGAGCCGCTTGCGCCATCACAGCGCCCAGAGTGACCACTCCGGTCCCGCCAATACCGGTAATGACCACGTTATGTGTACCGTTGATCGTCGGCAGAACGGGCATCGGCAAGTCCGGCAAATCGATCTCGGTCGTGGCTTCTTTGCGGATCTTTGCCCCTTCCAAAGTCACGAAAGACGGGCAAAACCCTTTCAGACAAGAGAAATCCTTGTTGCAGCTAGATTGGTCGATAGCGCGCTTACGCCCAAGTTCAGTCTCTTTCGGAACGATCGAGACGCAGTTCGACTGAACCCCGCAATCGCCGCATCCTTCGCAAATGTCCGAGTTGATGAACACGCGCTTGTCTGGATCCGGGAACGTACCCCGCTTGCGTCGGCGACGCTTTTCTGCCGCACAGGTCTGAACATAGACGATGACCGAAACGCCTTCGATCTCGCGGAATTTCTTCTGCACGTTCATCAGTTCGGCGCGCTCAAAGGTTTCCACGCCGGACGGCATCGCCTTGAAGTTCACATCTTCTTTTTCGTCGTAAACCACGGCCACATGCTGAACGCCCATCGCCTTGACCTCGGCCACGATCCGCTCTGCGCTTAGGTCTCCTTCGTTGTCCTGTCCGCCCGTCATGGCGACGGCATCATTGAACAGGATTTTGAAGGTGATGTTGGTGCCTGCCGACAGCGCCGCTCGGATCGATTGAACGCCCGAGTGGTTGTATGTCCCGTCGCCCAGGTTCTGAAACACGTGATTGGTCGTCGAGAACGGCGCTTCGCCGATCCAGTTTGCACCTTCTCCGCCCATCTGGGTGAACCCGGTGGTTTCCCGATCCATCCACTGCACCATGTAGTGACAGCCGATCCCCGCATAAGCCCGGCTGCCGTCGGGCAGTTTGGTCGAACTGTTATGTGGGCAGCCTGAACAGAAATACGGCAGACGCGTTGCAATTTCTTCCGCGTTATCCGCCCGGCGCGCTTCCGAGAGTTTGGCCATCCCCGCGCGCACCCCATCTGTATCGCGCCCTTCCTCGATCAGGATATCGCCCAGCTTTTCGGCGATCATGATTGGGTCCAGTGCGCCGCGTGTCGGGAACAGTTCTTCCCGATGCAAGGTCCCGGCCCCGCCCTTGTACCAGCCGTAGACGCGACGCCCGCGGCGGTCGTCAAAGATGGCCTCTTTAACCTGAACCTCGATCAGCTTTCGTTTTTCTTCAACGATTACAATCAGGTCCAAACCCTCGGCCCAGTCATGGAAGCCTGCCATATCCAGCGGGAATGTCTGACCAATCTTGTAAGTCGTAATGCCCAGGCGCCCGGCCTCGGCCTCATCGATATTCAGCAGTGACATGGCGTGCGTCAGGTCCAGCCAGTTCTTGCCGGCCGCTACAAACCCGATTTTCGCACCCGGCTTGCCCCAGACACGCTTGTCCATCTTGTTCGCACGCGAGAACGTCTCGGCCGCGAAGCGCTTATAGTCGATGACCCGTGCTTCCTGAAGGTGCGGTGTATCACCCAACCGAATGTTCAAACCGCCTTCGGGCATGTCGAATTCGGGAACTACCACATTCATGCGATCCGGACTGCCATCCACAACCGAAGTAACCTCAATCGTGTCTTTCATCGTCTTCAGGCCGACCCAGACGCCTGCAAACCGGCTGAGTGCGAACCCGTAGATGCCATAGTCCAAGATTTCCTGCACACCAGCGGGGCTAACCACAGGCATGTACATGTCGACCAAAGACCATTCGGATTGATGCAAAACGGTCGAGCTTTCGCCGGTATGGTCATCGCCCATTGCCATCAGAACGCCGCCATGCTTGGCGGTTCCAGCCATGTTCGCGTGACGCATCACGTCGCCGGAACGGTCCACACCCGGCCCCTTGCCGTACCAAAGACCAAAAACGCCGTCGAACTTGCCGTCGCCGCGCAGGCCGGCCTGCTGACTGCCCCACAATGCCGTGGCCGCCAGATCTTCGTTCAGCCCGAACTGAAAGGTCACATCGCTTTCAGTCAGATGTTTCTGGGCTCGTATCATCTGTTGATCTACAGCCCCAAGGGGCGAGCCGCGGTATCCGGTCACAAGACCTGCGGTATTCAGGCCCGCCTCATTGTCCCGTGCCTTCTGCATCAGCATAAGACGCACCAGCGCCTGTGTGCCGTTCAAAAGAACGGGGTTTTTCTCAAGATCGAACCGGTCGTTTAGCGATATTTGTGGCTGACTCATCGGACGCCTCCCCTCGTCAGATCAGTGTGCTTCATTCATACGCATTTTAGGTCAAAAAAGCTGACCTGTATAGGACCTACCAGTCTGTTATTGTAACGTTTCAACAGTTTGAATGTAGAACTTGTTACCTATTTCATATAGGGCTTCGGAAGGATAACGAAAGTTGCGGCGATGGATTGGGACAAGTTAAGGATATTTCACGCGGTTGCGGATGCGGGCAGCCTGACTCATGCAGGGGACAAGCTGAATCTGTCCCAATCCGCGGTCAGCCGGCAGATCCGCGCGCTTGAAGAATCGCTTGATTCGACACTTTTTCACCGCCACGCCCGCGGCCTGATTCTAACCGAACAGGGTGAGTTGCTGTTTGACGCGACATCGGCCATGTCGAAACGCCTGGATGCTGCCGCTGCCCGCATTCGCGACAGCGAAGAAGAAGTGTTCGGAGTTCTGCGCGTCACCACCACGTTTGGCTTCGGTACACTGTGGCTGGCGCCGCGCCTACCAAAACTGTACGAGCAATACCCCGATCTGAACATCGACTTGATGCTGGAGGAGCGTGTTCTCGACCTGCCGATGCGCGAGGCTGATGTTGCCATCCGCATGAAAGAGCCCAGCCAGGCCGATCTGGTGCGAAAACGCCTGATGACCGTGCAAATGCAGCTTTACGCTACGCCGGAATACCTGGAAGAACGCGGCAGCCCGGAAAGTCCCGAAGACATCTCGAAACACAGGTTGATCTGCCAGACACCCTCGGCCCCGCAGGTCGGCGCAAGCGCTATGATGGTCCGGCACCTGATGACCTACAATCCGACCTCTCTGTTGACGGTGAACAACTATTTCGGCGTTTTGCAGGGTGTTTTACACAACCTCGGCATCGGCGTGTTGCCGGATTACGTGACCCATGACTTTCCGCATCTGCAGTCGATCCTGTCGGATATCGAAACCGCCGATGTCCCGGTTTATCTCGCCTACCCCGAGGAACTGCGCCATTCCAAACGCGTCGCGGCATTCCGCGATTTTGTTCAGGATGAGATCATTGCGCAGCGCAAGCAGTTGAAGCAGATGGGAAAACTGTAGCTATGCACCAGTAGCATAGCGGCAATGATCTGCGATCAGTCTATAAAACCTTGATAGTACACAAACCGCCCCCTAAATGAGCAATCGAAGGCGGTGATGCTGTAACGCTCATCATCTTCACCTCCCTGTTGGACTACGGCCGAGCTTAGTGCTCGGCCTTTTTTTTGCCCGCAACACTAAATTCATATCTGAAATGGGTGAAACATCTGGGAAAATCCTGCACTTAAGCCTATGATCACGAAAAAATCATCAAGACTTATGGTCGAGGACAGATTCGATGTTTCACCTCACTCGCCTGTTAATGGCGTTCTTCTCCATTGCGCTATTATCTGGGCCAACACTTGCCCAGGTCACTAGTACCCCTAGTGCACCAACTAACGTCACAATTCCCGAGGATCTGACGCCCGAACAAGTCGATGACATGGTCGCACGTATGTCCGACGACCAGGTTCGCGCGATTTTGCTGGAGCGTCTGGACGCGGTCGCGGAAAAAAACGCCGCCGAAGCGGAAGAGCGCGAAGACCCAATCACGGAAATCAATGAGATCTGGGCCGAGATGGTGGCGTCGTGGACTCAGGTTATCGTCACGGTCCCGAACATCTTCAGCGCGCAAGCCGACGCTTTCAAAAACTTTTCGGCAACCTTTGGTACAACCGGCGCGTTTACCCTGTTGGGCCTAATCCTCAGCGTACTTGTCGTCGGCTTCCTCGCAGAAAAGCTGTTCGAATTCCTTACTCGGCGGTGGCACGAACATGCTGAGGTTGGGGATGAAAATGACCTTTGGGGCGCCGTCAGGTACCTGTTTCGCCGTTTTTGCCGCGAGATCGCAGGATTGGTCGTGTTCTATGTCGTCATCCGCGCGGTCGGGCGCGGGCTTCTGACTCCGGAACAAATCACCTACGCGGCACCGTTCGTTTTCTACCTGATCTGGATTCCGCGCTTGGGCGCAGCGGCCTCGCGGTTCGTACTTGCACCAAGCAAACCACACTACCGGCTGGTAAACATTGATGATCACTGGGCGAAATACCTACACCGCAACCTGATCGGTCTGCTTATTTTGGTCGGTTTCACGCTGTTCCTGCTTCATTTCAACAGGCTGAACGGCATTACCGGCGGCGAAACACGCATTGGTTTCTGGCTGAACGCAGCGATCCATATCTATATCGGCGTCATCGCCTGGACCGCGCGCGAAGGCCTGTCTCAGATGATGTTGGGTACCGACCCTGATCACTCCAAATTTGATGAGGAAGTCGCCCACTACTACCCCTACTTCGCAATCGGCGTGTCGGCGGTAATCTGGCTGCTGGTCGAGTTTATCGTAGCGCAACGCAATCCTTCGTCCTTGGCGCTGCTGGTCAAGGGGGCGCATTTCACCACCATGGCTTGGTTGCTGATCGCACCTGCCTTGGATACGCTGATACGTGGGCTGGTTCGCCATCTTCAACCGCCGATGCTGGGCGGAGGGCCGGTGGCCGAGCGCGCATACAAGTCTACCAAACGCAGCTATATTCGCATCGGTAGGGTTTTGGCTGGTATTCTTGTCATCCTGATGATCGCCCGGGCTTGGGATCTCGACCTCAGTGAAATCGCGGGCGGTGGAGATGAGTCTGGCAGCAAGCTAATACAGTTCTTCATCATTATTGCTGTTGGCTACATCCTGAACGAAGTCGTTTCGCTGTGGATCAACCGGCGGCTGGCCAAGGAACAAACTGCGGCTGAAGAAAGCCCCGATCAGGAAGCGGGCGAAGGCGGCGGTTCTGGCGGATCACGTCTGGCGACGGTTCTGCCCCTGCTGCGCGTGACCGCTCAGGTCGCGATTGCGGTTATCTTTGTCCTGCTCGCGCTTGGCGCGCTGGGTCTGGATATCACGCCGCTTCTGGCTGGTGCCGGTATTCTTGGCCTGGCCATCGGCTTTGGTGCGCAAAAGCTGGTTTCGGACATTGTCGGCGGGATCTTCTTCCTAATCGACGATGCGTTCCGGGTTGGTGAATATGTCGATATCGGCGGCACCATGGGAACGGTAGAAAAGATCTCGATCCGCTCCATGCAACTGCGCCACCACCGCGGCCTGGTTCATACCATCCCATATGGTGAGATTCAGAAGATCACCAACTTCAGCCGCGACTGGGTCATCATGAAGCTGAAATTCACCGTGCCCTTCGATACAGACCCGAACAAGGTGAAGAAAATCTTCAAGAAGATCGGTGCCGAGATGATGGAGGACGAAGTTCACAAGGACGGCTTCTTGCAGCCCTTCAAATCTCAGGGCGTGTTCGACTTTGACGATGTCGGCATGATCATCCGCGGCAAGTTCATGGCCAAACCGGGCAAGCAGTTCACCCTGCGCAAAGAGATCTTCAACCGGGTTAAGGCTGCCTTCAAGGAAAACGGCATCGACTTTGCCCGTCGCGAAGTTCGTGTCGCTATCCCGGGACTGGACGAAGCTGAAAACCTGACCGAAGAACAAAAAGCAGCAGTTGGCGCTGCGGCTGCGGATGCGTCCAGAAAGGCGCAGAACCCAGCTTAACGACATCGGATCATCCGCTGATAAGTCAGCGGATGACACCCGCAAGGTCCAAACAACAGACGGAACCGGCCCAATCGCCGGTTCCGTTTTTTTCTTTCACAATTGGCCTGCGCTGACTTGACCCTTTCCACAAGCGGCACCTTGCCCTAAAAGGCCCGCAATCCCGGCCAACCTGGACAAGGACACACGATGCAAGAGCCCGCCATCACCCCGGATCTGATTGCCGCACACGGGCTGAAGCCCGACGAATATGATATGATCCTCGGGATCATCGGGCGCGAGCCGACTTTTACCGAACTCGGCATCTTTTCGGCCATGTGGAACGAACACTGTTCTTACAAATCGTCCAAGAAATGGCTGCGTACCCTGCCCACCTCTGGGCCTCAGGTGATCTGCGGGCCAGGTGAAAACGCCGGCGTTGTGGATATCGGCGACGGTCAGGCGGTGGTGTTCAAGATGGAAAGCCACAACCACCCCTCGTATATCGAACCCTATCAGGGTGCGGCCACAGGTGTTGGCGGCATTCTGCGTGACGTCTTCACCATGGGCGCGCGTCCCATCGCGTCGATGAACGCGTTGTCGTTTGGTGAGCCCGGCCACCACAAGACCCGCCAGCTGGTCAACGGTGTGGTCGAAGGCATTGGCGGTTACGGCAACTGCTTTGGTGTCCCTTGCGTGGGTGGCGAAGTTCGGTTCCATCCCGCCTACAACGGCAACTGCCTTGTGAACGCCTTTGCTGCAGGTCTGGCCGACAGCGACAAGATTTTCTATTCGGCGGCCTCTGGCGTCGGTATGCCCGTTGTGTATCTGGGTGCAAAAACCGGACGTGACGGCGTTGGCGGCGCAACCATGGCATCGGCCGAGTTCGACGACACCATCGAAGAAAAGCGCCCCACTGTTCAGGTGGGTGACCCGTTCACCGAAAAGCGCCTGATGGAGGCCACGCTTGAGCTGATGCAGACTGGTGCCGTGATTTCGATCCAGGATATGGGTGCAGCGGGTCTGACCTGTTCCGCCGTTGAAATGGGCGACAAGGGTGGTCTGGGTGTGCGTCTGGATCTGGAAAACGTTCCTCAGCGCGAAGAAGATATGACAGCCTATGAGATGATGCTGTCTGAATCACAAGAACGCATGCTGATGGTCCTCAAGCCCGAGCTTGAAGCCGAAGCCCGCGCCGTCTTCGAAAAATGGGACCTGGACTTCGCCATCGTCGGCGAAACCATCGCCGAAGACCGCTTCCTGATCCTTCACAACGGCGAAGTCAAAGCCGATCTGGTCCTGTCCAAGCTGTCCTCGACGGCACCGGAATACGACCGCCCTTGGGAAGCCACGCCAGAAGCCGAAGAACTGGCTGAAGTCCCGCAAATCGACCCGATCGACGGTCTGCGCGCCTTGCTCGCTTCGCCGAACTATGCAGGCAAGCAGTGGGTTTATGAGCAGTACGACACCATGGTCATGGCCGACACCGCCCGCACGCCGGGTCTGGGCGCAGGCATGGTCCGCGTGCACGGCACTAACAAGGCACTTGCCTTCACCAGCGACGTAACCCCACGCTATGTCCGCGCCAACCCTGTTGAGGGCGGCAAGCAGGCTGTGGCCGAGGCCTACCGCAACCTGACCGCCGTTGGAGCCAATCCATTGGCGACCACCGATAACCTGAACTTCGGCAATCCCGAAAAGCCCGAGATCATGGGCCAGTTCGTCGGCGCGATCCAGGGCATCGGCGAAGCCGTAGCCGCGCTGGATATGCCTATCGTATCAGGCAACGTCTCATTGTATAACGAAACCGATGGACAGGCGATCCTGCCGACCCCGACCATTGGCGCCGTAGGCTTGCTGACTCACACGAACGAGATCATCGGTAATGAGGTCCGAGAGGGCCATGTTGCTCTGGTGATCGGCGAAACCAACGGCCATCTTGGGCAGTCCGCTCTGCTTGCTGAAGTGTTCAACCGCGAAGACGGCGACGCGCCGCATGTCGATCTGGATGCCGAAAAACGCAATGGCGAGTTTATCCGTGCCAACCGTGAGATGATCAAGGCCTGCACCGATCTGGGTGACGGTGGTCTGGCGCTGGCAGCATTTGAGCTGGCGGAATCCGCAGGCGTCGGCGTTCACCTCGATGAAGCCACGACCGAGTTCCTGTTCGGCGAAGACCAGGCCCGCTATCTGGTCGCGTGCAACTTTGATCAGGCCGAAGCACTGATGATCGCTGCTGGTCAGGCAGGCGTCCCTCTGGTGTCCGTAGGACGGTTCACTGGCGACAGCATTCGGGTTGGCAACTCTGAGGCCGCGTTAGAGGATTTGGCTACCACGTTCCGCACCAGCTTTGCTGAAGCCGTCGCCTAATACCAAAGCAATCTTTGCAACATGAAACCTGCGCCTGTCCCGGCGCAGGTTTTGTCGTTTCAAGGCCTCTATCCTCCCCTTGCACGCCCCGTCTGGGAGCTCTACATCTTGAGAAAGACCTTCAGGAGAAACCTACATGCCGATGAGCGCCCACGAAATCGAAGCCCTACTGCGCGAAACCTTTCCGGATGCGGAAATTCAGGTTGGCGGCAGCGATGGTGTGCATATGTCCGCAATGGTCGTGGACGAAAGCTTTCGCGGGAAAAACCGGGTGCAACAGCAGCGCGCGGTCTATGCGGCCCTGAAGGGCAAAATGGACGGCGCGGACGGCGAGTTACACGCTCTGGCGCTGACGACGAAAGTACCTGAGTGAGCACGGCTTTTTGGGCATATTCTATTTGGGGCGCCGTGTTTGTCGGCATCGTGGGTATTTACGTCGTCGCCATTTTTAGGCGTAGCCGCTCCGCACGAAAACCTATCACTCGTGGACGCAAAGGCGCGACCCCCAGTCAGAATGCCAGCGTGGTCGCCTCAACGATGGACGGAGGCAGGGGGGGCGCGGTGAGTGCGATAGTTGTTCCGCGTGATCCGCAGCAATACGCAAAGACAATGGCTCCCCAAAAATGAACGGCTGGCTCTTCTGGATAGGCATCATTGCAGCATTGATAGTTGCCGCGGCACTTATCGAAGCCTATGTGAAGCGCAACAGAAAGCGTAAGCTGGCCGACATGCGCCCGGACCCGGACAAGATCAGCAAGGTCGGCGGCATTGAAAGATACGGGCTGGATCCGCTGGCCCTGGCACAGGCCGAGCATCGGCGACTAGAAGAAGAAGGATGGGTCCCGGACCCGCCAAAGGATGAAACGACCGCCCCCGACGCGGGTGAAAAGGACAAGCAAGATGACCGACGTTAAGACTCAGATCAACGAAACCGTCAAAGCCAACGATGTGGTGCTCTACATGAAAGGCACCAAAGAGATGCCCCAATGTGGGTTCTCGTCCCGCGTGGCCGGCGTGCTGAACTACATGGGCGTTGAATATGCCGATGTTAATGTTCTGGCCGACGAAGAGGTTCGTCAGGGCATCAAGGATTATTCTGACTGGCCGACCGTGCCACAGCTGTACGTCAAAGGTGAATTCGTCGGCGGTTGCGACATCATCACCGAGATGACCCTGTCGGGCGAATTGGACACGCTGTTTGACGAAAATGGTGTCGAATTCAACAAAGAAGCAGCTGACAAAATTCGCGAAGCAAACGCCTGATCAGCGACTGCTGCAATTCTCCAGAACAACCTGCTCACTGGTGGCCCCACTGGCCGCCAGAAAGCTGACGGTCGCATCCCACCCTTTTGACCGAAGGATATACGACCCGGTCTCTCCTTTGGATTCATAGCGAATACCTGATCCGCTGGGCACTTGCTGCAAGGCAACCAATTGGTTGTCTACCATCATCGCCGCCGCACCGGAGCCGTCGGACGCATTGAAATACGCAACCTGCAACTCAATGCCATTCTGGCAGGTGAAGCTAACCGGCAGGATATCCATGTCCGCCCAGGCCAAGCCCCCTGGTAGACCGAACAATCCGGCCAACGCTACCGTTTTCAACGCATTCATTTCGCCGTATTCTCCTCAACCACCGAGGCCAAGGCCTCAGCGCGTGCGGCCAGTTCGGCCAGTGTGTCCGTGACCGAAGGCGGGACGACCGCCACTTCAATCCTTTCAGGCTCGGGCTCGGGCCGGTTGCGCAGGCTTTGCAATTCGGCTTCAACTTCGGCCAGCTTGGCCTCTGCCCGTTTGAGCTTGTCATCTGTCGCGGCGGTCTTGTCGGCCAGCATCAGCCCAGCCATCAACAGCATGCGTGCTTCGGGCATCCGACCGATCTGATCAGACAAAACCTGCGCTTCGTCATCCAGCATTTTCGCCGCAGATTGCAGAAATGGCTCTTCACCGTCCTGGCAGGAAACGTCAAAACCACGGCCACCGATATGAATGGTCAATTCGGGCATTACTCTACCTCTCCCTCAGCCAGCTTTGCCTGCGACAGCAACGGCTCCAGCCGGGCCAGTACAGCCTGAGCTTCGGCAGCGTCGGTTGCCTGTGCAGCCTTTGTCGCCTCAAGTTCGGCCACAGTCGCGCGGTTCAACAGCTCGGCATCGGCCAGACCGTCCTTGCTGGCCGCCCGCAATTCATCCACCGAGTTGCGCAGTTGTTCGTTCGCCTTGCGCATACGTTGAAGATCATCATCCAAACGCGACATGGCCGCGCCGTGGCTGGCACGTTCCGCACGCAACATCTCAAGCTCTGCGCTTAACTCCGCAACACGCTCGCTGTCGGCCAATTCGGACCGCAACTTTTTATTCTCATCTTCAAGCGACTGCGTTTTGCTCACAACCGCTTTAAGTTCATCGTTTTCTGTCTTGAGAACAACCAGTTCGTCCTGGTTTTCCAATGCAGCTTTAGCCTCTGCCAACTCGGCCCTGGCCGCTTCGACCGCCGCCAATTTGGCGGTGGCCTCTGTAAGCTGCTGACGCAACGCGCCGTTTTCAGGATCTTCGGCTGTCGTTGCTTTCAGCGCATCCATGTCGGCGCGCATCGCGTCGACTTCCTTCTCGTGCCGTTCCTTGAGGGATTTCAGCCGCTCTTCCAACTGCGCATTGGCGACGCGCTCGTCTTCCAATGCCGTGTGCAAAGCGGTGTCATCACCGCCACTTGCGGGCACCGTGTCACGCAGGGCGTCGACACCGGTTCCAATCCTCTCCATCGCGGCAACGATACGGCGCTGTAATTCTTCGATCTGGCTCATGCCCCTGCCACCTCTTTACCAAGGTTCACTTTTTCGCGGCCCGTCCGAATCAATACAGGCCGGGTATTGGCCTAGTCTAACCGAATGAAACGGAAAATACCCACTGTTTGCTTTCAATCACTTGGACAGCATTCTTGAACCACGAACGCGACGCAACCCCCGGTTCCACTTGCACTTTGGGGGGTGGATGGTATTGAGCGCCCCATCTGCCTGTAATCCAAAGGAACAACGCCCGTGGACCTGACTGCGCTGCGCAATGCCAATCCTGAACACTGGAACAAGGCTGCGGCCATCCGCACCCTGACCCTTGACGCCGTCGCTGCCGCTAATTCCGGCCATTCCGGTATGCCGATGGGCATGGCCGACGTTGCGACCGTGCTGTTTGAAAAGCACCTGAAATTTGACGCCTCGGCCCCGAACTGGCCTGATCGTGACCGGTTCATCCTGTCTGCTGGTCACGGTTCGATGTTGGTCTATTCTCTGTTGTATCTCACTGGTCATGCGGACGTGACACTGGATGAGATCAAGAACTTCCGCCAGCTGGGTGCAAAAACTGCGGGTCACCCGGAAAACTTCCTGGTGAACGGTATCGAAACCACCACCGGACCACTGGGTCAGGGCATTTCCAACGCAGTTGGTTTCGCCATGGCCGAAGAAATCCAGCGTGCGCATTACGGCAAAAAGGTAGTTGATCACTATACTTATGTGATTGCGGGTGACGGTTGCCTGATGGAAGGCGTCAGCCAAGAGGCCATCACACTGGCTGGCCGTCATGAGCTGAGCAAGCTGATTGTTTTCTGGGACAACAACAACATCACCATCGACGGCACCGTGGATATTGCTGATCGCACCGATCAGGTGCGCCGCTTCAAGGCCTCGGGCTGGAACGTGATTGAAATCGATGGCCATGATCCGATCGCGATTGATGCGGCCATTGTGCAAGCCAAATCGTCGAACAAGCCATCCATGATCGCCTGCGAAAGCCATATTGCGCTTGGTCACGCCGCACAAGATACTTCCAAAGGTCACGGCGCACTGACCGATCAGGATCAGCTGAAAGCCGCCAAAAACGGCTATGGTTGGCCCCATGATGCCTTTGTGGTCCCTACTGACGTCAAATCGGCTTGGGAGGCCATCGGTGCCCGTGGCGCGGCTGAACGCGCCGAATGGGAAGAGCGTTTCGCGCAGATTTCCGAACGCAAACAGGCCGAATTCAACCGCGCCTATGCGTTTGATGCACCTAAGAAACTGGCCGGTGCCATCCGTGCGTTCAAAAAGCAGATGTCGGAAGATCAGCCGAAACTCGCCACCCGCGCGTCTTCGGAAAAGGTTCTGAACGTAGTGAACCCGATCATGCCCGAGACCGTTGGCGGTTCCGCCGACCTGACCGGGTCGAACAACACCAAATCTGCGGATATGGGCGTGTTCCTGCCGGAAAACCGCAAGGGTCGCTATATCCACTATGGAATCCGCGAACACGGCATGGCCGCAGCGATGAACGGTATGGCGTTGCACGGCGGTATCCGCCCCTATGGCGGCACGTTCATGGCGTTCACCGACTATGCCCGCCCCTCGATGCGTTTGGCCGCCTTGATGAAGGTGCCTACGGTCTTCGTGATGACCCACGACTCAATCGGTCTGGGCGAAGACGGCCCAACCCACCAGCCGGTTGAGCATCTGGCCATTTCGCGCGCGACGCCGAACACTTATGTGTTCCGTCCCGCCGATGTGGTTGAGACGGCTGAGGCATGGGAACTGGCGCTGACGTTCAAAGACAGCCCTTCGGTTCTGTCGCTGACCCGTCAGGGCGTGCCGACGGTGCGTAAAGAACACAAGGCCAAGAACCTGACCGCGCAAGGCGCATATGTTCTGGCCGATGCCGAGGGCAAGCGTCAGGCCATTCTGATCGCCACCGGGTCCGAAGTGTCGCTGGCGATGGAAGCCAAAGCGATGCTCGAGGCTGAAGGCATCGGCACCCGCGTCGTCTCCATGCCGTCGATGGAGCTGTTTGCGCAGCAGGATGAAGCCTATCGCAAGCGCGTCCTGCCGGGCGGCCCTGTCCGCGTCGGTATCGAGGCCGCCGTTCGCGCCGGTGGCTGGGATCGCTGGTTGCTGGGTGAACGTGGTCGCGAAGCCAAAGCCGGTTTCATCGGCATGTCCAGCTTCGGTGCGTCGGCCCCAGCCGGTGAACTGTACAAGCATTTCGGCATCACCGCCGAGGCGACAGTGGCCAAGGTCAAGGAACTTCTGGGTCAGTAAACACTCTGCTCATCAGCCAGATACAAAAAAGGGCGGTTTTGGCCGCCCTTTCCTATTTTGGCTGCTTTAGCTCGGCCTTCAACGCCGTATAGGCCCGTTTCGCATAATCCAATCGCAATTCATACCGTTCTGCTGGCACAATCCCATCGGGCACGTTCTGCCCTGCAGCAGACAAAACCTGCCTAACATGCGTTCCATATAGCGGAATGAATTGCGCCGACTGGCCGCTGAGCAGGTTAAACAATCGCCCCCCTGCCCACTTGGCGCGTCGGGCCGCAGTCTCCGCCGTGTCGATCCGGAAATGCAGTACCTGGTAAAGCCTGAGCGGTTCAAACGGCATTTGTTCCGCGCCAAGGTTCATGGCCGACAAGGCCGCCGTTTTGCGTTTGGCTGCGCGCCCCTTCAATTGTATGCGGACCCAACTCTGAACCGGTCGATAAGCCGGCAAATGGCTCAGGTCACTCATTT
Organism: Ruegeria sp. CDSC002; assembly: GCF_059610905.1. Classification (NCBI taxonomy): domain Bacteria; kingdom Pseudomonadati; phylum Pseudomonadota; class Alphaproteobacteria; order Rhodobacterales; family Roseobacteraceae; genus Ruegeria; species Ruegeria sp. CDSC002. The sequence continues at coordinate 295,775 of NZ_JBXWOM010000001.1, forward strand.
CAGGATTCTCAATTCAATGGGCATCAGTCTTCTTTGAAAACATCCCGATCATCGGCCCGACCACCTTTGTCGCCACCGGGATCAGAACAAACCCCCATGCCAGACCGAACACACCGTCCATCGTCGCCTTGGATCCCCATTCAACAACACCGGTCCACTGCTCAGACACGGAATGACCAATGGCATAGGCCCAGTCGTGGATGTGGTGTCCCAGCCACCCAAAGCCCAGAACCTCCATCCCGTGAATGATGATGGAACCGCCGACCCACAACATCGCGGCTGTGCCGACTATGGACAGGATTTTCATGACAACCGGCATGGCTTTGACCAACCCGCGCCCAAGCCCTCGCCCAATCGGTGTCGGTGCGTTTTGCGCGAGGTACAGCCCGACATCGTCCATCTTCACGATCAGGGCAACTGACCCGTAGACCGCCACGGTGACACCGATCCCCACAACCGCCAAGGTCGCGGCCTGCATCCACAGGTTTGGGGCCTCAATCGCGGCCAGCGCAATCGTCATGATTTCAGCCGAAAGGATAAAATCCGTCTTGATCGCGCCTTTGACCTTCTGCTCTTCCAGGTGGCCGGGGTCGCGAATGGCCATGTCTTCGTCGATAACGTGACTGCCATGAGGGAATAGGACATGAAATATCTTCTCGGCCCCCTCGAAACACAGGTAAGAGCCGCCGATCATCAGCAAAGGCGTGATCAACCAAGGAGCAAAATTCGCCAGTAGCAAAGCAACCGGCAGCAGCAGGATAATCTTGTTGAATATGGAACCACGCGCGATGCGCCAAATGATGGGCAACTCGCGCGCCGGGGCGAATCCTTGAACGTATTTCGGGGTTACGGCGGCATCGTCGATGATCACACCGGCGGTCTTTGCGCCCGCCTTTCCGGCCGCCGCGACCACATCGTCCACGGACGAGGCCGCAACCTTCGCAATACCTGCTACGTCATCCAACAGGGCCAACAGACCGCTCATGGTGTTTCCTTTCACTTCACCTGCCGCAACCGGAGCCTACCCGATCCGACGGCTAGCGCAAGCGTTAGCGCAACCGGCGCAGGTTTGCGCTAACACGTTAAAAATATGTCACTTTTGGTCTTTTGAGAAAGCGCTTTGACAGCTATATGGCGTCCAACGCAAGCGCATTTGGAGACAGCACATGACCATCAAGGTCGGTATCAATGGTTTTGGCCGCATTGGCCGCTGCACGTTGTCGCATATCGCGGCATCCGCCCGCAACGACATCGAAGTGATCAAGGTCAACGCAACCGGCCCGCTGGAAACCACAGCGCACCTGCTAAAGTATGACAGTGTCCACGGACGTTTCCCCCGCGATGTCGCAATCGATGGCAAAACCATGGATCTGGGCCGCGGCCCGATGGAGATGTTCTCGACCTATGACATGAACGAACTGGACTGGGATGGCTGCGATGTCGTTCTGGAATGCACCGGTAAATTCAATGACGGTCTGAAAGCCAAAACACACCTGGATCGCGGTGCACAAAGGGTCCTGCTGTCTGCCCCGGGCAAAAACGTCGATAAGACCATCGTCTATGGTGTAAACCACAACAGCCTTGTGGCCGACGACAAAATGGTCTCGAACGGCTCGTGCACCACGAACTGCCTTGCTCCGCTTGCCAAGGTACTGGACGAGGGTATCGGCATCGAGAACGGCATCATGACCACGATCCACGCCTATACCGGCGACCAGCCGACCCTTGACCGCCGCCATAGTGATCTTTACCGCGCCCGTGCTGCCGCGATGTCGATGATTCCGACATCGACAGGTGCCGCGAAAGCCTTGGGCGAGGTTCTGCCCAATCTGAAAGGTCGCCTGGATGGTTCGGCCATCCGTGTTCCGACCCCGAATGTTTCTGCGGTTGATCTGACATTCCGCGCTGCTCGTGATGTAACGGTAGAAGAAGTGAACGCTATCGTACGCGAAGCCTCGTTGGGTTCGATGCAGCGTGTTCTGGGCTATGAACCCGCACCGCTGGTTTCGACCGATTTCAACAACACCGAGGAAAGCTCGATCTTCGCACCCGATCAGACCCGCGTTGTCGGCGACCGCATGGTTCGCGTTCTGGCTTGGTACGACAACGAATGGGCGTTCTCGGTCCGCATGGCCGACGTGGCAGTTGCTATGGGTCGCCTTAACTAAGGTTGCTTTGAAATCTTGAACCTTTTCGCCCGCTCAGGTTAACTGGGCGGGCGTTTTCGTCCGGGGCTAGCATGACAAATCAAATCGCCATCTGGCTTGCCCTGCTCATTCTGGGCTTGTTTGTTATCAGCTATGCCCTCTTTGGAACCGAACAATTCGTGTTCCTTGGCAAGAAACTCTACACCTTTCTGGACTGGCTCGCCTTCTGGCGGTGACAGAGGTTTTGCTTGACTTTTCCTCTGAACTGGCTTTGTTAGCGCTAACTTCACATTGGCCGCATTTCGGACGGAGCAGGACATGACACTCAAGCTGGCAATCAACGGATTTGGACGGATCGGACGCGGCGTGCTGCGGGCGGTCATGGAATCCGGGCGCACAGACGTTGAAATCGTTGCGATAAACGACTTGGCGAAGCCGGAAATGAACGCGCATCTGTTCGAATTTGACAGCGTCCATGGCCGGTACGGCAAACCTGTCATTTTGACCGAGGCAGGCCTGGATGTTGGAAACGGTCCGATCCGCCTGAGCAGTGAACGCGAGCCGGAAAAACTGGATTGGTCCGATGTGGACGTCGTTCTGGAATGTACTGGCGTATTCCGGACACGCGAGGCCGCATCGCGCCATTTCGCGAACGGATCGAAGAAAGTCTTGATCTCGGCCCCAGCCCGCGGCGATGGCGCTGTGAAAACGATCGTGTTTGGCGTCAACGATCACGAGCTTACGGCCGAAGATAACGTGGTGTCTAATGCGTCTTGTACCACCAACTGCCTGTCACCGGTGGCCGCAGCGCTGGACGCAGGGCTAGGCATTGTCCACGGCAACATGACCACGGTTCACGCCTACACAGCCAGCCAACCTGTCCACGACACTGCCGGCAAAGACCCATACCTGTCCCGCGCGGCAGCATTGTCGATGATCCCGACCACGACAGGCGCGGCCTCTGCCGTTGGCCTCGTCTTACCGCAACTGGCCGGAAAACTGACCGGTCAGGCCATTCGAGTCCCCACACCGAATGTGTCCGTGGTTGATCTGGTCGCTGAAGTCTCTCGCCCGACGACCGAGGACGAAGTCAACGCGCTGTTTACCGAAGCCGCGGCCAGAATCCCCGGGGTTCTGGCGGCTGAGAACCGCCCGCTGATCTCAGTGGATTTCAACCACGACCCACACAGCTCGACCGTTTCGCTGCCGGAAACCAAGGTGACCGACGGCACTCTGGTGCGTGTGCTGGCATGGTATGATAACGAATGGGGGTTCTCGAACCGGATGCTGGATACCGCCGCAGCGATGGGTGCCCTAGCCTAAACGGTCACGTAGCGCGGCATTAACACGGGGCGTGACGAATTTCGACACGTCCCCGTCCAACCGGGCGATTTCCTTAACCAATTTGGAGGCAATGGCCTGATGCCGCGCCTCGGCCATCAGGAAGACCGTCTCGACCGTGTCGTCCAACGCCCGGTTCATTCCGACCATCTGGAATTCATATTCAAAATCCGCAACAGCCCGCAGCCCGCGGACAATGATCTGCGCCCCAACATCACGGGCGCAGTCGATCAGCAGGTTTTCAAAGGGATGCGCAACGATTTCGGTTCCCGTTTGCTCGGTCAGATGAGCACATTCCGCCTCGATCATCGCAACGCGTTCCTCGAGCGAGAACAAAGGCCCCTTATCGCGGTTGATCGCAACGCCAATGACGAGTTTGTCCACCAAAGCAGCCGCACGGCGAATGATATCGATATGACCCAAGGTGATTGGATCGAATGTTCCGGGATATAATCCAACCCTCATCGCGGCCTCCTGCGCAATAAAATTTCTGCGCAAGCAAACATAACTTCGCCGCAGGTGCAAGAGGCAGCTTTGGGGTTCAAGGGCCTCAATGCCCCATGATCATGCCTTGCAGCGCGTCTTTTTCCATAGCCAGTTCTGCCAGCTGCGCCTTTACCACGTCGCCCAGTGTGACGATCCCCACCAGCTTGCCATCTTCGACAACGGGCATGTGGCGAAAGCGCCCTTCGGTCATGCGGGTCATGATATCCTGAACCGTGTCCTGCTGAGTGGCTGTCACAAGGTTACGGGTCATATAGGCGCTGACTGGCTGCGCCAGGCAACCACTGCCGCTTGCGGCCAGCTCCCTTACGATGTCCCGCTCGGAAAGGATGCCTGATGCCGTTTCGCCGCCATCTTCTGATACAACAACCGTCCCGATCCGTTTTTCGGCCAGGATTTTCGAGGCGTCAGCCACAGTGATTGTCGGGCTGACTGTCTCGACCCCTCCGGTGGCCTTGGATTTCAGAATGGCCTGAACGAGCATAAGCGTAACCTCCGAAATAATGTCCTGTTTTCCAAAGCGTTGCCGGAATGCTTAAACCTGTCAAGGTGACACTTGAGCCTCAAGCCGCTCAACCTCTTCCCGAATACCCTGCGTCAAGGCCTGCGCAAACCGGTTCAATCTTTCATTCCGCTGATCGCCCTGATGTCGCACCAGGTGAAAACTCCGGGTCAAACTCACCTGATCCGTCAGGATTTTCTGCAGGTTGGGATGAAACGGCAAGGTGAAGTCATGCGCCACACAAACCCCCGTTCCAAGCGTGGCCTGCCGCAGCTGAACCGACACCGAATTCGATGCAAGCGCGACACGGTCAACACCGATATCCACTAGATAATCCAGCTCGCGGTCAAAGATCATATCCGGAATGTAGCCAATCATGCGATGGCCACTCAGGTCCTGGATCGAACGGATTGCCGGGTAAGAGGCCAGATAGTCGCGCGTCGCAACAAGGTGCAGTTTGTAATCGGTGATTTTCTGGACCAGAAGGCTCCCAGCTGTTGGTGCACTGACGGTCACCGCCATATCAGCCTCGCGCCGGGACAGGTTGATCACGCGCGGCAGGGCCAGAATCTGTATATCCAGATCGGGGTTTGCATCGCTGATTTTCGCGCAGACCTGCGGCAAAAGATAGTTGGCCGACCCGTCCGGCGCGCCAATCCGTATTTGTCCGCTGAGCGTTTTCGACGTGCCCGCCATCGCGCCAGCTGCCGCGCGCATCGCCTCTTCGGCTTTCAGCCCGTGTTCCATCAGGCGTTCGCCCGCAGCGGTCAAAAGGTAGCCTTGTTGCGACTTGGTAAACAGGGGGGCTTCCAATGAGGCTTCCAACCGAGCAATCCGCCGCCCGACGGTGGCTGGGTCTATCTTGAGCTGACGCCCGGCAGCCGAAAGGCTTTCTTCGCGGGCGACGGCCAGAAAGACCCGCATATCATCCCAGTTTGGTGTCACGCCCCGCCCTTTGCATTTTTGCAAGACATCTTTGGGACATTGCCTCTGTTCAAGCAATTTATGCAAGCCTATTGTGCGCACAAACGCATCGGAGGAGATCTGCAATGACCGAGCTGTCCCATTTCATCAACGGCGAGAATGTCGCCGGAACCTCAGGACGATTTGACGACGTCTTTAACCCCGCCACTGGCGAGGTTCAGTACAAGTGCCCGATGGCAAGTGCTGCTGAAACCACGGCGGCAATCGAAAGCGCAGCCGCCGCGCAGCTGGCCTGGGGTGCAACCAATCCACAGAAACGCGCACGTGTCATGATGGCCATGGTTCACCTGATGAACCGCGACATGGACAAACTGGCCGAGGCGCTCAGCCGCGAGCATGGCAAAACCATCCCAGACGCCAAGGGCGACTTGCAGCGCGGTCTGGAAGTGATCGAATACTGCATCGCCGCACCGCAGATGCTGAAGGGTGAGTTCACCGACAGCGCAGGCCCTGGCATCGACATGTATTCCATGCGGCAGCCGCTGGGTGTTGTTGCATCCATTATGCCGTTCAACTTCCCAGCCATGATGCCGCTTTGGCACGTAGGCCCTGCCCTGGCCTGCGGCAACGCAGTGGTTCTGAAACCGTCCGAGCGTGATCCCTCCGTTCCCCTGATGCTAGCAGAGCTGTTTGTCGAAGCCGGCCTGCCCAAGGGCGTCTTCCAGGTCGTCAATGGCGACAAAGAGGCCGTGGACACTCTGCTGGACAGCGATACCATTCAGGGCGTGTCCTTTGTTGGCTCGACCCCGATCGCGCAATACATCTATTCCCGCGCGACTGCGAACGGTAAGCGCGCGCAGTGTTTCGGCGGCGCCAAGAACCACATGATCGTCATGCCTGACGCGGATCTGGATCAGGCGGCCGACGCTTTGGTCGGTGCCGGGTTTGGCGCGGCGGGCGAACGCTGCATGGCCATCTCGGTTGCTGTGCCCGTTGGCGAAGAAACAGCCGACGCACTGATCGAAAAGCTGATTCCACGCGTTGAAAAGCTGAAGGTCGGCCCCTACACCGCCGGCGATGACGTCGACATGGGCCCAGTTGTAACCGGTGCTGCCAAAGAGCGTATTCTTGGTCTGATCAACTCGGGCGTAGAACAAGGCGCGAAGCTGGTTGTTGATAACCGCGACTTCAGCTTGCAGGGCTATGAGGACGGCTTCTTTGTCGGCCCACACCTGTTCGATAACGTGACGCCTGAGATGGACATCTACAAGCAAGAGATCTTTGGCCCGGTTCTGTCGACCGTGCGCGCAGGCTCTTATGAAGAAGCGCTGAAACTGGCGATGGATCACGAGTACGGCAACGGCACTGCAATCTTCACTCGCGATGGTGACACCGCCCGCGACTTTGCCAGCCGTGTGAATATCGGCATGGTCGGGATCAACGTTCCGATCCCTGTTCCGCTGGCCTACCACACCTTTGGCGGCTGGAAAAAATCTATGTTTGGTGACCTGAACCAGCACGGTCCGGACAGCTTCAAGTTCTACACCCGCACGAAAACCGTCACAGCGCGCTGGCCGTCGGGCATCAAAGAAGGTGGCGAATTCAACTTCAAAGCGATGGACTGATTTCCCGCCCAAACAAATTCAAAAGGCCGCCCCGTTGGGCGGCCTTTTTCGTTGCGCGGCGAGGGGTCAGTTCTGTAGAAATTCGCGCAATGTGACTCTGCCATCAAAATCCGCGTCAAACTCGGCCATGACCATCCGAAGCTCATGCGCGGGGATACAAGCTTTGGCGATGCCTTCGATCTTGTCGCTTTCAACCATGGTCAGGCATTCGGCCGACAGCGGCTCATCCATTTCCGGATCGGGGAACTCGATGAGATCCCGCACTTCCATGGCCACAAATTCATCCGGGGACACCACGCCATTTTCGTCGGTGTCATATTCGAGAAACTCCACCGCCCGCTCTGCCAGATAGAAGATTTCGAATTCAGAAAATTCGACGTGACCGTCTGCGTTGGAATCCGCCCGATCGATCTCCTCAGCTGCAATAGCCTCTGGTGTGCAGGATTCTTTTGCCGCATCACAATCATCCCCGACGATGAGGCCCTCTTCTTCCGTCAGGAATTGGTACAATTCCGGTTCAGTAATCACCCCATCCCCGTCGCGATCCAACTCGGCAAAGAAGATCCGCGCCATAGGCGTTGCTTGTGCAGGTGTTTGGGCAGACCCCCAATAAAGACCAGCCAGTAACAAGACCGGCAGCAGATAGAGCGTCTTAGGGGCAAAACGGCTGAGCGTTCGAATGGGCATTTCATCTTCTCCGACAGTGTCTGGTGAAGGCCCTGCCAGCTCGCGGTCGATCACACCACGCACGAGTTCGCTCATCGACGATCCGTGCTGTTCGCTCAGATCTGCCAACTTGCTTTTCAACTCATAAGATACGCGAATTTCCAAGGTTTCCGATTTCTTGGTCATATCGTGCGGTCTCCGAACATCTGTGGGCCTGTCCCCTGGAATTGGAGCAGACATGCCAGAAAAAATACCCCAAGCCGTGTCCCGCAAACAGCAAAAACCTGTCCGGACACCGAGTATTCCCCCGTCCGGACAGGCAATAAACTGCGTCAAATGTGTAAATCTCACGGAAAATTTAAGCCAAGCATCTGGCCCTGAGGGAAAGGAGTTACTAAATTGCCGGAAACCATAGAGCATTCCTTCAGGAGGCATCCGTGTCCAGTTCCCGTATTAATCGTCGTACCGCCTTGCTGGGTGCTGCGTCCGTCTTAGCGACGCCGACGCTTCTGCGCGCCCAAAGCTCAGATGCTTTCCCAACAACAGAAGAGGCGATCAGCACGCAACTGCCGGTGCGCCGCAATGTCTCGTCCTTCTCGCAACAGAACTGGCAGGACCATTTTGACCAGCTGGGCGCTGGGGCTTTGCTGGCCGATATCACAAGCCGCGCGGTGCACTATTGGGGCCCCGATGGCACCTACAAACTGTACCCCAGTTCGGTACCGATGAGCGAAGAGCTGACGAAGCGCGGTTATACCAAGGTTGTGCGCAAGGCTGAAAATCCTAGTTGGACACCAACCGCGTCGATGCGCGAGCGTGATCCGCTTTTGCCAGTGCGTATGGAAGGTGGTGAACCAGGCAACCCGTTGGGCACCCGTGCAATGTATCTGGGCTGGCCAGCCTATCTTGTGCACGGCACCCACGATACGCGAAAAATCGGGCGCCAAAGCTCGTCCGGGTGCATCGGCCTGTACAATCAACATGTCGAGGAATTGTTTCCTCTCGTCCAGGTCGGAACCCAGGTCAGACTGGTCTAACGACAAAGCCCCGGCCATAAGGACCGGGGCTTTTTCATGAAATCAAAGTATCTTATTCCGGCAGGATCACAGCGTCGACAACGTGGATCACACCATTGCTGGTCTCAATATCGGCCTGAATGACTTCGGCACCGTTAACTTTCACGCCGTTCTTTGCATTTACGCTCAGGCGATCGCCTTGCACGGTCAGAACCTTGGCGCGCTTGCCAGCGATGTCACCGGACATCACCTTGGCGGGAACCACGTGATAGGTCAGAATTTCGACCAGTTGGTCTTTGTTCTCCGGCAACAGCAGTGTTTCCACCGTACCTTCGGGCAGTGCCGCAAAAGCGTCATCAGTCGGTGCGAACACTGTGAACGGTCCGTCACTTTTCAACGTGTCGACAAGCCCCGCAGCCTGAACGGCGGCGACCAATGTGTTGAAGGACCCGGCCGATACTGCGGTATCCACGATATCTGCAGCCTGTGCTTTTACAGGCAGTGTCAGTGCAATTGCGGCGGCGGCGCCCATAAACGTACGACGAAACATGGCTGTCATCTCCTCTCCAGCTAGTTATGGAAAGGGGTACGGGCGCTTAGTCGCGCCGGATCACTAACAGATCAATTTTCTTTGACCTGAACCCATATACTTTGAGCACGCCCGTCCTTCAAAAATGGCAAAGATTCCACCGCATCGGGGCGATCCTGTTGAAGGTAGTATCCGGGCCAAAGCATTGAATATGCACCAGATTGCAGGAGTGCATGAAGCATGTACTGCTCACCCCAGCCTGGGCAATCATAGAAGAACCGTTTAGGATATTCGTAGGGCAGAAAAACATCGTGTACATGAATGACCACACCGGGTTTGAGCGCCGGAATGATGCGGCAGAACAGGTGCGCGACGTCATTGCTCATGCGAACAACGTGGCTGGAATCGATGAAAAGGACATCACCGGATTCGAGTTGTTCGAACAGTGCCGGATCGACTTCTTCCAGACGTTTTTGTTCGAACTGATCCACCACATGCGCGATATCTGCCCGTGGGTACGGATCGATTGCGGTGACGTTGGTCTGCAATCCGCCGTCAATTATCGCCTGCCGGGTCACACGGGTCGAGTTGCCGCAACCCACCTCGATCACGCGTTTTGGTTTGAACCGGCGGATCATCAGATACAGCGCATCCGCATCCGGGCTGTCGTAGTACCCATTGTTGATACGATAACCGGTCTTGTTGTGCGCCGGGTCCTTCAATGCTTCCAGAGAAGCAGAGTGTTCTTGGTATTCCGACAACAATTGAGTGATGTCGAACCCTTCCATCCCCGGAGACAGAGCATAGGCAGATCGGGTCAGACCCCCTGCCCGTTCAAACGCCTCAAGGCGCGCGCGTTCGTCCCGCTCGGTCACTTTGTCGATCAGTTTCACACCAAACCGATCAAGCGCGGCGTTCAGCCGGGGGAATTTCCTTGGTTTCACGGGGGGCTCCGGGTTTGGTGGCGGTCTAGACGCCTCCTTACCTGTGCGCATGGGGGCTTCGCAAGAACCCAGCTGGCAAACACTTGGCAAAAAGACAATTTCCGTATTCACTGGTTGGAACACAGTTGCGAGGGCCGGAATGCAGCAGGAATTTACGCTGGGCATCGAAGAAGAGTATCTGTTGGTTGATCGAGACAGTCTGGAACTCGCCGAAGCGCCTGCCGCGTTGATGGAAGCCTGCCAGGCCGATTTTGAAGGACAGGTCAGCCCCGAATTCCTGCAATGCCAGATCGAGGTCGGTACGCGACCGCATGTGACCATCAGCTCTGCCCGCGAGGATCTGAAACGCTTGCGGTCCTGTGTTTCGAAACGCGCCGCCGAGCACAACCTTGCCCCAATCGCTGTATCCTGCCACCCCTTTGCCGACTGGAAAAAACAGCAACATACGCGCAAAGACCGATATGACGCGCTGCAACACGCGTTGGGCGGAGTGGCGCGGCGTATGCTGATCTGTGGCATGCATGTCCATATCGGGGTGGCCGATTCAGCCTTGCGCGCCGACCTGATTCCGCAGCTGTCCTACTTTCTGCCGCATCTCTTGGCCTTGTCGACGTCATCGCCATATTGGAACGGTGAGGACACAGGACTGTCTTCGTACAGATTAACGGTGTTCGACAACTTGCCACGGACCGGTCTGCCTCCGATCTTTTCCGGTTGGTCCGAATATGAACGTACTACGGGCGTTCTGGTCGAACTGGGCGTGATCGAAGATACCACGAAAATCTGGTGGGATTTGCGACCGTCGCACCAATATCCAACGCTGGAGACCCGGATCATGGACGTGCAGCCCCGCATGGAGCATGCACTGTCTCTGGCCGCGATGGTTCAAGCATTGACGCGCATGCTATGTCGCCTGAAAGACCGAAACCTCAGGTGGCGACAATACGATCGGTTCCTCATTGGCGAAAACCGCTGGCGTGCGCAACGCTATGGCGTTGGCGAAGGGATGATTGACTTCGGTGATCGCTCAATCAAACCCATGCCGGAACTTATGGGCGAATTGATGGGTCTGCTGGCCGAAGATGCCGAAGCGCTGGGCACCATGACCGAGTTGGCAAAGCTGCAGCAGATTGCCCAGAACGGCACCTCGGCCACTCGCCAGCGCCGGGTACATGCCGAGGCAGCGGCAAAAGGTGATGACCCCGGCAAGGCTGTGGTTCAACACTTGATTGACGAATTCCATCAAGACCTCTGAACCTTAGCAAGTTTTCCCGCACAAGAATGTGCCAGTGATTGCTGGCCGTGCAAAATTTCTGTAAGGATTGGGAAATAAACACTCGTTCAATTCATCGGGCAGCGTGGGAGGCAATCCATGGATTTCGCAACAACCGAAGAGCAGAACGCAATCTTCGACATGGCCCATGATTTCGGGCAAGAAAACATCGCCCCATTTGCCCGCCAGTGGGAGGCCGACGGCACCATCCCCAAAGACCTTTGGCCGCGCATTGGTGAGCTGGGTTTCGGCGGCCTTTATGTCTCGGAAGACAGCGGCGGTTCTGGCCTGTCTCGTCTGGACGCCACGCTTGTGTTCGAGGCTTTGTCGATGGCCTGCCCCTCGGTTGCGGCCTTTCTATCGATCCACAACATGTGCGCCAAGATGCTGGACAGCTTTGGGAGTGGCGAGCTGAAATCCCGCATCATGCCCGATGTTCTAAGCTTGAACACCGTGCTCAGCTATTGCCTGACCGAGCCCGGCTCAGGTTCTGACGCGGCCGCTTTGAAAACCCGCGCGGAACGAACGAACGAAGGCTATACCCTGAACGGCACCAAGGCTTTCATCTCGGGCGGCGGATACTCGGATGCCTATGTCTGCATGGTGCGCACCGGCCAGGATGGGCCCAAGGGCATTTCGACGGTCTATGTCGAGGATGGCAACCCCGGCCTGAGCTTTGGCGCGCTGGAACAGAAGATGGGGTGGAAAAGCCAGCCTACGGCGCAGGTGCAGTTCGACGATTGCAAGATCCCTTCCGACAACCTTGTAGGTGTCGAGGGCGACGGTTTCAAATACGCGATGAAGGGGTTGGATGGCGGGCGTCTGAACATCGCGTCCTGTTCTCTAGGTGCCGCACAAACCGGGTTGAACATGACACTGCAATACATGTCCGAGCGGAAGGCTTTCGGGCAATCCATCGACCAGTTTCAGGCCCTTCAGTTCCGTCTGGCAGATATGGAGATCGAATTGCAGGCCGCCCGGACATTCCTGCGTCAGGCGGCGTGGAAACTGGATCAAGGCGCGCCGGATGCAACAAAGTTCTGCGCTATGGCCAAGAAATTCGTGACCGAAACGGGATCGAAAGTGGTGGATCAATGCCTGCAATTGCACGGCGGCTATGGTTATCTGGCCGACTATGGCATCGAAAAACTTGTGCGCGATCTGCGCGTGCATCAGATATTGGAAGGCACGAACGAGATCATGAGGGTCATCGTTGCCCGCCAGATGCTCTCTCAGCGCTGAGGACTTTATGTCAGACATCTATATTCGCACAGCAGGCCGTGCCGGTCGTATCACCCTGACCCGGACCAAAGCGCTAAATGCGCTCAGCTATGATATGTGCCTGGCCATCGACACCGCTTTGCGCAACTGGCGTGAGGATGACGCGGTCGATCTGGTCATTCTGGATGCCGAGGGCGACAAGGCCTTTTGCGCGGGCGGTGACATTGCCGAGCTTTATGAGACCGGCACCATGGGCGATTTTGAATACGGCCGAAAGTTCTGGCGCGATGAGTACCGCTTGAATGCTCTGATCTTCGAATACCCAAAACCGGTAGTCAGCTTCCTACAGGGTTTCACGATGGGTGGAGGCGTCGGCATCGGGTGCCATGGCAGCCATCGCATCGTTGGTGAAACGTCGCAAATCGCCCTGCCCGAATGCTCAATCGGTTTGGTTCCGGATGTCGGCAGCACGCTGATGCTGGCACTCGCACCCGGACGGTTAGGTGAATACCTCGGCACAACCGGGCATCGCATGGGGCCAGCCGATGCCATTCTGGCCGGTTTCGCAGATCGTCACATTCCGATCCAGCAATGGTCTGATCTGATCGACATGCTTGAAGCATCCGGCGACGCCAGCATTCTTGAAAGCCATTCCGACACGCCGCCCGAAGGTTCGTTGGTCGCAATGCAAGATGCAATTGAGACGGATTTCGGGGGCGAAACTCTTGGAGATATACAGAACAGCCTGCGCAACTCAAACAATGACGCCGCCGCTGACGCGCTGAAGTTGATCGGGCGTAATTCACCACTCTCCATGGCCTGCACGATCGAGATACTGCACCGTCTACGCACTCCAAACCTGACCATACGCAAGGCGTTGGAGCTGGAGTATCGCTTCACCTATCGCGCGATGGAACACGGGGATTTTCTGGAAGGTATTCGGGCGCAGATCATCGACAAGGATCGCAACCCGAGCTGGCGCCATCAGAACCAAGACGTACCGGCTGTCGCTGTTTCAAAGATGCTACAACCTTTGGGCGCGGACACGCTGACTTTTGAGGAGGATTAAGGAATGAAAATCGGGTTTATCGGTCTGGGCAACATGGGCAATCCGATGGCGGCCAACCTTGCCAAAGCAGGGCATGATGTCAGCGGCTTTGATATGGCGGATGTCACCGTGCCGGGTGTCACTATGGCCAGCTCCGGCCCTGAGGCCGCGACCGATGCCGACATCGTCGTGACCATGCTGCCAAACGGGCAAATCCTGTGGGCGGTGGCAAATGAGATTATACCCGCAATGGCGCCCGGAGCGGTCTGGATCGACTGTTCGACGGTCGATGTAGACAGCGCCCGCGCCGTTGCCGAGCAAGCCAAGGAAGCGGACGTTCTCGCAGTAGACGCACCGGTGTCGGGTGGCATCGGCGGTGCGGCAGCGGGTACGCTGACCTTCATGGCTGGCGGTAGCGACGCGGCGTTTGAAAAAGCATCGCCGCTGTTCGACATTATGGGTCAGAAAGCCGTGCATTGCGGCGAATCCGGTGCTGGTCAAGCGGCTAAGATTTGCAACAATATGATTCTGGGCGTGACCATGATCGCCACCTGCGAGGCCTTTGCATTGGCCGACAAGCTTGGGCTAGACCGGCAAAAGATGTTTGATGTGGTCAGCACGTCCTCGGGCTATAGCTGGACGATGAACGCCTACTGCCCCGCCCCGGGCGTTGGACCAGCCAGCCCCGCGGATAACGACTATCAACCCGGATTTGCGGCCGAGTTGATGTTAAAAGACCTGCGGCTCAGCCAGCAAGCTGCTGAAAGTTCGGACGCAGACACGCCAATGGGACAGGTTGCAACAGCGCTTTATGAGAAATTCGTCGAATCCGAAGACGGGCTGGGCAAGGATTTTTCCGCCATGCTGCCACGTTTTGAAAACCGTACCCGGAGCTAGTCGCCACAGGGTGGCGACTTCCTGCCCATCGGGTTGACCGGCAGACAAACAGCGGCCATCTGTTTCCTAACCGCGCTTTAACGCGAAAGGAAACATGATGTCGCGAATTCTGTCTGTTACTTTGACCATTGTCGCGCTTTCATTGAGTCCGGCTACAGCAATTGCAGGGAACGGAAAGAGTAAGGCGGGTCATTGCCCGCCAGGCTTGGCAAAAAAAGCAGTGCCCTGTGTTCCGCCGGGTCAGGTAAAAAACCAGTACAAAAAGGGCGACTATATCACGCGCGACTACCGCTGGATCAATGATCCCTACCGTTATGGTCTGAATCGCGGCGGATCCTACATTCGCGCGGGCGATTACGTTTATCGTGTCGACCCCGAAACGCAAAAGGTGCTGAACCTGATCGGCGCAGCGGCTGATATTCTTTACTAAAGAACTGCACTATTCCGCAGCAACGCGCGCACCATCCAACATCGGTTTGAGATACCTGCCGGTATGACTGCGATCGACCTCGGCCACATTCTCGGGCGTCCCGGTTGCCACGATTTCGCCACCGCCATCGCCGCCTTCCGGGCCGATATCAATGATGTGGTCGGCGGTTTTGACGACATCCAGATTGTGTTCAATCACAACGACAGTATTGCCCTGATCGACCAGTTCATGCAGCACTTCCAACAACTTGCGCACGTCTTCGAAATGTAGGCCAGTGGTTGGTTCATCCAGAATATACAAAGTCCGCCCGGTCGAGCGTTTGGACAATTCCTTTGAAAGCTTCACGCGCTGCGCCTCGCCACCCGAAAGTGTGGTCGCCTGCTGCCCAACCTTAATATAACCAAGCCCGACCCGCGCCAGTGCGTCCATTTTATCGCGGATCGACGGCACGGCCTTAAAGAACTCCTGCGCGTCTTCGACGGTCATATCAAGGACATCGGCGATAGACTTGCCTTTGAACTTGATCTCCAGCGTTTCGCGGTTGTACCGCGCGCCCTTACAGGTTTCGCAGGTGACGTAAACATCGGGCAGGAAATGCATCTCAATCTTGATGACACCGTCACCCTGACAGGCCTCGCAACGACCACCCTTGACGTTAAAGCTGAACCGTCCGGGCTTATAGCCGCGCGCCTTTGCCTCGGGCAGACCGGCAAACCAATCGCGGATCGGCGTGAAGGCCCCGGTGTAAGTCGCTGGATTTGAACGCGGAGTTCGCCCGATAGGGCGCTGGTCAATGTCGATGACCTTATCCAGATGCTCCAACCCTTTGATGGTTTCGCAGGGCGCCGGCGTTTGCCGTGCGCCGTTCAAACGCATGGAGGCAGTTTTAAATAGCGTCTCAATCGTAAGCGTCGATTTTCCGCCTCCGGAAACGCCGGTGACGCAGACAAACTTGCCGAGCGGAAACTCCGCCGTCACGTTCTTCAGATTGTTCCCGGTCGCTTTGACAACCGTCACCTTCTTTTTGTTCCCTTTGCGTCGCTCAGCCGGGACCGAGATCTCGCGGGTTCCCGACAAGTATTGCCCGGTCATCGAGGCCGCATCAGCCGCGATTTGATCAGGTGTGCCTTTGCTGACAACCTGACCACCATGCACTCCAGCCCCCGGCCCGATGTCAAAAACATAATCCGCCTCGCGGATTGCTTCCTCGTCATGCTCGACGACAATCACTGTGTTACCCTGATCACGCAGGTTCTTTAGCGTCCCAAGCAAGCGATCATTGTCCCGCTGGTGCAGACCAATGGACGGTTCATCCAGAACGTACAAAACCCCTGTCAAACCAGATCCGATCTGGCTGGCCAGACGAATGCGCTGGCTTTCACCACCAGACAAGGTACCACTTGAGCGGGACAGCGTAAGGTATTCCAAACCAACATTATTCAGAAATCCCAGTCGCTCACGGATCTCCTTGAGAATGGCACGCGCGATTTCGTTCTTCTGGACACTTAGATGGTTCGGTGCATCTTCGATCCAGGCCAGGGCCTCGCGGATCGACATCTGCACAACCTGCCCAACATGCGCGCCTGCGATCTTAACCGCCAGCGCCTCGGGCCGTAGGCGATAGCCTTCACAGGCACCACAGGGTCGGTTGTTCTGATACCGCTCAAACTCTTCACGGATCCACGCGCTGTCGGTCTCGCGATAGCGGCGTTGCATATTCGGGATCACGCCCTCAAAGCTGCGGGTGACCTGATAGACCCGCCCGCCTTCATCATAGCGGAATTGGATTTCTTCGTCGCCGGAACCGCGCAGAAACACTTGCTGCACCTTTGGCGGCAGGTCCTTCCACGGCGTGTTCTTGTCGAACTCATAGTGTCGGGCAATCGCTTCAATGGTCTGCAGGAAGTACGGCGACTTTCCCTTGCGCCAGGGCGCCAACGCCCCGTCGTACAGTTTCAGGGTCTGGTCCGGCACCACAAGACGTTCGTCAAAGAACAGCTCGACACCCAGACCATCACAATCCGGGCACGCCCCGAACGGAGCGTTGAACGAAAACAAACGGGGTTCGATTTCAGGAATGGTGAAGCCGCTGACCGGGCAAGCAAAGTTCTCGCTAAACGTGATCCGTTCCGGATCGCCCTCACGCGGCGCGGTTTCGAGAACGGCGATACCGTCGGCCAAGTCCAAAGCAGTACGCAAACTGTCGGCCAGCCGGGTCTCCAGCCCTTCGCGCACGACCAACCGGTCGACGACGACATCAATGTCATGGCGATATTTCTTGTCCAGCGTGGGCGGTTCATCCAGTTCGTAGAATTCTCCGTCGACCTTAACGCGCTGAAAACCCTGCTTGCGCAGTTCGAGGAATTCTTTTTTGTATTCGCCTTTGCGGTCGCGCACGATGGGGGCGAGCAAGTATCCTCGCGTCCCCTCCTCCATCGTCATGATGCGGTCGACCATGTCCTGAACCTGCTGCGCCTCAATTGGCTGCCCCGTGGCGGGGCTGAACGGCGTTCCGGACCGGGCGAACAACAAGCGCATATAGTCATAGATCTCGGTGACCGTTCCGACGGTCGAACGCGGGTTCTTGGACGTTGTCTTCTGTTCAATCGAGATGGCTGGTGACAGGCCGCTGATGTGATCCACATCCGGCTTTTCCATCATGTCCAGAAACTGGCGGGCATAGGCCGACAGGCTTTCAACGTAACGCCGCTGGCCCTCGGCATAGATCGTGTCGAAAGCCAAAGATGACTTACCAGACCCCGACAGCCCGGTGATCACCACAAGCTGATCACGCGGGATGTCCACGTCGATACCTTTGAGGTTATGTTCGCGCGCACCGCGCACTTCGATATTCTTCAGCTCAGCCATTTTTGGCCCCCAACACACAAGTGTCTTAGAAATAGGTGAACGACGCTGGAACTCCAACAGAAAAGTTAGAACAAAGCAAGAACTGTCATCTATTCGCCGATCCGACAAAGCAGCATCGCATTTGACACGCAGAAGCTTGGCACAAATTACGAATTTACCGCTGACTTTAGGGAAAATGGCGCGGTTGACGGGGCTCGAACCCGCGACCCCCGGCGTGACAGGCCGGTACTCTAACCAACTGAGCTACAACCGCGCATCTATTTTCGTGATCCCTTAACCCGGATCCAGGCTGACAGCAGTGGCGCGGTTGACGGGGCTCGAACCCGCGACCCCCGGCGTGACAGGCCGGTACTCTAACCATCTGAGCTACAACCGCCCGCTGTCTGTTCATCGCTGAACGTTTGGGTGTATTATGGCTACGCCCCGACATCGTCAAGCGGCGTTTTGAAGTTTTTTCGAAGAACCTGATTTTTTCCGATTGAGCCACCCACCCCCGAGGCCGGAAAACCAGCATTTCATGAGCTGGATCGAATTCACCACCGGCCATCTTGCCAACCAATCCGAGTCGCTGTAACAGCAGCGCCTACGGGTGATTAGCTCAGTGGTAGAGCGCTTCGTTCACATCGTAGATGTCAGGAGTTCAAATCTCTTATCACCCACCATTCCACTTCCTCAGAATCAACGCCTTCTAAGGCCTTGAAATTACAATACTTGCCAGCTTGCATTTCAGCTGCGTATCGTTCCTGCATCTGCCGTGTGATCAACCGGCGCTGAAGCACGGGGTTTCGCATGGCCAAATTGAAACGGGATATTGGCCTTGTTGGCCTGACCTTCATTTCGGTCGGTGGAATTATCGGTTCCGGCTGGTTGTTCGGTCCCCTCCTCGCAGTTCAACACGCAGGTCCTGCCGCTATCCTTTCGTGGATCATTGGCGCGGTGGCCATGTTCGTTCTTGCGATAACCTTCGCCGAGATCTCGGCCATGCTGCCCATTCCCGGAGGGGTCGCCCGCGTCCCCCAGTTTTCGCATGGGAACATCGTTTCGATGGCAATGGGGTGGACAGCCTGGATTGGGTACAACACCACCGCCCCGATTGAGGTCGAGGCGATGCTGAAATACCTCGGGCCTTATGCTCCCTGGGTGCACACAGCCGATACGGGCGATTTGACCGGCGCGGGTATCGCTGTGGCGTTGTTTTTCATGTTGTTGTTCGTTGTCATTAATGCGTTGGGGGTAAAATTCTTCACGCAAGTCAACGCGACGCTGACATGGGCCAAAATTGCCATTCCTATCGTTCTGTCGATTCTGCTGATCGCAAGTCGATTTGACACTGGAAACTTCACCCAACCGGGTGGTTTTGCGCCGTACGGCTTGCAGGGCATCATGGCGGCTGTTTCAACCGGAGGCGTCATCTTTTCCTTCATCGGTTTCCGCCATGTGGTCGATATGGCTGGTGAGGTTCGAAACCCCAAAGTGGCGATTCCTGCGGCGTTGGTGCTGTCCATTATTTTGTGTGCGGCCATCTATGTCGGATTACAGATCGCGTTTATCGGCGCACTTGACCCGGAGATGCTGAAGAACGGCTGGGCAAGCCTGAATTTTAGCGGTCAGGGGCCATTGGACGGGGTCATCCTATCGGTTGGGATCGTCTGGTTCCTGAGCGTTTTGAACATAGGTTCGGTCATTGGCCCCTTTGGCAACGGTTTGGTGTCCACCGGTTCGAACGCGCGTATCGCGATGGCCTTGTCACAGAACGGGTTCCTGCCAAAGCGTTTGCAAATACTGTCCTCATTTGGGGTGCCCTTGTGGGCCTTGGCGCTGAACTTTCTGATCGGAATTCTGTTCCTTCTTACGGTCCCGTTCACCACCGTTATTGCCCTGAATGGTGCGGCCATAGTCGTATCTTTTGCCGTTGGGCCAATCGCCGTTGTGTGCCTGCGCCGCCTGATGCCGGACCACCCGCGGTCCATTCGCATCCCCTTCGTTAAAGTGGTGGCCATCACGGCCTTCGCTGTCGCCACGCTCATCGTCTATTGGAGCGGATGGGACACCGTTTGGCGGCTTGGCATCGCGTTGATCGTCGGGTTTGTTCTTCTTCTGGCACGGTTTCATAATCGGCTGGACGAAATGGACGTGACCGAGGCCCTGTGGCTGGTTCCCTATTTCGGAGGGATCGGCCTGATCTCGTTCCTGGGACAGTTCGGGGAAGGTGCGCTTAAGCAAATCCCCTTCGGTTGGGATGTTTTGCTGTGCGTCCTGTTTTCAGTCATCATTTTTGGTCTAGCGGTCCGATCCTCCCTATCCGCCAAAAAGTTTCAAACTTACATCGCCGAGGAAGAGGTACTGGACCCGAAGAAGCCTGTTATCGGCTTCTGAAAAGGAAAAAGGCGGGGAAGACCCCGCCTTTTCTTTGTCTATCGCCTATCGCTTAGTGCGTCGTGGCAGACGGGCTTGCGCTTTCAGTGGCCTTCGCAGCGGCTGCGGCAGCCTCTTCGGCGGCCTCATCCCACTCAATCGCTTCCGGCTCACGTACCAGTGCCAGTTTGAGAACTTCGGACACGTGCTCTACCGGAATGATCTTCAGACCTTCTTTCACGTTGTCCGGGATCTCGGCCAGGTCCTTTTCGTTCTCTTCCGGGATCAGAACAGTCTTGATGCCACCGCGCAGGGCCGCCAGCAGTTTCTCTTTCAAACCACCAATCGGCATCGCGTTGCCACGCAACGAAACCTCACCCGTCATCGCGATGTCCTTACGAACCGGAATACCGGTCAGCACGGATACGATCGAGGTCACCATGGCCAGACCAGCCGAAGGCCCGTCTTTCGGAGTCGCACCATCCGGCACGTGCACGTGGATGTCTATCTTGTCGAACTTGGGTGGCTTCACCCCAATCTGAGGCGAAATTGACCGCACATAAGACGACGCCGCATCGATGGATTCCTTCATCACATCACCCAGCTTGCCGGTGGTCTTCATCCGGCCCTTGCCCGGCAGTTTCAGCGCCTCGATATGCAACAGATCACCACCGACCGATGTCCACGCCAGACCGGTGACAACACCTACCTGATCGTCCTGTTCGGCCAGGCCATAGCGGAACTTGGGCACGCCCAGGAACTCATCCAGATTGTCTGGCGTCACCGTTACAGATTCAGCCTCTTTCTTGATGATCTTGGTCAGCGACTTCCGCGCCACCTTGGCGATTTCACGTTCTAAGTTCCGAACGCCAGCTTCCCGCGTGTAAGTGCGGATGATCGAATGCAGCGCGTCATCGGTCAGTTCGAACTCTTTGGCCTTCAGGCCGTGGTTCTTCACCTGCTTGCTGATCAGATGCTGCTTGGCGATCTCACTTTTTTCGTCCTCGGTGTAACCGGCCAGCGGAATGATCTCCATCCGGTCCAGCAAAGGCCCTGGCATATTGTAGCTATTGGACGTGGTCAGGAACATCACGTTCGACAGGTCGTATTCGACCTCAAGATAGTGGTCCATGAACGTGCTGTTCTGTTCCGGATCCAACACCTCGAGCATCGCCGAAGCCGGGTCACCACGGAAGTCCTGCCCCATCTTGTCGATCTCGTCGAGCAGGATGAGCGGGTTTGTGGTCTTCGCCTTTTTCAGCGCCTGGATGATCTTACCAGGCATCGAACCGATATAGGTCCGACGGTGGCCACGGATCTCGGACTCGTCACGCACACCGCCCAGCGAGATGCGGATGAACTCACGCCCCGTCGCACGTGCAACCGACTTACCAAGTGAGGTTTTACCCACACCCGGAGGGCCAACAAGGCACATGATCGGGCCCTTCAGCTTTTTCGACCGCTGCTGAACAGCCAGATATTCGACGATCCGTTCCTTGACCTTCTCAAGGCCATAATGGTCGGCATCCAGAATGTCCTGCGCGCGGCCCAGATCCTTTTTGACGCGGGATTTCGTGCCCCACGGCAAGGCCAGAATCCAGTCCAGATAGTTGCGTACGACGGTGGCCTCAGCCGACATCGGGCTCATGTTACGCAGCTTTTTCAGCTCGCCTTCGGCCTTTTCACGGGCCTCTTTCGACAGCTTGGTTTCTTCGATCTTGGCTTCCAGTTCGGCCACTTCATTGCTGCCATCCTCGCCATCGCCAAGTTCCTTCTGAATGGCTTTCATCTGCTCATTCAGATAGTATTCGCGCTGCGTCTTCTCCATCTGGGTTTTGACGCGGGTCTTGATCTTTTTCTCAACCTGCAGAACCGACATCTCGCCCTGCATCAGGCCATAGACCTTCTCAAGCCGCTCACTGACGCTGAGGGTTTCCAGCAGGTCTTGCTTTTGTTCGACTTCAATCCCCAAATGACCCGACACAAGGTCAGCCAGCTTTGCCGGTTCGGTGGATTCTCCAACTGCGGTCAACGCTTCTTCGGGGATGTTTTTGCGCACTTTCGCGTAACGCTCAAATTCATCCGCAACAGTGCGCTGCAGTGCTTCGGTTGTCGTAACGTCGCCCGGAATTTCGGTCAGATATTCGGCGCGGGCCTCAAAAAATTCTTCGTTTTCAAGGAATTCCGTGATCATCACACGGGCTTGGCCCTCGACCAGCACCTTCACGGTGCCGTCCGGCAATTTCAGCAATTGCAGTACATTGGCCAGCACACCGGAACGGTAGATGCCGTCCTCGGTTGGATCATCGTCGCTCGGGTCGATCTGGCTGGACAACAGAATCTGCTTGTCGTCCTGCATCACTTCTTCCAGCGCCCGGACGGATTTTTCCCGACCGACGAACAGCGGCACGATCATATGCGGGAAAACCACGATATCGCGCAGCGGCAGCACTGGGTATGAGGAGTTCAGGGGCTCTTGCATGCTCTATCCTTATCATTGGCAAGACGGCTCTGGTCCCTCATCGAGGCAACGCCCGGCCGTCTCCTGTCTTGGACGATAAAGGTGGGGCAGTTACCGCCCTATTTCAACCTTACCGCCATCTCTCATGGTGAGAATGACCTGAGGTGTTCGGGACTGCAAGGCACCTGATGGACTATTCGGTGATTTTGATCACCAAAACGCCAAGCGCCTATCAAACAGGCTCAATATCGCCTTGCGCGCGCTGCGCATGGAACTCGACCTGCCACGCATCGAATGTTCCGGCAGCGATGGCGTCACGCATCCCCTGCATGATCTCTTGGAAATAGTGCAGATTATGCCAGGTCAGCAGCATACCCGAGATCATCTCGTTCGAGCGGAACACATGGTGCAGATAGGCGCGGGAGTAGTTTGAACAGGCGGGACACGTGCAGTGTTCATCCAACGGGCGCGGATCGTCTGAATGGCGGGCATTCTTGATGTTCACCACGCCGTAGCGCGTGAAAACCTGCCCTGTGCGCCCCGAACGGGACGGCAACACGCAATCCATCATGTCAATGCCGCGCGCAACGGCGCCGACAATATCATCCGGTTTTCCAACGCCCATCAGATAACGTGGTTTGTCGACCGGCAGCATATCCGGCGCAAAGTCCAGCACGTCGAACATCGCCTGTTGGCCTTCGCCAACGGCAAGACCGCCAACGGCGTAACCTTCGAAACCGATCTCTTTCAGCGCCTCGGCCGATTCCTCGCGGAAATCCTGCTCAAGTCCGCCCTGCTGAATGCCGAACAAAGCGTGACCGGGACGATCCCCGAAAGTGTCACGCGACCGCTCGGCCCACCGCATCGACAGGCGCATCGACTCGGCAATGCGATTCCGGTCAGCGGGCAGCGCCGGGCATTCGTCGAAACACATGACAATGTCAGACCCCAACAGGCGCTGAATCTCCATCGATCGCTCAGGCGTTAATTCGTGGCGCGAGCCGTCGATATGAGATTTGAAGGTCACACCCTTTTCGGTCAGCTTGCGCAACCCGGCCAGCGACATAACCTGAAACCCACCGGAATCCGTCAGTATCGGCCGTTCCCAATTCATGAACTTGTGCAACCCTCCCAAACGATCGATCCGTTCAGCGGTCGGGCGCAGCATCAGGTGATAGGTGTTGCCCAGCAGGATGTCCGCCCCTGTGGCACGTACGCTTTCCGGCATCATCGCTTTGACCGTTGCCGCGGTGCCAACCGGCATAAAGGCCGGCGTGCGCACCTTACCGCGTGGAGTATGGATTACCCCGGTGCGTGCTTTGCCATCCGTGGCTTTCAGGTCAAATGAGAAACGGTCTGTCATGTGAATGCCTCAGTGTCGCTGAACCGGGCAGCAATTGCCCGATCTTCGCTGGTATTGCAAGCCGTCAGGGCAATGACGCAACGCGGTCAGTGAACAGGCTGACAACCCCTGCCCCATCCACATCCCGGCATACGCGCACCATTGGTCTGTTGGCATCCGGTCGGGTTGCCCCGATTTGCGGACCATCTACCTCAACCTGAAGCCCGGTTTCGACTATCTCGAACATGGGTTCGTGGGTGCAGGCAATCACAGCCGTTGAGTCGTGCAGGCCGCACCCTTCCAATCCGCCGATATCCTTGTAGAACTTAAGATAAAATTTCGAGATGTCGCGCAGGAAACCGCCCATGTCAGCGGAACGCGCCGCCAATGCATCAAAATCCGCAGTCTCGTACAGAGTTTTTAGCGTGACATCCAAGCCGACCAGAACGGTATCTGGCGGAGACGCGAACACTGCATCCGCGGCCTGCGCATCGTGATAGATGTTGGCCTCAGCATGCTCTGTGATGTTCCCGGGGCAAAACACGGCACCGCCCATGATCACCAGTCGCTTGATGTTGCCTGCAAACTCTGGGTCCAACCGCATGGCATCGGCGACATTGGTCAGCGGACCAATGGCGCAGACGACCAGCTCACCCTTGTGTTCCCGCGCCTGCTCGACAAGGAATTCGGCCGCCGTCAGGGGGTGATTTTCCCCAATCTGCGGGATGTCAGTCAAATCACCAAATCCTTCGGGGCCGTGCACGTGCTCGGACGGGTCGTATGTGGTCGCACCAACTGGAAGCGGCGCCCCCTCAGCCACTGGCGCGTCCAGTCCCAGTTTATGGAGCAAGAACCGCGCGTTGCGGCTGGATTGGTGCACATGCGTGTTGCCGAAAACCGTGGTCAGGCCGATCAGGTCTATTTCTGGTGCAGCGGCGGCATAGGCAATGGCCATCGCATCGTCGATGCCCGGATCTGTGTCAATTATCAGTTTCATCCCCGCCCGATAGCGCAATCACAACCGGATGCAAAGCAGCCACATTCAAAATATTCCACGCTACATTGTGGTTTTCAGAGATTTGCATCTATCCCCATTCCCGCCATACCAGAGTTGAAAATGGGCGAGTCAATCCCCAAGTGTATACCATAGTACACAATAATACAGAGGACAGATATGACCGAAGAACAGATCATTGGGTTGCTAACATCGAACATCATTTACCTGCTTGCGGCAGTTCTGATTGTCGTCGTTATTTTCAAAGGCATCAAAATTGTGCCTCAGTCCGAAAAATACGTGGTTGAACGCTTTGGCCGCCTGCACTCGGTGCTTGGCCCCGGAATCAACTTTATCGTTCCTTTTCTTGATGTTGCGCGTCACAAGATATCCATTCTTGAACGCCAGCTACCGAATGCGACGCAGGACGCGATCACCAAGGACAACGTTCTGGTTCAGATCGATACCTCGGTGTTTTACCGCATTCTTGAACCGGAAAAGACCGTGTACCGTATCCGTGACGTCGACGGAGCGATTGCAACAACCGTTGCAGGTATCGTCCGTGCCGAAATCGGTAAAATGGATCTGGATGAGGTGCAGTCCAATCGCGCGCAACTGATTGAACGCATTCAGGAAAGCGTCGAAACTGCCGTTGACGACTGGGGGATCGAAGTCACCCGCGCCGAGATTCTGGACGTAAACCTGGATCAGGCCACACGCGATGCGATGTTGCAGCAGTTGAACGCCGAACGCGCCCGCCGCGCGCAGGTGACCGAGGCTGAAGGTCAGAAACGTTCGGTCGAATTGAATGCCGACGCGGAACTTTATGCGGCCGAGCAGACCGCAAAAGCCCGCCGTATTCAGGCCGAGGCCGAAGCTTATGCAACCGGCGTGGTCGCCAAGGCCATTCAGGACAATGGTATCGAGGCTGCCCAGTATCAGGTCGCGTTGAAGCAGGTCGAATCCCTGAACGCGCTGGGTAACGGCACCGGGTCGCAGACCATCGTGGTTCCCGCCAATGCGCTTGAGGCCTTTGGCGATGCCTTCAAGATGTTGAAAGGAGGAAAGTAATGGCTGATCCCTTCTGGCTAACATGGTGGCTCTGGCTGGCCGGAGCGCTAGCTCTGGGCATACTTGAGATCGTCTTGCCGGGGTTCATCTTTCTTGGCTTTGCGATTGGAGCGGCGGTCACAGGGCTTTTGCTTGTGATCCCTGGTTTTGCCCCGAGCCTGGCGGTCTTGCTTTTGATCTTTGCGGGTCTTTCGCTTGTGGCCTGGCTGATTCTGCGGCGCATGTTCGCCCTGCCCCATGGCCAGGTGAAAACCTTCCGCCACGATATCAACGATTGATCCAAATCGACGCAGCGTCCCGGGGGCCACACGGCACCACTGGACGCTGCCCCGGCCTTTCCCTATATAATTTCTCAGGTAACAGCCCCGAGGCACGAATGACCCATCCAAGTGAACAGTTCGAAGGTACGCCGCTGATCGCGCCTTCGACCATCGATCATCCACTCTACGATTCCGTGGTCGAGGCTTGCAGATCCGTCTTCGATCCCGAGATTCCGGTGAATATCTACGATCTGGGTCTGATCTACACGATCGATATCACCAAGGAAAACGCGGTGAAGGTCATAATGACACTGACCGCACCCGGATGCCCGGTCGCCGGTGAAATGCCGGGCTGGATTGTCGAGGCCATCGAACCGGTCGCTGGCGTCAAAGAGGTTGACGTCGAGCTTACATGGGAGCCCCCCTGGGGCATGGAGATGATGTCAGACGAAGCACGTCTTGAACTGGGATTCATGTAGAATTTCGCTTAGCTTTACCGAGTAAAGCATTGAAGGATAACAAAAGGGTTGTCTTTGAACCGAGGCAGCCCTTTTTACGTCATGGGACCCGAGCGGCCTATTCCACGCCGCAGGTCGATTTTATCTCGGCAGCGCGTTGATCCAGCTCTTTGACGTAATCGCCATTCAACATGCTGAGCCTTTTTTGCTCGGTTCCCGTGACCAGTCCCAGCAATGCACCGGCAGGAGTGATCGCAATGATACTTTCTGCCTGCTGGTCTTCTGCGTGCTTCTTTTCGGCGGCGATAGCCCGCAGATCCCCCTCGGCGGTTGCGCAATTCACCGGATGCCGAGCGCCATCCGTTGCTGCATGCGCCAGACCTGCGGTCAGAAACACCGTAGCAATAGCTTGTATAGTGATGATTTTTCTGTGGAAATGCCTGATCTTCACCATCTTCCTTCGCCCTTCGCTCAAATATCTTGTTACAACCGTCAGGCTAAGGCGAAGACCGGGAGTGACGCAAGTTTGCTGTGGTAGTTGGTCGTTTGGCGACATCACCGCCGGTAAAACTTAGGTCAGCAGGTCTGCTATGTCTTGAGCCTGACGCCTCTCGGCCCTAGATTGGGGATAACGTAGCGCAACGGAGACCATCATGTTTGGCATTCCCGGCAAACAGGCCGTGACAATGACGACCAAAGCGGCCGAGCAGATCGCGCGCCTGATGGCGACCGGCGGTCACGCCGGGTTGCGCATTGGCGTCAAGAAAGGCGGCTGCGCTGGCATGGAATACACCATGGACTACGTGGATGAAGCCGATACCAATGACGAAGTGGTCGAACAGGACGGTGCCCGCATCATGATCGCGCCAATGGCGCAGATGTTCTTGTTCGGAACTGAAATCGACTATGAGGTCTCGCTTCTGGAAGCCGGGTTCAAGTTCCGCAACCCGAATGTCGTGGACGCTTGCGGTTGCGGCGAATCCATCAAATTTGACGAGACGCTTTCCACACAAAACTAAGTCGCCTGCAGGTGCAGATAGGTTTCGTTGTAGCGCCGGGTAAGATGGTCACCTGCGCTGATCGTTTTGCCTGAGCTTGGCGGAGCAACATTGGTGTCGTAGGACGGGTTAAAGAAAAGCGGGACCGAAATGCGTTCCTGCGTCCCGCCTATGACGCGATGCTCGGTGGCTTTGACTTTTCCGGCGATCCAGAATTCCAGCATCTCTCCAAAGTTGATGATGAATGTACCAGGCGCCGCAGAGACAGGTTGCCAGCTGTTATCCGGCATGCGGACCTCAAGCCCTGAGACCCCGTCCGTGGCCAGCAATGTCAGGCAACCGTAGTCTGTATGCGCCCCGATGCCGAAATCCCGATCACCTGCCCATACCGGGCGTTCTGGATAGTAGTTCCCGCGCAATAGGGCCATTGGCGTGTCAAAGGCACGGTCAAAGCTGAGTTCATCCCGGCCCAAAGCGACCGCAATGGCCCGAAGAACGCGCATCGCCACATTGCAAGCGTCACTGTAGTAAGATCTGATAATATGCTGGAAATCCACGGGATTATTCGGCCACAGGTTCGGAGCATACACACTGAGCCCTTTTCCGGCATAAGAATTTCCCGCAGGCAATTCGAAACCACAGTCGAACACTTCCTTGAAATCCGGATTGGCCTTTGGGTCGACCTGTTCTGATCGCGGCGCGCCCCACCCTCGGTTTGAACCCGTCATCGCCATATCAACGGTTTTTTTCTGGGCGTCCGGCAAATGGAAGAAGTCGCGATACACCTCGATCACGTTTCCGACTTGGTCCGCGCTCAACCCGGTGTTCGACACCGTTAGAAACCCAACTTCGCCGATGGCATGCAACAGCTTTGCCATCTCCGAAGCCTCGCGTTCATCCAGTTTTCTCAGATCCAGATCGTCGATCATGCCGCCCTCCACAATGACGCGGAACCTGCCGTTGTGGTCCGACCTTTGCAACCGGAATTGTCAGGCCCGGCTGGTGGTGCTATCCGATGAGCAAACAACGACTTATTTGGGGGTACGCGTTATGCGGCGCAAGCTGGCAGCTGGAAACTGGAAAATGAACGGAACCGCGGCTGCATTGCCTGAGCTCCAGTCGCTGGCTAAATCGTATCCTGATGCATCAGTGGACGTCCTGATCTGCCCGCCAGCGACCCTGCTGCATCGCGCGGCTGAGACGGTGAAAGACACTGGAATTACCGTCGGCGGTCAGGATTGCCATGCAGCCGAATCCGGCGCACATACTGGCGATGTCAGTGCTCAGATGCTGTTTGATGCAGGGGCAAGCGCTGTCATTCTTGGGCATTCAGAGCGGCGCGAAGATCACGGCGAGCAGAATGAGGATGTCCGCGCCAAAGCACGTTCCGCGATGGACGCGGGCCTGAAAGCCATCATTTGCGTCGGCGAAAGCCTGGAGCAGCGTGAGGCCGCGAACACGCTGGACATAATCGGCGGACAGTTGTCCGGTTCGATCCCAGACCAGTCAACCGGCGAAAACCTGATCGTCGCTTATGAGCCAATCTGGGCTATTGGCACCGGCAAGGTTCCCACCCTGGACGAGATCGGAGAAGTGCACGACTTCATCCGCGCCCGGCTGGAGCGTCGATTTGGCGAAGGTGTCGGCCGCTCGGTCCGGTTGCTCTATGGCGGTTCGGTCAAACCGGGCAACGCAGCCGAGATCTTTGCAGTGTCCAACGTAGACGGGGCGCTGGTGGGCGGCGCAAGCCTAAAAGCCGAAGACTTTTCTGGCATTATCTACGCCCTGCAAAACGCCTGAGGTCAAGCCAATTTCATCGTCACCAGCCCCGCCACAATCAGGGCCGCCGCGACCAGGCGGGGCGCAGTCAGCGCCTCACCCAGAAACATTGCGCCGACCATAAAGGCCCCGACTGCACCGATGCCGGTCCAGATCGTATAGGCCGTGCCCAAAGGCAGATCGCGCATCGCAAGGGCAAGCAATCCGAACGATCCGATCATCGACACGCCCATCAGGGCCGTAGGCCATAGGCGCGTGAAACCGGCGGATTGCTTCATGGCGACGGCCCAGACAATTTCCAGCAGGCCAGCGAATAGCAATAATATCCAGGGCATTTGGACACCTCATATCTCTTCGGGTCGTCCCGAATGATCAGCCAAATCGGCGAGGTCGTCCTCGGTTGAAAGATATACCCACTGAACCGGGGTTCAAGAGGTCGGACTCTTAATTGAGCACATAGGGACACCCAGGCGGGCAAAAGATCGTCGCCCGATTGATGAGATGAAACTCTAAATGTGGCAAATCAACCGGTGACACGAAACTGATGGGTTCGCGTTTAGGGTGGTATCGAATGGGTTTCCGGTTGTCTGGATCGATTCCGCACGCAAAAAAGGCCGGGTCTGACGAAAGACCCGGCCCTCTATTCTTTCACAGAAACCGCTAGTTCGTAATGATCTCTGGCCCCATGAAGGTATTGGGCAAGAAGGTCGAAATCCACGGTATGTAAGTCACCATGATCAGGAAGACGAAAAGCACGGCCAGGAACGGCAGCGCCGCCTTCACAACGCTCATCATCGGCATACCGGCCACGCCCGAAGTCACGAACAGGTTCAGTCCGACCGGAGGCGTAATCATCCCAATCTCCATATTCACCACCATGATAATGCCCAAATGAATCGGGTCGATGCCCAACTCGATGGCGATCGGGAACACCAGAGGTGCCACGATGACCAACAGTCCCGAAGGTTCCATGAACTGGCCACCGATCAGCAGGATTACGTTGACCACGATCAGGAAGGTGACTGGTCCCAATCCCGCCGATAGCATTGCACTTGCGATGTGCTGAGGCACCTGTTCATCGGTCAGCACGTGCTTGAGGATCAGCGCGTTGGCGATGACGAACAGCAAAGTCACCGTCAGTTTACCGGCTTCAAACAGCGTGTGCTTGGTGTCGGGGTGAAAGAACGCCGTGACCAGAGCATAGGGTTTCTTCAGAAGCGAAATGTTCTGCCCATCCCCATTGGTGCTAAGCGGACCCATGTCCTTGTAGACAAAGCTGGCAATAAAGAAGGCATAGACGGCAGCGACAGCAGCGGCTTCGGTCGGTGTGAAGATACCGCCATAGATGCCACCCAGAATGATGACGATCAGGAACAGACCCCAACCGGCTTCGCGGGCCGAGATAAAGATCTCGCCCCAACCTTTCCATTCACCCTTGGGCAGATTCTTGACTTTGGCCATAACGTAGATCGTGACCATCAGCATCAGACCCGCCATCAGGCCCGGAATGACGCCCGCAAGGAACATCCGCCCGACCGAGACCTCAACGGCGGCGGCATAAACCACCATGACAATGGACGGCGGGATCAGAATGCCCAGGGTACCCGCGTTACAGATCACACCGGCAGCGAATTCCTTGGAATAGCCAACCTGCCGCATACCGGCGATGACGATAGAACCGATGGCCACAACCGTTGCCGGAGACGACCCCGACAGCGCGGCAAACAGCATACAGGCAAAGACACCCGCAATCGCCAGACCGCCAGGCAAGTGTCCGACACAGGCGATGGAAAAGCGGATGATCCGACGCGCCACTCCACCGGTCGTCATAAAGGACGAAGCAAGAATGAAGAACGGGATCGCCAACAGGGTAAAGTGGCCTTCAAAGGCTTCGAACAGGGTTCCCGCGACCGAAGCCAACGAACTGTCGGAATAAATCAGCAGAAACAGGGTCGAGCTGAGACCCAGGGCCACCGCAATCGGCACACCGATCAACAACAGGCCGATGACCATAGAGAATAGAAGTACGACGTCCATTAGTCATGCTCTCCTTGCTGAGCCCGAACTTCTTCGATCTCGTCCTCGACTTCGTGGCTGGCAACAAGACGGTCGGTCTCACCACGCCAGATTTGTACTGCGACCTGAGCAAAGCGGATCACTAGAAGCAGCATCGACACCGGCAACACCAGATACGGCACCACCTTGGGCAATTTTTCATACCCCTCGCCGTAGTTGATCAGATCCTCGAGGAAGCGCAGCGGCGCGACCATCGGAATATCGTCCACTTCGTAAAAACTCTGGCTGCGTGCGTCGAAATTGAACCCGGTCGGGAACCAGCGGCCCGATGTTGGCGGCAGGTCCGCAAACACGGCCCAGTAGTCATACGACCCTTTCAGAAGCAGAAGCGAGAACACCAGACAGCACGCCACCGATATCAGCGCCAGAATGCGGCGCGGCGCCGGGGCCAGCATGTTCAGGATTGCATCAACACCCAGATGCGCGTGTTTCTTGACCGCATAAGAAGCCCCCAGCAAAACCAGCCAGCCAAAGGTGAAAACCGTCAGCTCAAGCGCCCATAAGATATTGGAATTGAACACAAAGCGTGCGATCACGTTGGCGAAAGTTACGACCGTCATCACGCCCAACAGAGCGGCAATCATGGTCTCTTCGATATGGTCGACCAGCCCGCCTTGGCCGGGTTTCGAACCAGACATTTTTCTGTCCCCACATTATTGGTGATGAGAGTTAGGTGTGGCGGGCCAAATTACAGCCCGCCCAGCCTGCGTGTCCGCCACTCCCGAGTCTTTGGACACGCGGCCTCAACCGGGATCAGAACCCGGCGTTGATGGCCTGAGCGGCGTCGATCTTATCCTGACCTACGTCGTCGGAAAACTGGTCCCAAACGGGCTTCATCGCATCGACCCAGGCCTGGCGCTGTTCGGGGTTCAGTTCGCGGATGATTCCGCCGGCATCAGTGATCGAGGCCTTGGCTGCTTCGTTCACCGAGAAGGCTTCCTTGTTCCGTGTCTCGGTCACTTCGCCCAGAATGGTCAGGAACTGATCGCGCACCTCGGGATCAAGGCTGTCCAACCAGTCAACCGATGTCACGACCAGATAGTCGATGATGCCATGGTTGGTCTCGGTGATACCGTCCTGCACTTCGAAGAACTTCTTGCCATAGATGTTCGACCAGGTGTTTTCTTGGCCGTCCACAACGCCCTGCTGCAGCGCACCGTAAACTTCCGAGAACGCCATCTTCTGCGGGCTGCCGCCAATGGCTTCCATTTGGGCAACTAGAACGTCCGAGGATTGAACACGGAATTTCAGGCCCTCGGCATCCGACGGAGCCTCAAGCGGTTTATTAGCCGACATCTGTTTCATGCCATTGTGCCAGAACGCCAGCCCTTGCAGGCCGCGGCGCTGCATGCTGTCTTTCATCGCCTGACCATCCGCCGAGGCCTGGAACGCATCCACGGCGTCAATGTTCTTGAACATGAACGGCAGGTCGAACAGACGGAACTGTTTGGTGAACTTCTCAAACTTCGACAGCGACGGCGCGGCCAGCTGGACGTCGCCTTGAAGCATTGCTTCAAGCACCTTGTCATCATTATAGAGCGTCGAGTTCGGATAGACCTCAACGCACATCACGCCATTCATCTCGTCATTGACGCGCTGCTCCAACAGCGATGCCGCGATGCCCTTGGGGTGTTTGTCCGTGTTCGTCACATGCGCGAACTTGACGACAATCTCGCCGTCATCACACGCGGCCATACCGGCGGTTGCTGTAACACTCAACGCCAGCGCGGTCGCGGCAGTTGTCAGGAATTTCATCTGTCTTTTCCTCCCAGACTTCCATGAAACCTTCAGTCAACGCCAGATCGGCGTCTCATGTGGCGCAGTGAAGCGAATCAAGGGGCACCGCTCAACTTTTTGTTCGAAATTCGGAAAGTTCAAATATTTTTATTTTACTTCATAGTTTTAGAAGGAACTTCCCCGCCATCAAAAGGCAGTGACACTACCCGTTGTGCGAAAATCCGCACATTTATTTCCCCAGCTGTGCGGATTTCCGCACGCACTTCGAATCAGATCGAACGACTCACCCCCTGATTCTCTGGTGACCACCCGCAGCCTGCGAATGCAGGCTGCCCGGCCCAACGCCTTTAAATACATGATAATGCAGTCAAAGGCGGCGGGTGCCCCCGTTAGCGCCGATAGTCTTCTGGGCGAATCTGATAGCGCGCCAGTTTGTCGTAAAAAGTCTTGCGCGGCAGTTTCAACGCACTTGCCGCATCCGAGGCTTTGCCATTGTGCCGACCCAGCGCCGCAATCAACAACGACCGCTCTACGCGCGCCATTTGCTCGTTCAGCCCCAGATCAGCGGCACGTGCAACCTCTTCCGGCATCCCTAACACGAACCGCATCGCCGCCGACATCAGCGATCTTGCGTTACCCGGCCAATCGCTGGCCATCAAGGAAGCAAGTTGCTCCGAGGTAATCTCGGGTTCGGCAATGCCCGCCTGTTCTGCCGCTTGCGCGACATAATGGCGAAAGATCACTGGAATATCTTCGGGTCGTTCCGCCAGCGACGGGATGCGCACACGCATGACATCCAGGCGATAAAACAGGTCGGCATTGAATTGGCCCTGCTCTGACAGCACCGCCAGATCTGCGGTTGTTCCCGCGACAATCCGTGAACCGGTGCCCTGCTCTATCATTTCAAGCGCGGCGTATTGCGTGGCGTCTGGCATGGCCGAAACCTCATCCAAGAACAACGACCCACCGGCCGCATCCTCGCACACGCGTACCAACCCCTCGGGCGTCAGCCCTGAGGCCGGGCGCTTGACGAACGGCCCCTGCCCGACCGGCGACATCAGATGAACGACTTCGGCCACCTTCGATATCCCGCTGCCCGGTGGCCCGGTTACCAGAACTTCTGCCCCGGTGGGGGCGACGGATCGGACTCGTTCACGCAGGGCCTCGGCCTGTGCGGACAGGCCGAACAAAAGCCGCGCTGCTGGATCGCCGCGCTCAAGCTCTGATTTGAGGGCACGCTGTTCGATCACCTGCGCGCGCGCGTCAAAGGCACGTTCCAACACGGGCAGCAGGTCCGTCGCCGCACATGGCTTTTCCAGAAAATCAAAAGCTCCCTGTCCCATGGCCTGCACCGCCATCGGGATGTCGCCCTCACCGGTCAACAGGACAACGGGCAAGTCTGGATCAACCTCACGCGCGTAGTTC
The DNA here is from genome assembly GCF_059610905.1 of Ruegeria sp. CDSC002. Lineage (NCBI taxonomy): Bacteria > Pseudomonadati > Pseudomonadota > Alphaproteobacteria > Rhodobacterales > Roseobacteraceae > Ruegeria > Ruegeria sp. CDSC002. The sequence continues at coordinate 330,666 of NZ_JBXWOM010000001.1, forward strand.
AGCAGATGAAAACCATCCCGGCCCGGCATACGGATGTCCGAAACGATCACGCCCAGAAAGTCGGCGCGAATATGGTCTTTTGCTGCCACAAAGGATCCCGCAGTAACCGGATCATAATCTGCCAACTCAAGTGTTTGCGCCAAAGCTTCGCGGACGGCAGCGTCGTCATCAACCAGTAGAATTTTCCGCGTCATGCGACCTCGTGCTCCGTGAAAGGTTCAAGCTCGACGGTAAACAGCGCCCCGGTGTCCAGATTTGCACCCCGGATGTTACCCCCAAAGCTTTGCACCAGACCATACGAGATCGAAAGCCCAAGCCCCATCCCCTCAGAGGTTCCGACAGCCTTGGTCGTATAGAACGGTTCGAACAGTTTTTCCGAGTTTTCGATGCCCGGGCCGATATCGCGGACAGTCACGGCCAGCTTGTCGCCGCGGTCGATCGCAATGCGGATGAGGCGGTCGTCTTGCCCACTCATCGCGTCGGCGGCATTGTTAATCAAGTTGACGAACACCTGAACCAACCGCACCTCGCCGCCCCATGCGTAAACCGGGTTATTGGGCGGGGCCCAATCCATACGGACATCCTCGGTCCGCAACCGCGCCTCGGTCAACTCTACCGCCGTATCGATCACCTGAACCAGGTTAACCTTGCCCATCGGTTCACTTTCGTTGCGCGAAAAGGCGCGCAGGTTCTTGATGATGCGCGCCATGCGCGCCGCCATGGCAGAGATACGCGCCAGGTTCTCCGACGCTTTCTCATCCCGGCCGCGGGATAGAAAAGCCGCGCCATTATCTGCGAATTGCTGAATCGCCATCAGCGGTTGGTTCAGTTCGTGACTGATACCCGCCGACATCTGGCCCAACGCGCTGAGTTTACCGGCCTGGATCAGCTCTTCCTGAGCGTGTTTCAGCGCCGCTTCTGCGTCTTCACGTTCACGCACTTCATGGCGCAGCGCGGTGTTTGCAGCTGTCAACGCATGCGTCCGTTGCGCGACCCGGCTTTCCAGAATCGTGTTGGCCTCGGCCAATGTGCGCCTGCGTTCGGTCGCCAGATACAACAGCGCGCCGAAGGCCAGACAGATTGCAGCAACGGTCGCCGCCTGCAACCCCGCCAAACGCTGCGCGGGGGCCACATCGACCAGAACCTCAGCCGTCATGTCGATCACCGGCAAGTCCAGCATCAGGTGTAAAGCGCGGCTAGGCAGATACCGCCCCCAATTCAGTTGCCAGACCTCGTGCGGACCGACCAGAACCGAGGCAAAATCGACCACCCCGCCGTCTGGGGGTGTCAGGCCCAACTGTCCTTCGTCCCGGTGCCAAAACAACAAATCCGATCGGTTTGAGATAAACACGACGCCGTCCCCGTCAGTGAAGAACACCGCCTCGGTACTGCCGCGCCAGGTTTGTTCCACATCCTGCACATCGGCCACAACGATTAATACACCCTCGACCTGACCAGCATCGCCAAAGGCCGGGGCGGCGTAGGAATAGGTGCGATCCCCGCTGCTTTCCACAACACCGTGCGCGCTGCCCATTGCGCCCTGCAAAGCGCGCCGAAACGCGGGGTGGTTCGCCATGTTTGGCCACTCAACCGGCTGCGCCGAGGCCAGAACCTGCCCGCTCTGATCAAGATACATCATGTTGACGGCCGAGGTTTTGTCGGCGACGTCCAGCAATATCGCGCGCGCTGCCTGTTGTTGCACCGGTGTCTCTAGGGCGCGCAGGACCGGATGCGTGGCCATCAGCACGGCCAGTTCCTGATAGACCTGCATCTGAGTGCTGAGCCGGTCGGCAGCCAGTTCAAGGTCAGCCTCGGCCTTTTCGCTGAGCTGCGACAGCGCTTGACGGTAGCCATAGGACCAGACCCCTGCGGTCAACAGGCCGACAGCAAACAAAAATCCCAGAATGACCCAAACGCGTTGCATGATATAGGGTCTTGCATTCGGCGCGCCGCATGGCAAGTCTGCGCCGCATGAAGACGGTATTTCAATCTCCGGTCGATCCGGAATTCGTGCAGAACCCCTACCCGTTCTATGATCAGGCCCGCGCGTGCGGTGATCTGGTCTATTGGGAAGACTATGGGAAAATTGCGGCTGTATCACACCGGGCGGTCTCGGCGCTTTTGAAAGACCGCCGCTTTGGTCGGGAAGTACCCGAAGAAATGCGAACCCCAGGTCCGGCGCATCTTGCCCCTTGGCTGGCGGTCGAGGCGCATTCGTTGCTGGAAGCCGAACCGCCAAGACACACACGTTTGCGCGCATTGGTGATGCGGGCATTCACGTCGCGTGCCATATCGGCGCTGGAACCTTCGATTCACGACCTAACCCATTCTTTGATTGACGCATTTCCCGACCAACCGTTCGATTTGCTCTCTACCTTTTGCACCCAAGTTCCGGTCATCACGATCTGCCGCCTTCTGGGCGTGCCCGAGGATATGTCACCCAGTCTGCTACGCTGGTCACATGATATGGTGGCGATGTATCAAGCCAGCCGTACGCCCGAGACTGAGACCGCTGCCGCAGCTTCATCTCAAGCATTCACCGACTTTCTGATCGACTACATCGAGCAGCGCCGCAGCGATCCGCAGGACGATCTGATCACACGGTTGATCGTGGCCGAAGAAGATGGCGAAAAGCTCTCACGCGAAGAGCTGGTCGCCACCTGCATCCTGCTTTTGAATGCCGGGCACGAAGCGACCGTGCATTCACTTGGAAACGGCGTGAAGACCGTTTTGCAAAATGGCATCGGACCGCAACACTTTGCGCCGGACAGCATCGATCGCACGGTAGAAGAGATTCTGCGCTTTGACCCGCCGCTGCACATGTTCACCCGCTATGCTTATGAAGACATCGACGCATTTGGGCACAGTTTCAAACGTGGTGATGAGGTCGCGCTACTATTGGGCGCTGCGAACCGGGATCCTGCCGTCTGGAGCAACCCGGACAGGTTTGATCCCACCCGCGCCATCGTCACGAACACCAGTTTCGGTGGCGGCCTGCACTTTTGCGTTGGCGCCCCTCTGGCACGGATGGAAATGCGCATCGCACTGTCCACGCTGTTCGACAGATATCCGAACCTGCGCCTGAGCACCGAGCCCGAGTTTTCGAACACGTACCATTTCCACGGGCTGACCAAACTGATGGTGCAGACCTAGCTTTCGATCAGCGCTTTCAGAGGCAACATGGTGGTGGACTTGATCTCTTCCATCGACAGCAAGGCTGTCACGTTGTGCACGCGCACTTCTGAAATCAGCGCCTGATAGAATTCGTCATAGGCACGCGCGTTCTTGACCCGCACCTTCAAGATATAGTCGATGTCCCCGGCCAGCCGATGCGCTTCTTGCACTTCGGGCCTGTCGCGCAGGGCCTTGAGGAACTTGTGCTGCCAGTCAGCCTCGTGCTCTGAGGTGCGGATCAGAACAAAAAACGTGGCTTCAAATCCCAGCGCTTCGGCGTCCAGCAAAACGGTCTGCTGCCCTATCACACCGGCCCCTTTCAGCTTGCGTATCCGATTCCAGACCGGCGTCTTGGAACTGCCGACACGAGCGGCTATTTCGTCCAGCGATTGACTGGCGTCCCGCTGCAGCTCGACCAGAATTTTCCGATCCGTATCATCAATCCGCACCGACATTCCAAATTTCCCTTCGTTTCGAAACCAATGTCCCGTTTTGCCGCTGGCGTGGAACATTTGTCCTTATTTGTTCGCCTATATGGCGTATTGGCGGGAATATTTCCTATATTGCAACACAAGTCAAACCACACTCGGGACACGAAATGCAGCTTACGCAATCATATGATGGCACAGGACATGTCGACTTTGTCGGCGCGGGTCCGGGCGATCCGGAATTGCTGACGCTCAAGGCACTGAACGCCTTCGAGCGCGCGGATGTCGTTCTGCATGACCGTCTGATCAGTGATGAGGTCCTGGCCTTGGCCGGCAAGACCGCCCAACTGGTCGATGTCGGCAAGGCCGGTTTCGGCCCATCGTGGAAACAGGAAGACATTGACGCCCTGCTGGTTGAGCACGCCTTGAAAGGTCAGCGCGTCGTGCGCCTGAAGTCCGGCGACCCGACCGTATTTGGCCGTCTGGATGAAGAGATCGAGGCGGTTGAGGCTGCTGGTATCTCGTGGCGGATTGTTCCGGGCATCACCGCCGCTTCGGCGGCAGTTGCCGGAATCGGTCAAAGCCTGACACGGCGTGGGCGCAACTCGTCGGTACGCTTTCTCACAGGCCACGACATGAAAGGGTTTGCGGATCACGACTGGACTGCCTTGGCACGCGCCGGTTCGGTTGCCGCGATTTACATGGGCAAAAAGTCCGCTCGTTTCATTCAGGGTCGCCTGATTATGCACGATGCAGATCGCCAGACGCCGGTGACGTTGATCGAAAACGCTACGCGCCCCGATCAGCGCATTCTGGAAACAACGCTGGACCAGTTGCCCACCGATTTGAACGCCGCCGAAATGGATGGCCCTACCCTGACCTTTTTTGGCCTCGCCCCGCGCCAAGCGACCGCGGCCCTGACCGAATTTAAGAAGGAGCACGCCTGATGGCCCGCGCTTTTACCCCCAAAGTGGTGACCGCCAACGACCTGTTGGAAGGTGACGTTATTTATCTGACTGAAGACGACCAGTGGTCTCGGGAGTTGTCCGAGGCCGAGCTGATCACCGATGAAGCGCACGCGCAGGTGCGCTTGCTGGATGCCTCTAGTCAGGCCAGCAAAATCGTTGGTGCTTATCTTGCCGATGCCGTCGCCGGCGACAACGGCCCCGAGCCCACCCATTTCCGGGAAGACTTCCGCCGCACTGGTCCGTCCAACTATGCCCACGGCAAACAGGAATCCTCCCCGCAGCCCCGGGCCTGACCTCTGGCCCTTCTCTCTCCCCTTCTCAAGGCCCCAAGGTTCGGGGCTGCAACTAAGGACAGCTAATCATGTATCGCTACTCCGAGTTCGACACAGCATTTTTGGCAGAACGTAACGCGCAGTTCCGCGCGCAGGTCGAGCGCCGCATTGACGGCTCGTTGACCGAAGATGAATTCAAACCGCTGCGCCTGATGAACGGCCTGTATCTGCAGCTGCACGCCTATATGCTGCGGGTTGCCATTCCATATGGAACGCTCTCTAGCGCTCAGATGCGTCAGCTAGCCCTGCTGGCCGAGAAGTGGGACAAAGGTTATGGCCACTTCACGACCCGTCAGAACATTCAGTATAACTGGCCGAAACTGAACGACGTGCCCGATATGCTGGACGCGCTGGCTGAGGTTGGCATGCACGCCATCCAGACCTCGGGCAACACCATCCGCAACGTGACCGCCGACCATTTCGCTGGTGCCGCCGCGGATGAGGTCGCAGACCCGCGCCCCTATGCCGAACTGTTGCGCCAGTGGTCGACCGACCACCCAGAATTCCAGTTCATGCCGCGTAAGTTTAAGATCGCCATCACCGGATCGGAAAACGACCGCGCCGTGATCAAGGCGCATGACATCGGCCTGCAACTGGTTGAGCGTGACGGCGTTCTGGGTGCCCGCGTTATCGTGGGTGGTGGCCTGGGCCGTACGCCGATGATCGGTAAAGAACTGTCCGAATTCGTCGCTTTTGACGACCTGCTGGCCTATCTTGAAGCCACCGTTTCGGTCTGGAACCAAATCGGGCGCCGTGACAACAAGTACAAAGCCCGCATCAAGATCACCGTGCATGAGCATGGCATCGACGCCATCCGCGCCAAGGTCAACGAGCGTTTCCTGCAGGTCCGCCCGCAGTTCAAAGGCGCGGACATGAACCTGCTGGAAGAGATCAAGGGCCACTTTGCCCCGCCAACCTTCCGAGAAGCCTCGGTCGCGTCGTTCGAAAGCGCCTACACCAACGATCCGGTCTTCCGGTCGTGGGTCGACACCAACATCGCGCCGCACAAGAACGCGGACCATGCAATCGTCACGATCTCGATCAAAAAGCACGGCCAGACACCGGGTGATGCGACTGCTGAGCAGATGCGCGTGATGGCCGATCTGGCCGAAGAGTTCGCTTATGACGAGCTGCGTATCAGCCACGAGCAGAACGTGATCCTGCCGCATGTCCACAAGTCGGACCTGCCCGCGATCCACGCTCGTCTGAAAGAGCATGAGTTGGCCACCGCCAATATCGGCCTGATCAGCGATATCATCGCCTGCCCCGGCATGGATTACTGCGCGCTGGCGACAGCCCGTTCGATCCCGGTTGCACAGGAAATTGCGACCCGTTTCGATGATCTGAAGCTTGAGCATGATATCGGTCACCTGAAGATCAAGATCTCGGGCTGCATCAACGCATGTGGTCATCACCACGTGGGTCACATCGGCATCCTGGGTCTGGATCGCGCAGGCGTCGAGAACTACCAGATCACTCTGGGTGGTGACGCGACTGAAACTGCGGCCGTTGGTGACCGTACCGGTCCGGGCTTTGCCTATGATGAGATCGTGCCTGCCGTCGAACGTATCGTCGAAACCTATCTGGAACAGCGCGACGGCGCCGAAGAGACATTCCTTGAAACCTATCGCCGCGTAGGCATGGCACCGTTCAAGGCAGCCCTCTACCCCGAGGCGCGAGCGAATGCCGCTTGACCTGATCCAGACGGAACTGGGGGTTGACCGCGCAGAGCTGACCGAAAAGGTCGAAGCGCTGAACACCCAGTTCCGCCACCACAGTGCCCATGACGTCATGCATGGCGCGTTGGAGGCAATCGAAGAGCTTGCTTTGGTCTCCAGCTTTGGGGCGGAATCGGTGGTATTGTTGCACATGGCAGCCGTGGTCGACAAAGCTACGCCGGTCCTGTTCGTGGACACGCAGATGCTGTTCACCGAAACGCTGGAATACCAGCAGGACGTATCAGATCGGCTTGGCCTGAAGAACGTCCACATCATCCGCGCAGATGATGAGGATGTTCAGCGCGAAGACCCATACGGCGCCTTGCGCCTGAGCGACACAGATGCCTGCTGCAACCTGCGCAAAACTTTCCCGCTGCAACGTGCTTTGGCGGGCTATGACGGCTGGATCTCGGGTCGGAAGCGGTTCCAGTCTGGCACACGCGCCGCACTTGACTTCTTTGAGGTCGAAGACGGCACCGGTCGGATCAAGGTAAACCCGCTGGCCCATTGGGCGCCCGAAGACGTGCGCGCCTATATGGATGAAAACAACCTGCCCCGGCATCCGCTGGTGGCCAAAGGTTACCCCTCGATCGGTTGTGCGCCCTGCACCTCGCCGGTCAAAGAAGGCGAAGACCCCCGTGCCGGACGCTGGCGCGATCAGAACAAAGAAGAATGCGGCATCCATTTTGTCGACGGCAAGATGGTGCGCGCTGGAGAGAAAACATGAACGTAATCGTAACGGATGAGGGGTTCGCCCCCGACGACTGGACAGATGGCTTTGTCACGCTTGAGGACGCGGCCAATGATGTGGTTGCGCTGGACGTGGCATCGGACACAGACCCCGATGAGCTTGTCGACCGCCTGGGCAGCGCCCGCATGGTTCGTGTGGACTTTCCGTCCTCGGCGGATGGTCGTGGCTTTACCATCGCCCGCGTGTTGCGCCTGAAAGGCTACACCGGTCGTTTGCGGGCCAGAGGCCATGTTCTGGCCGACCAATACGCAATGGCGCGCCGCAGCGGGTTTGATGAGGTCGAAATCGACGACGCGCTTGCCAACCGCCAGCCCGAAGATCAGTGGCTGGCCCGCGCCGATTGGAAAGACCACAACTATCAGGCCCGCCTGCGCGGCTAAGATCGCCAATCGCCAGCTTGTGAATTCATAGGGGCATTTAGCCCCTTTTCCTGACTTGGATCAAAGATTAAACGGAGATGTCGGTTTATCCAGCCGATAGTGAAACGATGACAGAGATGAAACCCGTGACCGAAGTAACCGCCATCAAGGCCCCCGTCCTTCCGGACGCACAGACCGTAACAGACGTCAAACATTGGACCGACAGCCTGTTTTCCTTCAAGGTGTCGCGTCCCGCCTCGCTGCGGTTCCGTTCGGGCGAGTTCGTGATGATCGGCCTGCTGGGCGACAACGGGAAGCCTTTGCTGCGCGCTTATTCCATCGCCTCGCCTTCGTGGGACGAAGAGCTGGAGTTCTACTCGATCAAGGTGCAGGACGGCCCGCTGACCTCGAAGCTGCAGCACATCAAACCGGGCGATCAGATCATCCTGCGCCCCAAGCCTGTTGGCACGCTGGTGCATGACGCTCTGCTGCCAGGCAAGCGCCTGTGGTTCTTTGCCACCGGAACCGGTTTTGCGCCCTTCGCGTCCTTGCTGCGCGAACCGCAGACCTATGAGGATTACGACGAGGTCATCATCACCCATACCTGCCGCGAAGTGGGTGAATTGGAATATGGCCGTCAGCTGATCGAAAGCATCCGCCAGGATGAGATGCTGGCCGAGCTGATGGGCGAAGGCTTTGCCGACAAAATCCGCTATTATCCAACCACTACACGGGAAGAGAGCCCCAAGATGGGCCGCATCACCGAATTGCTGAAAGACGGCACGGTTTTTGCTGATCTGGGCATCGAAGGCGGCATCAAACCGGAAACCGACCGTGCGATGGTCTGTGGGTCGTTGGCCTTCAACCTGGACATCAAAAAGATTCTGGAAGAGTTCGACCTGCGCGAAGGTGCCAATTCCGAACCCAAGGAATTTGTCATCGAAAAAGCCTTTGTTGGCTAACTCGATGCACCGGTTCCGGGGCATTTGGCCCCGGACTGGCGAAAAACCTCTGACAAAACCCGGTTTTTTCGGCCTGGCCTGCACTTATGCCGCTTGAATCGGCGTGCAGGCCAGTCTAAATTCCGGCCTTGAAATTCTGCAATCATCAAAGGAATGAACCCATAGCCCGCAGACCTCACAACGCGCCGCCGCAAAGAGACACCGGCCCCCGCGTCAATGATAAGATCCGTGCCCCCGAAATCCGTCTGATTGGCGCTGAAGGTGAAAATGTCGGGGTGGTTCATCCCGCCAAAGCCATGCAGATGGCAGTTGATGCCGGTCTTGATCTGGTCGAAATTTCGCCCAACGCAAACCCGCCGGTCTGCAAGATCATGGACTTTGGTAAGTTCAAATACGAGACGCAGAAACGCGAAGCCGAAGCCCGCAAAAAACAGAAGATCATTGAGATCAAAGAGGTCAAATTCCGACCCAACACTGACACTCATGATTACGACGTGAAAATGCGGAATGTGTTCAAGTTTCTTGAAAACGGGGACAAGGTCAAAGTGACACTGCGTTTCCGCGGCCGTGAAATGGCGCACCAAAATCTGGGTCGTGAGCTTTTGGAACGTGTTGCGGCCGACACCAAAGAGATCGGCAAGGTTGAAAACATGCCGAAGATGGAAGGCCGTCAGATGATCATGCTGATCGGCCCGTTGCCACAGAAATAAACCCCTGTGCATATCGAATTTGAAACCCTGTCAGATCAGCTCTGACAGGGTTTTTTGTTGGTTCTATCGTACGGGCCAAGCGGCGCTTCAGCCGGGGATCGAGGTCGAGATTGCCCGACTAAGTTTGCCCACAAGCTCGTCTATCTGCGCGTCTTCAATGATGAACGGCGGGGCCAGCAGGACATGATCCCCAACCCGACCATCCCGCGTACCGGACATGGGATAGCAGATCAGCCCCTCGGTCAGCGCGGCTTTCTTGATTTTGCCTGCAACGCCATGAGCCGGATCAAACGGTGTTTTTGTTTCGCGATCAGCCACCAACTCCAGCCCGCGAAACAGCCCCCTGCCGCGGATATCGCCGACATTTGGATGTTGTCCGAATTCGGCCCGCAACGCTTCTTGCAGCTTTTCGCCCATCACGCCGGCGCGCGCGGGCAACGCGCGCACGGTCAGTTCGGTGACAACAGCCAGGGCCGCTGCTGTCGCAACCGGGTGACCAATATAGGTGTGACCATGCTGAAAGAACCCGGACCCGTCGCGGATTGCATTATAGATTTTCCCGGTGCACATCATCGCACCAATCGGTTGGTATCCAGCACCCAACCCTTTCGCGATGCACAGAATGTCCGGCGAAACCCCATCATGATCGCAGGCAAACAAATGCCCGGTCCGCCCCATGCCACACATGACTTCATCAAGAATCAACAAAACGCCATATTGGTCACAGATCTGGCGAATACGCTGGAAATACCCCTCAACGGCAGGAACCGCGCCCAGCGTTGCGCCCACAACGGGTTCCGCCATGAAAGCCATAACCGTTTCAGGACCCAAGCGAAGGATCTCGGCCTCCAACTCATTCGCGACGCGCTGGCCGTAGTCAAAACTGCTCTCGGCATCCGGCTTTTCAGCGTATTCGAAACAGGGCGCGATATGTGTCATCTCGATCAGCATCGGAGCAAACTGCGCGCGCCGCCATTCGTTACCTCCAGCCGACAACGCGCCCAAAGTGTTCCCGTGATAGCTCTGCCGCCGCGCGATCACCCGGCGACGCTCGGGCTGGCCAATTTCAAGAAAGTACTGCCGCGCGAGTTTCATCGCCGCCTCGGTCGCCTCGGATCCGCCTGAGACGAAATACACACGGTCCAGACCATCAGGAGCATGTTCCACCAACAGATCGGCCAGTGCTTCGGCAGGTTCGGATGTCATGAAACCGGTATGTGCAAAAGCGATCTGTTCGACCTGCCGCTGCACGGCTTCGACAACCGCCGGGTTCGAATGCCCGAGGCACGACACCGCAGCGTCACCACAATCCAGATAGCGCTGCCCCTGATCGTCGATCAGGTAACACCCGTCGCCACCAACGGCGACCGGCAGGTTCGATTTGGTATGACGAGGAAAAACGTGGCTCATTGCTGAGGTCCTTTCAAAACCGCGACCAGCGCCGAAACCGACGCTGCGTTGTTCGCCCAGGCACTTCCGTCCTGGTCGGTCAAACTGTTTTCAAATCCAACCCGCACATCCCCGCCACGGTCCGCAGCCGTTTTTAGGCAAGCATGTTCCTGCTTTCCGAATGCACAGACCATCCAACCGGAGTGGGTTTGCCGAAAGTGATCAAGGTCTTCCGGTGCAGTTTCCTGCCCCGTGGTGTAACGCCCCAGAACCAACAGCCGATCAGTTTGCCCGTCGCGGACGATCCCGCGGGCCTGCCAGTCTGCCAGAAACGCAGCATCTGCATCGTCATAGAGAATATGCTGAACGCGCGTTCCCTGCTCGGCACACAGACCGTAAACATTATCCGCGAGGTCCGGCGCGCGCGCGATTTCCCGGACCGAGATCGAAGCCCATTTTGGCTTTACGTGCTGCAAACAGTGCAATTGGGCCGGGACATCAAAGATACCCGCCGCCTCGGTAGTAATCTGAATGTCCATTTCAGGCACGGCACGACGCAACTCGGACATCGTCTCAAGATAACGCCCGGCATCCAGAGAATGCTGCCCCTGTTCATCGCGCACATGCAGGTGAATCCCATCTGCACCGGCCCGAAAACAGCTTTGTGCAGTCGATACGATCTCCTGCACCGACACCGGAAGCTGAACGTGATCCGCATGCCCCCTCCGGGCACCGTTCGGCGCCACCAGAACATAGGGCGAATGCGATTGCGGCAGTGTTTTGGACATAAGAGCACCCTTTTCAACTTTTAACCCAGTTAAGGACCTTAGGCGCGTTTTCAATTTACATCTTTCATAACATTTGTTTTCTTTCGCGGATGACCAAGTCTTTGAGCCAGCTTACCGAAGCTCTGCGACAGCAGATTGACCAGTTGCCTCCCGGATTGCAGATGGCGGCAAAATACATCCTCGACCATCCCGGAGATTTCGGGCTGGACTCAATTCGAGAAACCGCAGCAAAAATCGGCGTGAGCTCGAACGTTCTAGTCCGGCTGGCGGATCGGATGGAATATGACCGCTTCGACGGCCTGCGCGCTCCGTTCCGCGATGCGTTGGTCACAGATGGTGAGGATCATCTGAGCCAAAGTTGGCTTGCCGACATGCAAGACGGTGATTCATTCAGCGCTGCCCAGGCAAAATTTGCCCAGAATGCACAGAACGTCGTCATGCGATCCCTGCGGTTAATGAACCCTGAACGCGTCAAGCGCGCCGTTGAAATTATGACGTCTTCTGACAGGTGCTTTGTCACCGCCACCCGCGCCAGCTATGCCCTGTCATACTATTTTTCTTATGCCGGACGCATGGCACACCCCGGTCTGCAACTTGTTCCGCGCCACATGGGGTCCGCGGCAGATGATCTGTTGGACGCAAGCCCCAACGATTGCCTGATTGCAATCACCGTCCATCCCTATTCCGCCGACACCATCCAATCAATGCGATTGGCGCGACGCATGAATGTGCCGCTCATCCTGATTGCCGACAGCGAAGTGATCGCACCCGGGATCGAGCCTGACGTGGTTTTCCCCATCAGCACGCGATCTCTGCACCACTTCTCAAACTATGCCGGGGCCATGGTGGTTCTGGAATGCCTACTGGGTCACCTGTTTCAATCGGGCGGAGACGTCGCGCGCGATCGCGTGGACAATTACCAAAAGTCCCGAGAAGACACAGGCGCATACTGGCAACCATCCCAGCCGCCCAGAATAAGGCGGACATAGAAAAAGCTCCGGCCATAAGGTCCGGGGCTTTTTTGATAGTTTTGAGCTTACATGCAGGCTTCAATGGCCCGCTTGGTCATGACACTGACCAGATGCGCGCGGTACGCCTTGCTGCCGTGCAAATCGGCAATCATGTTCGCGGGATTGATGCTCAGCCCGGTCAATGCATCCTGCCGAAACTCCTTGTTCAGGGCTTCCTCTGCCTCGGACCAGCGGAACACACCATCCTCACTGGCCCCTGTTACCGAAACGCGAACACCGTCGGCGAAACGTGCCAGATACACTCCGACCAGCGCAAAGCGCGATGCGGGTTGCAGGAACTTCTGATAGCTGGCCGCTTGTGGCACCGGGAAATTGACCGTGGTGATGATCTCACCTTCCTCCAAGGCTGTACTGAACAAACCCTCGAAGAAATCATCCGCTGCGATTTGGCGCGTATTGGTGATGATCGTCGCACCTGATCCCAAAGCGCCCGCCGGATAGCACGCTGCCGGATCATTGTTGGCCAGTGAGCCACCGATTGTTCCTCGATTGCGCACCGCTGGATCGCCGATCTGCCCAGCCAGTGCGGCCAGCGCCGGATAGCTGCCGGCGGCCTCTGACGCCACCGTTGCGTGGGTTGTTGCGCCACCAATGGCCACCGACCCGTCGTCCTCGATGCAGACCCCCTGCATGTCGGGAATCCCACCCAGCGACACCAGCGTAGACGGTGCTGCCAATCGCTGTTTCAGCGTTGGGATCAGCGTCTGGCCGCCCCCTAACGCTTGTGCATCCTCGCCTCCCAGCGCCGAAACGGCGTCAGCAACGGTCGAGGGCTTTTCAAACTCGAAATTGTACATTTCGCTTTCCTTTCCGAAAGGCGCGGATCCGCCCTTCATCTGGCTAAAAATATCCCGAGGGTCTGGGGGCAGAGCCCCCAGGCCACCCGACCAATCAGCTGTTCATCGCCGCCCAGACACGTGACGGGCTCACCGGCATATCGATGTGATCGACCGCCTTGCCGCCCGAGTTCAGCGCATCCAGCACCGCATTGACCACCGCCGGCGGCGAGCCAATTGCACCGGCTTCACCGCAGCCCTTCACACCCAACGGGTTATGCGTACAGGGCGTCTGGCTGGAATGATCGACACCATAGAAAGGCACGTCATCCGCGCGCGGCATCGCATAATCCATGAAAGACGCGCTCAGCAACTGACCGTTTTCATCATAGGCACAATTCTCCAGCAAAGCCTGCCCTATGCCCTGACCAATGCCGCCATGGACCTGACCGTCGACAATCATAGGATTGACGATGTTGCCAAAGTCATCTGCGGCGTTGAAAGCCTCGACGGTCACCTGACCGGTCTCTGGGTCAACCTCGACCTCGCACGCGTATGCACCGGCCGGGTAAGTGAAATTGGCCGGGTCGTAAAACGCGGTCTCCTCCAACCCGGGTTCGACTTCCAACGGGTAGTTGTGTGGTACATAAGCCGTCAGGGTTACATCACCCCAGGCCACCGACTTGTCGGTACCCGCGACGCTGAACTGACCGTCTTTCAGTTCAATATCCGCCTCGGAAGCTTCCAGCAGGTGGGCGGCGATCTTCTTGGCCTTCTCGATTACCTTCTCGGTCGCTTTGACCATGGCCGAACCACAAACGGCCAACGAGCGCGAGCCATAGGTGCCCATGCCAAACGGGATCTTTGAGGTGTCGCCATGCACGATCTCGACCATCGATTCGTCGATACCGATCATGTCGGCCACAACCTGCGGGAAGGCTGTCTCATGCCCCTGCCCGTGGCTATGTGCGCCCACCATGACGCTGATCGAACCCGTGGCGTTCACCCGAACAGTTGCGGCATCATACAGACCCGCGCGGGCCCCCAACATGCCGACGATGTTCGAAGGCGCGATACCGCAGGCCTCGATATAGCAATTGATGCCCAGACCACGCAGCTTGCCGTTGGCTTCGCTTTCGGCCCGACGCGCGGCGAAACCCGCCAGATCGGCAGCGACCTCAAGCTTGTCCATCGTCCCGTTGTAATCCCCGGTGTCATAGGTCAGTGCGACCGGAGTGTCATAGGGGAACTGAGTGATAAAGTTTTGACGGCGCAGGGCAATCGGATCAACACCCAACTCGCGTGCGGCTTTATCCACGACACGCTCCAGCTGATAGGTCGCCTCAGGGCGTCCAGCGCCGCGATAGGCGTCTACCGGCACTGTGTTGGTAAACATCGCCTTCACGTTCACCTGAATGACCGGCGTCTTGTAGTTGCCAGCCATCAGAGTGCCGTGCAGCCAGGTCGGAACCGAGCTGGAGAAAGTCGACAGATACGCACCCAGATTGGCATAGGTGTTCGTGCGCAGACCGATAAAGTTGTTGTCTGCGTCCAGTGCCAATTCGATCTTGCTGACATGGTCGCGACCGTGGGCATCCGACATGAACGCCTCGGACCGGCTGGATGTCCACTTGACCGGACGGTTGCAGGCCTTGGCGGCAAAGGTGCAGAACGCTTCTTCTGCATAGTGGAAGATCTTGGTGCCAAAGCCGCCGCCCACATCCGGCGCCACGACGCGCACTTTATGCTCGGGCAGGCCCAGAACAAAGGCGCACATCAGCAGACGGATCACATGCGGGTTCTGCGACGTGGTGAAGAGCGTGTAGTCGCCCGTGCCAGGCTTGTACTCACCCACCGCCACACGCGGTTCCATCGGGTTTGCGACCAGGCGGTTGTTGACCAGATCCAACGTCGTTACGTGGGCTGCATTGGCAAAGACCTCATCGACCTTGGCGTCGTCCGTCTCACCCAATTGCCAGTCATAGCAGATGTTGTTCTTCAGATCGTCATGAACCAGCGTCGACCCATCCTGAGCAGCAGCTTTCATGTTCATGACAGCCGGCAGTTCTTCGATATCCAGATCGATCGCCTCGGCCGCATCACGGGCCTGTTCGAGGCTGTCGGCCACAACGGCCGCAATCGGGTCGCCCACATGGCGCACCTTACCTTGTGCCAAAATGGGGTGCGGCGGCTCCTGCATCGGCGCGCCGTGCTTGTCGGTCACTTCCCAACCGCAGGGCATCCCGCCCACGCCTTCGAAATCTTTGCCGGTGAAAACCTTGACCACTCCCGGCATAGCTTCGGCGGCTGAGGTGTCGATACTCTTGATCCGTCCATGCGCGATGTCGGACCGCAGGAAATGTACATAAGCCTGGCCATGTACGTTGATGTCGTCGGTATAATTGCCCGCTCCGGTCAGAAAGCGTACGTCTTCGCGCCGCTTGGAACTGGCTCCGATGCCACTGTCTTTGGGCATTGCTTGTTCTCCTCCCATAAACGGATGCTGTGCATCCTATGTCTTCCCACGGGCGCTTCATCGGACGCCCGCAGCGGCATCATTCGGCAGCGATGCTGCTGACGTCCTGACCAGATGCGGCCATGATCGCCTTGACAATGTTGTGGTAGCCGGTGCAACGGCACAGGTTGCCTTCCAGATACTTGCGCACCTCGGCTTCGGTCGGGCGCGGGTTTTCTTTCAGCAGTGCTGCAGCACTCATGACCATTCCCGGTGTGCAGAAACCGCATTGCAGGCCGTGATGGTCCTGAAATGCCTGCTGAATCACGTTCAGCGAGCCATCCTGGTTAGCCTGGCCTTCGATCGTGCCCACATCAGCCCCGTCTGCCTCAAGCGCCAGCATATTGCAGGACTTCACGGCCTCGCCGTTCACATGAACAACACACGCGCCGCATTGCGCTGTATCGCAACCCACATGAGTGCCAGTGAGATTGAGATTCTCGCGTAGAAAACCGGACAACAACGTCCGCCCTTCCACCTCACCGCTCACGGTCTTACCGTTCACGGTCATTGAGACCTTGGTCATAAGATCCTCCCCTATTGGCTTTTATCGCTGTCGCCGAGTTAAACACGGGAAAATTTGTTTGAGAACAAAAATATTTAGCGCCAATATCCGACGTTCGTAGGGGTCGTCTTTTCTTTCATAGCCGCCTAAGAAGAAAAGCTAAAATCTGTCACATCACCTTTTGCGCGACGCGCGTGGTTGCGGCCGCGTCGGGATTTCTTTCAACAACCCGCCAACCCCCATCCCAGCAATGTCCGCGCTGGTTGTTTCGACCCCGCAAGCAACCCGCGACAAGACCCAATCCGCACCGTTCAATGCAGGCGAACGGGCGCATCCGGGCAATCCGATTACTGGCCTTGGGCCGAGTGTTCCAAGAAACAGCAGATTACCGGGATCGACTGGCATGCCGAACCTATCAACCTGACCGCCAGCCGCCCGCACGGCCTGAGGTGCAACATCAAAAACATCAGATGTGGCAGAGCCGGTCAAGATCATCACAATGTCACCGGCAGCCTCTGAAATAGCCTGCGACAGCGGTTCGGCTTTGTGTGGAACGATCCGTACATCGCTGAGGTCCATGCCAAGGGTTTCTACCCGGCCGCGAATGGCTGCGATCCCCTTTTCGTTGGGGGGACCTCCGGGAATATCCGTTACGATCAGCCCTGCCGTTTTATGTACCGGTGCCACCAGACGAATCGAGGCCCTAGCCAGACCAGCGGCCTGCACGACGTCATCCTTTGGAACGGCGTAGGATATCACCTTGATTGTGGCGACCATCCCGCCCGGACCCATCTGTTGATATTGCGGCACGGTCGCTACTGTGATCATCGGGTTGACGCAGTTGAACTCCTGCAGGGCCGCAACGTCCAATTCGACAACACCCGGCCCGTCGGCCAGCAGGTTCACGCGCCCGGTAAACGGCTGCGTTACCCGTAAACCGGCGGCATCTGGATCAGGCGCAAGTGCAGCGGCCAACATTTCAGCAGCCTCGTCCTCGTGGCAATCGCCGGGCTCAAGCTGCGCAACCGTGACCTCATCATATCCAGCTGCACCCAGATGAGCCGCATGTTCGGCAGTCAGCAGCAATCCTTTGCGCAACTTGGCATCCTGAACCTGGACGGAGTGTGCAAGGATCGCGCCGGTGGCCTCGGCGACAGGAACGGGACCGAATTTCACGCCTTGCCCCGCAGCACGGCCGTCATCTGGGCGAGGATGGCCACCGCGATCTCGGACGGATCCGCCGCGCCGATGTCCAATCCAATCGGTCCGTGGATCTGGGCAATCTGTTCGTCCGTAAAACCCGCCTCTTTCATGCGAGCAACCCGCTTGGCATGCGTACGCGTGGACCCCAGAGCGCCGATATAAAACACGCCCGCCTTCAAGGCAGACTCCAAAGCCGGGTCGTCCAATTTGGGGTCATGCGTCAGCAAGACAACAGCGGTTCGCGTATCCATGCCCAGCTTGGCGACCGCCTCGTCCGGCCAATCAGTCAGGATGGTTTCGCCCGGGAATCGGGCACCAGAGGCAAAGGCATCGCGCGGGTCGATGATGGCCGGATCATATCCGGCGATCCGGGCCATCGGAACCAGAGCCTGCGCAATGTGCACTGCCCCCACTATTATCAATCGCAGCGGAGGGTTGTGGACTGCAACAAATGTCTGCCCGTCCTCCTCAAAACCTGATCGGTCCATGCGCATTCGGTTTGAATAGGCTTTGCGGCGTAAAGCCCGATGACCGGTCTCGGTATTAACTTCATAGGCCACCGGTTCCCGCTGTGCGCGGGCTTTGACCAGATCTCGCAACATGGATTCGGGCAGGACCGAACCGACAGGTTCCACTAAAACACGGATCGTTCCTCCGCAGGCCAAACCCACGGCAAATGCATCCTCGTCACTGACACCAAATTCCAACAGACGTGCCTCACCTTCGTCCATCGCCTCAAGCGCTTCGACGATGACCGCGCCTTCGACACAGCCGCCGGATACCGACCCTTCGATCCGCCCGTCTGCGGCGATCACCAACTGTGCACCGACGCGGCGCGGCGCGCTGCCCCAGGTTTCAACCACCGTGGCCAGAGCGGTTGGGTTACCCTCGGAATGCCATTTAAGGGCCGTCTCTGGGCTGTTGTCGAATCTGTCCATTGCACCCTCCCGGCGTGTTCTGAACCAACATAGGCAGGTTTGGCGCAATGAAAAGTAAGCCTTAAGGCGAATACCGGATGTTCGACCTGTCTGTTAAACTCAGAATTGCATCGGCGTATACAAGCCCAGATTGCCAAGCAGCCCACAAATCATTGATTGCACCCTGCCCAGATTCTAGCCTACATGCGTAGCTGCTGCATTCCAGTATGCGCATATTAATTTTTGACAATGGAGACAGAGAGTTGAAACGCATTTTTACACTCGGAATGGCACTTGGCCTGTTCACCGCAAGCGTTGCATCCGCAGACACGTTCCTGCGTTATGGCGAGGTTGAAGGTTGGAAAGTATTTATTGACGAGGACAAGAAATCCTGCCTGATCGAAGCTGTAGACGACGCCGAAAATGTCGTTCAGATGGGTCTGACCGAAGACCGTAGCGTCGGATATGTCGGCGTCTTTACCAAGGCCAAGACCGACATCAAGCGCGGCGAAAAAGAAGCTGTCGCGGTCCTGCTGGGCGACAACATCTATGTTGGTGAAGCAACCGGTATGAAGGGCAACATCACCAAGGGTTACTCAGGTGGTTACGTCCTGTCCGACGATCCCCAATTCGCCGATGATCTCGCCAAGCAAAAGGTCATGGTTGTGTTCCCGGAAAAGGAATTTGCCTTCACCGTTGATCTGACCGGCACTTACAAAGCCATGGAAATGGCCCGCAAGTGCAACGAAGAACAGCTAAGCTGATACTCAGTCGGAAAGCGCGGACAACAGCCGCGCTTTCTCACCCACGTCATCGGGTTTCGAGATGACATTGGCCAGATCTTCCAACGACGCGATCGAGTGACCAGCACGGAAGCTGTCAACATGGGGCAGCATGGCCGCGACGCCCTGCGCTTTGGGCGCGAACCCATCCCACCGTAGCAATGGATTCAACCAAATCAGACGACGCGCAGACAGGTGCAATCGCTCCGTCTCTTTACCCAACGCCTCGGGGTCTCCGCGATCCAGCCCGTCCGAGATCAATAGGACCACAGCACCCTGCCCCATGACCCGCCGCGACCAATCGCGGTTGAACGCGTGCAGACACTCGCCAATCCGCGTTCCCCCTTCCCAATCCTGAGCCTCAGCCCCAGCGGCGGCCAGAGCCGCATCTACATCGCGCTGCTGAAGATGACGGGTGATATTCGTCAGACGCGTCCCAAAGGTAAATGCGTGAACCTTGGCCCAGCCTGCCCCTTTGGCGTTCGACACCGCATGCAGGAAATGCAGGACGATCCGGCTGTACTGGCTCATCGACCCCGAGATATCGCAAAGCACGACAAGATTGGGCCATCGAGGTTTCGGCTTGAGCTTAGCAATATCGCGCAACTCTCCACCCTGACGCATCGCCGCGCGCAATGTCCGCGCCCGGTCGATGCGATGCCCCAGGTGGCTGGCCTGACCGCGCCGGGATTCTATCGGCTTCACCGGCAGAGAAAGCCGCGACAGCATGCGCTTGGCTTGCGCGATCTCGGCGGTACTCATCTGCTCAAAGTCCAGACTGCGCAGGCGTTCCTCGGAGGACGCCGTTTGCGAGGCGTCGATCTCTAACTCAGTCTCCTCTTCCTGCTCAGCCACCTCGGGCAGATCACGTTCAACCCCGTCCAACAACGCCTCGGCCGCGCGCTTTTCGGCCGCGTCAGCCTTGTGTTCTTCCTGTACGCCGCGAATGGCAGGCAGCATCATGGACATCATGTGCTCAAGATATCGGGGGTCACGCCAATAGAGGCGAAAGACCTGCGCAAATACAGTGCGGTGTTCCGGGCGGTTCACAAAACAGGCGTGCAATGTCCAGTAGAAATCCTGTTTTTCCGTGAACCCCGCCGCCTGAACCGCGCGAATAGCATCCACCACTCGACCCGTCCCAATCGGTAGCCCGGCCTTACGCAACGCGCGTGCGAAATGGGTGATGTTTTGCGCCAGCTTGGGGTTTTCCGGAATGTCGATCGGAAGCTGTTCAGCCATCAGGCTGGTTCCAGCGACGCTTTGGCTTGATCCAGTATTCGTTTCGCCTCGGACCCCTGCAATTTCTGGATGTCGTCCTGGTATTTCAAGATCGCACCCAGAGTATCTCCGATGACTTCGGGGCTAAGGTTGATGACGTCCAGCGCAAGCAGGCATTTGGCCCAATCTATCGTCTCAGCCACACCCGGTTTCTTGAACAGGTCTTCGGTGCGTAGATGCTGAACAAAGGCCACGACCTCACGACTAAGCGCTTCGGCAGCTTCCGGCGCGCGCGCGTGCAGGATTTCGATCTCGCGGTCGAAATCGGGGTAGTCGACCCAATGATAGAGGCAGCGTCTTTTTAGTGCATCATGCACCTCACGTGTGCGGTTCGAGGTGACGATAACGATGGGCGGCTCCGGTGCTTTGACCGTGCCCAGTTCAGGAATCGTGACCTGAAAATCGCTGAGCGCCTCAAGCAGGAAAGCCTCGAAAGGTTCATCCGTGCGGTCCAACTCATCGATCAGCAGGACCGGCGCGCCGTTTTCATCCGGGCGCATCGCCTGCAGCAGCGGGCGTTCGATCAGGTACTCGTCCGAGAACAGCTCGGTCTGCAATGTCCCCCGATCCGCCCCGCCCGCGGCTTCGGCCGTGCGGATCGCCACCATCTGCGCCGGAAAGTTCCATTCATAAACGGCGGAAGAGGCATCCAGTCCTTCGTAGCATTGCAACCTGATCAGGCGCCGGTTCAGACCGGAGGCAAGGGCCTTGGCGATCTCGGTCTTGCCCACCCCGGCCTCACCTTCCAGAAACAGTGGTCGGCCCAGTTTCAGGGACAGAAACACCACCGTCGCCAGCGCGCGCCCGCAGACATAGCCCTGTGAACCCAACATGGATTGGACGGCGTCGATGGAATCTGGCTGTGTCATGTTTCGATCTCTCCCTTGGCACAACAGGTCATGACCACCCGCGCGCGTCAAGGCCGTGTTCTTTCCGGGACTTACGACGTTCGGACTGATTGACAAGGTCTGGGACCGAATTGAAGGTCTTTCACCGCCGGGTCCGCTGTGCTAGCGGAAGGCCATGACCGATACCCTCACGATCCGCCGCCCCGACGACTGGCATCTGCACCTGCGCGATGGCGCGATGTTGCAGGCCGTCCTGCCCGAAACCGCGCGTCATTTTGCCCGCGCGATCATCATGCCGAACCTTGTGCCGCCCGTCGTGCGCGGCGATCAGGCCGCCGCCTATCGCGACCGCATATTGGCCGCGCTGCCCGAAGGCATGACGTTCGAGCCGTTGATGACCCTGTACCTGACTGAAGATACGGACCCCGATGATATGGCAGCAGCCCACGCCAGCGGTCTGGTCAAAGCCGTCAAACTGTACCCGGCGGGCGCGACGACCAACTCTGCCTCCGGCGTGCAGGATTTCGACAAAGTGCGTCCGGTGCTGGAAAAGATGGCCGAGATTGGCCTGCCCATGTGTGTGCATGGTGAGGTTACCGACGCCGAGATCGACATCTTTGACCGCGAAGCTGTGTTCATCGACCGTGTTCTGGATCCGATCCGCAAGGCCACTCCCGGACTGCGTGTGGTGATGGAGCACATCACGACCGCGAACGGTGTCGATTACGTCAAATCCAATAACAAGGATCTGGGTGCAACGATCACGGCACACCACCTGATTATCAACCGCAACCATATCCTCGTTGGTGGAATCAAGCCGCATTACTATTGCCTGCCTGTCGCCAAGCGCGAAGAACATCGACTGGCGCTGCTGGCGGCTGCGACCTCGGGCGATGCGCGGTATTTCTTGGGTACTGACAGCGCACCCCACACCGACGCCAACAAGGAAATGGCCTGCGGGTGTGCGGGATGTTTCACGGCGACCAATACAATGTCACTTGTGGCCGAGATGTTTGACCGCGAGGGCGCTTTGGACAAGCTGGAAGGCTTTGTGTCTCTGAACGGCCCGGCCTTCTATCGCCTTCCGGTGAATGAGGAAACCATCACCCTGACCAAAGGCGAACCGGTGGAATACCCGGGCAAGATCGACTGCGACGAAGGTCCGGTCACAGTATTTGAACCGGGTTTCCCGCTACACTGGCGCGTGACTTAAACCGCTAGCAACGCAGACAAATCGCGGGCGCGGCCTCCGGTGCGCAGCATCGACCAGATCACGTCCGCGTCTTCTGTTCCGATCAGCTTGTTGGCCTTGCCGCGCACGCGATCCTCACGGTCTGACAAAGTCATGGGGGCCAACAGGTCATGCGTGGCCTCGCGTCTCGCTCCATCCCGGCGCAACAAGGTCAGTTGCGCCTGCGTTTCCGACAAACTGTCATCCGCTTCGACAGAGACGCGGTCCCGCAAGGATACTAGCCGCGGGTCGGCGCATATCTTGTCCGAATAGCTGATCGGCAAGGCGGTATCATAGCCAAGTGCCTGCATCGCGATCACCGTCCGATATGAGAACTTGGCACCGAGGCCAGTTGTCGGGGAAGTCTGGTTGCAGACGCTCATCCACCTGGGATGCGTCTTGATCTTTATTTCGGCCACCTCCGGTTCGGCGATATCCAGGTCGCGCGCGGCCTCAAGCGCGGCGTGCAATCCGTGGCAACAGGCATGAAACTTGTGACTGACGCTTTCAAAAAGCCATTCCGCACCCAGTCCATCCAATGAGGCTGCAATGTCAGACTGTCCTTTATGTGTCGCGCCAAATCCATAGGACCCTTCCAACGCGTCTGAATTGGGATCGAATCCTGATGCCACCAACAAAGCTGCCTCAACCCCGGCAGAGGCCGCCAGACCCGCGTTATAAGGTTTTCCCATCGTTCCGAATTGCGCCTTTAGACCGGCAGCCCTAGTCGCCGTCAGGCCCAGAACTTTTCGCATCTGTTCGACGTCGAATCCCAGTATGCGCCCTGCAGCGACAGCTGCACCAAACGCGCCAGACGTTGCTGTCTGGTGAAAGCCCGCCTGATAGTGATCGCGCCCCAGCCAGAGGCCGATCCGAATGGACGTCTCCATCCCAACCAAGGCTGCCTCAAGGAAATCGACCAGAATACGGTCGTCCCATTCGCTTAGGGCCAGCGCCGCCGGTAGGACAGCAACCGATGGGTGGCCGATATGGGCGAAATGCGTGTCGTCATAATCCAGGGCATGCGAAACGGTTCCGTTTACCAATGCAGCACCGCGCAGGGGCGCCCCTCCTCCACCAAAAAGGCGCGCTTGTTCCGCCCCCCTTTCGCCAAGAACAAGGTCGCGGACTGTCCGGGAAACAGGCTCATCAACTCCGGCACGCCCGACAGCAACCCAGTCCAAAACAGAAAGAGACGTAACGACCCGCGTCTGCAAAGTCGTCGTGATGGGCCCCGCCGCGAAGGCTGCCAGTGAAGTGGTAAAATCGGTCATGGACGCAGTCTAGCGACCGTCAACCCGGGGTAAAGACCTAGCTGTATAAGTCCTTCGCACGGGTCTCAAAGGCCTGAACGATCCGATGCATGGCCTCGTTGAAGACCACACCGATGATCCCTTGCAGAATGGCGTTCTTGAATTCGAAATCCACGTGGAAAGTGATGTTGCATCCGCCATCATCGGCGTCAGCGAACTGCCAGTCGGATTTCATGTATTTGAATGGGCCGTCCAGATATTCGGTGTCGATTCTTCTCTGATCGGCAAACAATGTCACCCGGCTACCAAACCGTTCGCGGAACACTTTGAACGAGATCACCAGATCCGCTTCCATGACCTGCGCCTCACCCGCCGCATAGGTCCGACGAATGCGGGCGGCTGCGCACCACGGCAGAAACTCGGGATACTTTGCCACGTCCGCGACCAGCTCGTACATCTGCTGAGCAGTGTAAGGAAGGTGACGTGTTTCCGAATGAGTAGGCATGGCGTCCGGTTTTTCAGGTGACAATGGCGCGTCATGTCGTATGTTGCGCGCCAAAGATCAAGGGGGCAGCGATGAGCGACCGCGCATATGTGATAGATACGATGATCTCGGCCAAGGCGATTGCAGCCCGAATCGAGGAATTATGCCGCGAAATCACGGCAGAATTCGGAGATACCGACAAGCTGATCGTGGTCGGCCTACTGCGCGGCAGTTTCGTCTTCATCGCGGATCTGGTGCGCGAGCTGGACCTGCCGATCGAAGTCGATTTCCTCGAAGTATCCTCGTATGGAGACGCGATGGAAAGCAGCCGGGAAGTACGTATTCTTAAAGACTTACGTGGCGCGATTGAAGGGCGCGATGTTTTGGCTGTTGAGGATATTGTCGACACCGGCCACACGCTGAACCACGTCACAAAACTGTTGCGCAGCCGCAAGCCAAGCCGACTTAAGTCCATTGCCTTGCTGGACAAACCCAGCCGGCGCGAGGTCGATTTCCGTTCCGATTGGATCGGCTTTGAAATTCCAGACGAATTCGTTGTGGGTTACGGGATCGACTACGCGCAGCGCAATCGCAACCTGCCGTTTATTGGTAAGGTTCGTTTTGTCGAAGACTGAGAGGGGCAAAAACAAACCCAGATTCCAATAGTCATAGTAGCTGCGCACCCTTTCATTCACTTAATTGAATACCATTGGACAACGCCCTCAACAACAGATTACCCTCCGACCATCTTGGGAGGATTCTGCTTATGAAAGTAATGTCTATTGGGCTTCTGGCGACTTGCGCCGTCGCCGCAACAGTTGGTCTTGCGGACGCAAAAGACAACAAGGGCAAAGGGAAAGGCCCAGACAAGTCGAAAATCGAAAAGTCGATAAAGACCAATAATGGCGTTGGTGTACCGCCCGGACAGATCAAGCGTTATACGCGAGGTCAGAAACTCCCTAACGATCTGAATTTTGATTATCTTGATGACCTGGACGGCTGGAAGTTGAAGCCCCTACCCGCCGGTCAGCGATATATTCGCGTGGATGACGAAATCCTGTCGATATCAGATGACACTAAGACAGTCATTGATGCCGTTGGAATAGTGAGCGATCTCGTAAACTGAAGTTTCAGCCATTAAGTGATCGAATTGCGGCAACAAATACGTCTACTCCTACCGGGATAAGTGCGTCTGGGAAATCATAGTCAGGGTTATGCAATTGCGGATGATCCTGCCCCGACCCCAGCCAGAACATAGCCGTTTTCGCGCCTTTCCCAAATTGCCCGAAATCTTCTGAGAACTTTTGCGGCGTCTCTGTTGAATGGCACGCTACTCCACGCTCGGCGCAGGCCGTTGCGATGATGCTCACCGCGTCGCGGTGATTGACGCAGGCCTCGAAGACATCGTCATAGGTGATCTCAAACTCCAGACTGTCGGCGGATGCGGCGCGGCGCGCCAGCGCCTCGGCCTCGGTGATCAGCGTTTGCATCCGGGCGTCTGAAACGGTGCGCAAGGTCACCCAGATCTCGGCCTGCCCCGGAGCGACGCCGAAAGTCGGCTCTCCCAAACGAGCATGCGTCACAGTTGTCAGCGCAAAATCGGCATCCAACGCGCCGCCTGCGCCTAAACCCGCCAGCTTCGAAACAAGTTCGGACATCGCCTCAGCCGGGGAAATCCCATCCTGAGGCGCAGCCGCATGGGATGTCTTGCCGGTCAGGATAATTTTCATCCCGCGCGAGGCGCAATTGGCCGAACCCTGACACAACTCAACTGCACCAAGTTCCAACCCCGGCAGGTTGTGCAAAGAGAACACATAGTCCAGCGCGATTTGCGCGAATTGGGGGTCCGCGCGAAAGGCGATAGCGCCCTGCCCGGTTTCCTCAGCCGGTTGAAAGATCAATACCACCCGACCCTTTTGGGGGCGGTGGCGTGCCAAGTCTTCGGCAACGCCAAGCACCATCGCCATGTGCCCATCATGGCCACACAGATGCCCTTTGCCCGGAACCTTCGACACATAGGGGTGCGTGCCAAGTTCTTGAATCGGCAGCCCATCCAATTCGCACCGGATACCTACGGTTGGCCCAGCCTGCCCACTGTCAAAAACCGCGGCAACGCCATGCCCCCCCAATCCGGTAAGCACACGGTCCGCACCGAATCCCCGCAAAAGCTCTGTCATACGGGCAGCAGTCTCACGCTCGTCCCCGGAAAGTTCGGGATATTGATGCAGGTCGTGGCGCAGGCGTGTCAGCCGCGCGTGCGCTTCGGGTGTCACCCCTGTTCCAGCTTTTTCTGGCGAGCCTCACGCAACCGGGAAAAGTCATCCCCCGCGTGGTAAGACGACCGGGTCAGAGGCGTCGCGGACACCATCAGGAACCCTTTTCCATAAGCTGCCTTTTCATAGGATGCGAATTCTTCCGGCGTCACGAACCGATCCACACCATGGTGTTTGGGCGTGGGCTGCAGATACTGACCGATGGTTAGAAAGTCGATATCGGCGGCGCGCATGTCATCCATGACCTGCCGAACTTCTTGCTCATTCTCACCCAATCCAACCATGATTCCCGATTTGGTAAAGATTGACGGGTCCAGCTCTTTGACGCGCTGCAACAGCCGCAGCGAGTGGAAATAGCGCGCACCGGGACGCACTTCGAGGTACAGGCCAGGTACGGTTTCCAGATTGTGGTTGAACACGTCCGGCTTGGCCTCGACGACAGTCTCAAGCACGGAAGAGTCACATTTCAGGAAATCAGGTGTCAGGATTTCAATGGTCGTCTTCGGCGACCGGTGCCGCACCGCGCGTATCGTCTGCGCGAAATGATCGGCACCGCCGTCTTTCAGATCGTCGCGGTCAACGGATGTGATCACGACGTGGTTCAAACCCAGCTTTTCGACCGCATGTGCCACACGCCCTGGTTCAAACGCATCCAACGACTCCGGACGTCCCGTTGCAATGTTACAGAAGGTACAGCCGCGCGTGCAGATCTCGCCCATGATCATCATGGTAGCGTGGCCCTGGCTCCAGCATTCGCCAACATTTGGGCATCCGGCCTCTTCACAGACAGTGACCAAATTATTCTCGCGCATGATCTTGTGCGTCTCGGCATAACCCTTTCCGCCGGGGGCCTTGACGCGTATCCACTTGGGCTTTTTGGGCTGCGCATTGTCTGGACGATGCGCTTTTTCGGGATGACGTTGTTCTGGGATCTTCAGATCACGCACGGCTGGCTTTCCTGACTTTGGGTCAATTTGCTTTGCCCTAACATAATACGCCCGCGCAGACTATGCCACCCGGGTATACCCGCCATGCACGTCAGGTTTGCACTCGCAGAATACGGCCCCGCACTTCAAACACTCAAGGCAGATTTAATATCGTTTACTGTCACTTAAAGATATATCGCAATTGCAGCATTTCTGGCGTTGAAGACGGTTTAGAACTGTTTTAGGTCACCATTAATTCTAATGTGAATCACAGGAGCCCGTAGATGAAAACCGGCGCAAAACTGCCTTCCGTTACCTTCCACACCCGTGTCCGCGACGAAGCAATCGAAGGATCCAACCCGTTCCGTTGGGAAGACACAACAACCGCGGATTACTTCGCAGGCAAGCGCGTCATCCTGTTTTCCCTGCCCGGTGCGTTTACGCCCACATGCTCGACCTACCAACTGCCCGGTTTCGAAAACGGCTATGCTGATTTCACTGCCAAGGGCATCGATGAAATCTACTGCATGTCCGTGAATGACAGCTTTGTCATGAACAAATGGGCACAGGATCAGGGCCTGAAAAACGTCAAAGTCATCCCTGACGGTTCGGGCGAATTTACCCGCAAAATGGGCATGCTGGTCGACAAGGAAAACTTGGGCTTTGGCATGCGTTCGTGGCGCTACGCTGCCATCGTAACCGATGGCGTGGTCGAAGCTTGGTTCGAAGAGCCTGGCCTGATGGACAACGGCCCAGAAGATCCCTATGGCGTTTCGTCCCCGGAAACCCTGATGAAGCATCTGGAAGAAGCCAAAGAACCGGCACTGGCATAACAATTGTCAGGCTGACGTATCAAAGGCTCGCCTCTGGCGGGCCTTTTTTAATGGCGGGTCGCGGTTACGATATCATCGCCAACACGCCGGATGACTTCCGCAAGACTGTCGAACCAGTCTTCATGTCCCGTCGAAAGGCGCCGGACCAACCCCACCGTCCGCGCAGGCTGCGGTGCCCCGAACCGCATGAGCTTGAGCCCCGGAACAGCTTCGGTTTCCGAGCGCGCCGCGAGTTCAGGCATGAGTGTCAGACCAAACCCTTCGGCAACCAGTCGCGACAGAGTCGCCAATGAGGACGCCCCCATATTGATCAAACCGCTGCTCCTGTCCTGACCACAGACCTCAAGCGCCTGATCCGTCAGGCAATGCCCGTCATCCAGCAACATCAACTGCGCGGTCTGCAGATCCACCGGGCGCAAGGCATCCGGGTCTGAGTGTACTGTCCCAAGCCGCCCCGCGCTTCCGGCAAGCAGAAAGCGATCCTCGAAAAGCGGCAATTCGAACAATTCGCTTCCACCGGCCGGCAAGGCCATCACACCGGCATCGATTTCCCCGGCCCGCAGCATGGCCAGCAAGCGCTCAGTCCGTGCTTCGCGGATCTGCACCCGCAAGGAGACATCTGCCGTGCGCAGCCCGGCAAGCACACCAGGCAAAAGATAAGGCGCGATCGTCGGAATGATCCCAATTGCCAACGACCGATGCCCAACGGAATGATCCTTTGCGAACTGGTCCAGCCTGTCTGCCGCGCCTAGCACCTGACGGGCGTAGTCCAGCACGTCGCGCCCCAACGGCGTCAGCAGTATGTCGCGGGCCTGACGTTCGAACAGCGGCCCGCCCAAGGTCTCTTCTAACGCTTTGATTTGAACCGACAGCGCGGGTTGTGAGACATGGCAGACCTGCGCCGCACGACCAAAATTACGCTGATCTGCCACCGCATTGAAATACTGAAGCTGTCTGAGGGTAAAATTCATAGGCAATTCCTATCACTACCCCCTGAAACCTCAACTGCGAATTATGGAATTTCTACCCAATCAGGCGAGTTTTCTCTGCTTGATCTTCGTAATGGCGCTTTAGACGTTGCAGGGCGATGCGCAACACGATCTTCCCGGAACGCGCCGACCACCCCATGCGTTTTTCGGCTAATTCGAGCCCCTCAAGGTAACAGCAGCACCGCAGTGCCACGTCGCTTAACCCCGGTCCCAGATCCGACAGGGCACGTTCAACCCGAGCGCGCGCGTCTGACGATCCCTGGCCTGCATACGTTCCATTTGCGAAACTTCCCCGCCCCCCGGCCGTTAGAAAGTGATCCCAGTTTTGGGCAACCTGCGGACCGATCTGCGACAGTTCAAAGTCTTCGCGCAGCCGTTCGCCAGCGCCGACCAGAGTTTCGTCGAGAAAGGGCTTTCCGTCCTTGTCCCGCCTGCGCGCCAACGCAATCAGCGGACTTTCGGCAGCACTGTACCGAATACGTCTGGCGCCGTGCGACGACCTGTCCTGTCTTTGTTCGCCATGCGCCTGAAACGGCGATTGCGCCTCGGCCATGCCGAACTCGTTTCTGGCGCGGGCTTTGTTCTCGGCCTCGGCGATCAGTTGGCTTAAGGCCGACCGCCCGGAGGAAGAGATGCGATACCGGGAAATACGTCCGGGATTTTCGCAGGATATCCAATCATTCAGAGCCAGCGCTTGTGCAATCGTGCAATCGACGACCGCAGTTCTTGCGGTCCCGCTGTCGCCGGTGTCCCGAACGACCACAGCCTTGTCCATCTCTTCCGCCACAGCCAGAACCGCGCCGGTTTCGCAAAGGCGTCGCAGTATTCTAAGAGCTTCGCGGTTAAACTCATCGTCCTTGCTTGCTGCATCGTTAGCCTGAATCCCCAAAGGCTCGTTCAGGGACCCAGCACGCCCCTGTTGATCCGTGAAATGGTCCTCTGCCAGCGCTTGCAGAGCAGCATCCACCAATGGATCGTCCCGGCGCATTTCAATACGTCGGATCTGTCTGAGTATGGTTGACGCATGGCACCCCACGGATCGCGCGATGTCGCGGATCGATTGACCGGTTTCGGTATGCGCCAGGTATCTCTGCGCCCCTTCAGGCACCCACGCCGGAATGGTGAAAGCCATGTTTTCTTGCATAGTTACTTGCCCTCGTCGACAAAACAATCGGTTCTCAATCGCCCCCGGTGAATGTGTTAACCAATTCTAACTAGAGCCGCTTTCGTTACTCGTTCGTTAACCGGGGCAGACAACAACCAGATTTGATTCAAAATCATAAACACTCATGAAGTCAGAGTTCGGAGGGAACCCACACAAGGCAACACTCGCTTAAGTTGTGTGACAAATGGCTATCTTCTGTTCAACCAAGGGATCAACGAAATGCAGGACCTGATGACCATGATTACAACGCTCCGCCGCCCACGCCTGTTGGCTCGGGCCGCAAAAATTGGGGCGCAGGAGTATGATCGGGACCGGCATCTTCAACGTGTTCTGGGATACGGATCACTGCCCGGCACAGGGTCTGCATTGGTTCGTCTGTTGGAATTGGAACGAGAGGTAAACGCCCAAAGACTGGACGAAGACGCCGCCTATTCGCTGGTCCGCCATCTGGACCTGCTGATTGCGCTATTGGGCGAGGCGCAACTGTTCAAAGCCAGTCGCGCCACGCAGTATCAATGATCAGGTGAAGGCATCCGGCATGGATGCTTTCTTTTCCGCCACGTATGCGTTCAATGCTTCGTTGACGGCGGGGTCGAGTTGCGGTTGTTGGTAGTTGGCCAGCAGATGCTCGACCCGCGACGTGGCCAGTTGACGTGTGTCGCGCCCGCCTTCGTCTTCCCAAGTCTCAAAGGGTTTGTAATCCAGAACCTCGGACTTCCAGAACGCTTCTTTAAAATTCGCCTGCGTGTGGGCACAGCCCAGATAGTGACCGCCCGGGCCAACTTCGCGGATCGCATCCATCGCCTGCGCGTTTTCATCATAGGCCACGCCCTTGGCCAGACCGTGCAGAACGCCCAACTGGTCGGCATCCATGACGAACTTTTCGAAGTCTGCAACAAGACCGCCTTCAAGCCAGCCGCAGGAGTGCAGCATGAAGTTCACGCCAGCCATTAGCCCCATGTTCAACGAGTTTGCGGTCTCATAAGCCGCCTGTGCATCAGGCAATTTCGAGCCGCAGAACGACCCGGCCGAGCGGAACGGCAGGTTCAGACGTCGCGCCAGCTGGCCCGCACCGTAGGTAACCATCGAAGCCTCGGGCGTACCAAATGTCGGCGCGCCAGAGTTCATATCGATCGATGACACAAAGGCACCGAAAATCGCTGGCGCACCCGGACGGATGATCTGGCTATACGCGACACCAGCCAGAACTTCGGCCAGAACCTGCGTTAATGTCCCTGCAATCGAAACCGGCGCCATCGCACCACCCACGATAAAGGGCGAGATGATGCAGGCCTGATTGTTCTTCGCATAAACTTCCAGCGCGCCCATCATCACGTCGTCGAAGGTCATCGGCGAGTTGATGTTGGTCAGCGAGGTCATCACTGTGTTTTCCTGAACGAACTCTTTGCCGAACAGAATCTCACACATCTCAACCGAATCCTGCGCACGGCTGGGATCGGTGACCGAGCCCATGAACGGCTTGTCCGACAAGGTCATGTGCGCCATCAGCATGTCCAGGTGACGCTTGTTCACCGGAATATCTGTCGGCTCGCACACGGTCCCGCCCGAATGGTGCAACCACTTGGACATATACGCCAGTTTCACGAACTTGTTGAAATCTTCCATGTTCGCATAGCGACGGCCACCTTGTGCGTCCCGCACAAAGGGTGGGCCGTACACCGGGGCCAGAACCAGATTGCGGCCACCGATGACAACCGATTTCTCGGGGTTACGGGCATGCTGCGTGAATTCGCTGGGCGCGGTTTTGATCAGCTGACGTGCCAGACCACGCGGAATGCGGACGCGTTCACCATCGACATCGGCGCCAACATCTTTCCAGCGCTGCAACGCGGCTGGGTTGTCGACAAAGTTCACGCCGACTTCGGCCAGAATGGTCTCCGCATTGGTTTCGATGATTTCCAACGCTTCTTCGTTGAGAACCTCGAAGTTCGGAATATTCCGTTCGATGTATTTCGCCGTTTCGATGCGAACCGCGGTACGTTCGGCCCGGCGGGCGGCGCCACCGCCACCTCTTGCCCGACGCCGGGTGTTTGCCTCTGCCATGAGAAGATCCCGTCTATTGGTTGGTTTGATCAGTTTGTTACAGCAAGCATTTGGGGCAATGCATCTAATTTACGGCGCTATAGGGGGAAAAGCGACATCTGCATAAACCAAAACCGTCAGGCACTTGCTCTGGTCACTCAAGTTCCTTCTCCATCAGGATGGTCTTTCCGCTCACCTCTTTCTCGTGCCACCCCAAGTAGAGGTACATGGAGACTGTCGCTTGCATCAATTTGTGCGTTCGCAACCTGAGCTTAGTGGCGCCCGTTCCGTTGGCTTCTTGTTCAGCTAATTCGATCAACCGCCTCGCCAACCCTGCCCCTTGTGCCTTGGGCGAGACGGCAAGGTTAAAGATCATCATCGCAGAATCGA
Organism: Ruegeria sp. CDSC002; assembly: GCF_059610905.1. Taxonomy (NCBI): domain Bacteria; kingdom Pseudomonadati; phylum Pseudomonadota; class Alphaproteobacteria; order Rhodobacterales; family Roseobacteraceae; genus Ruegeria; species Ruegeria sp. CDSC002. The sequence continues at coordinate 363,690 of NZ_JBXWOM010000001.1, forward strand.
CCCTGTCGAAAACAATAAACCCGACGATGTCTTCATCCTTCGTGGCAACCCAGGCCTGATGCGCGGCGATGTCGTCGCCAACGCCGTCCGTGACATCGGGCAGATCAGGAATATCGCGCAATGCCTCCGCATAGGCCACCGCAATGCAGGTTGTGACCGCTTCGGTATCAGCAGCACTTGCGCGGCGTAGTACGATCTCGGGCATCTCGCGCTCTTTCTGTTTTATCCTGAGGCTCAATTGCACAAATGACGTCATAGCGCTTGCACATGCAAGCCTTGCGACCTAATAGCCAACCATGACCCAAGACACCCATGACCGCCTTCTGATCATCGACTTCGGCAGCCAGGTTACGCAGCTTATTGCGCGCCGCCTACGCGAGCTGAATGTCTATTGCGAAATCCACCCATATCAAAAAGTCACGATGGACTTTGTGCGGGAAATGGCCCCCAAGGCCGTGATATTCTCGGGCGGTCCTGACAGCGTGACACGTGAGGGTTCGCCCCGTGTACCGCAAGAGATATTTGACTACGGCGTTCCAATCCTTGGTATCTGTTACGGCCAACAGGTGATGATGCACCAGCTGGGCGGCAAAGTTGAAAGCGGACACGGCACGGCCGAGTTCGGGCGTGCGTTTGTCACCCCGCAGGCAAAGCTGGATATTTTGGAAGGCTGGTTTTCGGACGGTGACGAGCAGGTCTGGATGAGCCACGGCGACCATGTCAGCGAAATCGCGCCCGGCTTCACCGTTTACGGCACCTCACCCAACGCGCCTTATGCGATTACAGCGGACAGCGACCGTCATTTCTACGCGGTTCAGTTCCACCCCGAGGTGCACCACACCCCGAAGGGTGCAAAGCTGTATGAAAATTTCGTCAAACTTGCCGGGTTCAAGGGCGATTGGACCATGGGTGCCTATCGCGAACAAATGATCGAAAAGATCCGCGAGCAGGTCGGCGACAAAAAGGTCATTTGCGGTCTGTCCGGTGGTGTCGACAGCTCGGTCGCGGCGATCCTGATCCACGAGGCAATCGGCGATCAGCTGACCTGTGTATTCGTGGACCATGGCTTGCTTCGCAAGAACGAGGCCGAAGAAGTCGTCGGCATGTTCCGCGATAATTACAACATCCAGCTGATCCACGCGAACGAAAGCGATCTGTTCCTTGGTGAACTCGAAGGTCAAAGCGACCCCGAGACCAAGCGCAAGATTATCGGCAAGCTGTTCATCGACGTGTTCCAGAAACACGCTGACACCATCGATGGTGCAGAGTTTCTGGCGCAAGGCACGCTGTATCCGGACGTCATTGAATCGGTGTCCTTCTCGGGCGGCCCCTCGGTCACGATCAAATCGCACCACAACGTTGGCGGACTGCCAGAGAAAATGGGCCTGAAACTGGTCGAACCATTGCGCGAGCTGTTCAAGGACGAGGTTCGCGCCCTAGGCCGCGAACTGGGCCTGCCGCAGAGCTTTATTGGCCGCCACCCCTTCCCCGGTCCCGGTCTGGCGATTCGCTGCCCCGGTGAGATCACCCGCGAAAAGCTGGATATCCTGCGCGAAGCGGATGCGGTCTATATCGACCAGATTCGCAAGCACGGTCTGTACGATGACATCTGGCAAGCCTTTGTTGCCATCCTGCCCGTGCGTACTGTTGGCGTCATGGGCGACGGGCGCACTTATGACTACGCTTGCGCCCTGCGTGCGGTGACATCGGTGGATGGTATGACGGCTGACTATTATCCATTCAGCCACGAATTCCTAGGCGAAACGGCTACGCGGATCATCAACGAAGTCAAGGGCATCAATCGCTGTACCTATGACATCACCTCGAAACCTCCGGGCACGATTGAGTGGGAATAGACGCCAGTTTGTGTCAATTGTGCGCGTTGAGAACACTTAATCCACTTTCATCAGCGAGGGGCCTTCATGACGAACACCCATTTCTGGATATTGCGAAAGGTCCTGAAACGTGCGTCGAAAGCGTCACTGGAACAGGTCAAAACCTACCGGATTCTGGGTGAAACTTATGGCCAATACAATTCCATAGAAAACTGGGACTGCCGCGATGGTGAGGGCCGTGAAATCCCGTGGTACACATATCCGGCCATCGAATACCTGGACAGCTTCGATCTGAACGGCGTTCGCGTTCTGGAATATGGCAGCGGGAACTCTTCGATCTACTATCTGAATGCAGGTGCAGAGGTAACGTCGGTCGAAAACGACAAAGGCTGGTTTGACAAGATTTCTGCTTCTCTCGCCGACAAACCGCATTTCACCTATTTCTTCGAGCGGGAAGAAGCGCAATATGTTGAACGCGATGAAATACGAAATGCCGATATCGTCGTCATCGATGGGCGCTATCGCAACGCCTGCGCCAGATTTGTTCGGGAACAGTTCCAGCAGAAACGGATAGATCCGACAATGATTGTGTTCGACAATTCGGACAGGCACCCGGACTGCATCGCCTTGCTGGACGAGGCCACAGGCTGGAACAGATGCGATTTTAACGGCTTCGGCCCGATAAATTCCTATACATGGACCACATCGGCCTATCTCAATCCATCGCGGCAACTGCCGAGAAAGAAACCTTTGGCCCCTATAGGTGGGCTGGGCATTCTGAGCGCCGACGACAGCTAGGACGCTGCGGATGCGATGCCGCCGACACACGATAGGATGGGCGTTGTGAAAATACTCAACAAGATCAGAAATTCGGTTTCAAAGCATCTCAACCCACAAAATACCAGATATTATGGGCTGAACGCTCTGGATCAGAAGCTTGAGCCCTATCTGGATTTCGACAACGGTTCCTTTGTGGAACTCGGGGCCAATGACGGCGTCACGCAATCCAACACCTACTATTTCGAGAAAGAGCGGGGATGGCAGGGTGTCCTGATCGAACCGGCACCGCATAACTTCCTTAAATGTTTCTCTCTACGCGGAAGTCGGAGCAAGGTTTTTTGCAATGCCTGCGTCGAATTCGGATTTCCCGATCGTCTGATCGAGATGGTTTACGCAAACCTGATGAGCGTCAGTGTCGGACAGGAATTAGCCCTTGCGGATCGAAGCGAGCATTTAAAGAATGCCCAGCTACATATGAAAGAAACCGAGGTCAGTTTCTCTTTCGGCGCGGTCGCGCGCCCGCTCAACGAAATTCTCATCGAGGCTGAAGCCCCCAGCAGAATAAACCTGCTGTCTCTGGATGTCGAAGGGGCGGAACTGAATGTTCTGAAGGGGATTGATCATGACCGGTTTCGCTTTGATTTTATGTTGATCGAGTGCCGGGACCTGGATCGACTGCAGGGATTTCTGGGCTCCGTTGGCTACAAATTGGAAACCGCCCTGAACCAGCAGGACTATCTTTTCCGCAACAACCGATAGGCTCAATCCATGCTCTTACGTCTAACGCGGAATTTGCCCGACCGGAGCCGGCGTCTGGCCATCACGCCCGGTTGTGTTCAGGTATTACCGTTTTGACGCGCTCACCGAGTCATCTAGTCAAAGCCGCACTTTGGATGACAGGGGCAATTGCCTCATTTTCAGCTATGGCAATCGCTGGCCGTGAACTGAGCGTGACCCACGACACGTTCGAAATCATGTTCTACCGCAGCCTCGTCGGCATCTGCGTGGTCGCCCTGATCCTGACTCTGACTCGAAAGTGGCACCAGGTTTCGACCGAACGGATCGGCTTGCACGGCATCCGGAACGTATTGCATTTCACCGGGCAAAACCTCTGGTTCTATGCGGTCAGCGTCATTCCGTTGGCACAGGTGTTTGCGCTGGAGTTTACCCAGCCCATATGGGTCATACTGCTGTCTCCACTTCTATTGAAAGAGCGCCTGACGACCGTGCGCATGTTATCGGCGCTGATCGGATTTGCCGGAATTCTACTGGTCGCCCGGCCGGGCACCGTGCCTCTCAGTGCAGGTGTGATGACCGCTGCTATGTCCGCTATTTTCTTCGCCTTAACAACGATATCGACAAAGTCCCTCACTCGTTTTGCCAGCATCGGATGCATCATGTTCTGGCTGACAGTAATGCAAGCCGTGCTGGGGCTGGTCGCATCGGGTATCGACGGACAAATCACCCTGCCCTCGGCAAGCACAGCTCCGTTTTTGTTACTGGTGGGACTGGCCGGGCTGCTGGCGCACTACTGCATCACAAACGCGCTTGCCATCGCCCCGGCAACCGTGGTGGTGCCGTTTGACTTTGCCCGCCTACCCACAATCGCCGTCGTCGGCATGGTTCTGTATCACGAACCGCTGGACCAATGGACCCTATTAGGCGCTGCGGTAATTTTCGCAGGTATCTTCCTAAACGTTCACGCCGAGAATCGTAACAGTTTGGCAACACCTCTACGCGACACTCAACACAAGTAACGCACGGTCACCAGTTGACGATAAGGTAAAGCTCAAGAAAATAACGAGCACCACAATGCAGGTCAGCCCGCACCACAGTTCAACAGGCGCTGACCTTCAGGAGACCTAGAGGGAGGAACTAATGAAAAAAGCGCTTCTACAGGCGTGTGCGGTATGCGTTGGCGCAACCGGTGCTTACGCAGGCGGTCTTGATCGCAGCGGCCAAGGCGTCAACATTCTATTTGAGGAGGGTTCTGTCGTGCAGTTCCGTTTGGGTTATGCAAACCCCGACGTGAGCGGCGAACAGAACGGTGTTGATTCCGGAAACATCGCCAAAAGCTTTTGGACACCACACCTGGCATACAAACATTCGTTTACCGATCGGTTGGACTTTGCGCTCATCTACGACGAGCCGTACGGTGCCGATGTTGAGTATCCATCGAACTATCCGCTCTCGCAGAACCCCGCAGCCGCTGCCGGCGGTCGCACCGACGTTCTGCGCGCAAAGGCAGATGTTGACGCGATCACTGCTCTGGTGCGTTACAAGTTTGACGGCGGCTTCAGCGCCATCGGCGGCATTCGCGCCCAGCGGGCCAAGGCAAACGTCGCTGTTCCGGTTGTTGCCGGATATGAATTTGAATCCGGTTCTGAGATCGACTTCGGCTATGTTGTCGGTGTCGCCTGGGAACGCCCTGACATCGCCGCGCGCGTTGCTTTGACCTACAACTCAAAAATCACGCACGATTTCGACTCGACAGAATCCATCAATCGCGTCCCCCCCATCCCGGCGGCGCTTGTGACTGCACAGACCGAAACCGAAGTTGTGACGCCTCAATCGGTGAATCTGGACTTCCAGACCGGTGTGGCACCAAAAACGCTGCTGTTCGGCTCGATCCGCTGGGTTGACTGGCCACAGACAGTTCTGGCACCGCCGGTTTATACTGCCGCTGCGCAACAGAACCTGGTTGATTACGCGGACGACACCTTCACCTACACACTGGGTCTTGGCTACAAGTTCACCGAAGAGTTTTCTGGCGCGATCTCTGCGGGCTATGAAACGTCCTCGGGTTCTGCTGTTTCGAACCTCGGCCCCACCGACGGTTTCTGGAGCCTTGGCGTAGGTGGTACATACTCCTTCGAGCAGGCTCAGATTTCTGGCGGCATCCGCTATACCGACATCGGAGACGCGACCACCACAACAGGTGGCGAATTCTCGGGCAACTCGGCATGGAGCGTCGGCCTTCAGCTCACTTACACGCTGAACTGATCCCGCCGACCGAACCAACTACAAAAACCCCGCCACTTTCGGCGGGGTTTTTCTTTGCGCAAGTTTCGGGTCGAACATCGCCTTGGGGAATGCGAGAACGGGCTATGGAACCTCAAAAACACCTGTCTCCAAGGGCTTGGGCCGAACTGTTGCTTCTGGGCGTGATCTGGGGCGCATCCTTTATCTCGATCCGCGTCGCATTGGACACGATCCCCGTCATGACCTCGGTTCTGCACCGCGTATTCTGGGCGATGCTGGCGTTGTGGATCGTTGTCTGGGTTAAAAAGCTGAGTGTTCCTACCAGTCCGCGCATCTGGGGCGCATTCCTGATGATGGGGTTGTTGAACAATGCCATCCCATTCTCGCTTATGGCTTGGGGGCAGCTTTACATCGAAACTGGCCTGACCTCGATCCTGAATGCAGCAACCGCCGTCTTCGGCGTCCTGATCGCCGCTATGTTTTTCAAGGACGAGAGGTTGACCCTTGCTCGTGGTGTGGGCGTCGGTCTGGGGTTTCTGGGTGTAGCAATTGCAATTGGCCTCAAGAATTTCGCGACTTTCAACCTTCAAAGCGTTGCCCAACTGGCAATCATCGCAGGAACAGTTTCTTACGCGTTGGCCAGCGCCTGGGCCAGAATCAAGTTGTCTGGCTTGTCTCCCATAGTTGCCGCAGCTGGCATGCTGACCGGCTCAACCATTCTAATTTTGCCTGTTTCCCTCGTGGTCGACGGGCTTCCCGTTTTGAACTTGCCGGCGATCTCGTGGGCGGCCATTGCCTATTACGCCCTGATCGCAACAGCCGGAGCGTACTTGCTGTACTACCGCGTTCTTGCCATGGCCGGGGCCGGAAACCTGATGTTAGTAACGCTTGTCATACCGCCAGTCGCCATCGTTTTAGGCACACTGGTGCGCGACGAAACCTTACCGCCGCAGGCCTTTTTGGGCTTTGCCGTGCTGGCGATCGGGTTGTTGATTCTGAACTGGTCCCGCTCACGTGATTGACGCCGCCCCCTGCCCGTTTTAGCTAGGTCAGAAAAAGGGACAGCGGACAATGATCTACAGCTCGGCAAAGGACTGGCGCGAAGCGGCCCGGAAAAAAGTGCTGTTCTTCGGCATGTCTGGGCTGGGTAAGACCTATGTGTCGAACGTGCTGCGCGATTCCGGGGACTGGTTCCACTACTCGATCGACTACCGCATCGGCACCCGGTACATGGGCGAATACATCATCGACAACGCCAAGGCCGAGGCGATGAAAGTTCCATTCCTGCGCGACCTGTTGCTGTCGGATTCGATCTATATCGGCTCAAATATCTCGTTCGAAAACCTGACACCGGTTGCGACCTATCTGGGCAAACCGGGCAACCCGGCGCACGGCGGGCTTGAGCTTACTGAATATCGTCGTAGGCAGGAACAGTTCCGCCTTGCTGAGATCCACGCCCTGTTGGACACCGAGTATTTCATCGACCGCGCCAAGCGTTTGTATCAATACCCGAACTTCATCTGTGATACCGGCGGGTCAATTTGCGAATGGGTCGATCCTGAGGACCCGGCTGATCATGTCTTGTCCGAGCTGTCCCGCCAAACCTTGATGATCTGGATTAAGGGCGATGAGGATCACACTGCAGAACTGATCCGCCGTTTCGATAAGGCCCCCAAGCCGATGTCCTATCAGGCAGAGTTTCTGACCCGGGTCTGGGACGAATACCTCACCGAACATGGTTACGCACCCGAGGACGTCGACCCGGACGCCTTTATCCGCTGGACCTATGCCCGTGCCTTGGCCCACCGCCAACCGCGCTATCAGGCCATGGCGGACAATTGGGGTGTCACAGTCACCGCTGATGACATGCACAAGGTCCGCGATGCGGGTGATTTCGATGAGTTGATCGAACGCACCCTTGAGACCCGGACAAACCGGGCTTAATTACCGCCTCTACACAGTAACTCCAAAGGCTTGCACCTAATGCCGATCAAGATCCCTTCCGACCTGCCCGCTTACGACGTTCTCACCAAAGAGGGCGTCATGGTCATGGCTGCGGATCAGGCAATGCGTCAGGACATCCGCCCCTTGCGGATCGGATTGCTGAATCTGATGCCCAAGAAGATTCAGACCGAAAACCAGTTCGCGCGTCTGATTGGTGCCACGCCTCTGCAGATCGACCTGTCGCTGATCCGCATGACCGAACATCGCACCAGGAACACCGCCGCCGATCACATGGCCGAGTTCTACCAACCGTTCCAAGAGGTAAAGGATCAGAAATTCGACGGCCTGATCATCACGGGCGCGCCGATCGAGCATCTGGAGTTCGATGACGTCACCTATTGGGACGAGATGACCGAAGTATTCGAATGGACTCAGACGAACGTCCATTCCACCTTTGGCGTTTGCTGGGGTGGAATGGCGATGATCAACCATTTCCACGGCATCGACAAACAGGCGCTCGATGCCAAGGCGTTTGGTTGCTATCGGCACCAGAATCTGGCTCCTTCTTCCCCGTTTTTACGCGGTTTTTCTGATGATTGCGTGATCCCTGTCAGCCGCTGGACCACAATGAACCAATCTGAGATCAACAGCGCGCCTGGCCTGACGACATTGTTGGGCAGCGATGAGGTCGGCCCCTGTCTGGTCGAGGACCCCTCGCATCGTGCGATCTATATCTTTAACCATTTCGAATATGACAGTGATACGTTGAAGCAGGAATATGATCGCGATGTCTCGAACGGGACCCCCATCAACGTGCCGATGAACTACTATCCAGACGACGATCCATCACAACCGCCGCAAAACCGATGGCGCAGCCATGCGCATCTGCTGTACGGCAACTGGATCAATGAGATTTACCAGTCCACACCGTTCAACATGGAAGACGTTGGTCATTAAAGTTTTGATATTCCTTGGCCTCGTTTTATCGGGTCTGATCCTGCTGACCGTCTGGCGCGCAGCACAGAACGAAGCTGCGGCTGAGGCTCGTTTCCCTCCTGAGGGTGAAATGGTGATGGTCGACGGTATCGCCGTCCATGCGGTGGTCATGGGCGACGGCCCCAATGTGGTTCTGATCCACGGGTCCAGCGGTAACACCCGTGACATGACTTTTTCTCTTGCACCGATCTTGGCCGAGAACTTCCGTGTGATCGTATTCGACCGACCCGGTCTGGGCTATAGCGACAGCTTCAATTCGGACGGCGAAACCATTGAAGAACAAGCGTTAATCCTGCAAAAGGCTGCAGCCCAATTAGGGGCCGAAAAACCTATTGTTGCGGGGCAAAGCTATGGCGGGTCCGTATCGCTGGCTTGGGCGGTCACCCGGCCCGACAACATTTCTGCCCTTGTTTTGATCGCACCGGCTGCGATCCCGTGGGAGACGCCTCTGGATAGCTTCAACAAGCTAGCGTCGACTGAGGCAGGCAATACGCTGGCCCTGCCCCTGATCACCGCATTTGTCCCTGAATGGTACGTGGAACAAGCGCTGGACGAGGTCTTTGCCCCGCAGACGGCACCCGAAGGATATTCACAGCATTTCGGCCCCGGCCTGACAATGCGGCGTGCCTCGATGCATGCCAATGCCAAGCAGCGGGCCAATCTGTTGGACGAGGTCCGCGCCCTGCAACCCCGCTATGGCGAAATTTCCGTACCGACAGAGGTCGTCCACGGAACGGCTGACACCACTGTCAAATTTGCATGGCATGCAGAACAACTGGTCGACCAAATCCCTGACGCGGAACTGATCGAGCTTCCGGATATTGGTCACATGCCGCAGGTTGTGGCCGCCCCCGAGGTTGCTTCAGCAATCGATCGCGCCGCCGAGCGAGCGGGTTTGCGTTAAACTGCCAGCTAATCCATAGTAGGATATGGATTTTATGGCGAGGTAGCTAATGGCCCGTTCGGACAAAGGTTCCATTGAAATGTATTTCCGCAAGGACGCCCCGAAAGAGGTGCGATCAGCCATTGAAAACGCCAAGAAAGACGACATCCTGAACCTGACCTATCCTTACGAAGAAAGAATGAAGCGTAAGGATTACGAAAAAGAAATGGATTTGCTGCAGATCGAGTTGGTCAAAATGCAATCCTGGGTCAGGGAAACGGGCAACCGCGTCGCGATCATTTTCGAAGGCCGCGATGCCGCCGGAAAAGGCGGTACAATCAAGCGCTTTCGCGAGAACCTAAATCCGCGCGGCGCCCGCAACGTGGCGCTGAGCAAACCCTCCGACACCGAACGCAGCCAATGGTACTTCCAACGTTACGTTCAACACCTGCCTGCGGCAGGCGAAATCGTGTTCTTTGACCGCAGCTGGTACAACCGCGGTGTGGTCGAAAACGTCTTTGGTTTTTGCGAACCCGAAGAACGCGAACGTTTTTTCAGGCAAGTTCTGCCGCTTGAAACCGGACTGGTGAATGACGGGATCAAACTGTTCAAATTCTGGCTTAACGTCGGGCGCGCGGAACAACTCAACCGCTTTCTGGCACGTGAGACAGATCCGCTAAAGCAATGGAAACTCAGCCCAATCGACATTGCGGGGCTTGGTAAGTGGGACGAGTACACGCAATCGATCTCGGAAACTCTGACCCGCAGTCACTCAGACCTTTGCCCTTGGACCATCATTCGCTCAGACGACAAAAAACGCGCCCGCATCGCGGCAATACGAACTGTTTTGCACGCGCTGGAATATGATGAAAAAGACAAGAAGGCTATTGGCAAGATCGATCCACTGATTTGCGGCGGACCCGAGGTGTTGGAAGCGTGATGACATTTTCGCGCTCCATTGATGCCAGGGGTTGGACGAACCGGCAGACGTGGATTATGTCTTGGTTCCCCAGAACTTAAACAAAAAGGCTCATGACACAGGCATGGCGAAACGCGGGTATCACCACGGCAATCTCAAGCAAGCCCTGATCGAGGCCGCCCTGTCGCTGATCGAAGAAAAAGGTCCAACAGGCTTTACCCTTTCCGAGGCCGCAAAGACCGCGGGTGTAACGCCTGCAGCGGTATACAGGCACTTTCAGGGACGCGAGGACCTGATTGCCGAGGCTGCCCGGCAGGGTTTCGAGATGTTTGCCGACTTGATGCAGTATGCCTACGACACGGGCCAACCCTCGGCCCTTGCTGCATTTGAGGCAACCGGTCGGGCTTATCTAGCTTTTGCCCGCAAGCACCCTGGTCACTACATCGCCATGTTCGAAAGCGGGATTTCCGTTAACCGAACGCCTGAATTGGCGCTGGCCGCGAACCGGGCCAAGAGCGTCCTGGAGAAAGCGGCTGCAGACCTTTCTCAGCATATCCCCCCCGAAAAACGCCCGCCCGCGTCAATGTTCAGTGCTCATATCTGGGCCATGAGCCATGGCGTTGTTGAGCTTTATGCCCGAAACACAGGTGCCAGCTCTCCATTCCCGCCAGAGGATCTGTTGGAAAGTGGCATTGGAATATATTTGCGGGGTTTAGGTCTGGTTCCGCAGGACGATTGAGGTTCGAGCTAGAACCTGGGCCTTGGTGCCGGAACACTAAGGCCCGAGGTGACGTTAATCAGATCCATCTGCCCCATGCCCTTGATATCCACCGGCCCAATATCCGAGACCTGGAACTCGTCAATCAACGCGTATTTCATCTCTTCCGGGGCGACAATATTCATTGGGTTTGCAAAGACTTGCAGGCGTGAAGCAATGTTCACGGCTGGACCAAACACATCGTAGACGTATTTCTGAATACCCACGACCGAGCCGACAGCCGGCCCCATTCCCAGACCGATCCGAGCCTGCCATTTATGCGGATGGCTTTCGTTGCGCCGTTCGAGATATCGCAAGAACCGGACCGCACAATGGGCCACGGCCGTCGCATGATCCGGCGTTGCGTCCGGCATACCGGAAACCGCCAGATAAGCGTCCCCGATAGTCTTGATCCGTTCGCACCCATATTGTTCGACGATCCTGTCGAAGGCAGTGAAAACATCGTTCAACTCGCTGAGTGTCACAGTCGGGTCGGTCTTTGCCGCAAAATCCGTAAAGCCCACAAAATCCAGCATCACGACCGAGACCTGATCGTAGAGCTGCGGCGTAACGACACCAAAAGTCTTGAACTCTTCGTACACAGCGCGTGGCATGAGGTTCAACAGCAGCCGTTCGACCCGCTCTTTCTCGCGTTCCAATTCGCGCGTATTACGCTCGACCATGGTCGAATAACTGTCGATCATGCTCTCAAGCTCGCGAATGCGGGTGATGTTCTGAAATTCGACCACCAGCACCTGTTCGGAAAGGCCGTTGGCCAAGGACACTGCGACTGCGAATATCAGCGTCCGGCGCTTGGGCTTGACCTGCAGCTCGGCCGAATAGCGCAGGCCGGATTGCTTGACGTCTTCAAGCTCTTTTGGATCAAGGTCGGGGAAGTAATCCAAGAGGGTCTGACCTTCAGTCGGTGCCCCAAACCACTCGGTAAATGGGCCGTTGTGAAACACGAAACCCAAATCCGAAGCCCGCACAACAGCGACGCCGACACCGATCGCGCGGAGCAGCTGTTCGTTTATGGCCAGAATACTCATGCGGCGTCGCGTGCCACGATGATGGCTCGTTTTGACTCGATGGCATCAAGGGCAATTTTTATATGCGCGTCTTCCATTCCATGCATCGACAGAGCCTCGCTAAAAAGCGCGGCCATCTCGTCAAAATCTGCGTGAGAGATGTTCAGGTGACGATGAACCGCCTCGATCCTGTCATCGCTAAAGGATGCAGGTCCACCAACCAGGGACGAAACAAACTTGGTCTGATGATCAATTAACCGGGGCATATCAATGTCTTCGAAATGACCGCCGATCTGATCGGACTCCAACGCCATTTCGTAAAAGGTCATCACGATCCGCGAGATCGTTTTGAAGCCACCGTATCTTTCGTAAATAGTTTGCCCCACGACACATAACCCAAACGTTATTCACCACTAACGTCACGAGGTTATATCATATTGACAGTTTTGTTAACGCTTATGACGCGGATGCACTGCGGGTCGACCATTTTGGTGGCGTGGTGAGACTTGAATTCACACGCTCAGATCGTCGGCGCAGGGGATGAACCCGACGTATCCCCCCTGTTCCAGCAATCGCGTCTGGCCCCCCACGCGCCAATACAACTTGCGCCGCGCCGCGACCAATTCCCGCCGAAGGCGGAACCAAAGCGGCCCCTTATCCAGCCCGCTGTTGGTTTTCTGGTCTAGGGATCGTTCGCTGACCTTCACCTCTTCGACCGTGTGATTTTGCTGTTTCGACCAGATCATCTGCACCCCAACAGCCGGAAAGCACTGATACATCCGCCAATCCGACCGTGGGATGGAGACGAAATCATCCAGGTGATCCGAATACTTTTCGGACCAATTCAGCAGTTTCTGGCAGGCCCGCTGAGAAAGCACATAGGCGGCCGCACTCGGGGCCATCTCCAACATGGGCCGGACGGTAACCCCTGCGATATGCGTCTCTGGCCCAAAACGAAGAGATTTGGGGGAATAGTCCAGCTTCACCATGTCAAAGGCATCTGGGTCCGCCATCAGTGTTGAAATCACAGATCCTGCCTGGATGGACATTTCGACGTCATCTTCGAAAATGGCCACCGCTTGCAGGTTTTGATCCACGACCGCCTGCCATACCGCGCGATGGCTTTCGAAACAGGCGATTTCGCTTTGCGTCAATCCCCAGCGACTGCCCGATCCGGCAACATAGCCGCTGGTGTCCACAACTCCGGGTTTCTGGGCATCCGTCGCGCCAAACCGGGTGGCACCCACCAAGCCTGCATGATTGAACTGCGCTTCCATGAAGTCACGGCGCACTGGGACCCGATCCAGATTGATAAAAAAGGCACCCGTCTCTGGTGGCAGTTCGTGACGTCCCACGGTGTTTCCTTTCAAGCGGTTACGCCAGATACACACTGGCAAGGCGGACAATCAAGTCCGCGCTTGAGCAATATGTATCCGGTTTCGCCTATCCTGAATTAGAAGTCCCGATTAAGCTGCGCTGGGAAAACAATAAACAGGATTCTTGCAATGACGTCTCATGGATATTCCGGCGGTCGCCTGAACCTGCCGTTTGTGGGCATATCGACCTTTGGCAAAGCTCCGTACGTTGCGGATTGGGATCAAATCGATGCTGACGTCGCCGTCATGGGTGCGCCTTTTGATTTCGGAACTCAGTGGCGATCCGGCGCTCGGTTTGGACCGCGTGCGGTGCGCGAAGCGTCAACTCTGTTCAGCTTCGGCCATGCCGGCGCATATGACCACGAGGATGATGCCACTTACTTGGATGGCTCGGTCCGGATGGTCGATATCGGCGACGCGGATATCATCCACACCAAAACCGAGGAAAGCCACGCCAACATCCAGTTCGGTGTTGAAAAGATGCTGCACGCAGGCGCCCTGCCCGTCACCATCGGCGGCGATCACTCGGTCAATATTCCCTGCATCAACGCCTTCGAAAACGATTGCGAGAAAAACGGGCCTATCCACGTCGTGCAAATTGATGCGCATCTGGATTTCGTGGACGAACGGCATGGCGTGACCGCCGGACACGGCAACCCCATGCGGCGCGCAATTGAAAAGCCATACGTTTCGGGCATGACGCAACTGGGCATACGGAACGTGTCGTCAACCGCCAAAGAAGGATATGAGGACGCCCGCGCCCGCGGGTCGGACATTTTGTCCGTACGGCAGGTGCGCGAGCTTGGTACAGTTGGTGTGTTGGCGCGCATCCCGGAAGGCGCCCGGTATTATGTCACGATTGATATCGACGCATTCTGCCCGTCCATCGCCTCTGGCACTGGCACGCCCAGCCACGGCGGGTTCCAGTACTATGATGTCTTGGAGATAATTCAGGGGCTTGCAAAACGCGGAGACGTAGTCGGGATCGACCTTGTCGAAGTGGCTCCGAATTACGACCCGACCGAAAGCACGCAGATATTGGCGGCTCAGGTTCTGCTGAACTTCATCGGGTTCATCTTTCACGAACGTGGCAAGAAGGGCTGATCGCCCTTCCTGCCAAATCAATTAAGCACTGATCGTGTTGTGTTCAGGGCCATAGGGGAAGCCGGTAATGTTTTCGGCACCGGTTTCCTCGACCACCAGAATGTCGTGTTCCCGGTATCCGCCTGCACCCTTCTGACCTTCTGGAATCCACAGCATCGGCTCAATTGAAACGACCATGCCCGGTTCCAGAACCGTATCGATATCCTCGCGCAGTTCCAGCCCCGCCTCGCGCCCATAGTAATGGCTAAGGATACCGAAAGAGTGCCCGTACCCGAAGGACCGGTACTGCAGCAGGCCTTCGTCAGCGAAGAAGCGGTTGATTTCTTCGCAGATCCCCGAGCAGGTCGCGCCGGGTTTAATCAGGCTCAGACCCAGTTCGTGCGCGGCAACGTTCGCTTTCCAGATGCGCAGACTTTCGGCGTCGGGTTCGCCCAGGAACAGAGTGCGCTCCAGCGCTGTGTAATAACCTGAAATCATCGGGAAAGTGTTCAGGGATAGGATATCGCCCTTTTCCAACGCACGCTTGGTGACCGGGTTATGTGCACCATCCGTGTTCAGGCCTGACTGAAACCAAACCCATGTGTCGCGGTATTCGGCATCCGGATAGGCGCGGGCAATCTCAGCCTCCATCGCGTCACGTCCGGCCATGGCGATCTCGATCTCGGTCGCGCCTTCACGGATCGCGGCGTGGATAGCCGCGCCACCAACATCCGCAGTACGCGCGCCGCCTTTGATCAATTCGATCTCTTCGGCTGATTTCACCATCCGTGCAGCCATCGTATCAGGCGCGATATCGACCAGTTCCGGCCCACCCAACATGTCCAGCGCAGTGTCGCGCATTGCCAGGGTCATGTGGTCACCCTCGATACCGACCCGGCGCGCGGAGCCGATCAGGCTAGCTACAGCGCGCCAGTAATTGTTCCGCTTCCAATCGGTGTAGATCACGTTCTCTTCGACCGACCGGCGCCAGGGCTGCCCGGCGTCGATATTGGCCGAAACCGTGGTACAGGCATCCTGCGTTACAACACAGCCATAGGGGCGACCAAACGAGCAGTACAGGAAGCCCGAGTAGTAAGCGATGTTCTGCATCGACGTCAGCAGAACTGCGGGAATGTCCCGTGCCGCCATGGTCGCGCGCAGGCTGGCAAGGCGGCGGTCGTATTCAGCCCGGCTGAATGGCAACGGCGCTTTGTCACCGTTGTGGCAGGTGAAAAACTCGGGGCGGTTGTTCAGATCTTTCATCTTTGACTCTCCTCAACGCCGGACTGGCATCGCCCGGCCACAAGTCCCGGCGTTCAGGACGAGCGGCCTCGGGATCCGAGAGCCATGCACCCCGCGTTGCGTCACGACGCCATCGTGACCGGGGTACATGGTGAAATCGCTAAATCAGCTTTTGAGTCGCGTCAAGCCGGGGTGAGACCCCGCAGGCGTTCAGACCGCCGCCGCAGCAGTTCGACCGTGGTCAGCAGCGCGATCGAGATCACGACAAGGATGGTCGCAACGGCCAGAATGGTCGGGCTGATCTGTTCACGCAGGCCTGTGAACATCTGCCAAGGCAATGTCTTTTGGCTGGCTGATCCGACAAAGAGAACCACCACAACTTCGTCAAACGAAGTGATGAAGGCAAACAATCCGCCCGAGATTACACCCGGCAAAATCAGCGGCATCTGGATCTTGAAGAACGTCCGCACCGGACCTGCACCCATATTCGCAGCAGCCCGCGTCAGGGATTGGTCAAACCCGACCAGCGTTGCGGTCACCGTGATGATGACGAAGGGAATCCCCAGAACCGCGTGGGCCAGCACGACTTTCACATAGCCGACGAAGTTCTTGTTCATGCCCAGCGTACCTTCCAAAAAACGGCCGATGTCGCTGTAGAAAAAGAACATACCCGTGGCCGAGATGATCAGCGGAACGATCATTGGCGAGATCAGAATGCCCATGATGGCCCGACGCCCCGGAACATGCGACTGGCTGAGGCCTATCGCCGCCAGAGTGCCCAGCGATACCGAAATGATGGTCGCAATTGGTGCGATGATCAGCGAGTTCTTGAAGCTACGCTGCCATTCATTGTTGGTGAAAAAGTCGCGGTAGTGCTTCAGCGAATACCCTTCAGGGTCCAGACGCAGCATTTCGGGCGTAAAGGTGAAAAAGTCCTGCGCATTGAAAGACAGCGGCAGTACCACAAGGATCGGCGTGATCAGGAACACGAAGATTGCCCCGCAGATCACCCGGAAAGTAAAATGCCACAACACCTGACCAGCCGTCATGTAAGGCAGCAATTTTTGCCGATAGCGCCCCTCGTAGAGCCAGAAGATGAAGAAGGCAAAGAACCACCCCGCCAGCAGCCCGACGATCAAGCCCGTAATGCCTGCGAAGAAAAATCCAATTGCAGCAAGACCCAGTATCGTAATCCAGCGCGCAACGCGTTCGTTGTCCAGCACGTTGATATACAGCCATGCCAGCCCTGCCATCAAAGCAGCGCCGATCAGAATGCCCAGCAGAACGTTGTCCTGCCCGGCTCCGACGAACATGCCCAGAAATCCTCCGGCGATTGCGACAGCCGGCAGAACCACGGACAACGGTTTGCGGGATATTGGTGTAAGTGCAGCCATATTCTTTATCCCAGCTTGACGTTATCAATGCCGACGATCTTGTCGTAGCACCAGTAGAGTAGAAGAACGACCGCCAGCAGGATCGTCCCCAGCGCCGCAGCCAGTCCCCAGTTCAGAGAGGATGAGATGTGGTACGCAATCCGGTTCGAAATGAAGACACCTTTGGTGCCGCCAACGATCTCGGGCGTGATGTAGTACCCGATGGCAAGAATGAATACGAGGATCGAACCCGCGCCGATACCCGGTATCGATTGCGGGAAGTAAATCCGCCAGAAAGTCGTCCAGTTGGTGGCGCCCATGGATTTGGCCGCACGGGTATAGTACGGCGGAATCGTCTGCATGACCGAATACATCGGCAGGATCATGAACGGCAGCAGGATATGCGTCATCGCAATGATCGTGCCGAATTGATTGTTGATGATCACCAGCCTCGCATCATCGGCAACAAAGCCCAGCCAGACCAGCGTTTCGTTGATCACACCCTGCTGCTGCAACATCACTTTCCAGGCGGAGGTGCGCACAAGCAGCGAGGTCCAGAATGGCAACAGCACCAAAATCATCAGCATGTTTGAAGCCCGCATCGGCAGATTGGCGAGCAGGTAAGAAACTGGATAGGCCAGCAGAATACAGGCCCCGGTAATGATCAGCGACATGAACAATGTCCGGCCGAACAGCTTGATGAGGATGCGCTTATCTTCGGGTTGCGCTTGCGCCCCTTCGGGTGTGCGCTGCATATCAATAGCGTTCAGAAAGTATCCATTGGTGATCGGCACCGCGTGCGTCTTGATCACGCGCCACGTGTCCACGTCCCCCCAGCCATCGTGAATTTCGATCAATTTTTCCTTGAACGGGGCGTCAGCTTCCGGATCCAACCGCTTGATTTGGCGTCCAGATTTTCGGAACATCGACGACATTCCCGTCTGTTCGTAATTCAAGCGGGTACCTAGTCTTGTGTGTTGCTTGGCGTCAACGGCAACAACCATGTCGCGAATAAATGCTTCATACAAAGCTTCGTCCGGCAATTCCCCGCTCTCGGCGTCCCATTGCTGTAACTCAACGACTGTCAAAGGAAGTGTCTCTGAGACAATCCCGTTTTCGACCGATCGGAATAGCATGGAAATGATAGGTATGACGAATGATAGCAGTACAAATAGCAAAAGTGGCGCAACCAGAGCCAACGCCCGCAATTTACGCCGACGCAATGAACGCGCCAGTGATTTCTTCAGCGGCGTACCATCTGCCGCCAACATCGGACCTGATTGAGTTGCGTCGCTCATCTGCGTTCCCTGATTTTTTGACGCCGGGGCCTAACTTGGCCCCGGCTGGTTTTTTGGTTCAATCAGCGATTACTTCGCCAGCCAAGCCTGGAACTTTGCTTCGATATCATCACGATAGTCAGCCCAGAACTCGTAGTTGTACAGGAACGTGTTCTTGGCGTTCTCGGGATCGGTCGGCATGTGAGGTGCCATGTCGATGCCCAGGTCCGCGTGCTGACCCACCAGCGGCGCCGAAGATGCACGTGCCGGACCGTACGAGATGTACTTGGCCTGATCCGCCAGGCGCTGCGTATCGGTTGCGAACATGATGTAGTCCAGCGCGCGCTTCTGACGCTCTTCGCTCAGACCAGCAGGAATAATCCAGCCGTCCAGATCAAATATCTGAGCATCCCACAGCATTGCAACGGGTTGCTTCTGCTCTTCGATCACGCTGAACAGGCGACCGTTATAGGTCGAACCCATGATGATCTCGCCGTCCGCCAGCAACTGCGGCGTGTCCGCGCCTGCAGACCACCAGACAACGTTGTCTTTGATGGTGCCTAGCTTGGCCAGGGCCTGATCCTGCCCTTCCGGAGTCGCCAGCACGTCATAGACGTCGTCTTTTGCCACGCCGTCACAAATCAGAGCCCATTCCATGTTGTTGATGGCACGCTTTTCAAGTGAACGCTTGCCTGGATAGGCTTCCAGATCGAAGACTGCGCAAACATCCGACGGCGGTGTGTCACCCACCAGATCCGTACGATACCCGAATGTAGTCGAGTAAACGATTTGCGGAATGAAACACTCGCTGACAAGCAAGTCACCGAAATCATCAGCAGCCGAGGTTCCGTCGGGTGCCGGTGCCAACATGGTGTCCGGATCGATTTCCAGCGCCAGGCCTTCGTCACACAGACGAATTGCGTCTGCCGCCACAACGTCGACCACGTCCCAGGTGATGTTGCCTGCTTCGTTCATCGCACGCAGTTTAGCAACCGCCTCAGCCGAGCTGTCGTCGTTCAGGATCGTGACGCCGCTCTTCTCGGAATAGGGCTCATGATATGCTTTCAGCTGCGACTTGGAGTAAGCTCCGCCCCAAGAGACAATAGTCATTTCCTCTGCGGATGCAGCGCCGGCAACTGCCGCGATAGCACCTGCCATAATAGTGGTTTTTGTTACTTTCATCGTTAACTCCCTGTTATTCCCGTTAATTTTGATCTTTTTGGTTGGGCCACGGGGTAACCCACCCATGCCTTTCCCCGCGCACTTTCGTGTCGTGAACGGGCTGTTCCCTGATCAGGCGTCCAATGCCCGGCAGTCGCGCGCAAGCCAGCCGATTTCGACTTCCTGGCCCGGTGACAGTCTGATAGCGTCCGGGGCGTTTCGCGTCTTGATGATGAAGTCGTCATTCCCGGCAACCGACAGACGGAAGCGGAAGACATCGCCCATGTAGATGAACTCTTTCACCGTCGCTTTCAGAGTATGCGCATCGGCGTGCAGGCGATCCTTGTTGAACTCCACCCGCTCAGGCCGGATTGACACTTTTGTCCGATCACCTGCCGCGTGGACATTGACCGGCTTGGCGTCAATTTCAGATCCGTCATCCAGCGCCACAACACATTCGTCGCCGTTGATTGACTTAATAACGCCTTCCAATGTGTTGTTTTCACCAATGAACTGGGCAACAAAACTGTTTTCAGGCTCTTCGTACAGAAGATCCGGCGGCGCAAGCTGTTGAATGCGCCCATCGTCGAATACCGCAACGCGATCTGACATTGTCAGGGCTTCGGTCTGGTCGTGGGTCACGTAGACGGTCGTAATCCCAAGTTCATGGGCCAGGCGCGTGATTTCAAACTGCATATGTTCGCGCAGCTGTTTGTCGAGCGCACCCAGCGGTTCATCCATCAGAACCAGCTCGGGTTCGAACACCAAAGCGCGCGCAAGGGCGATCCGCTGTTGCTGCCCCCCGGACAATTGCGCCGGTCGACGGCTGCCAAAGGCCCCCATCTGGACCATATCAAGCGCCCGGCGGACCTTTTCTTCTCGCGCATCCTTGCCAATTTTCCGCACTTCCAGAGGGAACGACAGATTTTCTGCCACCGTCATATGCGGAAAAAGAGCGTAGTTTTGGAAAACCATGCCGATACCGCGCTTGTGCGGTGGGATGTTGTTGATCGGCCGTCCGTCCAACATAATCTCGCCATGGGTGGCTGTTTCAAAACCTGCCAGCATCATCAGGCAAGTTGTCTTGCCGGAACCCGAGGGCCCAAGCATTGTAAGAAACTCACCCTTCGGCATGGAAAGGTTAAGGTCTTTTACAACAAGGATCTCGCCATCATAAGATTTTTGGACATGCTGAAACTCGACGAACGCTGCGTCATTAGACATTTACCGATTAGTCTCCCCTGTGCAGTCCTTGCCTGCCCGGTTCATCCGGATCTCAAAGACCTGTCGAGGCCATTTAAGGACATGCAGGGTGCGGCACGCAACCAAAATATGACACGTGGGTAACTATTAGAAAGGAAGCAGCCGAGTTTTCAGGCGGAATTCAACTTGCGCATGTGCCACGCGAGGCTTTGATTGCTGGAAAGCACCGGTTTCTTCAGGTGTTCCTGTACAATCGGAATAACATCAAAAGTTCTTAGATTCGTGCAGCTTAGAAAAACAGCTTCAACTGAATCATCCTGCCCAAGACTCACTGCAGCCTCAATCAGAGACTTCCGTGAAATCCGCGCGACTTTGGCCTCTTCGGCTTCGCCGAATGTGCCAAAAACATCCATCGAAATGCCATTTTGCGCAAATGCACTGCGTAAGGGATCGTTCACTTCTTCGATATATGGCGACAAAAGTGCGAACTTTGCTACACCAAGTTCGTGGGCGCAGGCCGAGGCCGCGCGCAATGGGTTTGTAACGACCTCTGCCTCGCAAGTTTTTTGAACCATTTGTTCGACCTGATCCGAGCCGATAACCGAGCTGGCAGAGGTGCAGCCATAACCAACCACACGATATGGTCGGGTCTTGGGCAACAGATCAGCAGCGGCAGGTAACGCGGTTTCCATTTCCGCCAGAGTATCTGTCGTCACCTCTTTGCCGCTGGGAATTCTAGAGACGTAAATGGGGCAGCTACGGTCGGAAAAATACGCGTTGAACTCTGGCTCAAGGGTCTCGTCTGTCTGCAAGACGATCAGACCCATTGGGGGCGTGGCGGGATCATCTGCATCAACGGTATAAGGTAAACGGGTCATATCTCGGGCAACTCCATACCAGCGCGCGGGCTAAGAAAGCGGGGCTCGTCTTCGGTTATGACGATGTTCTCTTCGTGAACAAGGATCTTTCCGCCCACGGCAATGCCCGGCTCAAGCGTCAGGACCATGCCTGGTTTCAAAACTGTGTGGTCGGTTGGAATGAGAGATGGCCATTCCGTCAGAGACATACCCAAACCATGCCCCAAACGCCCTGCCCCCGTATCGGCATCGTGGCGCGACAGCACAGAGTTCATCGCCTGAAATAAGTTAGCCGCCGTGGCGCCCGGGCGCGCAATCTCGAACGCCGCATCCGATGCTTCAATCAATGCATTGTAGGCTGACTTAACCTGCGCGTTCGCGGATCCTATCGACCAGTTGCGGTCGTAATCACTGAAATACCCATCCCAAACCAGGCCGGTGTCCAGCATCAGGACATCGCCTTGTTGCAGATGCGTATCAGATGCCGGGGAAATCACATCGGTGTAGCCACCCTGTTCCGCACCGCCGGCAAGGTAGGGAACCCAATCGGCCCCCTCGTCCAGGCAAAGCATTTGAAACCCGCGGAACACAGCATCCAGCGCCACGCCTTCTTTGGCGATTTCGGGCACCCGCTGAAAGGCGCGCCCGGCGATGGCGCATGCCGTTTCGATCTTTGCAATCTCCGCTGATGATTTCACCATCCGCAGCGCGCGTACGATCCCTTCGTCGCCGCAAAGGTCTCGCTGACCGACTGCCTGTTGCAAACGTCGAAGGTCTGCCAACGGCATCCTGACATGCGTTTCATGCCCATCTGGTAGTCCGATCTTTGCGTCGTCGGGCGTCACCTCGCGAAGTGTATCAGCCAAAAGGCTAATGCCATCGTCGGCCAGATCCGGCGCAGCCCAGGTTCGGATATCGTCGAGCCATGTCTCGGCCATAAGTGCAGCCCCGATCGAAGGGATCACCGCAATCGGCTTGCCACTGGCAGGCACAATCAGAAACCAGGGCCGCGTCGGACTTTCCCAAAACCGTGTCAGGTAGCCGGTAAAATATCGGACCTCAGGTTCCGTCGTCAGCAACAGCGCCGACAGGCCAGAGGCTTGCATCTTGTTTTGCGCACGTTCCGTTCGTGCTGCGAACTCAGATGTGTCAAACCCCCTCATTTCGTGACCTCAGAGAAAAAGCACAGAACCTGCGCGTCCGCGTCAATTCTCAAGCAAGCGCCATTGATCTTCATTTGGCCGCCGCGATGGGGGGTAGGTGAGATTCTCAATTTGGTGTCTTTCCCGTGATGCCCATTGACGTGATCGCATTCGTCAAGTTCTGTCAACAAAACTCGCCCAAGGCAGGAGCCTAAAAATGCCCCATTCAGATCCGGCCTTCAGCCGCGCCGAGTACGACCGCAGATTGGCAAAGACCCGCGCCGCCATGGCAGCCGCCGGGTTGGATGCTTTGTTTGTCGAAGATCCTTCAAACATGGCATGGCTGACGGGCTATGAGGGCTGGTCGTTCTATGTGCATCAAGGGGTACTTGTGCTTCAGGATGCCGACCCGATCTGGTGGGGCCGAAATCAGGATGCCAACGGCGCGCGTAAAACTGTTTGGATGTCCAATGACCGGATCCATGGCTATGCGGACGAATACGTACAATCCACCGTGCGTCACCCCATGCAGGATCTGGCAGCGCTGATTGCGGATACTGGTATCGCGAAGGGGCGGATCGGTGTCGAGTTGGACAATTATTATTATTCAGCCAAAGCGCACCTGACTTTGCTGGCGGAGTTGCCCGACGCAGAGCTGGTCGACGCAAACACATTGGTGAACTGGCAGCGTGCCGTGAAATCCGATGAGGAAATTGCGCTAATGCAAAAAGCTGCCCGGATATCCGAGCATGTGACCGACGGCGTATTGGAGCGCATCGAACCGGGTATGCGCAAGAACGACCTCGTCGCGCAAATCTACCATGACGCAGTCACCGGAGTTGGCGAGGATTGGGGCGATTACGCAGCCATTGTGCCGCTGCTCCCGTCCGGCCCGGATGCCGCTGCACCGCACCTGACTTGGGATGGTGAACCATTCAAATCCGGAGAATGTACATTTTTCGAACTGTCAGGCTGCTATCGCCGTTACCACGCGCCCTTCTGCCGCTCGGTCTTTTTGGGTAAGCCACCCGACTATTTGCTTCGTGCTGAAGCCGCGCTGGTAGAAGGGCTTGAAGCGGGACTAAAGGCCGCGCGGGCTGGCAATCAGGCGCGTGATATCGCGTTGGCTCTGGCTGCCCCGCTGGAACGGGCGGGTATCGAGCGCGGCGCGCGATGCGGGTATCCGATTGGCCTGAGTTATCCGCCGGACTGGGGTGAACGCACGATTTCCCTGCGCCCCGAGGATGAGACCGTATTGGAACCTGGCATGACCTTTCACTTCATGCCAGGCCTCTGGATGGATGATTGGGGGTTGGAGATCACTGAGCCGATCCTCATCACAGATTCCGGACCTGCCGAATGTTTCTGCGACCGCCCCAGAAAGCTGTTTGTGAAGCCATGACTTTACCCAGAACCATGGAAATACTAGCCGACCTGATCGCTTTTGAGACGGTGTCAGCGGACTCGAATCTGGAAATGATCAGCTATCTGACCGAACGGCTCGAGGCATTGGGTGCACGGTGTATTGTCACGCGGGACAAGACCGGTGCAAAGGCGAACGTGTTTGCCACCCTCGGCCCCGATCAACCCGGCGGCATCCTTTTGTCAGGCCATACGGACGTGGTGCCAGTGGCCGATCAGGATTGGACAACCGATCCGTTCCAGATGGCTGAAAATGACGGCAAGCTCTACGGTCGCGGCACATGCGACATGAAGGGCTTCATCGCAGCGGCGTTGGCTTTCGGCGAAACGCTGGATGTGGACAAGCTGACCCAGCCGCTGCACTTTGCCTTTACTTACGACGAGGAAGTCGGCTGCCTTGGTGCGCAAACCCTAGTCGACGACCTGTCTGAACGTGGCATCGTTCCGGACATCGCCATCATCGGCGAGCCGACCGAGATGCGCGTGATAGAGGGGCACAAGGGCTGCTTTGAATATACCACCCGCTTCTCGGGTCTAGAGGGACACAGCTCTGCCCCCGATGACGGGGTGAATGCTGCGGAATATGCCGCGCGCTATATCGGCAAACTGCTGGAGTTGCGCCATATCCTCAAGTCCCGCGCACCCGCCGACAGCCGGTTCGAGCCGCCTTGGACGACGGTCAATATCGGCCAAATTTCGGGCGGCGTTGCCCACAACGTCATAGCCAGCAAGGCCGAGGTCTTGTGGGAGATGCGCCCAGTGCAGGCAAGTGACGCCGACCTCGTCAAAAAGACCCTTTCGGACTACGTAGAGCATTCTTTGCTGCCGGAGATGCAAGCGGTCCACAGCGACTCGAGTATCACGCAAGAGGCTATCGCCGAGGTCGAAGGCCTTGAACCCATGGAAGAAAACGCGGCCCGTGATCTGGTGGCCGAACTGACCGGCGCGAATGGCAGTGGCGTTGTCGCCTTTGCGACCGAGGCCGGGCTGTTCCAGAAACTGGGCGTTCACGCAATTGTCTGCGGGCCGGGTTCAATCGCACAGGCCCACAAGGCAGACGAGTTCCTTGAAATCGAACAGCTGGACCTGTGCTGCAGAATGCTGACCCGATTGGGTCAGCGCCTGACCCGTTAACCGGTACCGTGCGTGCGGTCGTATCTTGACCGACCCGGTTGCACATGTGCAGCCCGCGCTTCTTCGCCGGGATCGTAAACTTCCATCAGCAACGGATAGGAGGCCGCCGCGTCTGACGAGTGTTCCGAGGAACAATCCCCTCCGGGGCACGCAGACAGGCCGACGATCAGATCGATTTCAGCGTAGAACTCAAGGTAATCGCCAGGGCGAACCGGGCTGGCTTTCATAAAATACTGGCCGGTATCGCGGGTAAATCCAGTGCACATGAACACGTTCAGAACGTCATGCACCAGCATCTCGGCCTCATGCAGCGGCAGGTCGCAATGGCTGGCCAGCGCGCGGGTCAGGTTCGAGTGGCAGCAATAGTGATAGTCGTCCCCCGAAAGCAAACGCCCGGTATACGGGTCACACCGCGTGCCGATCACATCATGGACCGAGCCGCCAAAGGCATCGAACCCGTACCAATCCAGCGTATCGGCAACGATCGTAGCCATCGGTCGCATGTTGGGAAAGCTCGACCACATCCGGTCTCCGGTCGACAGGTGCGTGCCGTGCAGCGCGCGGGTTTTGCCGGAATAGAACCGCTCAGTCAGGTCATGCTTATTCCACATGTTCAGGTCGCCAACCTGCGGGCCGTCGACCGAAACCACCCTGACGAAAGCGCCAGCCGGAACATCAATGCATGCCGCATCGCGTGGTGCCGCAGTGACCTCAGCCACCTTTACCGCATCCTCGCGAAGCTTGCTCAAACCGTTCAGATCAGGCTGCTTCAGCGCATCCGGCGGATAGCATATTACAGGGGCAATGGCCTTGCGCTCGGCGCCATCGGCCGGTGGTGGGAAGTTCGGTTTTGTCAGTTTCATGCGCCCCTCACTTCCCTGCAGAAATCTCTGCCTTTCCGAATCCTTAGCGCATTATGAAGGGGTTCGCCATCGGCTCTTGCGCGGTGCTGATCCAGGTTGTCTTGGTTCTGGTGTAATCCAGTATTGCCTCAACACCCGCCTCGCGACCATATCCCGACTGATTGAACCCGCCGAACGGCGCAATGGGTGAGATCGCGCGATAGGTGTTCACCCAGCAGATACCCGCCTTGATCCGTTTCGACACACGGTGCGCGCGCGCAAGGTTCTGCGTGAACACGCCCGAGCCCAACCCGTAAGGGGTGCTGTTTGCCAGCGCGATAGCCTCTTCTTCGGTATCGAATGGCAGCAAGGACATCACCGGCCCGAACATTTCGATTTTCAACGTTTCGGTTGCGGGTGACGCGCATTCTACCAAGGTGGGGTTCATGTAGTTGCCGGGACGGTCGGCAGCATTTCCCCCGAAGTGGATCGTCGCGCCCTGCCCTCGCGCTTTACTCAAGGTCTCTTCGATCTTGCGCACCTGTGCCGCCGTGCAAAGCGGACCAACATGCGTTTCCGGCTGCAAAGGATCACCCAACCGGATGGCGCTGGCTTTTTCGGCGATCCGCTCGACCAGAGGCCCAAGGATTGACCGATGCACCAGTCCGCGCGTTCCCGCCACACAACTCTGACCGGATGCGCCGAAGTTACCTGCGATCAGACCGTTTGCTGCACCGTCCATATCGGCGTCCTCAAACACGAGGATCGGGGACTTCCCACCCAATTCCAATGACGTGACCGCAAAGTTCTCAGCCGAGTTTCGCACCACATGGCGGGCGGTCTCTGGCCCGCCGGTAAAAGCAATTCGGTCGACATCAGGATGGCGGGTCAGTGGAATTGCACAGTTTTCGGCGTCACCGGTGATGACCGACACAACGCCGGACGGGAACCCAGCCTGTTCAATCAGCTTGGCGAATTCCAGCATGGGTGCGGGCGCGATTTCCGATGCTTTCAGCACCACGGAACACCCGGCAGCCAACGCCGGGCCCAGCTTGGTCGCGGTCAGGAACATCTGGGCATTCCACGGCACGATCGCGGCCACGACTCCAATCGGTTCTCGTGAGGTAAAGACATGCATGTCAGGCTTGTCGATGGGCAGGACCGTGCCTTCGATCTTGTCTGCCAGACCCGCATAGTAGCGGTAGTAATCGGCAACATATCCGGTTTGCGCCGAGGTTTCCGCCAACAGCTTTCCGCTGTCGGTCGTCTCCAACTCACCCAGGCGCTTGGCGTTTTCTGCCACCAGATCGGCAAGACGATACAGCAGCTTGCCCCGCTGCGTCTGTGTCATATCCCGCCATTCCGGGTCATCCAGAACCCGTTTGGCGGCGGCGATGGCGAGTTCAACATCACTGGGCGCGGCGCACGCGAATGTGGCCCACCCCTGGCCCGTGGCCGGGTTCTGTGACGTCATCACCTGCGTGGCTGATCCTTCGGTCCAGACGCCGTCAATGAACAGCTGAAAATGCGGTAGGTTTCCCATGGTGGTCCTCACTGAAATGCCGGCATCACGTCGTCGATGAATCGCGCCAAAGAGGCACGCTTACGTTCGTT
The DNA here is from genome assembly GCF_059610905.1 of Ruegeria sp. CDSC002. Taxonomy (NCBI): domain Bacteria; kingdom Pseudomonadati; phylum Pseudomonadota; class Alphaproteobacteria; order Rhodobacterales; family Roseobacteraceae; genus Ruegeria; species Ruegeria sp. CDSC002. The sequence goes on from NZ_JBXWOM010000001.1 coordinate 391,540, forward strand.
GGTCATGCCGCTGTCGACCCAGAACGAAAACTCGTCATAACCCAGATCTTCATAGCGCTTGATCCGGTCGATCACCTGTTGGGCAGTCCCAACTGTCAGATCACGGCCCAAATTTTCTTTGGTATACATCGGGTTCGCGTCCATCTCGGCTTCGGTAATCGGCTTGATCAAGCCCTGTTCAACTGGCCGTTTGTTCATGAACCATGCACCAAAGTAATTGTAGTACCGGCGCAGATTTTGCACGCCCTGCGCAACATCGTCGTCATCTTTACCGACATAGGTGTGGTGCAACAGCATGATCTTGGGGCGCGGCCCCGCGTAGCTGTCACAGGCATCGTTGAACCGACCCATCAGGGTCTCGATCTCTTCCATGCCCTGCCACAGCGGGGTGACCTGAATATTGAATCCGTTGTGAACGCCGAATTCGTGGCTGTTAGGATCCCGCGCTGCGATCCAGATTGGCGGGCCGTCCTCCTGATATGGCTTCGGTGCCGAAGTTGCCGCCGGAAACTCATAGAACTCGCCTTCATGGGCACAATCGCCCTTCCAGATCTGAGGCAACAGCGGGGTGGACTCGCGCATGCGCTGCCCCGCCTCCCAAGCGTCCATTCCCGGCATCAGACGTTCGTATTCATAGGAATACGCACCGCGCGCGATCCCCAACTCGATACGCCCTTTCGTCATCTGATCCGCTGCGGCGGCCTCACCTGCCAGTTTGATCGGATGCCAGAACGGCGCAATTACCGTTCCGGTGCCCAACCGCACATTGCGCGTGTGATGCGCCAGATCGACCAGCGACAGAAACGGGTTGGGGGCAATGGTGAACTCCATCCCATGATGTTCACCTGTCCAAACTGCCCGCATGCCCCCGTCATCAGCCATCTTCACCAGGCTCACGAATTCATCATACAGAACATCGTGAGGCTGATCCGGGGTCAGACGTTCCACGTGGGCAAACAGTGAAAACTCCATCAAATGGCTCCTTTACCGAAACTGTGAATTTCGCCGCGTTCGGCGTCACCGAGATACAGCCCGAAAACGCCTTCGCGGGCTTCAAGGGCGTAGCGGGTCATCATGTGGTGCAAGCTATTGCTGGCGTAAGTCAGATCAGCCAGATCGCCGATATCTACCCATTCGGCATTTTCCACCGGGATGTTCTGAACGCAAGACGCCAGAAAGAACGTGTAGTGCAGGTTCGTTTCGGCATCGTTGAACGAAGAATAGACCTGTTCGATCTGCGCCTGAATGCCCCGATCGGAAAGGCCCTGTGCCAGCCTGTTGCGTTGCCCCCCGGGTTCCGCACCGGCGATTTGAACCGGGCGAAATGCGCCTTCGTGGCGTTCCAGAAGAACTTTGCCACTCGATGCGACAATCGCGCCGCAGATTGTTGGAACCTGCGCGTCCATCTCACGCTCGAGCTCAAGACTGAAGTACGATCCGTTCACGTAACCCAAACCGTTTCCGCCAATATGGGTGAACTCTGTGACACGGCCAATCAGAACCGTGTGGTCGCCTGCGGGCAGCGCCTGATGCGTTTCACAGCTAAACTGTGCCAGCGCCCCGTCGATCAGCGGCAAGCCATGGGCTCCGTCGCGATGCACCACCCGACCAAATCGGTCGCCCTTGAAACTTGCGAAGGTATTCGAGACGCCCTGCTGCCCATCTGCCAGAACATTCACCGCAAAATGCGAGCATCCGGCGAAGGTATCGTGGCTGGACAGAAACTTGCCGGGGCAGACCAACAGCAAAGGCGGATCAAGCGACACGGACGTGAACGAATTCGCCGTGAACCCGACCGGATTGCCGGAAAAATCCCGGGTAGTCACAACCGTCACGCCAGTCATGAAGTTGCCGAATGCATCACGCAGGGCGCGGGTATCAACCTCGGTCATGGCAGGCACCTCCGAATGAACTCAAGCAATTTGGCGTTAACAGCAGCCGGGTGCGTCATGGGCATCATGTGGGCGGCGTTCGGAACAATTTCGACACGCCCATTTGTCACCTTCTGCGCCATGCCCTGTGACATACCTGGTGTAGAATTCGGCTCATCCCCGCCCGTCATAAACAGTGTGGGGCATTTGATTTGCCCCAGTTGTGCGTCAGTCGGCCCATCGCTTTCGGCGAAGACGGTATAGGCCGCTTTGTATGCGCCCGGGTGGACATCTTTCAGCCAACGCGAACAGGCTTCGCATTCTTCGGAAACCTGATCGCCGAACCAACGCTGCAAGGTCACGGTAGGATCGTTCATGGCCGCAGCATCCAGTGCCACCGCGCGGGTCGTGACAGCCGCACGCGCTTCGGGGGTTCGGCGGTAAATTGCGTTCAACGCGGCAACGCCTCTCACCTGATCATGCCCCGATGCCGCAATGTCCAAAGCGATCAAAGCTCCCATGGAATGCCCAATCAGAACGGCAGGCTCGGTCAATCGGGCCGCGATCGGGTTGGCGTACCCATCCAGCCCCATAGCACCTTGAAACTGGGTTTTTCCGTGCCCGGGCATATCCGGACACAGAACACGATACCCGGCGGCAGACAGCGCATCGATTTGCGCGCCCCAGGCTTCGGCCCGCAAGCCAACGCCATGGAGCAGAACCACAAGCGGGCCTTCGCCTTCGTCTATCGCGGCGAGCCCGCCGATGTCAGACCGAGGCCGGGTTGTCCACGTCATGGCCCAGATCCTTCAAGTCCTGATAACGGTCGCCGATGCGATGATGCGGACGGCCCGAGGTTGCTCCGCCCAAAACCACGACGATCTCATCCGCACGGGGCGCGTCGGGGATGGCGAATTGCAGCGTCAGATAGTGTGACCGGCGGCCCGCATCATTCTTGTCCATCAGTGGCACCATGATCGGCGAGTTTGCCGGGCCCCGAGTGTTGGTGAATGAAAGATAGGACTTGGCGTCAACCGCCTGCCGGAAGATGTTCCCGAAATGCAGAGTGTGGATCAGGCCCGAGGCATGCTCGACCTCTCCGTCCAGCCCCACAACCGCAGCCTTGCCATAAGCCTCAATCGCCTCACCGCTTCCGGCCAGCGCGATCATCCTGTCGGTCAGTTCTTGACCCAGGATTGGGCCATAGGCCAAAATTTCCGGCCGTAGATCTTCGACGAAACGTCCAGCCCAAGGGTTGGTAACAACCGCTGCTACAGCAAACATGCGCCACGGCCGTTCGGCTTTGCGATATCCTTCGATCAGAACTTCTTCGTCGAAGGTCACTATTTTACGAATTTCCGGCTGCACGTTATCCCCCAATCTTGAGTACGAGAAATATCTTTGATTGGCCGGCACTTTGACAAACGAAAGAAGTTGGGTCTTAGGTATTAACAAAGCTACTAGGTCGGTTGCACATGCCCAAAACACTGCCCCCCCTTACATGGTTCAGGTCTTTCGAGGCCGCGGCCCGAAGGTTGAGCTCAACAGCTGCGGCGGATGAAATCGGATTGACCCAATCCGCCGTAAGCCAGCAAATCAGGTCGCTGGAATCTCGGCTGGGCGTCGTACTGTTTCATCGGCATCCGCGCGGTCTTTCCTTGACGGATGAAGGCCGAAAGCTGCTGCCGCAGGTCGAAGCCGCACTGCAATTGCTGCAATCCGCCGCCTCTCCGTATTTGGCAGAGGAACGGGCCAGACACGTCACTGTGGCGGCGTCGATCAGCATCATCGAATGGTTGATTTCCCCTGCCCTGCCCCAGTTTCGCGACCAAAACCCAGATACGTCCATTCGCTTTGTCAGCACGATCTGGCCGGATGAATACTCGGCCCTGCGCGCCGATGTTGAAATCCGGTTCGGGTCAGAAAAACAAGTCGGGCGGGATGCAAAACCGTTACTGCCGAATGACCTGATCGCAGTAAAAGCGCCTGGCTTGGTTGGCGCTTTTCAGGACTTGCCCCTGATCGAGGCCGTGGGAACGTCAGACAACTGGTCCACATGGGCGGAAGTCACCGGTCATAAAATCCATACCCCGGCCTATTATGTCGATTCTTACGGGCTCGCCTTGCAATTGGCGGCTTCCGGGAACGGCGTGGCCTTGGTGAATGCACTTATCGCCGATCACGCTCTGCAGACCGGACAGGTCGCGCGTGCCTTCGATGTGACTGCTCCAGCGGCCGAAGGGTACTTTCTGGCCGTGCAGCGCGCATCACCCGAGGTTGACGCCTTTGTATCATGGTTTTCACAATTGGTTCCCGGCTCGTCACACCAAAGGGTCTGATTCAGACACACCAATGTCGCATCTGAGGATATCGCTGAGCAGGAAAATAGTGAATTCTGGCAAAAAAGGTCCGATTCATGCGATATTCAGGCTTTCGAGTCATCAAAGAGGCGCTTACCGGCCACAAAGGGTGGAAACCGGTCTGGCGTGACCCCGAACCCAAAGCCCATTACGACATCATCGTCATAGGCGGTGGTGGTCATGGGCTGGCGACGGCCCATTATCTGTCCAAGGTCTACGGTCATCGCAATGTCGCGGTTGTCGAAAAGGGCTGGATCGGCGGAGGCAATGTCGGGCGGAACACAACGATCGTTCGCTCAAACTACATGCTGGACGGGAATGAGCCGTTCTATGAATTCTCGATGAAACTGTGGGAAGGGCTTGAACAAGACCTGAACTACAACGCCATGATGAGCCAGCGCGGAATACTCAACCTGTTCCACACGGATGGTCAGCGCGACGCTTATACGCGGCGCGGCAATGCGATGATCCTGCACGGTGCAGATGCCGAATTGCTGGATGCCGATCAGGTACGCAAAGAACACCCCTATCTGAATTTCGACGACGCGCGTTTCCCGATCAAAGGCGGTTTGGCCCAGCGGCGGGGCGGCACCGCGCGCCACGATGCCGTGGCCTGGGGCTTTGCCCGATCCGCGGACAGCCACGGTGTCGACATCATCCAGAATTGCGAAGTCACTGGTCTGCGTATCGAGAACGGCAAATGCCTGGGCGTCGAGACCTCAAAGGGCTTTATCGGGGCTAACAAAGTCGGCTGCGCTGTTGCCGGAAACTCGGGCCGGGTGATGGGCATGGCGGGCATGCGCCTACCGATCGAAAGCCACGTGTTGCAGGCGTTTGTGTCCGAGGGTCTGAAGCCGGTTCTGCCCAGCGTCATCACCTATGGGGCCGGACATTTCTATGTCAGCCAATCCGACAAAGGCGGGCTCGTCTTTGGCGGCGACATCGACGGTTACAACACCTATGCGCAACGCGGGAATCTGCCGGTGGTCGAGGATGTCTGCGAAGGCGGCGTCTCATTGATGCCGATGATCGGGCGCGCCCGCCTGCTGCGTATGTGGGGCGGTGTTATGGACATGTCGATGGATGGCTCACCCATCATCGACCGCACTCCGGTTGAGGGTCTCTATTTCAATGGTGGCTGGTGCTATGGCGGGTTCAAGGCGACCCCGGCATCCGGTTACTGTTTTGCGCATCTGTTGGCGAAGGACGAACCGCACTCTACCGCCACGGCCTATCGCTTCGACCGGTTCCGCACGGGCCGGATGATCGACGAAAAGGGCGTGGGCAACCAGCCCAACCTGCATTGAGGGGAGCACGAGAATGATTATCAACCATCCCCTTCTGGGTCCGCGTGACGCATCTGAATTCACCTATCTGGGTGACGCGTCACTGATCAACCGCCCGGACTGGCAGGCCGAAGACGCGGCGGACGCGTTTTATGAATACGGCTATCTGCGCGACAATCCCGCAGGCGAGCATCAAGAACTGTGGTATCATGAGGCTGGCGACCGGTCGTGGCTGGTCGTGACCCGCGACACCACCACACATGAGATTTCCAAGGTAGAACTGGCCCGCGATGTGGCCCGCGCGCGGGGGCGATCCAAATGACGCAATCCAACAGGCTGAGCGGTGGCCAGATCGATCGCAACACCACAGTGAACTTCCGGTTCGACAACCGCAACTATACCGCCCATCCCGGCGATACGCTGGCTTCGGCTTTGCTGGCCAATGACGTGCGGTTGGTCGGACGCTCGTTCAAGTATCACCGCCCGCGCGGCCTGCTGACCGCCGGATCCGAGGAACCCAATGGCATTGTCGAGCTGCGCTCCGGCAACCGGCAGGAACCCAACACACGTGCCACCACGACGGAGATGTTTGACGGGCTTGAGGCGCAATCGCAGAACCGTTGGCCCAGCCTGAAATTCGATGCGCTTGGCGTAAACGACCTGTTCTCGAATTTCCTGTCCGCCGGGTTCTACTACAAGACCTTCATGTGGCCCGCCGCTTTTTGGGAAAAAATCTATGAGCCGATCATTCGCCGCGCCGCTGGCCTTGGCTCTTTGTCGATGGAGGCTGACCCCGACGAATATGACAAAGGGTTCCGCCACTGTGATCTGCTGATCATCGGCGCCGGTCCATCGGGCTTGATGGCAGCCCTGACCGCAGGGCGTGCGGGTGCCGACGTTATTCTGGCTGATGAGGATTTTCGGTTCGGCGGACGTCTGAACAGCGAGACATTCTCAGTCGGAGATCAAAGCGGCAGCGATTGGGCGGCGCAGGCCGTCGCGGAACTGTCATCAATGCCCAACGTCCGGCTGATGGCCAGAACCACTGTCATCGGCGCCTTCGACCACGGCATCTACGGCGCTGTAGAACGGACCGGAGATCATGTGGCCACCCTGCCCGCCGGTAAGCCGCGCCAAATCCTCTGGCGCATTTACACCAAGAAGGCGTTGCTGTGTGCGGGGTCGACTGAACGGCCCATCGCGTTCGAAAACAACGACCGCCCCGGCATAATGATGGCCAGCGCCTTGCGAACCTATGCCAATCGGTTCGCGGCCACAGCCTCTCAGCGCGTGGCGATCTTCACCAACAACGACGACGGTCATCGCACCGCCGCCGACCTGCATGCCAAGGGCGTTCACATTTGCGCCATTGTCGACGTACGTGAGGATGCTCCGGTCAACTACGATTACGAAGTCCTGAGCGGCGCTCAGGTTGTGAATACCAAGGGGCGTCTTGGTCTGACCTTTGTCGAAGTTGCCCTGCCCGACGGCTCGACCCGCACGCTGGATTGCGGCGCGCTGGGCGTTTCGGGGGGGTGGAATCCGAATGTGCACCTGACCTGCCATCAGCGCGGGCGTCCGGTCTGGAACGACGATCTGGCCGCCTTTGTGCCCGGTTCAAATCTGCCCGTCGGATTGACTGTCGCGGGCGCAGCGAACGGAGTGATGTCTACGCAAGGTGCATTGCAATCCGGTGCCGAGGCTGCCGCTGCAGCGCTGGAGCTGAGCGTTGCTCAGCCTGTCTTGCCCGAGGCCGAGGATACTCCGATCGCGCAGAAACCGTTCTGGTATGTCGAAGGCTGCAAACGCGCTTGGCTGGACCAGCAAAATGACGTGACCGTCAAGGACGTCAAACTCAGCTATCAGGAAGGGTTCCGGTCAGTTGAACACCTGAAACGCTATACCACGCTTGGCATGGCGACCGATCAGGGCAAGACATCGAACATCAGCGCTTTGGCGATCATGGCCGAGGTGGCCGGAAAGACGATCCCCGAAACAGGGACAACCATTTTCCGCCCGCCTTACACGCCTGTTCCGATCAGCACCTTCGCGGGTCGGATGAAGGGACAAGAGTTTCACCCCACCCGCCTGACACCTTCACACTACTGGGCCAAGGAACGGGGCGCTGTATTTGTCGAGGTCGGCAACTGGCTGCGCGCGCAGTGGTTTCCCCTGCCCGGTGAGGTTCATTGGCGTGAATCAGTGGACCGTGAAGTGCGCCAGACCCGCGCGTCCGTCGGGGTGTGCGACTGTACGACACTTGGAAAAATCGACGTGCAGGGCGCGGACGCGGCTGATTTCCTGAACCGCGTCTACGCGAACGGTTTCGCCAAGCTTCCCGTGGGAAAAACCCGCTATGGCCTGATGCTTCGCGAAGACGGCATGGTGATGGATGATGGCACAGCCGCGCGTCTGGCCGAGGATCATTTTGTCGTCACAACGACCACGGCCAACGCGGTAAATGTCTATCGTCACATGGAATTTGTGCGCCAATGCCTGTTCCCGGATATGGATGTGCAGCTGATCTCGACCACCGAATCCTGGGCGCAATATGCTGTCGCTGGTCCCAATTCGCGCAAGCTGCTGCAAAAGATCGTCGACCCTGAATTCGACATTTCAAACGAGGCATTTCCGTTCATGGGCTGTGGCAACATTACGGTCTGCGGCGGGTTGCGCGCGCGGCTGTTCCGGATCTCATTCTCGGGAGAGTTGGCGTTCGAAATCGCGGTACCCTCACGCTATGGCGATGCGCTGATGCGGCGTCTGATGACCGAGGGTGAAGAATTTGAGGTTGTCCCTTACGGCACCGAAGCGCTGGGCGTCATGCGGATCGAAAAGGGCCACGCGGCCGGCAACGAGCTGAACGGCACCACAACGGCATTGAATCTTGGATTGGGTAAGATGGTGTCGAAAAAGAAAGACAGTATCGGATCGACCCTGTCCGAACGAGAGGCCTTGGTAGAACCGGATGTCCTGCGGCTGGTCGGGATCAAACCGGTATCGCCCGAAGAGAAAGTCACCGCTGGCGGCCATTTGATGAACACGACCGGCCCGGTGGATGCCGCGCACGATCAGGGCTATGTCACTTCGGCTGCGTATTCGCCTATTCTGAACAGCAATATCGGGCTGGGTCTTTTGAAGGATGGCGCAAACCGGATGGGCGAGAAAATGCGCCTCGTGTCCCCATTGACCGATCTGACCGTCGAGGTCGAAATCGTATCGGCCCATTTCGTTGACCCCGAAGGAGAGCGTCTGCGTGCATGATCTAGTTGCAATAACCGCATTGGGCGGGTCCGAACCGCAGGTCGACACTGTTGGCGGGGTTACGTGCCGGGAAGTTCCGGGCGTCGCGCTGGCATCCGTCGCCGCGCGGATGGGACAGGAATCCAAAGCCAGCAAAGCCCTGGCAAAACTGATCGGTGCCCCTGCACCTGGCATCGGCCAACATGCCGGTGACACTGTCACTGCCTTTTGGGCCGGTCCGGATCAGTGGATGATCGAGGCGCCTTTTGACACGCACGAAGAGCTTACTGATCAAGTGAAGTCCGCTTTGGGCGATACCGCGTCGGTGACAGAACAGACCGACGGTTGGACACGGTTCGACCTGAATGGGGGTCAAATACCAGCAGTGCTGGAGCTGTTGTGCATGCTGGATCTCCGTAAAATGGACGCGGGCAGCGTCGCCCGTTGCTCAATTCACCACGTTGGCTGCTTTGTTCTCTGTCGGTCAGACGAGGCGTTCAGCATTTATGGCCCTCGTTCATCCGCCGGATCGTTGCACCATGCCATCGTCACTGCAATGCGTTCGGCGCTGTAAAGCAGTGTCAGACTGACGGCAGCGGCGCATTACCTTCAACGCGGAAGCGGTTGATCCTACGGCGATCTTCACTGGGGCTTAGCCCAAAGGCCGACCGGTAATGCGTCACAAGCGGCGCCACTGAACCATACCCGATCGCAGCCGCGATGTCTGCGATTGGGTCTTTGGTATAGACCACCATCTGGCGCGCCGCCTTCATGCGCATTGTGCGATAATAGTGGCTGGGGCTTTGGCCTGTCGCCTGTTTAAAGGCACGTTCCACCTGGCGCGGCGTAACCCCCATCTGCTGTGCGGCCTCTGCGATGGAAATCGGTTCGCTCATGTGGCCCGAGAATAGGTCGACACAGCGCGACACCAGCGGCGGCAGGCTGTCGCCAGTTTCCGGCGCGGTCGTGGTAGGAACCTGCTGCCGCACACCTGCCCCGCGCATCATCGGATGTTGGAACCAACAGGCAACCTCGTGCGCGACTTCGCCACCCAGCCGATCCTCGATCAGATGCAGGGCCAGATCGAACCCGGCAGCGGCACCGGCTGCGGTGTAGCGTGTCGCCGTTTTCACGATCACCTCGCTACGCGAGTCGACTTCGGGAAACTCAGCCAGAAATGCGGCCTCATAGCACCAATGGACGGAAACAGGTTGCCCCCCCATCACCCCGGACCGGACCAATGGGAAAACCCCACCGCTAATCCCGCCCAAAACGGTGCCATGCCGTCCGAGACTGCGCAGAGCACCGTTGCCAACGGTTGTGTTGTCAAAGCCGGACGTTGGGCTGCTGAGAAGGAACAAAATGTCGATATCCTTGCAGTCGGCCAAAGACCTCTCGGCCTCGAACCGGACACCTGCGCTGGATTGTACTTTCTGTTGACGCTCGGACAGCAGGGACCAGCAGAACGCCTCTTGCCCGGCGATTTCATTGGCCGCCCGCAACGGCTCGATCACCGAGGTCAGGCAAGCCATGGGAAAGCCGTCGAACAGCAAAAAGCCGATTTTGATTCTGTCTTCATTGCGCATAAGGCTGTTCTAACAAGATTTCCGCAACTGCCCTATGCGAAGTTCATGCCCACCGGATCAAGCCGATGATCGCCGAGGCCGCATAGAACCCCTGCAACAACAGGAACGTCCAGCGGCGATCAATCACGGCCCAGGCCGCAAACAGGCCCGAGGACAGTAACAACAGGGCAAACCCGAACAGCTCGGCCCCTGTATTAGACGCGATCAACAAAGCATAGGCCATGGCCAACACCGATCCGGTGATTTCGAATACTGTCGTCAGACCGCGCCGGTCACGGGTTTTGATTTGATCCGTCATAGCTCAGCCCTTTCGCTTCAGGAGATTGATCAGCGGCGTGGGTGTCTGTTCGGGCTGATCTCTAATCTGGAAATGACTGCAGTTTTTCGGCAACTTGTGAACGACGGGAACTTGATCGGTAACCGACCCATTAAGCGCCGGATTCCAAGGTCGTTCAGACTGACCAAGACCCGCCAGATCGAACAAATGTACCCTGTTGCCCGCCGCTGCCATTTCAGGCAGCACGTCGCGCCGGATGTAAGATAATGTGCCGCGAGTAAGAACCGCCGGATAGCCCACCCCATGGATTCCGGGGGCCATCCGCGGGGTTTTGATCACTGTGTGGTCCGGGACGAGATGCGGCATGCGAATGCTCCTGAGCTTTGGATTTCCTGACCAGTAGTTCAATACTGGTGCGTGACACAAATGAATGATATTCATGGTGTGATCTAAAACTGTCATGGTTTCACAAATGACCGACCGATTGGAAATTGACGCTCTGCGCGCCCTTCTAGCCATCGCATCCCATGGCGGCGTGACGCGCGCGGCCGAGCATCTGGCGCTGTCGCAATCGGCAGTCAGCCACAAAATCCGACGGTTAGAGCAAGCCCTGGACTGCGATCTGCTGGCGCGCCGACCCGGTGGCCCTCTGTTCACAAATACCGGTCTGCGCCTGTGCGACTATGCCAGTCGAATATGTGCCCTGCACGATGAGGCGTTGGCCAGTTTGGGCAAGAAACCCTTGGCGGGCGCACTCCGGCTGGGCATGACCGAAGACACGGCAACCAGCGACATCGCCCGCATATTGGGTCGTTTCACACGGCTTTACCCGAACGTTCAGGTCCGAACACGCACCAGTCAAAGTCTGAACGTGCAAGAGTGGTTGAAGGCCGGAGAGTTGGATGTCGCCGTCATGCAAATCTTTCGGCACGATACGCGGCCAGATGACCTGATCTTGTTCGAGGACACTCTGCACTGGGTAAAATCACCGGATTTCCAACTGGATACGACAGCACCTGTTCCCTTTCTGTCCTTCGACAGCCAATGTTTCTATCGCAAATGGGGCTTCGGAGATGGGCAGCTGCAAGGGCACCGCTTCGACAACGTATTAGAATGCCCAAGCGCCACTGGCATTCAGTCGGCCGTGCGGTCCGGTTTGGGCGTCGCCCTGTTGAATGGAATGCATGTCACACCGGACATAGAGGTGATCAAAGGCGTGTTCCCCGATCCCCCGGCCATCGTTTTTGTCGCGCGTATGCATGTTAAGCGCCGAAACCCTGCCGCGATGGCGCTGGTACAAGAAGTTAGCCGCGAGGTTGAAGGCGCCAACCCTTTGAAAGTGGTCAGCTGAGTGTTTGTACCGGAAGAGCCTAAACAACGACCTCCACGATAGTCGGGTTTTTCGTCGACTTCTGCGGATGGGAGGAGTGGTTTGGTGAAGGAACCAAAGACCGAGAGTTAGGACAATCAGCTCCTCAGGTCAGGCCTGATCAATTGCGCGGTCCCGTTTCTGCAACGCGCGGATACGCATCCGCTGGGCCGCATGAACATGGGCGCGCATCGCCAGCTCGGCTGCGTCGCCGTCGCGAGCCTGCAAGGCTTCCATCACACGGCGATGTTCACCCGCGGCATCGTCTGCGCGCTGACCATCCAGCATTTGGGATGGACCCAATATCAACAGCGCCTTTTGCAGCGATAGCATCGACTTTGTGAGAAAGCGGTTTTTGGCGGCATCCAATAGCGTGGCGTGGAAAATACGGTTCAACTGGGCGGCCACCGGACCGGTGCCAGCCTCGGCAAGGCGATCGTTCAGGACATTCAGTTCGTCCAGTTCCACATCCGAAGCCGCGCGTGCCGCCAACCGTGCCGCCGTGCCTTCAAGTACGGCGCGCATTTCATACAGTTCCATAACTTCCGAATAGCTCAGGCTGCGAACCGTTGCGCCCAACCTAGGGACATGCGTCACCAACCCATCCGTTTCGAGTTGCCGTATCGCTTCACGCACAGGTGTTCGGCTGACACCCAGTCTTTCGGACAGCTCGATCTCTCTCAGACGTTCACCAGGCAACAAAACGCCCTCGCGAATTTCATCCAGCAAGCGCTGATAAGCGGAATTCCCCTGTGGGCCGGTCTGATTAGGATCTTCTTGAGTTTTCATCATTCTCAATCTTGCATATTGCGCCTCTTTGTATACATTTGGATACATGTCTTAGTCAACGAAATCGGACACTATCCTTGACCGCCTCAAGCCTTCATTTGTCGCCGCTGATGCAACGGTCAGTCACGCTGATATTGGCTATGTTGGGAACTGCAGTTTTTTGGGCGTTGAACCTGCCGCTGCCCTTTCTGTTCGGGCCGATGTCAGCGTGTTTGATTGCAGCTTTGGCACAAGCACCCATGCGGGATTTCGGGCAAATCTCGGTCGGGTCTAGAACCATCCTTGGCGTCGCGGTCGGGGCGTCGATCACACCCAGCCTGTTCGCAGAACTTCCAAAGATGGCGGCGTCCCTTTTGCTGATACCGGTATTTATCCTGCTGATTGCAATGGTTGGCGTGCCGTTCTTTCGAAAATTCTGGGGCTTTGACGAAAAAACTGCGTTTTTTGCGGCCATGCCGGGCGGGTTTCAGGACATGGTTATCTTTGGGGCCGAGGCCGGTGCCAATCCGCGAACCCTGTCTCTGATCCATGGGACGCGCGTATTGATTATCGTCACCCTTGCCCCTTTGTTCCTGACTTTGTTTTACGGTGCCGAACTGACCAACCCGTTGGGCGAACCTGCCTCGGCCCTACCCTTGCATGAACTGATACTCATGGCGGTCGCAGCTTTTGTCGGCTGGAAAGGTGGAGAGAAGATCGGGCTTTTCGGTGCCTCGATTCTTGGACCATTAATCCTGACAGCGGCCTTATCGCTTGGGGATTTCATCCATACCCGCCCCCCGCGCGAGGCGATCCTGTTCGCCCAGTTCTTCATCGGCTGTGGGATCGGCGTCAAGTTCGTCGGTGTCACTTGGTCGGAACTTAGACGCGTCGTGGCGGCTGGCTTCACCTATGTGATCTTGCTGGCCGTTCTGGCCGCTGCTTTCACGGCAGTGGTCACGGCGCTTGGACTTGGTCAGCCGGTCGAAGCCTTTCTGGCCTTTGCACCCGGAGGACAGGCAGAGATGACGGTGCTGGCCATCGTATCGGGGGCGGATCTGGGATATGTGGTCACGCACCACCTGGCGCGCATTGTCGTCGTTATTATCGGCGCGCCAATCGCGGCCAACCTGCTTCTGCGGTGGTCGAAATCCAGGGATTGACGGATTTGCCTGCAAACGCGGCTGGATGAATGTTGATAGAGGATTGTGGCGGAGAGACAGGGATTCGAACCCTGGAGACGGTCTCCCGCCTACACACTTTCCAGGCGTGCGCCTTCGACCACTCGGCCACCTCTCCGTGCCGGCGTTATTTGAACTATCGCCGGGGGATTTGCAAGGCCCCATTGTGGTGAAATTTCACCTGAAATCGAAAGCCTTGCAAAGGCGTTTAAATCTCGTCGCCGTCACCATCAGCCAAATCGCCCTCGGTCATCTCGACAGGCGCTGAGGATGGCTTTACCGCCGGTGTTTCGTCGGATTCCTTGGCGGGTTGGGCTGCGCCGCCCTGCAACGTCTCGGGATTACGCAACCAGACGTCTCGTTGTGCAAACGGGATCTCGATCCCTTCAGCGACAAAGCGCTGGTTGATCTCGTGGTTCATGTCGGATTTGACTGACAGCACCCAGTTCACATCGCGCAGGATGGCCCGGATTTCAAAGTCCAGCGAATCTGCGCCAAACCCCTGGAACACCACACTTGGGGCTGGATTCGCCAGAACCATCGGGTGTGAATTCGCGATTTCGCCCAGAATCTTCTCCACCATTCGGGTATCAGTCCCATAGGCGACACCGACCGGTACAATCACCCGCCCGATCGTATTGCCGCGTGTATAGTTCGTGACAACGCCGCTGATCAGATCCGAGTTCGGAACGATCACATCCGTGCGGTCAAACGTCTCGATCCGCGTGGACCGGACGGAAATATCACGGACGTACCCCATCATCCCATTCACGTCGATCCAATCCCCTTTCGAGATTGGGCGTTCGACCAAAAGGATAATGCCCGACACAAAATTCGACACGATGGTCTGCAGACCAAAGCCGATCCCGACTGACAACGCGCCGGCAACAATAGCCAGCGATGACAGGTTGAACCCGGCAATCGTAATCGCAACCAGCGCGGCCAGGAAAATACCGACATACCCGGTGCCTGAAACAATCGCGTTTTGCCCGCCTGGATCAATACTGGTCTTTGGCAGCAGCGAATTGCGCAGCCCACTTTGCAGCATCCGGGTAAGGCCATAGCCGACGGCAAATATGACAAGGAAGGTAAAGAAGTTGCTGGGCGCGATCGTTACGCCGCCGATATCGAACCCCTGCAGCAGGCGCGACCAGACCTCTAGCAGGTCGGTTTTACGGGCGCCCCAATAAAGCGCGAGGACCGGCATAGCCAGAATGGCCATTGCAAAGCCGATGAGAACCGAAAACAGCGAGTCCTTGGCCTTATCGCCCTGCCCGCCGAGCCATCCGTAAACAGACGTCAGGAACCGTTGGACGATGACCAGTGCGGCAATAAGAACCAACGACCGCACGGCCGGGAAAACGATTGCCTCAGCCGCATTCGTATACCCCAGCATTGCCAATATCGGGCTGGCGATTCCCAGGAAGAACAAAGCGCGTCGAATGAACTCGACCAGCTGGCTGAACCCGGCAGCGCGGGCCGTTTCGGACGGCTCACCTGCATCGACCGGGACATCAACACTGCGGACGCGACGGACGCGAAGAAGAACCAAAGCTGTTGCGACGATGACCGGAAAGGCGACGACGGCGCGCGTCGCATCCGAGATATTTTCGATCTGATCGAACAGGTTCACCAGTTCATGCAGGATCAGGAGCCCGGCAAGAAAATCGAGGTAGACGCGTAACTCAGTGACTTTCTGGCGGGACAGTTTTTTGAACCCCTGCGCCGCTTGCAGCACGTAAACCTGTCGGCCAATCCAGTCATAATAAAGGATGATCGCCGCCCAATAGGGCACGTTTTCCATCAACAGCGTCCCGCGCAGCCCCAGGACACCTGTCATCACAACCGCCTGAACCAGAAGCCAGACGCCGAACCAGGGGAGGATAATACGCAGCAACGAGGTCAGGAACGTCCATACGCCACTTCCCTGCCCCCCAAGTGCTCGCAGACGCGCACCTGCGGCTTCCGACCAGCGCTTACCGTAAAACAGCAGCACGCCGGCGACGAAAACCAAGGCCAGAATTCCCAGCCCACGTGCACGCAAACGTTCATGTACTACGTCAGTACTCAGGTTCCGCCGCGCTTCGTTGAACAACGCTTGCGCAGCCTCATTCACATCAACCCAGGCCGGCCGCCAGTGGGTGGGGTTCAGGGGCGACGGTCCGCGCTCCAAAAGTTCTTTCGCCTGACGGTCCCGCAATAGTTTGTCTATCTCAGATATCAGACCATTGGCCCGGCTGAATGCCTCTTCTGAGATGATCTGCGGGACGCGCAAACTGTTCAACTGCTCGTCTAGATGCGTTCGTAGTGTGGCAATATCTTCCGGTTCAGTCGCGTCGCCTTCGGGCGCAGCACCAAGAGCCTTGATCTGATTTTCCAGCGTCTGGATGCGTTCGGTGTTTGCACCGCGTGCCCGATTGAAATCATCTCTATAGCCGTTGATCTCTGAGCGCAGGTTTTCGAGCGAAGCGTTCGACGCACGATCGGCCTCGATTACCGTCTCGGCACGGTCCGCCGTTTTGACCCAGCCTTGATAGTATTCGCTTTGACGATCTGTAAGCTGCGCGGCAGCGGGGCCGCAAACTATCGCAAAACAAACCGCAACAAGGGTCAGGAACAGGCGAACACGCCGCAGCATCACACGTCCTCAAAAACGCCGGGGATACTGCGTGGAGCTTCGGTCATCCAGTCCGGGACAGGCAATTCCTTTTCACGCAGAAAGTCCGGGTTGAACAGCTTGGACTGATAGCGAGTTCCGTAGTCACACAGGATGGTCACGATGGTGTGGCCCGGTCCCAGATCTTTGGCCAGACGTACCGCACCAGCCATGTTAATGGCGGTTGAACCGCCCATGACCAGGCCTTCATCGCGCAGCAGATCAAAGATGTAAGGCAGCGCCTCGTTATCCGTCATCTGATACGCAAAGTCAGGTTTGAACCCCTCAAGGTTCTTGGTGATACGCACCTGACCGATGCCTTCGGCGATCGAGCCGCCCTCCATCGCGATTTCGCCGGTGGTGTAATACGAATACAGCCCAGCCCCCATCGGATCGACCAGACCGATCTTGACGCCTTTGGGCTGCAACGCGTCCGCTACGCCCGCCAATGTACCGCCCGAGCCCACGGCACAGACGAACCCGTCAACTTTGCCATCGGTCTGTTCCCAGATTTCGGGACCGGTCGTTTCCACATGCGCCTGACGGTTCGCAACATTGTCGAACTGGTTGGCCCAGATCGCGCCGTTGGGCTCGGTCTGCGCCAGTTCTTCGGCCAAACGACGGGAATAGTGTACGAAATTGTTGGGGTTGCGATACGGTGCGGCCGGAACCTGAACCAGCTGAGCCCCAGCTAGTCGCAGCATGTCCTTTTTCTCTTCGGACTGCGTTTCCGGGATGACAATGACGGTCTTGAACCCCATCGACGCACCAACAAGCGCCAAACCGATCCCGGTGTTACCCGCCGTACCTTCGACAATGGTGCCGCCCGGTTTCAGGTCACCACGCGCAATGGCATCGCGGATGATGTAGAGCGCCGCACGATCCTTGACCGACTGGCCGGGGTTCATGAATTCGGCCTTGCCGAGAATCTCGCACCCGGTCTCTTCGCTGATGCGACGCAGGCGGATCAGCGGGGTTTTTCCGACTGCGTCGGCAAGGTCTCGTGCAATGCGCATGGCGCCCTCATTTCATTTCGGATCAACGCAGATTTACCTGTGGTGCGCGACGACCACAAGCGGCGAAAATCACCCGCGCAGGCGCTCACGGTGACGTGCAAGCCAATGGGCCACCGCCAAAAGCGGCAAATCCTTGAACCCATGACTGTCAACCCTGTCCATGAATTCACTGAAAGGCAGAATCTGGGTTCGGATATCCTCACCCTCCGTTGCCAACCCACCATCTTCGATGGTCATGGTCAGATCAGCCAGCCCGACAAAAAGGTATAGATACTCAGTCGATGACCCGCTGGAGGAATACGCGCCGCCTGCATATTCCAGCCGGTTCAGCGCAATCTGGGCTTCTTCTTCGGCCTCGCGCAGGGCCGCCTGTTCCGGCGTTTCGCTTGGGTCGATCATCCCGGCGACCGGCTCCCACATCCAGGGTTCAGGATCTTCAGCCAGAAAGATCGGTGCCCTAAATTGTTCGACTAACAAAACCGTGTCGCGCACGGGATCATATGGCAGGACGATCACGGCGCTGCCCTGCATCAGGCTGCTGCGGTTCAGCACTTTGCCCATCGAGCCATCGTATTGGCGATGCTGCAATGCGACTTCTTCCATCCCGAAATAATTGACATAGGCCGGTTTACGACCGTGCACGATGACGTCTTTGGCAGTGTCTCGTGCATCACCTGTCGCACGTTGACGGGCAGCCAGCTTTGCCCATGCTCGCGTGCGGATCGGCGGAAAGCTTCGCGCAATTTGTTCCGCATCAACCTTGCCGTAAAAACCCATAACCTCTTGCGCGGCGAGCATCGTCATCGCGCCCCACTCATCCAACCAGCCCTGCAGCGACCAGAGACCGCCGCGGTTCCAAAGCCCCGGCTCAGGGTAGAACACAAGGGCTTGCGATATCGACCCGTCGGCCAGATCAACTGTCTGCTCCCGCAGGTCGTAATCAAAGCCACCCTCGTAGAAGACCAAACGGTTCTGATCTTCCTCACTCAATCCCCGGAGCAATAACCCTTTGGCCAGACTGCCTTCCTCATGAACAATCATAGGAAAGGCCTGATCCTGCACGCTATGGACTGCATGATCTTTCAGAGTGGCTTGGGCAAATTCAAGTTCGGACGCTGGACGTCCCAAGACAAGCTCCAGCAATGGCAAGTGCCGCAGCGTGCCATAAAAGAACAGATCTGACACTGTTGGGTTCTTTCGTACTTTAAGTTGTTAGCTCACCGCCACCGGCGGGCTGCTTCCTCGGTGACCAGCCCAGTGATCAGAGCCCCAATGATCAAAGTCCACAAGATTTCGGGCACCACAAGTTGCTGACCATATTCAACACCGATTTTAAAGATGGAGATCAGCGCCTCGAACGGGCCGTCATACCGATGGCGCATTGCCAAGCGGAGCATTTCGTTTACACCCTGAACAAACAGGCCCCAGAACACCAGCGCCGCCATTCCGGTCAAGCCATTGTTGATTGCGGCAGTCCAGCCCCGGCCAGCACGCTTGCCCATGATCCACCAACCGCAAATCACGCCCAACGCCATGTTTACGTAGGTAAACATACCGTAGTTCTTACCTTCATCACCGTTTTCGATGACCATACTCGAAACCAAGAACGCCACGATCAAAAGGCATAAGCCAGAAACAAGCTTGGGTGCAGTGGGCATTTCTGAAGTCCGTTCCTTAACTCGGTTTCGCTATAGTGATCTGTGTCACATCGCAATTACCGGTGTCAAAGGCTGCTCCGCAGGCGGTCAAATAATAATTCCACATGCGGCGAAAACGCTCATCAAAGCCCATTTCCGAGATTTCGTCCCACTTGCCGTTGAACGTGTCATACCAGCGGCGCAGGGTCAGGTCATAGCTTTTACCGAATTCTTTCGATTTGACGACTTTCAAACCCGCCAGAGCAACTTGTTCCTTCAAAATGGAAGGCGCCGGAAGCATGCCGCCCGGGAAAATATATTTCTGAATGAAATCAATGCCGTTACGATAAACATCCCATCGATGATCCGCGACAGTGATAATTTGCAACGTCGCTTGCGCCCCGGGTTTTAATCGCTCACGCACAGTGTCGAAATACACAGGCCAGTACTTTTGACCTACCGCTTCGAACATCTCGATCGATGCGATTCCGTCGTACTGGCCACGCTCATCCCGGTAATCCTGCAATTTGAATTCAACCAAATTTGAAAGACCAGCATTTTCAATACGCTGCCTGGCAAACTTCAACTGCTCTTGACTGATCGTCAGACCTGTGACCCGCAGGCCACGCTCTTTTGCAGCGTATTCAGCAAAGCCGCCCCAGCCACAGCCAATCTCAAGAATGTGATCTCCGGGTTTTGCACCCATTTCATCGACCATGCTGGCGTATTTTGCGGTTTGCGCCTTTTCCAGACTTTCCTGCCCTGTTTCGAACAGTGCGCTGGAATAGGTCATCGTGTCATCAAGCCACAAACCATAGAAATCATTGCCCAGATCATAATGGTACGAGATGTTCTTTTTGGCCTGTGCCCGGTTATTGCGGTGCAACCAGAACCGCAGCCGCTCATACATCTGCACAAGGACTTTTCCGGTGAAATCGTCGTAGACCGTTTCATTACCCATATGCACCAGGTCCATAAAGGATCGCAGGTCCGGCGTGCTCCAGTCACCTTCCAGGTATGCGTCGGAAAAACCAAGTTCACCTTCACGGACCAATCGGGCAAAAACGTCTGGATTGTGGATATCCACACGCGCAACTGGCCCGGGTTTCGTGCCTTCGGTTCGGAAGACACGACCATCCGGCAGTCCGATATCCAATCGGCCAGACTGCATCCGGCTAACCATTTTGAATACTTGCACAAAGTATCTGGGCAGGTCTTTCTGCCCCTCGGTGGTCATCAAAGTCATCCGCTCTCCTCTGTGCGGCCGCGCAAACAGGCTAGGCCGAGTTTGTGTTTGTGGCAAGTTTTCAATTCGTTACTGGTTTTTTCGGCCCTCATAGGCCGCCAATGCACGCGTCCGACCGGCTGCCAAAGTGACAACGGGTTGCGGGTATGGGTCCTGTGGGCTGAGGTTCCATGACTTCGGAACCGCATCAAAATACGCCAGTGCTGTTGCTGGTGGATTGCTCTGCCCCTCGGCAATCCAATGCCGAACAAAGTCCGATTCCGGATCGAATTTTTCCTGCTGGGTTTGCGGATTGAAGATGCGAAAGAATGGCGAGGCATCCGGCCCCGACCCTGCAACCCATTGCCAGCCCATCGCGTTTGCCGCCGGATCCCAGTCGACCAGACAATCCGCGAACCAGTCCATGCCAATTTTCCAATGCGTCATCAGATGCTTGGTCAGGTAGCTCGCCACGATCATCCGGGCCCGATTGTGCATCCGCCCTGTCACATACATCTGCCGTAACCCCGCATCGACGCCCGGAACGCCGGTTTTCGCCTGCTTCCACGCGAGAACTTCGGGCTGCTCCGCATCAGTATTCCAGGGAAATCTATCCCACTCCGGCTTCCAATTACCGCTGAGCAAGGATGGAGTGTGATACATCAGGTGATAAGCAAACTCGCGCCAGACCAATTGGCGCAAATAGGGTTCGCCCCCCTGAACTCCCGTCATCCCGGCCCGCTGAACTGCGTGCCAGACACTGCGCGGGCCTATTTCACCTAAAGACAGATACTCGGACAGGTTAGATGTTCCGTCCAAGTCCATACGATCCCGGTGATCTGAATAGTCGGGGATGCGGTCCAGAAATTGATGCAACGCCTCAAAAGCTGCGGTTTCGCCCGGTCGGACATGGGGTGTGACCACGGATGCTCCGCGGCGCATCTGCGCGCCCAGATGCCAATCCTCAAGGTTTTCAGAAACGGGCCACATCGCGGGCGGTATGAGATGAGACACAGCGTTGTTTGGGGCCGGAACATCCCGGCTGCGCACTGAACGCCACATTGGAGTGAACACACGGAACGGCTGCCCTGTTTTCGTCGCCACTGTCCAAGGTTCGAACAAAAGATGGCCGGCGAAGGATTTAACCGTGATACTCTGGTCGGTCAGAGCCGTCTTGACTTTCGTATCTCTGGCAATGGCGTCTGGGTCATAGGCCCGAGACCAAAACACATCGCTTGCACCAGTTTCGACGACAAGCTGCTGCAAAACGGTCAGCGCATCCCCATGCCGCAGGATCAGGCGGCCGCCAGCCTGTTCTAGCGCCTGGGCAAAAGCCTTTAGGCCCAATCCAAGACGCCATTTCGGCGCTGCGCCCAAAGCCTGGACCGTGTGGTCCAGAATGAAAACTGGTATGATCGGTCGCCCGCTCTCAACCGCGGCGCTCAGTGCAGGGTGATCCGACAGGCGCAAATCCCGTCGGAACCACATTATGATCGGTGACTGCTGCTGTTCCATGTCCGCCCTGCTCTTTTCTTCTTTCTTCGGTTACGAAGCAGAGGCGGAATTGGATCACAAAACGTCGTCTAGTGCATTCAAAAGCTGATCAATTTCCTGTTGAGACGTATAGTGCGTGAAACTGACCCGCAGCACGCCCTGATCCGGATCAACCCCCATCGCGGTCAACGGGCGCACGGCATAGAAATCACCTCCGCCGGCCATGATTCCATATCCAGTCAGATCGGCGGCAACCGCTTCGGCATTGCGGTTCAGCGCCAGGGCCACAGTCGGCGCGCGGTGGCTGGCATCGGATGTTCCGATCAGGCGAACGGCGTTGCGGTCTTTGACCGCATCCAGAACTGGTTGCAGCAATGCGACCTCGTGCGAGCGCATCAGATCATGGGCGAATGAACCACGCTCGGCCGCTTCGCCGGTTGGCCCGCTATGATGGTCGCACAGCAGATCAATATAATCCGCCATGCCCGCGCTGGCCGCAATCTGGGCATGGTCCGGTCCCGCCGGAGTAAACCGTTGGTACAGCACGTCGCCGTTGAAATAGTGCCCCTGGTTCGGCAGCATCTCGCCCAGCGTACGCCGGATGACCATACAACCCTGATGCGGCCCATATGTTTTGTAGGCCGAAAACAGATAGATATCCGGCCCCAGATCACCAACATTCGGAAACCCGTGTGGTGCATAGGATACGCCGTCAACGCATACAAATGCCCCCGCCGCATGGGCAATCGCGGTAATCTCGGTAACCGGGTTGATCTCTCCGATCACGTTCGAGCAATGGGGAAAACACACCAGACGCACGTTTTCGTCCAACAAGTTTTCCAAGTCCATCGGATTCAACGACCCGCTTTCGGGATCAATCTGCCATTCGCGGATGTCGATCCCCTCGCCCGCTAGCCGCCGCCACGGACCTGAATTTGCCTCATGATCCTGATTGGTGACAATGATGGCCTCACCCGGTTGCATCCATTGGCGGAAAGCTTGCGCCAGGACATAGGTGTTCTGCGTAGTCGACGGGCCAAAGCTCAGCTCATCCGTCTCGACGCCCAATATGGCTGCCATGCGTGCCCGGGCTTCGTCCATTTCCTCGCCGGCAAGACGGCTGGCCTCATAGGGTGCATAGGGTTGCACTTTGCGCTGGGTATAATACCGCGTCAGGCGGTCGAGAACCGGCTTGCAAGTGTATGACCCACCAGCGTTTTCGAAGAATGCCTGCCCTTGCAGGCTGGGCTCGGAAAAGGCCGGAAACTGTGACCGGACAAAATTGATATCCAGAGTGCTCATGGCACGTCTCTCCTTGATCATGCGCGTTCATTCAAGAGGTGTCCGAGCATGATTTCGAAACCCTCAGAAATCATGGCAGGTCTTCCAGCCCAGTCCGCGCGATAGGCGCAGACAGCCCCCGCTACCGGTCCGGCGCGGGAACGCGGTCAAATTGCAAGGACTGAGATGGTTCGTCAAGCGTTCAGGTTTGCTAAACGCGCACAAAAAAGCCGGGCATCCAAACCCGGCTTTTAAGCAAACTGTAAAGCGGTTTAGCCCTGAACTTTGGTGTAGGTCCCCTCACCGGCCAAAATGCCCCGGAACCCGCCCGGTTCGTCCAGCCCGAAGACAATCAACGGCAGATTGTTGTCGCGCGCCAGTGCAATGGCCGACGCGTCCATGACCCGCAGGCGTTTGGCCAGAACATCATCATAGCTGACGGTGTCGTACCGCACGGCATCCGCGTGTTCCTTGGGGTCCTTATCATAAACACCATCGACGCCATTTTTACCCATGAAGATCGCCTGACACGCCATTTCGTTGGCGCGCAGGGTCGCGGCGGTGTCGGTGGTGAAATACGGGTTTCCGGTTCCGGCAGCAAAGATGCAGACCCGTTTTTTCTCAAGGTGGCGCACGGCGCGACGGCGAATGTAGGGCTCGCACACCTCATCCATGCGGATGGCTGAGATTACCCGGGTGAAAACGCCGATTTCTTCCAACGCGGACTGCATCCCCAGCGCGTTCATGACCGTTGCCAGCATGCCCATGTAATCAGCCGTAGTCCGTTCCATCCCCTGTGCCGATCCGCTGAGACCGCGGAAGATATTGCCGCCGCCAATCACCATGCAGATCTCGACACCCAAATCGTGCACCGATTTGATCTCTTGCGCGATGCGCTGAACTGTGGGCGGATGCAGGCCGAACCCCTGATCGCCCATAAGCGCCTCGCCCGAGATTTTCAGCATTACGCGATCATACCTTGCCTTTGTGATTTCGGCGGTGTCGGTGGTCGGGGAAATGGTCATGTTGCGCTCCGGGCTGGCACGGGTTTATTTTCAGGCGCAAAATGAAGCAAAACCGCCGCAGGTTCAATGCGATTGGTAAGGAATGAGGCAGTCCGAGATGACCGAACCCGCAAGATCGCAGATATTGGACCGCCTGCCCCCCATTCCTGATGGGAAACCTGTGTTGATTGCAGGCCCCACTGCATCTGGAAAGTCCGCCCTTGCCCTGTTGATCGCCGAGCAGTTCGGTGGCGTCATCGTGAACGCCGATGCCAGCCAGGTCTACGATTGCTGGCGCGTGATTTCCGCCCGCCCGTCGGCTGAGGAGGAAGCCCGCGCACCGCATCTTCTGTACGGACATATCTCATGTGACCAAGACTACTCCACCGGCCATTGGTTGCGCGAGGTGAAACCACTGCTGACCGGCGGCGCACGCCCCATCATTGTAGGGGGCACCGGCCTATATTTTTCTGCGCTGACCGAAGGTATGGCCGATATTCCACCTACACCGTCCGAAATCCGGGCCGAGGCGGACAGCCTGACCTTGCAGACTCTGATCGCGGGTGTGGATGCGCATACTCTAGCCCGGATCGACACACAAAACCGCGCCCGTGTTCAGCGGGCATGGGAAGTGTACAATGCCACCGGTCGAAACCTCAGTGACTGGCAAGACGCCACACCACCCCCGGTTTTGGACGTGAAGAACACAGTGCCCATCGTTTTCGACGTGGATAAACAATGGCTTTTGGACCGCATCACGCGCCGCTTTGACCTGATGTTGGACACCGGTGCATTGAACGAGGTTGAAAGGATGCGGGACCGCTATGATCCGTCGCTTCCGGCATTCAAGGCCATCGGAGTACCCGAGTTGATGGCCTATATCGACGGCACCATGACGTTGGATGAAACCCGCGAACGGGCCACGATCTCGACCCGCCAATTCGCCAAACGACAGCGCACCTGGTTTCGCGCCCGCATGAAAAGTTGGAATCGGGTCGACTTATCAAAGTGATACCTGATGCGGTTGAAGTCGCACTGATCGCGAACACACATGCAGAGAATTCGCGGCGAATCCACTGCCGCGAAACTGAACCTGCCAAGGGATTCCCCTGGGGCAAAAAAAGCTGGTAGCGGTAAACACCGCCCCTCAATGTCGTTTTTGTACCTCGAATGACGATTTCGAACATTGACCTCACCAAAATTCTGGTGCCGAATGTCGGTCATGGGGATGTCCGAAATCCGAGATCAGAAGACTAATGAACCTGCCGGCCGGAGCATTCCGGCCTGAGCGGTTCGCCACTTCATCCAAAAAAATACTGTCTCACAGGGAGTAACGTTAATGAATAATCAAACGATGACCGGAGCACCGATGCACTGGGCGGCAGAAATGCACGCACAGGAATATCGGGACGGCAAACTGAACCGACGCGAGTTTTTGACCCGCACCACGGGTCTTGGGGTCACCGCCGCCGCAGCCTATGGCATGATCGGACTGGCCGCCCCAGCGCGTGCGGCCGGAGAAGATGCAAAGAAAGAAGGCGGCACCCTTCGCGTTCAGCAGGAAGTGCGCGCCCTGAAGGACCCACGCACCTATGACTGGTCGCAGATCGCGAACGTCACCCGCGGCACGCTCGAGTATCTGGTCGAGTACAACTCGGACGGTACGTTCCGCGGCATGTTGCTGGAGGGCTGGGAAGTCAACGACGACGCAACCGTTTACACTCTGAAAGTCCGTCCGGGCGTCAAATGGAACAACGGTGACGACTTCACCGCGGAAGATGTGGCCCGCAACATCGGGCGCTGGTGTGACAAAAGCTCGGAAACCAACTCGATGGCAGGTCGCTTTGCGACACTGATCGATCCGGAATCTGGTCAGGCCATTGACGGCGCAATCGAAGTCGTCGATGCCAACACCGTCAAACTGAACCTGCCAGCCTCTGACATCTCGCTGATTGCTGGCATGGCAGATTATCCGGCGGCTATTGTACACAGCTCGTTCAGTGAAACCGATCTGCTCAACAATGTGGGCACCGGCGCATATCTGGTGCAGGAATTAGAAGTCGGCGTGAAAGCCACCCTCGTTCGCAACGAGAACCACACCTGGTGGGGCGAAGAGATCTTTGGTCGCCCGGCGCTGGACAGCATTGTCTACATTGACTACGGCACCGACCCGTCCGCTTGGCTGGCCGCGCTGGAATCCGATGAAGTCGACATGTTGTATGAATCGGTTGGTGAATTCATCGACGTGATGGATAGCCTCGGCTATGTGAAGTCCGAAGTTGTGACCATGAACACCATCGTCGTCCGCCCGAACCAGTTGGCCGAGATTGACGGGAAGAAGCCTTACGAAGACAAGCGGGTGCGTCAGGCTCTGCAAATGGCGGTTGATAACTCGATCTGTCTGGAACTGGGTTACGGCGGTCGTGGTTCGCCTGCGGAAAACCACCATGTTGGTCCGATCCACCCGGACTATTACGAACTGCCGCCGCAGAAGGTCGACCCGGAAGGTGCACGTGCGCTGATGGAAGAAGCCGGAATGATCGATTTCGAGCACGAGCTGATCTCGATCGACGATGACTGGCGCCGGAACACCACCGACGCGGTTGCAGCGCAGCTGCGTGACGCGGGTATCAAGGTCAAGCGGACCGTTCTGCCGGGCAACACGTTCTGGAACGACTGGGCGAAATACCCCTACAGCTCGACCAACTGGAACCACCGTCCACTGGGCGTGCAAATCTGGGCTCTGGCCTATCGTACCGGTGAAGCCTGGAACGAATTCGGCTGGGCAAATGCCGAGTTTGACGCGCTTCTGACCGAAGCGCTGGCCATCGCAGATGCCGACAAGCGCCGCGAAGTGGTCGCCAAGGGTGAGGCGATGATCCAGGAAGAAGGCGTGACCATTCAGCCATACTGGCGTTCGCTGTATCGCCACATGAAGGACGGGCTTGTCGGCACCGACATGCACGTTTCCTTCGAGCATCACCACTATAAGTGGGGCTGGGCGGCCTAAAACCTGCCAGACGTTAATGGGGGCGCCTGAACAGGGCGCCCCTTTCCAGCCGCAGACAGGCCGACACGGGGTCGGATGTCCGAGGCCAGACAATGGTCCAATGATCTGCGGAACACCCGAACAACAGGGGCCATCATGGGACTATTCATCCTCCGACGGTTCGGCGTCATGCTTCTTACTGCATTGTGCCTGACTTTCGTGGTCTTCTTTCTGACCAACCTCTACCCGAACCTGGAAAAGCTTGCGAAAACGCAGGGCAACCAGCGGATGTCCGACGAACAGGTTGAGACCTGGTTGGACAATCGCGGCTATCTGCAACCGACGCTAGTCAAATACGGTCAATGGCTGGGGGTTTTGCCAGGCTATACCAAGACACTTGATGACGGCACGTTCCTTGGAACGTGTACCCGACCGGGGTCAACCGAGGAAACGACCTCCAGATATTGCGGTGTTTTGCAGGGCGACTGGGGCTATTCCAGCGTGTTCAAAGACGAGGTCGGCACCATTGTTGGCAAACGCCTGGGCAACACCGGCTATCTGATGTTTTGGGTTTTGGTCCTGATGGTGCCATCCGCGCTACTGGTCGGAGTATTGGCCGGGATGCGCGAAGGATCAGCACTGGACCGGTCCCTCTCTACCTTCTCAATCATCACGACGGCGACGCCAGAATACGTATCAGGCGTGATCTTCATCGCTATCTTCACCTCGTCCACCGTGGGCCTGAAATGGTTCAAGGGCACTGCGACGCAAGCGATGGACAATCCGACCTTTGAGAACTTCTTTCTGCCGGTTCTGACCATTGCGCTTTACGGGATGGGCTATATCGCCCGGATGACCCGCGCTTCGATGACCGAGGTGATGACCGCACAATATATCCGTACCGCGCGTCTCAAGGGTGTTTCCTTTGGCAACATCGTTATGAAGCACGCGCTGCGCAACGCTCTGATCGCCCCCTTTACCGTCATCATGCTGCAGTTCCCATGGCTGCTGAATGGCGTGGTGATTGTTGAAACCCTGTTTAACTACAAGGGTTTCGGCTGGGCGCTGGTGCAGGCGGCGGGCAACAACGACATTCAGCTCTTGCTGGCGATTTCGGTCGTGTCGGTCTTTGTGGTGCTGGTGACGCAGCTGATATCCGATATCGGCTATGTCTACCTCAACCCGCGCATCCGAATTTCGTAAGGGAGATAGATCATGGAACC
Source organism: Ruegeria sp. CDSC002 (assembly GCF_059610905.1). Lineage (NCBI taxonomy): Bacteria > Pseudomonadati > Pseudomonadota > Alphaproteobacteria > Rhodobacterales > Roseobacteraceae > Ruegeria > Ruegeria sp. CDSC002. The sequence goes on from NZ_JBXWOM010000001.1 coordinate 420,006, forward strand.
TCTTAGCTGGACCGGCTCTATCGCCATTCTAAACCCAATCTTGATGATCGCGCTGGCTGCGTTGGTCGTATCAATCGTCGTCTGGATCATCGGCAGCATCGTCCTACCCGAAGCCCCGTTGAGCTTGAATGCGGACGGAACGCTCAGCTCGGGCACAGGACTGCGGGGATTGACCCAATCAGCCTTGAGATACAGTTTTTTCGCCTGTGTCGTCCTTGCGCTGGCGTATATCGTGCTTGGCATCCTCATGGGTACCAGTGCCGGGATCGTCGGCGCGATCTCACAGCAATTTCTGCCTGTGTGGTTGTCGCTGATCATCCTGTTTGCAATGTCGATCGCATTCAAACGACGCCTCGGGCTGTACGGCAAACTGTTCGACAGCCCCATTGGCATGATCGGCTTCGGCCTAGTGATGTTTTGGGTCTTCACCGGGATCTTCGGTGCGCTGGATCTGATCATCACACATGACCCGCTGAGTCAGGTCTCTGGCATGAAGAACAAAGTGCCCGGAACGCCCCTGCAAAACCCTGAAGACGGCGAGTATGCCTGGTACCTTCTGGGCGGCGACAACCTTGCCCGCGACGTCTTTAGTCGCATGGTCAAAGGCGCATGGATCGTGGTGCAGATCGCACCGCTTGCGACCATGTTCGCATTTATGGTCGGGATCACTCTGGGTCTTCCAGCAGGGTACTACGGAGGACGTCTGGACACGTTCCTGTCCTTCCTTGCCAACCTGATCCTGGCTTTCCCGGTAATCCTGTTGTTCTACCTGCTGGTAACACCCGAAATCGTGGCGACAGGCGTGCCTAACTACATGGCAGCCGTTTTGTTCATATTCCCGATCTTGTTCATCGGCGTTCTGCTGAACTCGCGGTATTACACCCGCCCGAATTTCCGCACTCCGCTGTTGATCGGGGTTCTAGGTATCGCGCTGTGGCTTTATCTGTCACTGATTTCGACCGATGGCTACATCATCAACACCGATGATTACGGCATTTGGGGCTTGCCGACTTATCTGGACCTGTTCGATATCCCTGGCGGTATCCTCGTGGTGTTTGTTTCGGTTGTCTTCGTGAACTCACCCACCGTGTTCCGCATCGTGCGCGGTCTCGCGCTGGACATCAAAACACGGGATTACGTGGCTGCGGCACAGACCCGTGGCGAAGGCCCGTGGTACATCATGCTGTGGGAAATCCTGCCCAATGCACGAGGTCCGCTGATCGTCGATTTCTGTCTGCGTATCGGCTATACCACGATCCTGTTGGGAACCTTGGGTTTCTTCGGATTGGGGCTGCCGCCGGAAAGCCCGGATTGGGGCTCTACGATCAACGAAGGGCGCAAGCTGTTGTCGATCTATCTGCACCCTGCCCTTCCGCCTGCCTTTGCCTTGCTGTCGCTGGTTCTTGGTCTGAACCTGCTGGCAGATGGCCTGCGCGAAGAAAGCCTGAAGGACTGATGTGAGAGCGACCGGGGGCTTTGCCCCCGGACCCCCAGGATATTTTTAGCCAGATGAAGGGGATCCCCGGACTCTCGCGAGGAGATACAAGATGAACAAATTGGCGGAATATGACGGCCCAATTCTTGAGATCGACAAACTTTCGATTTCTTTCTTCACCCGCCTTCGGGAAATTCCCGCCGTGATGGATTTTTCGGTCAGCGTACAACCCGGCGAGGCTGTTGGACTGGTCGGAGAATCCGGTTGCGGCAAGTCCACTGTGGCACTTGGGGTCATGCAGGACCTTGGCAAGAACGGGCGGATTGTAGGCGGTTCGATCAAGTTCAAAGGGCGCGATCTGGCCGAGATGAGCGCGGATGAATTGCGCGATATTCGCGGCAATGAGATCGCGATGATCTATCAGGAACCGATGGCCTCGCTGAACCCGGCGATGAAGATCGGCAAGCAATTGATGGAAGTGCCGATGATCCACGAGGGAGTCGGCAAGGAAGAGGCCTATGCCCGCGCATTGGAAGTGGTAACGGACGTACGCCTGCCCGACCCCGAGCGGATGCTGAATTCGTTCCCCCATCAGCTGTCAGGGGGGCAGCAGCAGCGTATCGTGATCGCGATGGCGCTGATGTCGAAGCCGGCGCTGTTGATTCTGGATGAACCGACAACCGCACTGGATGTGACGGTTGAGGCCGCCGTAGTCGAGCTGGTCAGGGATTTGGGTAAGAAATACGGCACCTCGATGCTGTTCATCTCGCACAACCTTGGTCTGGTTCTGGAAACTTGTGACCGGCTTTGTGTGATGTATTCGGGTGAGGCAGTCGAGCGCGGCTCGATACACGATGTATTCGACGAGATGCAGCACCCCTATACGCAGGCGCTGTTCCGCTCGATCCCGTTGCCGGGGGCAGACAAGAACGCCCGCCCACTAGTGGCCATTCCCGGGAACTTTCCCCTGCCCCACGAACGCCCGTCAGGCTGTAACTTTGGCCCACGCTGCGACTATTTCGAAGAAGGCCGCTGCGACGCGCAGAATATTCTGATGGAGCCTGTACCCGGCAATGACCGGCACCACACACGCTGCTTGAAGTACAAGGAGATTGACTGGAACGCCCCGATCACTTTGGCCGACAAGAAAGAAAAAGGTGAAATCGGCCGCGTTGTCCTGAAAATGGACAACCTCAAGAAATACTATGAAGTAGCCGCCAATGCGTTGTTCGGGGGCGGTGAGAAGAAGGTGGTCAAGGCCAACGAAACACTTAGCTTTGAGGCACATGAATCTGAGACGCTGGCGATTGTGGGCGAATCCGGTTGCGGTAAATCCACCTTTGCCAAAGTTCTAATGGGGCTTGAAACGGCCACGGATGGACAAATCCTGCTAGACAACCGCAACATCGAAGATGTGCCGATCGAAGAGCGGGATGCCAAAACCGTGGGCGAAGTTCAAATGGTGTTCCAGAACCCGTTTGACACTCTGAACCCCTCGATGACCGTTGGGCGGCAGATCATCCGCGCGCTGGAAATTTTTGGCATCGGCAATTCCGAGGCTGAGCGAAAACAACGCATGCTGGAATTGTTGGACCTGGTGAAGCTACCGCGCGCCTTTGCCGATCGGATGCCGCGTCAGTTGTCCGGTGGACAGAAACAGCGCGTCGGTATCGCGCGCGCCTTTGCAGGCGATGCGCGGATCGTAGTTGCGGACGAACCTGTGTCGGCTTTGGATGTGTCTGTACAAGCGGCGGTGACCGACCTGTTGATGGAGATTCAGCGCGAACACAAGACAACCTTACTGTTCATCAGTCACGACCTGTCGATTGTGCGCTATCTCAGCGACCGGGTGATGGTGATGTATCTGGGCCATGTGGTCGAACTGGGGACCACCGACCAGGTGTTCTCGCCGCCCTATCACCCCTACACCGAGGCTCTGCTGAGTGCTGTTCCCATCGCGGATACGTCGGTTGAAAAAGCGCATATCGTTCTGGATGGTGATATCCCCTCGGCCATGAACCCGCCCCCGGGGTGCCCTTTCCAGACGCGCTGTCGCTGGAAATCCGAAGTGCCGGGCGGGCTGTGCGAGAAAGATGTGCCGCCGGTAAAAACCCTGGCGGACGGACATCAGGTCAAATGCCATCTGTCCGAAGAAGTTTTGGCTCGCATGGAGCCGGTCATCAAAATCGCGGCCGAGTAACGGCCCAAACGCAAAGAACCGGCCACAGCGCCGGTTCTTTTCTGATTTGGGTTGGTAGTTTATCAGCCGCCCCAGATCACTTTCACATAGTTCTGAGTTTCTTTGTAAGGTGGCACGCCACCGTGCTTTTCCACGGCTTTCGGACCGGCGTTATAAGCCGCCAGCGCCAGCCGCCAGGATTTGAACTTGCGATACTGCCACGACAAATAACGGGCCCCACCTTCCAGATTTTGCTTCGGATCATGCGGGTTCACACCTAAAAGGCGCGCGGTTCCAGGCATCAGCTGCGCCAAACCCAGTGCCCCTTTGTGAGACACCGCGTGCGGGTTCCATCCGCTTTCCTGTTGAACCAGTCGCAGGAATAGTTCTTCCGGAACACTGTGTTTCCGGGCTGCTTGCCGGGCCAGCGCCAGGTATTGGCCGCGATATTTACCATTATATCGCTTGATGACTTGAGTTGGCTGCGCTGTTTTGGGCTTCAGCCGTTCAGAGCCGCGGTATTGGGTGGCAGCGCGCGAGTCTAAAATCTTGGATTGTTTGAGGAAAATATCCTTACGGTTTTTGGTGGACAGGGTTTCTGCCGCAGCCGGAACCGAAACCAGCGCAAGGCACAGAACAGAAAAATAACCAACTAGAAAACGCATTTATGCCAATCCCGCTCGCTCTCGAACCCTAACGAGTATAGGTATTTCAGGCAAAAATGAAAGCATGGTAAATAGAACCTTCGGGATTTCTTGCCGACCGTTGCACAGATCAACTGTGTTTTAACCACGACGTAGGCCGTATAGGGTCGCCTAGAAACTTTGCGCCAGATTCGGGCGCTCTCGACACAGACAAGAACGGGGAAATATATGGCAGGTTCAGTCAACAAGGTCATTCTTATCGGCAATCTTGGCCGCGATCCTGAAGTTAGGAATTTCCAAAACGGGGGCAAAGTATGCAACCTGCGCATCGCCACATCCGAAACCTGGAAAGACCGCAATACTGGCGAGCGTCGTGAGCGCACCGAGTGGCACTCGGTCGCGATCTTCAACGAAGGGCTTGTCCGCGTAGCGGAGCAATATCTGCGCAAAGGCTCGAAGGTCTATCTCGAAGGGCAATTGCAGACCCGCAAATGGCAGGACCAATCTGGTCAGGACCGTTATTCGACTGAGGTTGTTCTTCAGGGGTTCGGCTCGACCCTTGTGATGCTGGATGCACGCGGCGAAGGCGGCGGAGGAGGCGGTTATGGCGGCGGGCAGTCAGGCAGCTATGGCGGTGGTCAGGCGGGCGGTGGCTATGGCGACCCCTATGGCGGACAGTCCAGCACCCCTGCCCCTGCACCTGCATCCGGCGGAATCGACGACGACGAGATTCCGTTCTAAGGCAAACGGAGACGAAACATGACATGGTCCTTCTCACTCGGCCGGGTACTGGGGTCGGAACTGAGGGTCCATGTCACCTTTTTTCTGTTACTGGGCTGGGTCGCCTTTGCGGCCTATTCCCAAGGCGGGGTGCCTGCCGCGATCGACAACCTGATCTTTGTTCTGGCGCTGTTTGCATGCGTTGTCGCGCATGAGTTCGGCCACGCGCTGATGGCGCGGCGCTACGGCATCAAAACCCCTGACATCACCTTGCTGCCTATCGGCGGGCTTGCCCGGCTCGAACGGATGCCCGAGAAGCCTATGGAAGAAGTCTGGGTCGCTCTAGCCGGGCCGGCAGTGAATATTGTAATCTGGATCGTTTTGATGGCCATGGGGGCCGGAATGACGCTAGACTCTCTAACCCGGATCGATTCGACCAGTGCCGGACTGTTGAACCGGCTGGCCTATGTGAATTTGTTGCTGGCCGTATTTAACATGATACCGGCCTTCCCCATGGATGGCGGCCGGGTATTCCGCGCGCTTTTGTGTCTGAAGATGGACCGGGTAAAAGCCACACGTATCGCCGCCCTTGCGGGTCAGGTCGTGGCGGTGGCGTTTGGCTTTCTTGGGTTGAACACTGGTAACCCCCTGCTGGTTTTGATTGCCGTCTTCGTGTTCGTCGCGGCCAATGCGGAAAGCCACGATGTGGCCATGCGCTCAGTCGCGCGGCGGGTGCTGGCCCGCGACGCGATGATTACCGAGTTTCACGCCCTATCGCCCACCGACACGCTTGCAACCGCCGCACAGGCCGTCATTCACACCACGCAACACGAATTCCCCGTGTTGGGTCCGAATGGAGACCTGCTGGGCTTTATAGCACGCGGCACGCTGTTCACTGCCATGGCGCAAGAGGCACCTCGGTCAGATCTGGCAACTTCGATCATGGAAACCGAGATCCCGCGCGTTGAATTGACCACCGGCCTGGAAACCGTGCTGGAGAAACTACACAAGGGTGCTCCCGCCGTCGCAGTTTGCACCCAGGCCGGGACAATGGTCGGCTACATCACCCGCGAAAACATCGGTGAACTGATGGTGATCCGCGGACGGTGATCAGATCGTCGCCAATGCGTCTTCAAGCACGGACAACACAGCGTCCCTTGGGGCGTCCGAAGTGACGAACGCCTGCCCGATTCCGCGCGCCAGTATAAACCGCAACTGACCGTCGATGACCTTTTTGTCCTGCGCCATGAGATCAACCAGTGCCTCGGCACCCGGCAGATCTCCGGGAATGTCGGCCAGATCGGTTTTCATTCCCATTGCACGTAGGTGCGCCCGAACACGGCTCGGTTCCTCCTGTGAGCACAGCCCAAGACGAGAGGACAGCTCAAACGCCAGTGCACAGCCGATAGCGACACCCTCGCCGTGCAACAGGCGATCAGAATAGCCGGTGGCCGCTTCAAGCGCGTGACAGAAAGTGTGCCCAAGGTTCAGCAGCGCACGGTCGCCTTGCTCAGTCTCGTCGCGGGCTACGATGTCGGCCTTCATCTGAACCGAGCGTGTCACCGCCCGCACGCGCGCGGCCATATCGCCACCCGAAACGTCGGGACCGTTTCTTTCGAGCCATTCAAAGAACTCTGCATCGCCCAGCAGGCCGTACTTGACCACCTCGCCATAGCCCGACAGGAAATCCCTTTGGGTCATGGTGCCTAGAACCGAGGTGTCCGCCAGAACCAGAGACGGCTGATGGAATGCCCCAATCAGGTTCTTACCCTGTGGTGCGTTTATTCCGGTTTTTCCGCCAACAGAACTGTCCACCTGCGCCAGCAACGAGGTCGGTATCTGGACAAAACGGACACCGCGTCGCAAAACGGCCGCAGCAAATCCCGCAAGATCACCGATGACCCCGCCACCCAAGGCAATCACCACATCGCGGCGTTCTACCTTTTCCGACAAAAGCCATTCAACCGCGCGCTCGAAATACGGCCAGCTTTTGGTGGATTCTCCTGCGGGCAAGGCCAGCGAGGTCATCTTGATTCCAGCTGTTGCCAGGCCATCCCGCAACGCATTCAGATGTAACCCGGCCACGTTCTCATCCGTCAGAACGGCGACCTTGGGCCGGTGCAACAAGGGTGCAATCATCGTGCCGGATTGTGCCAGCAGGTCGGGCCCGATTTCCACGTCATACGAGCGTTCGCCCAGCTCTACATGTACGGTTTGGTGCATTTACTTCCGTTCCAATACGTCGGGGCGCGTCAACATCGACTCCACCACCCGGTCCACCATATTTTCAATCGAGGTTTCGCCATCGGACTCAACTGTCAGCCCTGCCTGCGCATAAACCGGGACGCGGGCCTCATACAAGGCGCGCAAGGTCGCATAAGGGTCGGCCGTGCGTAGCAACGGTCGTGTGTCCTTATGTTTGACCCTGTTCCACAACACCTTCAAGTCAGCCCGCAGCCAGACCGAAACCCCGCGTTCAGTGATCATCTGGCGGTTCTGATCGGAAAGAAAAGCGCCGCCGCCGGTGGACAAGATGCCTTTTTCCTCGTCCAGCAGGCGTCCGATGACCTGACTTTCCTTGGCGCGAAAGAACGGTTCACCATCACGCTCAAATATCTCGGGGATGGTCATATTGGCAGCCGATTCGATCTCGGCGTCGCTGTCGAGGAAGGGAACACCCAGCCTTGCGGCCAAAGCACGGCCCACAGCCGTCTTTCCGGCCCCCATCATGCCAACAAGAACGACGGTTTTGTGCAGTTCAAAGACCGCATCAGTACCTTCTGTGTGGGCGTTATGCTTAATTTCGCTCATTTCAACGTGAATGACGTGATCTTACGAAAAATGCCAGCTATAACTATGGCAAAAGACAAAATTGGGGCAGCGTTGAGCAATGGGCCGTCTGATCAAGTTCCTGATATATATTGTTTGCCTGTGTTTTGTCGGGCTGGTGGGATATGCGTATTTGGGTCCGATATTCGGGGTGGATTTCTCGGCCCCGCAAGACGAGATCCGAGAGCCGGTAATCCTGAATGTTGAATAAAGCCGCACTGGCTGCCTTATTGCTGGCTGGATCAGCGCAGGCGCAGCAGGCTCCTCTTTCTGTCATCGATTGGCTGACGGACCCTCCGGAAAACCTGCCAGGGACTGTCCTGTTGGAACCACCGGTCACGGAGACGGGCATTCAGCCGGATATCCAAGTCTCTCCGCTTGAGGCGCTGTCACAGCCGTTGGGGCTTGTGTCGTCGTCGGTGACCGGCCTGCCGGTGCACCTTTGGCAGAATAGTGATGCCGACCGGCTGGCTGAGCTGATCACCGATGTGCCGGTTCGCTATAACCCCGCGATGCAGCGATTACTGTTTACTCTGATCCTGTCAGAGGCTCGCGCACCAGCTGGTTCGGGTGCTGAAGAAACCCTGCTGCTCGCCCGCATCGACCGGTTGATGCAACTTGGTGCAGCCGACCCGGCGCAATCGCTGGTCCAATTGGCCGGTCCGACCGACACACGCGAAAGGTTCCAGCGCTGGTTTGACGCCACCCTGCTCACCGGGGACGAGGATCGCAGCTGTACGTCGCTGATCGCGAAGCCACACCTGTCGCAGGACTACGCCGCACAGATTTTCTGCAAGGCCCGACGCGGAGACTGGCCATCAGCCGCCCTAACGCTGGAAGCGGCGCACGCATTGCAGATATTGCCACCAGATGAGCTGGATGTGCTGGATCGCTTTCTCAGCCCCGAGTTGTTTGAAGAAGCCGAATACCTTCCGCAACCAGATGATCCCAGCCCACTGACCTTTCGCCTGTTTGAGGCGATCGGGGAACGCCTGCCATCGGCCCCTCTGCCCCGTGCCTTTGCGAATGCCGACCTGCGGGACGTAGCCGGGTGGAAAGCGCAGATCGAAGCGGCTGAGCGGCTGACCCGCATTGGCGCGCTGACCCCCAACCAGTTGCTGGGTCTGTATACCGAGCGCTCTCCGGCCGCGTCCGGCGCAGTTTGGGACAGGGTCTCGTCCGTGCAACGGTTCGAGTCTGCACTGGATTCGCGCAATCCCGACAAAATCGCCCGAGCTTTAAATACTGTGTGGACGCAAATGCGCCTGATCGGATTAGAGGTACCCTTTGCAGAATTGTTCGCAGAACGCCTGTCGCAGATAGAGCTGACGGATCCGTCGGCGGAACAGCTGCGCTGGCGTATCCTGCTGTTGTCCGAACTGTATGAAACAGCGGCCCTTTCTGTGCCCGGTCAATCCGACGAAAATCACTTTCTGGCGGCGTTAGCGCAAGGAGATCCGGGGCGCGCGCGCTCTCCTTCGCCTCTGGCGGATGCGGTTGCGCAAGGGTTTGCATGGGCTGCTCCGGTCCCGCCGAATATCGAAACGATGCTAAACAACGATCAGCTAGGTGAAGCGATCTTAGAGACCATGCAACGGTTCGCGCACGGGTCGCGCGGCAACCTAGTCGATCTGACAGCAGCCATTGCGACGCTGCGCCGGGTGGGCCTTGAGGACACCGCCCGCCGCGCCGCACTGAACTTGCTGATCCTGCAGGACCGCTGATCGTGGCGGCCCCGGCGACGCAGGACTTGTGGATTTCCACCTTTTTGCAAGCTCAGGCCGCCGAATTGGGGGCCGCGACCAATACGCTGCTAGCCTATGGCCGCGATCTGAAAGAATTCTCGGCCTGGCTGGAACGTCGAAAGACGGGTTTTCCCGACACACAAAGAGAACAAATCGAACATTACCTGATAGACTGCGACGTACAGGGCCTGTCCCGTTCCACGCGCGCACGTCGGTTGTCAGCGATCAAGCAACTGTTTCGGTTCGCCTTTGAAGAAGGTTGGCTTGAAGCTAACCCCGCCATTCAGATCAAAGGCCCCGGTCGGCAAAAACGGCTGCCCAAAACATTGGATGTCGCCGAAGTCGATCGTTTGCTTGAGGCCGCGCGCCGCACCGGTCGCAAGGATGCAGAACGGGTGCGCAACACCTGCCTGATGGAGGTTCTGTACGCCACGGGAATGCGGGTAACTGAATTGGTTTCGCTGCCGGTCTCCTCGGCCAGAGGTGACCCCCGGATGCTGCTTGTGCTGGGCAAAGGTGGCAAGGAACGGATGGTGCCTCTGTCCCCTCCGGCGCGCGATGCGTTGGCGGCGTGGTTGCTTGTCAGGGACGAGACCGAGGACAAGCAGGTTGCAGACGGTGCTCAGCGTTCCAAGTTCCTGTTTCCGTCTCGCGGCAAATCCGGCTTTCTGACCCGGCACAGGTTTTTCCTGCTGGTCAAGGAACTGGCCGTAGAAGGTGGCGTTTCGCCGGAAAAAGTGACACCACACACCCTGCGCCATGCCTTTGCCACGCATCTTCTTGCCAATGGCGCTGATCTGAGGTCGATCCAGACCCTGCTGGGCCATGCCGACGTGGCGACCACGGAAATCTACACCCATGTCTTGGACGAACGCCTGTCAGAGCTTGTGTTGCAGCATCACCCGCTGGCGAAAGACGGCGATGACGACGGCTAACCCCTTGATCCACAGCATACGCACCCCCATAACGGATGCAGTATCACGAACAACCAAGGACCGATGGAACCCTCTTCTGCTTCTCTGATCGACGGCGCATTCTGGTTTACCACAGGCGCCATCCTGCTTTTGCTTATCCTGTCGGGCTTTTTCTCGGGTTCTGAAACGGCATTGACCGCATCATCGCGCGGAAAGCTGCGTGTACAGGCTGACAAGGGTTCACGCGGCGCGCAAAAGGCGCTGGAAATCACGGACGACAACGAACGGCTGATCGGCTCGGTCCTGTTGGGCAACAACCTTGTCAACATCCTTGCCGCGTCGCTGGCGACTGCGTTGTTCACCCGGCTGTTCGGTGAAAGCGGCGTTGCGCTGGCAACGCTGGTGATGACCCTACTGGTCCTGATCTTTGCCGAGGTTCTTCCCAAGACCTACGCGATCACCAATTCGGAAAAGGCGGCCGCTGCCGTGGCACCGATCATCGGTGTCGTCGTGACGGTGTTTTCACCCATCGTTGCAGCCGTGCGCCTGCTGGTACGCGGTGTTCTGCGCCTGTTCGGCGTCCAGATCGACCCGGACAGCAACATTCTGGCCGTGCGCGAGGAAATCGCCGGAGCGTTGCAGCTTGGACATTCCGAAGGCGTGGTCGAAAAGGAAGACCGCGACCGTATCCTTGGCGCGCTGGATCTGGGCGATCGTACGGTTGAAGAGATCATGTTGCACCGCTCGAATATCGAGATGATCGATGCAGACGCCTCGCCCGAGGCCATCCTTCAGCAATGTCTGAAAAGCAGCCACACCCGCCTGCCCGTGTTTCGCGACGAACAGGAAAACATCGTTGGTGTCGTCCACGCCAAGGACCTGTTCCGTGCGATGTACGCCCATGCCGACGGCAGTGAGAACGCTGATAACCGACTGAAAGAATTCGACATCCTCAAGGTCGCGAACGACCCCTATTTTGTTCCGGAAACCACCACTCTGGACGATCAGATGCGCGAATTCCTGCGGATGCACAGCCACTTTGCGCTGGTGGTGGATGAATACGGTTCGCTGCGCGGGCTGATCACGCTTGAGGATATCCTCGAGGAAATCGTGGGCGAGATCGCGGACGAGTTCGACATCGACGAAGACGTATCCGTGACCCGAACCGAAGATGGGCAGTTTCTGGTCGAAGGGGCCACCACGATCCGCGACGCCAACCGCGCGATGGATTGGTCCCTGCCCGACGTTGAGGCAAATACCATTGCCGGTCTGGTCATTCACGAAGCGCAGATGATCCCAACCGTCGGTCAGGTCTTTTCCTTTCACGGCTTCCGCTTTGAGGTGACAAAACGTCAAGGCAACCGGATCACCGAATTGAAGGTTCGACCTCTCTGAGAACAACCCAAAAAACTGCAAGAATCCACCGGCGTTCTGATCCGAACGCCGGTTTTCTTTTGGACAACCACCGTACCCTTCCTGTTTGGGGTCGCCAGAAAGCGCTGAACCCGGATCGCCTTCCGCGACACTTTCCGTCGCTGAAGCTATTGCAAAGGCAGCTTTCCTATTGAGACTGACGGCATAGGCATCAGGAGACGTGCATGAAACTCACAACCCAAGTTGCAGTCATCGGCGGCGGAGTCGTTGGATGCTCCGTACTCTATCACCTGACCAAGCTGGGGTGGACGGACGTGATGCTGTTGGAACGCTCCGAGCTGACCAGCGGGTCGACCTGGCACGCGGCGGGCGGGTTTCACACCCTGAACGGCGACACCAACATGGCGGCGCTGCAGGGATATACGATCCGGCTGTATAAAGAGCTGGAAGAGATTACCGGCATGTCCTGCGGTCTGCATCATGTGGGCGGAGTGACGCTGGCAGATAATCAGGATCGGTTCGACATGTTGCTGGCGGAACGCGCCAAGCATCGGTTCATGGGGTTGGAGACGGAAATCGTTGGTCCGGAGGAGATCAAAAAGATCGCTCCTATCACAAACACCGACGGGATCATCGGCGCGCTTTATGATCCGCTGGACGGTCATCTTGATCCGTCGGGGACCACCCATGCCTACGCCAAAGCGGCCCGGATGGGAGGCGCTACGATCGAAACGCACTGCATGGTGCGCGAAACCATCCATCGCACCGATGGGACATGGGATGTGGTTACCGACAAGGGTACGATCCATGCCGAACACATCGTCAATGCCGGTGGCCTTTGGGCGCGCGAGGTTGGCGCGATGGCGGGCCTCTATTTCCCCCTACATCCGATGGAACACCAGTACCTGGTGACAGACTCAATCCCTCAGATCGAGGCGATCATCGACGCTGGCGGCGAGCATCCGCATGTGATGGATCCCGCCGGAGAAAGCTATCTGCGGCAGGAAGGGCGCGGGCTGTGTATTGGGTTCTATGAACAACCCTGCAAACCTTGGGCCGTCGATGGCACACCGTGGGAGTTTGGTCACGAACTGCTGCCCGACGATTATGACAAGATCACCGACAGCATCGAATTTGCCTACAAACGCTTCCCCGTTCTGGCCGAGGCTGGCGTCAAATCGGTGATCCATGGACCGTTTACCTTTGCGCCCGATGGCAACCCGCTCGTCGGGCCGGTGCCGGGCATGCGCAACTACTGGTCCGCCTGTGGCGTGATGGCCGGGTTCAGTCAGGGTGGCGGTGTTGGCCTGACGCTGGCGCAATGGATGATCGAAGGAGAGCCCGAACGCGATGTGTTCGCCATGGATGTCGCCCGCTTCGGCGACTGGATCGGGCCTGGCTATACGCGCCCGAAGGTGATCGAGAACTATCAGAAACGCTTTAGTGTCGCCTACCCCAACGAAGAACTGCCGGCCGCGCGTCCGAACCGGACCACCCCGATGTACGACATATTCAGCGATCTGGGCGCGGTTTGGGGTCAGCAATACGGGCTGGAGGTTGCGAACTATTTTGCGCAGGGTGACGAACCGGGCTTTGAGACGCCCTCATTCCGACGCTCGGATGCCTTCGAGGCGACTGGGCGCGAGGTGCGCGCTGTGCGCAATGGTGTCGGCATCAACGAGGTCCACAATTTCGGCAAGTATCGCATCACCGGCCCGGGTGCGCGCGACTGGCTGGACCGCATCATGGCTGGGCGCATCCCAAAGCCGGGGCGGCTATCGCTGACGCCGATGCTGTCTCCCAAAGGCAAGTTGATCGGGGATTTCACCGTTTCCTGTCTGGCCGAAACCGAATTCCAACTAACGGCGTCATATGGCAGCCAGGCCTTCCATATGCGGTGGTTCCTGCAGCATCAGGACGACGGCGTTACAATTGAAAACGTCAGCGATCGTCTAAACGGTTTTCAGATCGCAGGCCCAAAGGCGACTGAGGTTCTGGCCGCCTGTACCCCTACGGACATCTCGGACCTCAGGTTCCTTGATGTTCGTCGCATGACCATCGGTATGACCGACTGCACCGTTCAAAGGGTCAGCTACACGGGCGATCTGGGGTACGAAATCTACTGTGATCCGATGGCCCAACGGCAATTGTGGTGGACCCTTTGGCAGGCTGGCCAGCCCCACGGCATGGTGCCCTTTGGCATGCGCGCGATGATGAGCCTGCGGTTGGACAAGTTCTTTGGGTCTTGGATGAACGAGTTCTCACCCGACTACTCTGCCGCGGAAACCGGGCTGGATCGCTTTATCGCCTTCACCAAGAACACGAACTTCATCGGTCGGACTGCGGCTGAACTGGAACGGACCGAAGGAACGGCGCGCAAGCTGGTCTCGTTCGAAGTGGATGCTGACGACGCTGACGTGAATGCCTATGAGCCGATCTGGCTGGATGGTGCGGTCGTCGGATTCTGCACCTCGGGCGGGTATTCCCATTACGCTGGCAAATCCATCGCTATGGGTTTCCTTCCCTCGGACCGTATACGTGACGGTTTGGAGGTCGAGATTGAGATACTGGGCCAGATGCGCAAGGCGCGCGTGATCTCAACCCCACTGTTCGACGGGGACGGTGAACGTATGCGGGGATGACAAAAGACGGCTACGGCGGCTATGTGAAGGTATGACAGACATTCCCATTATCCTTCTGGCCGCCGGGCAATCCCGCCGCATGGCTGGCACGGACAAGCTGATGCAAAGCGTCGATGGCATGCCACTGCTACGGCGATCCGCACAAACAGCGTTGCAGGTAGGCCCGGTGATAGTTGCGCTTCCGCCTGCTCCGCATCCTCGCCAGGACGCCTTGAAAGGTATGGATGTTGTTGCAGTTGAAATACCCGACGCTGATGAGGGCATGAACGCCAGTTTGCGCGGTGCTCTTGCGCATGTGCCCGCCGATGCCGGGGCTGTCATGGTTTTACTGGCAGATTTGCCGGAAATCACAGTTGGTGACCTGAAGCAGGTCGCAGATTCTGTCCAAGAATATCCAAATTTCTTGATCTGGCGTGGGGCGACAGCCACAGGAAAGCCCGGCCATCCGGTTGTGTTTGCTCGTCCGCTGTTCAAAGAGCTCAGGCAACTTACAGGCGATGAGGGCGCGCAGTCCGTTGTGCAGGCGCATAAGAATGCAGTGCATCTTCAACCACTACCCGGTCAAAACGCCCTGTTGGATCTGGACACTCCCGAGGATTGGGCACGCTGGCGGGCCGGGAAGGCCACATAACCGGCCTGCCAATATAGAAACGGCCCGGTCGATACCGACCAGGCCGCTTGCCCAAAACAGGACTACCACTTTTCACCAATCCTGAAAACGCTGCCAAAAATGCCTATGGCACCCTGGCTATTCCGCCGCTGAACCTAAACAAGACCCCCTCGTTAACATGCCGCTCAGCGTTTCCAGTGACTGTGACAAGCCGTTGGCACCCCCTAGTGCCTTCGGCTCCCCCTTCGCTTGGGCAAGTTCATCGTCACCCAAACGGTGCGCCCAAACAATGTAAAATTGGAAAGAACGGTTAATTTTTGGCGTCTCGGAATGGTTTTTGCGCAACATCCCGCCGAAGCGGGATCTACCTATAGATGATCAATCAACTGCACGCCTTAGGTCACATCGGACGTTATGTATATTCTTTATTGAGCATATATACAGCTTATCGGTAGCATACGCTTTTGATCTGTTCAGGTTGTAAAAACGAGCCACAACCAAGAGATGAGCGGTTTTTCGCCAAGGCCCTTCAGTGACCCTTTGTTACCAAAACTGATTCAATTCAGGATTATTCAGGATTTGACTTTCAAATTGGCAACAATGGCCGATTCGCGGCTAGCGATTCGCTACGCTTCCCTGCGAACCGTCGATATACAACGACCTGTTTGTGGCTAAATTAAGATATCTTAATCCTGAGCACAGGAAACTCACAGACTGATGCCTCATCTCCTCGGTTAACGCGCGCCTGCAATCGCGCGATATAAACAGGAGACTAAAATGAGCATCCGTAAATCCTCACTGCTTTTGCCACGCGCTACTGGCTTGGTTGGCGCATCCGCCCTTGGTGCAGCGCTGCTGGCCACGACTGCCTTGCCCTCGCTGGCCGACGAAGCCCTGGCCGATCTGGTCGAAGGCGTGTCGCCGTCGGTGGTGACCATCATCGCTGAACAGGACATCGTACCCGTACAAGCGCCGGGACAAGGCCAGAATTTTGATTTAGAAGACCACCCCTTTGGTGAGTTCTTCAAGCGCTTCGGCGCGCCTGAGGGCTTTCAGGCACCGCAGCGTGGACCATCGCAAGGCTTGGGATCGGGGTTTGTACTCGACGAAGCCGGGTACATCATCACCAACCACCATGTTGTCGACAATGCCTCGACCGTGACCGTCCGTCTGAGCGACGATCGTAGTTTCGAGGCCGAGATCGTGGGCACCGACCCGCTGACCGATATCGCCGTTCTGAAGATCGACGCTGGCGAAGCGTTGCAGGCCGTCGAGATCGGTGACAGCGACGTTATCCGCGTGGGTGAAGATGTCGTGGCGATCGGCAATCCGTTTGGCCTGCATTCGACCGTGACCACGGGCATCGTTTCGGCCAAGGGCCGCAACATCTCGGCCGGACCTTACGCTGAATTCATTCAAACCGATGCAGCCATCAACAAAGGCAATTCGGGCGGTCCGCTGTTCAACATGGAAGGCGAAGTGATTGGCGTTAACTCGGCCATTTACTCTCCTACCGGCGGTTCGGTTGGTCTTGGCTTCGCCGTGACCTCGAACATCGTTGAACATATCGCGGCCGATCTGCGCGATGACGGCCAGGTCAGCCGCGGCTGGCTGGGTGTTTCGATCCAGAATGTCAGCCCCGAGATCGCAGCAGCGATGGGTATCGACACCTCAACCGGCGCGCTGGTGTCGGATGTCGTCGCAGGCAGCCCGGCCGAGGGCGTGTTGGAACAGGGCGACGTTATCCTGACCTTCAACGACGAAGCCGTCGACTCCAGCAGTGAATTGCCGATCCTTGTGGGCACAACCAAAGTTGGTACCGACAGTGTCATGACCGTTCTGCGCGATGGCAAGGAACAGCAGATTGAACTGACAATCGGTCAGCATCAAAGCGCCTCGGCTGAGATCGACAAATCCGTGGACGAAGGTATCTCGGGCACTGCATTGGGCGTGACCGTCGCACCGCTGACCGACAGCAACCGTGCTCAGATGGGCGTTGCTGAGAATGTCGACGGCGTGGTCGTCACTGATCTGAAGCCAGACAGCCCTGCTGCCAAGGCCGGCCTGCTACGCGGCGACGTGATCGTGAAACTGGGCAGCCAGGAAACCGCATCACCTGACGCGCTAAAAGCCGCGCTGGACAGCGAAAAGACGGACCCTGCACTGGTGCTGATCAACCGAGGCGGAAACCAGATCTTCGTGGCGGTGGAAATCGCCTGACCCGAAGTCCGCGTACGCCATTTGATGGGGATTTCTGGCGTGCGCCTCCCTGGCGGATTGAATTGTCCGCATTCCGCCGGGACTGCCGGGTGCGCTGCAACGCACCCGGCACGTAATTTAAGCAAATCATGTGCTTTGCCGGATTTCTGTGTTTAAATCCCGCTAGAAAGGAACGCAAAATATGAGCCGTCGCCTGCTGATCGTCGAAGATGACGAGGACACTCGTGAGTTCATCGCCAAGGGCTTTGGCGAGGAAGGTTATGTGGTCGAGCAGGCCGCAGACGGACGCGAGGGTCTGTACCACGCCACGGATGGTGGGTTTGACGCCATTGTGCTGGACCGGATGCTTCCAGGTCTTGATGGCCTTTCGCTAATCCGATCTTTGCGGGCGGCCGGGGTCAAGACCCCTACCCTGATGCTGACCGCGATGAGTGCGGTTGACGAACGGGTCAAGGGCTTACGTTCGGGTGCGGATGACTATCTGGTCAAACCGTTTTCGTTCCAGGAACTGCATGCCCGGATCGAAGCCCTTTTGCGACGCCCGCAGGAATCTGAGGAAACCGCGACGCTGACCTGCCGCGATCTTGAGATGGACTTGCTGACTCGCAAAGTCACTCGCGACGGGCAAGAGATTTCCCTGACCCCGCGTGAGTTCCAGATCCTTGAATTCTTTCTGCGCCGCAAGAACCGCGTTGTATCGCGGACAATGCTGCTGGAAGGTGTCTGGGATTATCATTTCGACCCGAATACCAACGTGGTCGACGTCCATATATCAAAGCTGCGCCGCCAGTTGGATGAAGGCGGCAGGCCGCCATTGATTGAAACGGTTCGAGGTGCGGGTTACATGATATCCGATGGATAACTTGCGACTTTCGTTCAATAATTCCCGCACCCGCCTCGTCCTTGCCAGCATGGTCCTCAGCACGTTTCTAACGGCAATTGTGCTGGGGCTTGTATACTTCACCGCCAATCGCAGTATCGAGGGCGAGACGCGTTCAGTGGTATCCGCCGAACTGACCGGTCTGGCCGATGAATATGAACGGCGC
This sequence comes from Ruegeria sp. CDSC002, assembly GCF_059610905.1. Taxonomy (NCBI): domain Bacteria; kingdom Pseudomonadati; phylum Pseudomonadota; class Alphaproteobacteria; order Rhodobacterales; family Roseobacteraceae; genus Ruegeria; species Ruegeria sp. CDSC002. The sequence goes on from NZ_JBXWOM010000001.1 coordinate 438,364, forward strand.
GGCCTATTCGGGCTGTTGCAAGCCATTGAACGCAGGATTCCAACCGCGTCCGAGCGGGATGCGCTGTATCTTTTGACCGACCGGTTCGGTGTGAAGCTGGCCGGTAACCTCAAGCACTGGCCTGCGGATGTCACGGCGGGCAGCGGTTGGGTCGATCTGGATCTTCGCCGCGCCGATAACGACCAGTTGGTGCCGATCTCGGCCGCCTCAGTTCGCCTGCCCGGTGGCGAACGCCTGTTGGTAGGTCGGGATGCCCTTGCACGGCAGCAATTCGACCGTGCACTGTTGCGCGCGGTTGGCTTGGCCCTAGCCATTGCACTGGCGCTAAGCCTTTTGACCGGTTGGCTTTTCACCCGGCTGGTGTTCACTCGCCTGTCGGAATTTGCGGGCACGGCAGAAAACATCGTGTCAGGTGATCTGTCCCGCCGCATGCCCTTGCGCGGAACCGGGGATGAGCTGGATCAAGTGGCCGGAACCTTGAACAGCATGTTGGACCGGATTGAGGAACTGATCAGCAATCTGCGCACAACCTCGAATTCAATCGCGCATGACTTGCGATCCCCCCTGTCCCGTCTGCGCCAAAGGGTCGAGTCGCTGTCTGACCCGTCCAAAAGTGATCTGGACCGCGAAGTCGACGTGGCCCGCGCTACGGCCGAGATCGACCACGTGCTGCGTGTTCTGGGGCAATTGACTGAAATCTCACGCGCCGAAGCCGGTGTCGGGCGTGAACAATTCGAACCCGTGGATCTGCAGCAACTGATTAGCGACGTCGTCGAGCTGTACGAACCAGTTGCCGCCGATCAGGGCATCTCGCTGGAGGTCGTCGGCACCGCCCACACTGTTCAGGGGCACCGCCCGCTTCTGTCTCAAGCGCTGTCAAATCTTCTGGAAAATGCCATGCGTTATGCCCCGGAAAAGACGGCAATCACGATCACCCTGTCAGAAAGCGGCCCCTACACCTGCCTGAGCGTGCGTGACCGGGGCCCTGGTGTCCCAGAAGAGGATTTACCACGCCTGCAGGTGCCGTTTGTGACGCTCGATCCCGCAAGGACCGAGCGCAACTCAGGCTTGGGTCTGGCGCTAGTGGCAGCGATTTCACACATGCATCAGGGCGCATTCGAGGCCCGCAATTGCGACCCGGGTCTTGAGGCAACAATCAAACTGGCGCGTAAGCCCTAGATTGGCACACCCTTGATCGCCATCATCTTGTTTTTATAGCGTTTATCTGCCGTCACATCTGTTCCGAACCAGTCGGGCGGCGTGTATGCCTGCGCCTCGGCCTCTGTGTCGAACTCCACCTCGACCAGCCGCAGCGGCGCGAGGTTTCCCAGAAAGATGTCCAGCTCAAACACCCGACCGTCTGGCATTTTTCCGGTATAGCGTTCTTTCTCAACCCGACGTCCTTCGGTTTCCGGCCAGAAGGTTTCGAATTGCTCGGCCGTGATCTTGGCCTCGCGTTCCACCCGCACCAAGGAGCCCGCCCCTTTGAGCGTCAAGAAGTACCCGTCATTCTTCTGCCGCAGACGCAGTTCCGTGGAATCGCTCGGTGCAGTCAGATAACCTTGGCGGACGACGACCTTATCCGCGCCGCTCAGGTCGGGCAGTTCCGCCACCAGAAACTTGCGTTCAATTTCAGTGCTCATCGCTTTGAAATAACTCCGTTTTCCATCTCATCGTACAGCTTTTGATATGCCAAGCTGGCGGCGCTGCGCGGGGCGAATTCACTGACTGGCGCACGGTTTTGCCCCATGCGTTCGATATCCGCCGCAAACGGGATTGAGCTGCGCAGGAAACGCTTGCGATAAAGGTTTCGCATCGCATCCATTGTCTCAAGGTGTAGGGTCTTGCGCTGTTGCACCATGGAAAAGAATGCCGTCAGCTTTTTCTTCGACAACTTGTTGGCATCAAAAAACCCGACCAACTGATCGAAAGACCGTTCAGACAGGGTCGTCGGGATGACCGGAACCACAATCTGATCGGCCGCTTTGAAGATGTTTTCCGACAGGGTCGAAAAGTTGGGCGGGCAATCCAGAATGATCACCTCATAATCGCTGCCCGCCGAGATCAGCGCTTTTTTCAGCCGCGACCGTGTGTTCCGCATCCGTGACAGGAAGACGTCAAAATCCCGAAAGGTCATGTTTGCTGGCAGCACGTCCAGCCCCTCGAAGTCACTGGCGCGAATGGACTTGGTAAACCGCGCGAAATCCTCAAAGAACCTTGCATCTGTCAGCTTTTTGGATGGTTTGACGCGCAGATAAAACCCGGATGCCCCTTGCGGGTCCAGATCGCACAGCAGAACTTTGTGCCCCGCTGCTGCGTAAGCACGGGCCAGATTTACCGAGGTCGCGGTTTTACCCACACCGCCCTTGTTACTGTAACAGGCAATGATCTTCACTCCTCAGCCCTCCTTTTGATGAAACAAACCGCGGAACAAGTGCCGGATGTCCGGGCTGTCGAAATGCATGAAACTTGCGATGACACGGTCACGTTCCGCCATTTGGCGCTGATCTAGAACAGAAATCACCCCGCCCACGGACAAGGCCAACTGCGCATCAGCGCGGCCTTGCTTATTGGTGTGCTGTTTCACAAAACTCAGAAGCGCCTCTTGTTGGACTGAGAAATCATTGAACAGGCCTAGATTATCCTGCAGCTTTTTCAATGGCTTGATGATCGTTTTGAATGCCTTTGCGTCGAACAAAGGCGCAAAGAACTCCATAAGATAACGCAGTTTTTTGCAGTCGATCCGCAGATTATGCACAGCTTCGTCAGGCGTGTTTGGCGTAATGCCGCGCGCCAGTATACAGGCTTTGCGATATCGCTTCCAGATCAGGGCGCGCGCGTATTCATAGGCAGGCAGATCTGCATTTGGGCCAGGCTGCAGGTTTGTCGGATCAGCGAAAAGCTCGGTCAACTTTTTCATCTGACTGTCATAGCTCTGCGTCCGAAAGCGCCGAGACAGACGTCCAAGTGCCTGGCTGCGTTCCTTTTCGAATTGCGCAAACATGGCCATGGCACCTTCATGAAGGTTCGGCGGTATCAGATTGAAGTAACTGTCTTTTTCCAACAGATAGACGTCCAAATCCCGCGCTCGGCCAGTGGGTTCCATCAGACCGGAAAACTCGCGCTTTAATGCAGCGGTTTGTTCAGGCGAGAGCACCCCCTTGAACAGGCTGATCACAGATCGCACGCGGCGCAGGGAAACGCGGTAGTCATGCAAAAATTCAGTATCGATATCATCGATCACGCCCGCTTCATTCTGGCGCGCGACCGCCAGATAGGTGCGAATGATGTCGGTGGCGACCTCGATTGATGGCTCTTGTTTACTAACGCGGATTTCGGGCTTGGCCTTGTATATGGTCGCGTCGGGAAACAACCAGTCGAACAATGGCTTAGCCTTGCTTTTGCCACCCTCCAATTTCGTCAACTTTTCACAAACAGTCTTATACGCCCGGTCATATCCGCGCATGTGTTGAACGGTTACAACTGTTACCTGCCCCTGATCCGAGGACATCAACATCATCGTGCCACGCACTTGTGTCTTTTGCAGGTCACCCAGAATGGCAAACGATCGGTGCTTGGCCCTGCCCGCCCCGACGCTCATCAACGCGCGCAACTTGGTAAAGCCCGCTAGACCCGCTTTGACGGATCCGTCAGGCAAATCCTGCACGAACTTGCCCTTACCCTTGCACTGCTGGGTTTTGGCTGTTCCGCCGCGCAACAAAAACAATGACCCATCGGTTTGGATCAATACCTTGCTAGATGCCCTGAGGGATTGGTCATGACAATCCAGAATATCAAAATTTCCAGCAGGTTCAGCGGCCTCGAACCGCAATGCCAATTCTTTCAAAGATTTAGTAAAACCCGCCTCATCGAATGTGCCCGGGATAACAAAACAGTTTTTGACCCGAGCCATTAAGAGCGTCCCTTTCACCGAGGATCCAGTACGTGATCATGAATTCATATTCCTGCGATCCGATCAACGACTAACTCCGTTGATCAACAGCAATGACCAAAACATCTGATTTTGCTCGAACAACCGAATGACTCTGTCCGGGCATTTGGCTAAGACGGGGGTATGTCTGATCCTGTTTCATCGATCCGCAATCTCGGCCCGGCATTTGAACAATCCTGCGCACGCGCAGGCATTCATTCTGCGCAGGAATTGCGCGATTTGGGAGCGGATGAAGCCTATGCGCGGCTATTGCAGGCGGGCACCCGACCGCATTTCATCGGATACTACGTGCTGGTGATGGGATTGCAGGGGCGCCCCTGGAACGACTGCAAGGGCGAGGAAAAGAAGGCGCTGCGCGAAAAGTTCGACGCGATAAAATCCAGCGTCAGCACCGCCCCCGAAACCCAGATGATTTCTGATCTGGATGCAATTGGCATACGCGTTGCACCGAAAGATCTTAAACAGGTCTGAAACGAAAAAGGCCGCACCCCCAATGGGATACGGCCCTGAACTTCGTCTGACGGCGGATTAGCCGACCAGTTCGATGCCCGAGAAGAAGTATGCGATTTCAACCGCAGCAGTTTCAGGCGCGTCCGAACCGTGGACCGAGTTTTCGCCAACCGATTCAGCGAACTCCGCGCGGATGGTGCCGGGTGCTGCGTCTGCGGGGTTGGTTGCGCCCATGACTTCGCGGTTCTTGGCAATGGCGCCTTCGCCTTCCAGAACCTGAACGATAACCGGCTCGGAGGACATGAATTCGCACAGTTCGTCATAGAACGGACGCTCGGCGTGTACGTCGTAGAACTTGCCAGCCTGAGCTTTGGTCATGTGAATGCGCTTTTGCGCAACGATGCGCAGGCCAGCGTCTTCGAACTTGGCGTTGATCTTGCCAGTCAGGTTGCGACGGGTTGCATCAGGTTTGATGATCGAGAATGTGCGTTCCAGTGCCATATCGGCCTCTCCTTACTATATGGCGCGAGGTCCGCGCCGAAATCCATCGCGCGCCGCCTAACACGGTATGTGCCTCATGAAAAGTGGAATGATTGCGCCAGTGGGTCTCGGCGATCAGATTGTGTCCGGCAAGGGCTCTGACGCGTCGATCCGGCGAACGTAAAGCACCGCAAGCAATCCGACAAAGCTGCTGGCGAACATCATGCCCAACACCAGAAAGGGCCCATTTTCAGGGCTAACAAACGCGCCGGTCATCAAGGTCAGAACTGCGCCCAACGCCACGATTAGTGCCCCGGAAAGCCCCGCGGCGCTGCCCGCCAGATTGGGTCGCACGGACATTACCCCGGCCGAGGCGTTCGCATTCGTCAGCCCGTTACCGAAGCCCACGCAAATGGCCGATCCGAAGAATACCCAGACTGAACCCAAACCTGCTGTGAACAGCAGCAACCCGCAGAAAGGGCCAATAGATGCAACGACCCGACCGATCAGGATCATCGTCGTCAGCTTCGTGTGTGCTGCGATACGCCCCGTGATGAAATTGCCCACCATGAAGCCGCCGGTAATAATTCCGATCCCCAGACCCAGCATGGCCGGGCTCAGGTCGAACCAGACCGCGGCGACCAGTGGGGCACCGGTGATAAAGCTGAAGAACCCGCCGATCGAGAATGCCGCGCACAGCGCGTAACCCCAGAACCGACGCGCGCGAAACAGGTGCGGGTATTCCTTTAACTGAGCCGAGAATGTTGCGGATCGGTTCGTATTCGTCTCACCCATATCCGCCCACAACAGCACTAGCATCCCCGCCCCCAGAACCGAGTACAAAATGAATCCTGCCCGCCAGCCGAACAGCATATCCAGTGCACCGCCCAGCATCGGGCCAAGCATCGGTGCCAAAGCCATTGCCATCGCAACATAACCCAGTTTGCTGGCGGCCTCGTTCGGGGTATAGAGATCCCGGATCGAGGCGCTGGACAGCACGGGCCCGGCCACCACCGCTGCTTGAAGCAGACGGAAGCCGAGGAATATCCAGATCGACTCGGCCAATACGCAGCCAACCGATGCCACTGTGAAAACTGCCATGCAAATCAAAAGGATCGGTCTACGGCCATATCGGTCGGACAACGGCCCCATTATCAATTGCAACACGGCGGATACCGCCAAATACCCGGCGACTGACAGGTTAATCAGGCCGTAGTCGACCTGAAACCCCTCGGCCATTCGCGCAAGCGACGGCAGGAACATGTTCAACGACAAAACCGACAACGCCGTGGCGAAGATCAAAGTGACCAAAGAAGGAGGCGTCTGAGCCGCGCGCATGATGAAAACCGTCGAGTAATGCCAACCGGATCAGCGCTAACACATTGCCTGGATATTGAACATATCAAGCTGCTGGCGGCGGCAACAAGGCTCTGCTAAGAGCGCGTCATGCTACGGATTCAAGACATAACCTACGCGGTTGAAGGCCGCCCCCTATTCGATGGGGCCAGTGCAACCATTCCCGATGGGCACAAGGTAGGCCTTGTGGGGCGGAACGGCACGGGGAAGACAACCCTGTTCCGACTGATCCGGGGCGAATTGGCGTTGGAGTCAGGCAATATCAATGTCCCGAAGCGCGCCCGGATTGGCGGAGTGGCGCAAGAGGTGCCCTCCTCGGATGTGTCGCTGATCAACACGGTTCTGGCCGCCGATACCGAGCGCAGCGCGCTGATGGACGAGGCCGACACCGCGACCGATCCCACACGTATCGCTGAAATCCAGACCCGCTTGGTAGATATCGACGCCTGGTCCGCCGAAGCGCGCGCCGCCTCGATCCTCAAAGGTCTTGGGTTTGATGATGACGACCAGTTGCGGCCCTGCTCCGATTTCTCGGGCGGCTGGCGGATGCGCGTGGCATTGGCGGCGGTGCTGTTTTCTCAGCCCGATCTGCTGTTGCTGGACGAACCGACTAACTATCTGGACCTCGAAGGTGCGCTGTGGCTGGAGAGCTATTTGGCCAAATATCCGCACACCGTCATCATCATCAGCCACGACCGCGGGTTGCTGAACCGCGCGGTGGGGTCGATCCTTCATTTGGAAGACCGCAAGCTGACCTATTACGCGGTTCCTTATGACAAATTCGCCGAACGCCGCGCTGAACGACTGGCACAGGCGGAATCCGAAAACGTGAAAGCCAAGGCCCGGATCGCCCATCTGCAGAGTTTCGTGGATCGCTTCCGTTACAAGGCATCCAAAGCAGTTCAGGCCCAGTCACGCTTGAAAATGATCGAGCGCATTCAGCTGGTTTCAACCCCTCAAGAGGCCGCTCTGCGCGCATTCTCCTTCCCAGAGCCAGAAGAGCTGTCCCCGCCGATCATTCAGATTGAAGGCGGCGTGACGGGCTATGGTGACACCGAGGTGCTGCGCCGCTTGAACCTGCGTATTGACCAGGATGACCGGATCGCGCTGCTGGGCAAGAACGGTCAGGGCAAGTCGACCCTGTCCAAGCTGCTGTCCGACCGCCTGCCTTTGATGGCTGGCAAGATGACCCGCAGCAACAAGCTGCGGATTGGTTATTTTGCGCAGCATCAGGTGGATGAGCTTTATGTGGACGAAACGCCGCTGGACCATCTGCGACGCCTGCGCCCGAACGAGGCGCCGGGCAAGTGGCGGTCACGTCTGGCGGGGTTCGGGCTGAACGCGGATCAGGCTGAAACCAAAGTTGGTCGTCTATCGGGCGGCCAGAAGGCACGCCTTTCGCTGCTGATCGCCACCATTGACGCGCCGCATATGTTGATCCTGGACGAGCCGACCAACCACCTGGATATCGAAAGCCGTGAGGCGCTGGTCGAAGCGTTGACCGCCTATTCCGGTGCGGTGGTTCTGGTCAGCCACGATATGCACTTATTGTCGCTGGTCGCGGACCATCTGTGGCTGGTCTCGGACGGAACGGTCAAACCCTTCGAGGGAGATCTCGAGACCTATCGCACCATGCTGCTGGGACGCGACAAACCGGCCAAAGAGAAACCGCAAGTGATCAAGCCCAAGCGCCCCTCGCGCGAGGCAGTGCTGAACCTGCGGGCGGACCTTCGCAAATGCGAGGACCGGATCGAGAAGCTAACGGATATGCATGATAAACTGTCGGCCAAACTGGCAGATCCTGCGCTTTACGAGGACGACAGGAAAAACGATCTTGCAACGTGGAACCGGAAATTTGCCGAAGTGGTCGAAGCCATGCAAAAAGCCGAGGCTCTTTGGGTCGTCGCCGCCGAACGCCTGGAAAAGGCCGAAACAACATGACGAAACCGGTAATCGAAACGACAGCCATGATCGCAGGCATGCGCCCTGAACTTCAGGACGCAGAATTTGCCTTTGTTGTATGGCCGCATGACAAAGCTTGGCCCGAAGGAACGCGGGCCAGTTGCATGGAGGCCGAAGGTCTGTCCCTCATCGTGCCCATCGACGCGGCACCCGCTGGCGCCATCAGTATGAAGTGCATCACCCTGCGGGTTCATTCCTCACTAGAAGGCGTTGGCTTGACTGCCGCTGTGTCCGATGCTCTTGCACAAAGTGACATTCCGGCAAACATGGTCGCGGGGTATCACCACGACCACGTCTATGTTCCAAGCAATCTGGCGGAAAAAGCTGTGGCCGTTCTGTTAGACCTCCAACAAGGTGCCGGCAAATGATCGACCTCGCCTTTTTCATCACTGCCTTCACCACCCTGTTCGTGGTGATTGACCCCTTTGGCACCGCGCCGATTTTTGTGGCTTTAACTCAGGACATGGACGCCCGCGCCCGTCGCCGGACGGCCTATCGCACCTGTGCCGTGGCCTCTGGCATACTCATTGCCTTTGCCGCCTTTGGCGAAGCGGTGCTGGGTTTTGTCGGCATCTCGATGGAGGCCTTCAAGGTCGCCGGGGGCGCGTTGTTGTTCCTTACAGCATTGGACATGCTGTTCGAACGACGCACCAAACGCCGTGAAGACCGGGTCGAGGAAGAAGAGGAACACCACGACCCGTCCGTGTTCCCGCTGGCCATTCCGCTGGTCGCCGGTCCCGGATCAATTGCGACGATTATCCTGCTGGCCGGACAGCACCCGGGCATTCTTGGCATTGTCGAGGCCTGTATCGTCATGCTGGCCGTCATGGCTGTGGTTTTGACCTTCTTCCTGTCCGGCGGCTTGATTGCGCGTTTGCTGGGCAAAACCGGCCTGAACGTATTGACGCGGCTGTTGGGGATGCTGCTGGCGGCGTTGTCGGTTCAATTCATCCTGGACGGCCTCAAGGCCTTTGGTTTTGCGTCGTAAAACCCCATATATCTTTCAGAGAATATGGTGAGGAGCGCTATGGACGGCGACAACATTGGACGTTTGGTATATCTGGCCGTGCTTGGTACGGCCGTTGTGGCGTGGTTTGTCGCACAAAACCGCCAGTCTCTGAACAAAACGCTGCAGCAGGCTTTGGCGTGGGTCTTTATCTTTATCGGTGTCATTGCCGTTGTCGGCCTGTGGGAAGACATCCGCACCACTGTTGGCCCTGCCCCGCAAATGACTGTCACCGGCCAGACCATAGAGGTTCCGCGCGCCTCCGACGGGCACTATTATCTGCCCATTGATGTGAACGGAGAACCGATCACCTTTCTGGTGGACACCGGCGCAAGCCAGATTGTCTTAAGCTCGCGGGACGCCGAACGTGTTGGCATTGATCCCGATCAGTTGAATTATTTCGGCCGGGCAAACACGGCCAATGGCGTTGTGCGGACCGCGCCTGTGCGCCTGGACACGCTGGCATTGGGGCCAATCACGGACCAGAATATCTCGGCCTGGGTAAACGAAGGGGAATTGGACAAATCCTTGCTAGGTATGGATTACCTGCATCGGTTCTCGAATATCCAGTTCGCCAATGGCCGCCTGCTTTTGTCGCGTTAAGGCATCCGTTGCCGCAATTCCACAATTGAGAACAAAGTGAGAACATGCTAGCCTGACAGCATGTCTACACATCTTCTTGGCCGCAAACCCGCACGTGAGGTGCCGGGGATAGATCTTCATCCGCAGATCAGACTGCAACTGGCCCGCGTACACGAGGCCTGCGGCCCCGCCCGGCGCAGCTTTGCCATGTGGCTGGCGGGACAGATGCAGGGGCCGGTGCTGTGGATCGCGCCCGCATGGGAGCCCGGCCAGCTTAACCCCGATGGCATGATGGCCTTTGCCGATCCCGCCCGGTTCATCTTTGTGCGCCCGACCCGGTCCGAAGACCTGCTGTGGTGCGTAGAAGAGGCCCTGCGCAGCGCGGCCATGCCTTTGGTTGTCGGTGATCTGCCGGGCGCGCCGGGGCTGACGCCAGTGCGGCGCATGCATCTGGCCGCAGAACAGGGTGGTGCGATGGGGCGGGCTCCGCTTGGGGTGCTGCTGACCCCCGGTGACGGTGGTGCACAGGGGGTGGAGACGCGCTGGCACATGGCCGCAAACCATCAGGGGGAGGCCCGGCGCTGGACCCTGACCCGCCGCCGCGCCCGCGCCCTGCCCCCGGTCAGCTGGCATGCCACGCAGACCAAACCGCGCGCCGGTCTGCACCTGCAACAGATCGCCACAGAAGACACACCCGTGTGATCACGCGCCCCTCACGGGGTTTGTGACTGGCCAAAGCACAGGCCGAGCCCTAGCGTTTCAGGATGAGCCACGCGATCCACGATAGCCGATACTCCTGGCTGCGACTTGCGATCACTTTGATCATCGCAACCGTGGCCAATGTGGGAATGTGGGCCGTCATCGTTGTGATGCCCGCCATCGAAACCCAATTCAACGCCGGACGCGCCGAGGCCGCGATGCCTTACACATTGGCCATGATCGGGTTCGCCCTTGGCAATTTTTGGATGGGGCAATTGGTGGATCGGCTGGGCGTGACCAAAGCCCTGATCGGGGCCGCAATCCTCAGCGCGACCAGCTATCTTCTGGCGACACTGGCGCCAAACATTGTGATGTTGTCCGTCGCACATCTTCTGTTGGGCCTCGGGGCATCCATCGGCTTTGGACCATTGATCGCCGACATCTCGCACTGGTTCATGAAACGGCGCGGGATCGCTGTGGGTCTGGTGGCAAGCGGAAACTACCTGTCTGGGGCTATCTGGCCGACATTGCTGTCCGGCATACTCGCGCGCGACGGTTGGCAGCAGGTCTACCTGACGCTGGCTGTCATAACGCTGCTTGTCGTCATTCCCCTATCCCTACTGTTGCGTCGACAGGTCCCGGCCGAGGCGCACAGCACCGCAGCGTCTGCCGCACAAATCAAGGCGCGCAGCGTCGGCATTTCCCCTTGGGCACTTCAATACATCCTCGGTCTGGCCGGTATATCGTGCTGTGTCGCGATGTCGATGCCTCAGGTGCATATCGTGTCCTATTGCGTCGGGCTGGGTTACGGACCCACAGTCGGCGCCGAGATGTTGTCCCTGATGCTGTTCGGAGGTGTGATCAGCCGAGTAATATCAGGCATGGTCGCCGATCAACTTGGCGGCGTCTTGACGGTTCTGATCGGCTCGGTCCTGCAATGCCTCGCGTTGTTTCTGTTCCTTCCCTATGACGGGATGGTCTCACTCTACCTGATCAGCCTGCTTTTTGGCCTGTCACAAGGCGGCATCGTTCCCGGCTATGCCCTTGTCGTGCGCGAATATATGCCCCCGCGAGAGGCCGGCGCGCGCGTGGGGTTTGTCATGATGATGACGATCATGGGCATGGCGCTGGGGGGATGGATGTCCGGCTGGATTTACGACGTGACCGGTAATTACCAACTGGCTTTCGTAAACGGCATTCTATGGAACGGCCTGAACATCGGAATTCTGCTGTTTCTGCTCAGCCGCTCGCGCGCCCACAGACAAGAGGTTTTGGCATGAGATCATTGACGCGGCGCTTTCTGATTGCGGGTCTGGCGAGCATTCCGTTGGTACGGCCAACTTATGCTGCGTTGGTCCAATATGAATTGTCTCGAGCCGGGACGTCCGTCGGGTTTTCCTTCATGCTTTCGGGGGTTGCGCAGTCAGGCACGATGCCGATCCAATCGGCAGATATTCGGGTCGACACGGATCAGTTGCAAAACAGCCGTGTCACCGTCGTGCTGAATGTAGCCGCGGCCCGCACCCGGTTGCCCTTTGCCCGCGGCCCGATGCTAAGCAAAAGCGTGCTAAACGCGCAGGAATTTCCGAGCATTACGTTCAAATCCACCCGGATACAGCTTGGCCCCACCGGCCGCATTTCCGAAGGCGCAACTATCACCGGAGACCTGACGGTGCGTGGGGTCACACGCCCGGTGACCCTGCAAGCCAATCTGTACCGCGAACCCGGAACCGAGGCTGATGACCTGAACGCATTGTCAATTCGACTGTCGGGCGCGTTGAACCGCCATAACTTCGGCGCCTCTGGCTATCCCGATCTGGTCGCCGATACCGTGTCTTTGAACATCCGGGCCGAGTTGACCCGCAAGGCCTGACACCCAAAGGACAAAAAACGACGCGCAGAGGTCGAATTATCACGCGCAACGCCCGCTGATGCGGTAATGCTGGGCGCACTATGCGCACGATCATTTCTTTTGCCGCCCTGTTTCTTTCTGTCATTCTTCTGCAGCTCTCGACGGGCGGCGTTGGTCCTTTGGATGCGATCTCGGGCATCACGCTTGGGTTCACGACCGGACAAATCGGTATGTTGGGTTCGGCGCACTTTCTTGGCTTCTTCATTGGCTGCTGGTGGGCCCCGCGCCTAATGGGCAGCGTCGGTCATTCGCGGGCCTTCGCAGTCTGCACCGCCTTGGGCGCAATGGGTCTTATTGGCCATACCTTGACCGAAAACCCGTACGTCTGGGCAGCCCTTCGGGTCGCATCTGGAACCTGTGTCGCCGGGGCCTATACGGTGATCGAAGCATGGCTGAACGCAAAAGTTACCAACGAAACGCGCGGCCGCGCCATGGGAACTTATCGCATCGCGGATATGGGCGCGTCTTTGTGCGCGCAGTTGATCATCGCGGTTCTGCCGCCTGCGTCTTACGTGTCCTACAACTTGCTGGCGATCCTTTGCTGTGCGTCCCTGTTACCGTTGACGTTGACACGCGCAAGCCAGCCAAAAACACCCGACGCCCCTCGGTTGAGACCCAAACTGGCCTGGCGCAGCTCGCCTCTGGCTGTTGCAGGAGTGATCGTTGCGGCGCTCAGCTCTGCGTCGTTTCGTATGGTTGGTCCGGTTTACGGTCAGGAAGTTGGGCTGGACGTGGACCAGATCGCATTCTTCCTGGCTTCCTTTGTTTTGGGTGGGGCACTGGCGCAGTACCCGGTTGGCTGGCTGGCCGACAAATATGACAGGCGCTGGGTGTTGATCTGGCTGTCCGTTGCTGCGGTCGTCAGCAGCGGTGTCACAATGGCGGCCAGCGGAACAGGAACGGTAGGCGTCATGCTGGCTGCCGTTTTCTTTGGCCTGACAACCTTCCCAATCTTCTCGGTCTCTTCCGCTCATGCAAACGACTTTGCAACGGCAGAAGAACGGGTCGAGCTATCCGCGGCACTGATGTTCTGGTTCGCTTTAGGTGCGATAGCCTCACCCTATATCTCATCGACATTGATTCAGCAGTTCGGACCCGGAGCCCTGTTTGCATTTGTAGCGGTCGGCCATGTTTTCCTGATCATCTTTGGCTTGGCCCGAATGCGCTCACGCCCGACGCCCGAAGAGCGGACCAACTATGTCTACGCGCCACGCACGTCGTTCACGATCGGTCGTTTGCTGAAACGGTCGCGTGAAAAGCAATAAAAAAGGGCCGGGAAAACCCCGGCCCCTTTCGATTAGTGTTCTGTCCGCGATCCTTCTTCGATCACGCCGCCTTCTTCGGCAGGTTCAACCGTCGATTCAAGCGCACCGTTGACGACACCCCCGACACCGTTTTCCATCGACAGGCCCAGTTCTTCACCCAGCTTTTTGAGCGCCGGCATCTGCACGGCCATACCCATAATCGAGTCCAGAGCCTGATTGACGACCGGCTTGTCACCGTTCGATGCGCCACCGCCATTGGTGCCACCGATTCCGCCAACCTGGTGGATCTTGATCGAGTCGATCTTCTCAGCCGGCTTGACCATTTCCGCGATGATCGACGGCATGGTTTCGATCCGCGCCAGATCAACCTTCATGCGGATCTGATCCACTGACAGCACGTTGTCTGCTTCGACGATCGCACGCTTACCTTCAGCTTCAGCCAACATGTCGTTCTTCTTGGCCTCAGCCCGAATGTTCAGAGCGTCCGCTTCGGCCTGCGCCTCTTCACGGCGGGCTTCGGCGCGGTCAGCAGCGGCCTCTTTGTCAGCTTGCGCAGCCAGTCGGATAGCCGTCGCCTGACGCTCGGCCTCACGTGTGGCTTCGATCAGTGCGATCTGCTTGATACGCTCGGCCTCGGCCACCTTCTGCGCGGTCGCCACGGCTTCGGTCGCTTTGGTCGCCTCGGCACGGGCCAGATCGGCAGACGCACGCGCGCGGCTTTCCTCTTCGGATTTCTGCGCGATGATGATCTGGCGCTCTTGCTCGGCGACTTCCAGTTCACGCTCTTTCGAGATCTCGGCTTCGCGGATTTTACGCTCACGCTCGATGTCTGCGGCGCGAATGGCTTCTTCACGGCCGATCCGTGCGCGTTCCGTTTCGCGTACCGAGTCTTCGGTCCGGGCTGCAACCTCGGCCTCTTGCGCCACGCGCAGCGTTTCGATCTGCTGCGTCTGTTCGATGCGCGCCTGCTCTTCGTCCTTTTCGATCAACAGCTTCTGACGCTGAGCTTCCATCGCTGCACGGCGCACTTCGACCTCGGCATCGGCATCAATCTGCGCACGCTCTTTCTTTGAGGTCGCAATCACTTCGGCCAATTTGCGCATACCCACAGCGTTAAAGGCGTTGTTTTCGTCCAGCGCCTCAAACGGCGTCTGGTCCAATGCAGTCAGCGAAACAGATTCCAGGGACAGACCGTTCTTTAGAAGGTCTTCGGACACCGCATTCTGCACCTCTTGCACAAAGTCAGCGCGGTTTTCGTGCAGACCGTCCATCGTCATCTGGGCCGCAACAGCGCGCAGACCGTCGATCAATTTGCCTTCGATCATTTCCCGCAACTGTTCGACGTCGAACGTCCGGTCGCCAAGGGTTTGCGCAGCACGTGCGATGCCCTCTTCTGTCGCCATGACCGAGACGTAGAACTCGACGCCCACATCGACACGCATCCGGTCTTTGGTGATCAGAGCAGCCTCGCCGCTGCGCTGAACCTCAAGACGCAGGGTTTTCATGTTGACGGGGCTGACTTCGTGCAGCAACGGCACGACGATGACGCCACCATCCATGATGACTTTCTTACCGCCAGCACCGGTTTTCACCAGGCTGATCTCTCGGGTCGCGCGGCGGTAAAGACGGCCAAGCACAAGGCCGATAAACAAAACTACTGCCAGAATGGTCACAACTGTGACGGCTAGGAATGTGAGTTCCATGCAAAATCCTCCGTGATGGGGTTAGAAATTTTGGTTATTCAGACATGCCGACCAGAACGAACCGGTCGCGCCGTCGGTCGCGCAGCACAAGCACATCGGTGCCCTGCTCAAGCGTGTCCTTGTCCTGCAACGGCTCGGCGCGCAGGTAGTGGGTATTGCCAAATCGATCCATGACGCGCACCTCGGCGGGGCGTCCGCGCGAAGCGGTACCTTGGGTGATCACGCCACGGCGACGGGCAAGCAGGCGCTCCGACATCGCCTCGGTCTCGGTCTTGGGCAGCAGACGAGCAAAGATGCCGCCAAAGCCACGTGCAAACCACAGGCCAAAGGCACCGGCGGGAATCGCGGCCATCCAAGGCGGAAGGTCAAAGCCTAACAGGTCGCGCAGCGTCAGTTGCAGGCCCATACCGGACAAACCGAAGCCTGCCAGCAGAACCACCAGCCAGATCATGAACGGTACTTTGCCGATCCCCAGCCACGCTAAAGGTCCCGCAGAGACCGCGCCTGGCGCGTCTGCCTCGATCTCGGCCAATTCGAAATCGCCCAGATCCATGTCGGCATCAATATCCAGACCGAAATCACCGACATCCAGATCAGGGGCATCCACAACATCCAGATCGACATCGCCCACGCCCGCCATAAGGCTTCCACCCAGGACCAATGCGATCAGTTCCAGCACAAGCAGGCCGAACAGAAGCGCAAGCGCCAAAGTGAAGGGTACAAATGCACCCTCAAGCAAAAAGTCGAACATCAGTTGTTTGCCCTCGTTATTGTATACTGTGGTATACATGATAGATGGGAAGTCATTGCGGAAATTCAAGAGTTTGTGATTCTAATTTACAACTCTGAGGTATTGCATGCGGTGAAGGTGGCGCAATCCTAGGCAGCAAGTCAGGCCGATTTTCCCGGCGACCCGTGCCTAAAACGACGTCCGAACCAAAGCCGGGGTTTTGCTGGCCGGTTACTTAATGTAGACGGGCGCGCAGACAGTTACGCGGAAACGGAACATGGCTCGGATTCTCATCACCTCAGCGATCCCTTACATCAACGGGATCAAGCACCTCGGTAACCTGATCGGCTCGCAATTGCCGGCTGATCTGTACGCACGCTACCTGCGTGGCCGGGGGAACGAGGTCATGTTCCTGTGCGCCACCGACGAACACGGCACACCTGCCGAGCTGGCCGCAGCGAAAGCGGGCAAGCCGGTGGCTGAATACTGCGCAGATATGTACGAGGTCCAGGCGGACATCGCCAAGCGTTTTGGTATGAGTTTCGATCATTTTGGCCGCTCGTCCAGCGAGCAAAACAAGACGCTGACCCAGCATTTCGCCGGGAAGCTGGACGATGCAGGACTGATCCGCGAAGTCAGCGAAAAACAGGTCTATTCGAACGCCGATGGCCGCTTTCTTCCTGACCGCTACATTGAAGGTACCTGCCCCAATTGCGGTTATGAACGTGCGCGGGGCGACCAGTGTGAAAACTGCACCAAACAGCTGGACCCGACCGATTTGATCGAGCCGCGCTCGGCCATATCCGGATCGACCGATCTGGAGGTACGCGAGACCAAGCACCTGTACCTGCGTCAATCTGCGATGAAAGATCAGCTGGACGCGTGGATCGACAGCAAGAAAGATTGGCCGATCCTGACCACCTCGATTGCCAAGAAGTGGCTGCATGACGGTGACGGCCTGCAAGACCGCGGCATCACCCGCGATCTGGACTGGGGTGTACCGGTCAAGAAGGGCGATCAGGACTGGCCCGGCATGGAGGGCAAAGTCTTCTACGTCTGGTTCGACGCGCCGATCGAGTATATCGCCTGCGCCAAGGAATGGGCGAATGCCAACGGCAGGACCGAGGCCGACTGGGAGCGCTGGTGGCGCACCGACAAAGGAGCGGATGATGTCCGTTATGTCCAGTTCATGGGCAAGGACAATGTGCCCTTCCACACCCTTTCCTTCCCGGCAACGATTTTGGGCACCAACACTTACAACGAAGAATCTGGGTCATCCGAACGTTGGAAGCTTGTCGACTACATCAAGTCGTTCAATTACCTGAACTACGATGGTGGTCAGTTCTCGACCAGCCAGGGCCGTGGTGTGTTCATGGATCAGGCGCTGGAAATCCTGCCGGCCGATTACTGGCGCTGGTGGTTGCTGAGCCATGCGCCCGAAAGCAGCGACAGCGAATTCACGTGGGAGAACTTCCAGCAGTCGGTGAACAAGGACCTCGCGGATGTTCTGGGTAACTTTGTCAGCCGCATTACAAAGTTTTGCCGCTCTAAGTTTGGTGAGGCAGTTCCTGAAGGTGGCGCTTATGGCGACCGCGAGCAAGCGCTGATTGATGAGCTGTCCAAACGAGTCCGCGCGTATGAAGCGCATATGGAGGCGATGGAGGTTCGCAAATCCGCGCAGGAATTGCGAGCGATCTGGGTTGCGGGCAACGAATACCTGCAGGCTGCCGCCCCGTGGTCGACCTTCAAGGAAGACCCTGAACAGGCCGCCGCTCAGGTGCGTCTGGGCCTGAATCTGATCCGCCTCTACGCCGTACTCAGCGCACCGTTCATCCCTGAAGCCTCGGCCAAGATGCTAAGCGCAATGAACACTTTGGACACCAGTTGGCCCGACGATGTTGCGGCCGCGCTGGACGCCCTGCCCGCCGGTCACGCGTTCACGGTGCCGGACGTTCTGTTCGCCAAGATCACGGACGAACAACGCGAAGACTGGCAATCCAGGTTCGCGGGGCAGCGCGACTGAGATTTTGGATCACAACACCATAGTTACGGAGGCCATTTGGCCTCCGTTTTCATTTGAAATGGGGCAAAAACCGGGTTTGGGCGCCAAAACTCCATAGGATCTTGGCGTAAGTCCGCTTGAAACCGGAATAATTTCCGGGCGCACCACCCGGCTGACGCATTCAAGAAGCTTGAGATAAAGTTCCAAAACGGCCATCCTGCCAAGAAATCAGCACGACTCGTCGAGGCAACAGAGCCGCCCCGGCGCAATATCCTTAGGTCTAATGAGGCGCCCGCCATGTCCCTTGCATTAAAGAATTCCTTTTTCCGACACAGAGGTCCGGTCTTGGCCATCGCGGCACTGACTAGTTTGGGCGCCTCGTTCACGGCGCTGGCGCAGGATCAAAGCGACGCGCCGCCGCCGAAAGTGTCGATTGCAGCGGCCTATACCGAAGAAATTACCGATGAGGCCGTGTTCATCGGGCGCGCCGAGGCCATTAACAAGGTGGATATTGTCGCCCGCGTGAACGGCTTTCTTGAAACTCAGGATGTGGAAGACGGTGCGCTTATCAAAAAAGACGACCTGTTGTTTACCATCGAACCCGATCTTTATGAGGCGACCCTGGAGGCCCGGAAAGCCGATCTGGACCGGGCCGAGGCCAATCTGG
The DNA here is from genome assembly GCF_059610905.1 of Ruegeria sp. CDSC002. Classification (NCBI taxonomy): domain Bacteria; kingdom Pseudomonadati; phylum Pseudomonadota; class Alphaproteobacteria; order Rhodobacterales; family Roseobacteraceae; genus Ruegeria; species Ruegeria sp. CDSC002. Next base: position 457,130 of record NZ_JBXWOM010000001.1, read on the forward strand.
AGCTTGCCAAGGTCGATCTGGCCCGAAAGGAAGAGCTGTACAAACGCGATGCCACCCCGGAGTCCGAGCGTGACATCGCCCGCGCCAATGAACTGGTCGCCGAGGCCGAGGTCAAGGCCGCGCACGCTGCCATCCAACAAGCAGAGTTGGACCTGAGTTACACCGAGATCCACGCGCCATTTGACGGGCGGATTGGACGTGTGGAAACAAGCGTAGGCGACGTTGTCGGACCGACAAACCCTCCGCTCGTCAACCTGGTAAGCGAAGCTCCGATTTATGTAAATTTCTCGCTGAACGAAAAGCAGTTCACCTCGGTCCTCGAACAGGTTGGAGAGAGCGCAGCTTCACTGGCTGAAAGCAACAAAAGCCCGAATGTACACCTGACCCTGCCCAACGGAACCAAGCTCGACGAAACAGGTGAGATTGTTTTTGTGGACAACCGCATTGATCCATTGACGGGCGCGATCACCATGCGCGCCGAGTTCCCCAATGCCGATCGGTTTATCATCGACGGCCAATTCCTGAGTGTTCAAATCGAGGCATTGGAACCGACCCTTCAGGTGCTGGTCCCTCAGGCCGCATTGCAACGCGATCAGCGCGGTGAGTTCGTGCTGGTGGTGAATGACAAGCAAATGGTGGAACAGCGCTATATCACGACGGGCGACGTGGTTGGGACCGCGATTATTGTGACAGATGGTCTGCGCGAAGGTGAAAGCGTGATCGTTGAGGGCCTGCAGCGGGTTCGTCCGGGCGTCGCGGTAGATGCCGTCGTCGCCTCTGAACAGCCGGGAGAATAACGGATGTTCTCAGCCCTGTTCATTAGCCGGCCCAAGCTGGCCCTAGTTATTTCGCTGGTCCTAACGATCATGGGCGGCATCGGCTATTTGGTTCTGCCGGTCGCACAGTTCCCGGACATTACGCCACCGGTGGTCAGCGTGACGACCACCTATACCGGCGCCAACGCCGAAACCGTTGAAAACACCGTCGCCGCACCGATCGAGGCGCAGGTCAACGGTGTGGACGACATGATCTACATGACGTCGACCTCGGCAGATAACGGATCCTATTCGCTCAACGTCACATTCGAAGTGGGCACCGACCCGGACATCGCCTCAGTCAACGTGCAGAACCGCGTGGCTCAGGCCATGTCGTCCCTGCCTGCCGAAGTGACCTCATCTGGCGTGGTTACTCAAAAAGCATCCACCAACATGCTGTTGCTGGTGACGCTGACCTCGCCGAATGAGACTTATGACAGTGTCTTTCTGTCCAACTATGCTTCGATCAACCTGAAAGACGCGCTGGCGCGTGTTCAGGGTGTGGGTAAAGCCGACGTTCTAACCAATCTGGAATACGCCATGCGGATCTGGATGGACCCGGATCAGATGGCTGCTTTGTCCATCACACCCGGTGACGTGATCAATGCAATTCAGGAACAAAACGTCGAAGTTTCGGCCGGTTCCATCGGCGCTCCTCCGGTCCCGGAAGGGCAGACCTTTCAATACACGATCAAAACCAAGGGCCGCCTGACCTCGGCCGCAGAGTTCGGCGACATTGTCATCCGAACCGGGGATGCCGGTTCAATCGTACGGGTCAAGGACATCGCGCGGGTCGAGCTGGGTGCAGAGTATTATGCGGCTTCGGGCTATTTCGACAGTGTCCCGGCCACGGTAATCGGCATTTATCAGGCCCCTGGCGCGAATGCGCTGGCCGTGTCGGACCGTGTCGAGGCCGAGCTTGAGCGATTGTCCCGAACCTTCCCGACGGATGTGGAATACGCCGTACCTTTCAACACCACAGACTTTGTCAAACAGTCGCTGAATGACGTGGTCTCGACCCTGATCCTGACCTTCATCCTTGTGATCTCGGTGGTGTTTGTCTTCCTTGGAAGCTGGCGCGCGACGATCATTCCGGCGGTTGCGATCCCCGTGTCGTTGATCGGGACATTCGCGTTCTTGCTGCTTTTCGGTATGTCGCTGAACACGATCTCTTTGTTCGCGCTGGTGCTGGCCATCGGGATCGTTGTGGATGACGCGATCGTTGTGGTCGAAAACGTCGAACGGATCATCGCCGACGAAGGGCTTCCACCGGCTGAGGCAACGCGCAAGGCGATGGGGCAGATCACCGGTCCGGTTATTGCAACCACGTTGGTTCTGTTGGCGGTGTTCGTACCAGTCACCTTTATGCCCGGCATCTCGGGACGGCTTTATTCGCAGTTTGCTGTGACAATCTCGACCGCTGTGGTGATCTCGTCAATCAACGCGTTGACACTGTCTCCTGCGTTGTGCGGTCTGGTGTTGAAGGCACGGTCCGGCCCGCCAAAAGGGTTGTTGGCGGTGTTCGAAAACTTCATCGGTAGCGTTCGCAGTGGCTATGTCGCCATCGTACGCAAATTGCTGATCCTGCCGATCATCGGTCTGGGCATCATCGTAGCGCTGGCCATGGGCACAGGCACGATCATGTCCAACACTTCGAGTGGTTTCCTTCCGCTGGAAGACAACGGATATCTGTTCGTGGATGTGCAACTGCCAGACGCCGCAACGTTGGAACGGACCGAAACGGTCACTGCACGTGTCGACGCACAGATCCAACAGATCCCCGGCGTCGCAAGCACAGTTCTGATCAACGGGTTCTCGATCCTGAACGGCACAACGACAAACGGCGCCGCGATCTTTGTGAACCTCGACAACTGGGATGAACGAAAAGAAGATGATCTGAGCGCTGATGCAATCCTGCAGAAAGTTCTGGCGATTGCCTATGGTGAAACTGCCGCATCGATAATCGCATTCAACCCCCCCCCCATTCAGGGTCTGGGCAACTCGGCAGGTGTGGAGATGGAGGTGCAGCAGACCGGAGGCGGCACGCCTCAGGACTTGGCGTCTGCAGTCGGCTCTTTCGTCTATTCGGCCAACCAACGACCGGAAATCGGGCAGGCCTACACCACATTCCGGGCCAACGTTCCTCAGTTGTTCGTGGATCTGGATCGAGAAAAGGCCAAGACGCTGCAAGTCTCGGTGGCTGAGGTGTTCCAGACGATGCAGGCGCAGTTGGGGTCCTACTATGTGAACGACTTCAACCTGTTCGGGCGCGTGTATCGCGTGATGATTCAGGCCGACGGTTCTTATCGCGATAATGTCGACGATATCTCGAACCTGTATGTGCGCTCGACCAAGGGTGAGATGGTGCCTCTGGGTACGCTCATTGATGTCGAAAACGTACTGGGTCCGGTCCTGCTGAAACGTCACAACCTATTCCGTTCGGCGACAGTAACGGCGGTTCCGGCGCCTGGGTTATCCACTGGTGACGCGATCAATGTCATGACCGAGGAGTCCACGACTGCCCTGCCCCCGGGCTATGCCTTTGAATGGACCGGGACCGCGCAGCAGCAATTGGCGACCGGTGGTCTGGTAGTGATCATCCTCGGTCTGGCGATCCTGTTCGGATACCTCTTCCTTGTAGGGCAATACGAGAGTTGGACCTTGCCTGTGTCGATCCTGCTATCGGTGATCGTCGCCTTGTTCGGGGCGGTGGCGGCCGTGGCTATCGTGGGCAGCGACATCAACCTCTATACGCAGATCGGGATGATCATGCTTGTGGGTTTGGCCTCGAAGAACGGCATCCTGATCGTTGAATTCGCGATGGAGCAACGCGCCAAGGGATTGTCGGTCAAAGACGCCGCAGCCGAGGCCGCCTTTCAGCGTTTCCGTGCGGTGATGATGACGGCCCTGTCCTTCCTGTTGGGTGTTGTGCCGCTTCTGGCGGCCAGCGGCGCGGGTGCCGCCAGCCAGAAAGCCATCGGTGTCGCCGTGTTCGGCGGGATGCTGGCAGCTACTCTGGTCGGCGTGATCCTAGTGCCGGTCCTTTACGCCCTGCTGCAGGGGATGCGGGAATGGATCAAGGGAACCAAAGACGATCCGGGCCCATCAGAAGAGGCCGCGTGATCCAAAACAACAGCCCCGCCAAACTGGCGGGGCTTTTTACTTCTTTGGTCAGGCGTTCACTGCGACGGGTTCGGTTTTGCGATCCATCCAGCCTTGAATGTCAGCGATCTGCTCGGCACTTAACCGCAGGCCCATCTTGTTTCTGCGCCAGACAGCATCTTCGGCCGTGCGCGCATATTCCTTATTCATCAGCCACGCCAGTTCCCGCGCGGTTAGCGTTGCACCGAAGTCATCGCCCAGATCCGATACGGACTTGGCGTCGCCCAAAATTGTCTTGGCCTCAGTGCCATAGGCGCGAACCAGACGTTGCGCCCAGACACGGTCCAGAAACGGGTAGTCGGCCAACAGTGCCTCGACCAAATCCGGTACGCCACCAACCGGAAAATCACCGCCCGGAAGCGAAACGCCTGCAGTCCAGGGGCCGGGAAGATCGGGGAAATGCTCGGACACTTTGTCCATCGCACTCTCGGCGAGACGCCGATAGGTGGTGATCTTGCCACCAAACACATTCATCACAGGCGCCCCACCCTGCGCGTCAACTTTCAGGGTATAATCCCGCGTCGCCGCAGTGGCGCTGCTGGCCCCGTCGTCATACAACGGACGCACACCAGAATAGGTCCACACGATGTCATCGCGTGTAACCGGTTTCTGGAAATACTTCGATGCAAATGCGCACAGATAGTCCTGCTCGGTCTCCGTACAGATCGGGGGCTCTGCCGGGTCTGGGTGATCCTGGTCCGTTGTGCCGATCAGCGTAAAATCGCGCTCATACGGAATGGCGAAGATGATGCGCCCGTCCTCGCCTTGGAAGAAATAGCACTTGTCGTGATCATAGAGCTTTGGCGTCACGATATGGCTGCCGCGCACTAGCCGCACACCTTCACGAGAGTTGATGTGGATCTTGGTCTGGATGATGTCCCCAACCCAGGGGCCACCCGCGTTGATCAGCATTTTGGCCTGCACCATCCGCGTTTCGCCGCTCTGCTTATCGCGGATGGTGATCTCCCACAGATCATCGACGCGTTTGGCCGCCAGAACTTCGGTCCGTACCAGGATATTCGCCCCGCGTGCCTCGGCATCGCGGGCATTCAGCACAACCAACCGTGAATCCTCGATCCAGCAATCGGAATACTCGTAGGCTGTGTGAAACTTGTTCTGCAACGGCCCGCCTTCCGGCGCGCTTTGCAGATCCAGTGAGCTTGTCCCCGGCAGGATTTTGCGCCCCCCCAGATGGTCATACATAAACAGACCCAGACGGATCAGCCACGCCGGGCGCCGTCCCTTCATCCAAGGCATTACTGTGCTGAGAAGTCGCGAGGTCGGCGTTTCAGAATCGAACCGCATATCCTTGTGATACGGCAATACAAACCGCATCGGCCAGCTGATATGCGGCATCGCCCGCAGTAGTGTTTCACGCTCGATCAACGCCTCGCGCACCAGACGGAATTCGAAATACTCCAGATACCGCAGGCCGCCATGAAACAGCTTGGTCGAGGCCGAAGACGTCGCCGAAGCAAGATCGTTCATCTCGGCCAATGTCACGGACAATCCGCGCCCGACCGCATCGCGCGCTATTCCGCACCCGTTAATCCCACCACCAATGATGAAAAGGTCCGTGACCTTGTCCGTGTGCCGTTCCATGTCCGGATGATTCTCTTTGTTTGAAAAACCGGGGTCATTAACCCGATGAACGCGCGTTTCGTCAATGTTTACTTTCGTTTTTTTTCGCTTTATCACCACAAATCGAAGTGTTTCAAAAGTGTGGCCAAACAGATCTCTTGGAAACCCTTCGAAACTAGAACAAAAACGAACCCACACCGTTTCGGAGCCGATCATGTCCCTTTCCTTTCGTCAGTCAGACATTCTGAACATCGCCAGAAAGGATGGCCGTGTGATGGTGGATGACCTGGCCGCTCAGTTCGGGGTCACGGTTCAGACTATACGCCGCGACTTGTCTGAGCTGGCGGATCTGGGGAAGCTGGACCGGGTTCATGGCGGGGCCGTAATTCGCTCGGGCGTTTCCAATATTGGCTATGAGGATCGCCGCGCCCTGAACGATGAGGCCAAAGCGCGTATTGCGTCGGCCTGCGCCCGAGACATCCCGGACGGCGCGTCGGTTTTCATGAACATCGGTACTTCGACCGAGGCGGTTGCGCGCCAATTGGTGAACCACAAGAACCTGATGGTCGTCACCAACAACATGAATGTCGCCAATATATTGGCGGAGAACGCCGATTGCGAAATCGTCGTCGCGGGTGGTGTCCTGCGCAGATCGGATGGCGGGCTGGTCGGCAATCTGACGGTCTCAACCATCCGGCACTTCAAATTCGATTATGCGGTTATCGGCTGCTCGGCACTTGATGCCGATGGCGACCTACTGGATTTCGACTTTCAAGAGGTCCAAGTGAGCCAGACGATCCTGGCCCAGACACGGCGCACCTTTCTTGTTGCCGATCATTCAAAGTTTCAGCGTGCAGCCCCCGCGCGTATCACCTCATTGGCTGAGATCGACACGTTCTACACCGACCGGCCTCTGACGGACCGCCTAAGCAAGAGGTGTCAGGCGTGGAAGACCGACCTTCGCGTGTGCCAATAACCCCCTAAGTAGTTCTCCTAAAAGGTGAACTGGGTAAGAGTTTTCTTGCCAGACCTCCCAGTGCCTGACAGTATCGCGATATTGCGGTCGTTGCACGGAAGGGGAGAACCGGGCCATGATAGCGCTTTTATTTGCGTTACTTACAGCCACCATGGGGCTGAATTATTTTCGACAAACAACGGCAGCCAATGCTCTATTTTTCTTCACGCTGGCGTTGAGTGTGTACTGGCTGAAATTCCACGCCACCAGTCAACTGACAATTCAGTTGTAGGGGGCGATGATGACACCAGAATTGTCCCGAACCCTGAACGCCATGGGCATGCTGGCCGTCAGTCTAGTGCTGCTTTTGGCCTTTGTTTACCAACTGACGCTTTACGAGCTGCCCTGTCCACTTTGCCTGCTGCAACGCGTTGGCTTTGTCGCCGTGGGCGTTGGGCTGGGCTTGAACCTGCTATACGGCGCGCGGCCGCAGCACTATGCGTTGATGTTAATCGCAGCGCTTTATGGCGGCAGCGTATCGGTGCGTCAGATCCTTCTGCATATTGTTCCGGGCACGGGTCATTACGGCTCGCCCGTGTTGGGGTTGCACTATTACACTTGGGCCGCCATTTGCTTTTTCCTGATCCTGTTGGGCACCGCGGTTATGCTGCTGTTTGATCGCCAATACGCTGACGACACTTCGGATCAGCCTCGTTTCGGTGGAAGCACCTTGGCCAAAGCTGCCTTCTTCATCATGCTTGGTCTGGCTGTTCTGAATGCCGGTTCGACACTGCTTGAATGTGGTCCTGGCATTTGCGCCGACCCGCCAACCAGCTACAAAGTGATTGACGAACTGGGCTCCAACAATTGAGGATGGGAAAACCTTCCCGAACGGAGGCACGAAGATGGGGTTACTTGGGCAGCCGCTTGGCTACTATGACTACCTGACATTTGTTGCGTTGATCTTGCTGCTGGCCGCCGTCATGGCACTATTCCTATTCGTGATGGGACTGCCCGGCCGCATCGCAATTAAACGCAATCACCCTCATGCCGAGGCGATAAAGATCATGGGGTGGATGGGATTTCTCGCCATCGTTCCCTGGGTCCATGCATTCATTTGGGCGTTCCACGATGGAACGGTGGTCGATATCCGCCGCATGCCCGATGATGAGCGTGAGGCGGTTCGCAAAGAAATCAAGCGCTTGGGTGGTGAGTTGACGGAAGAATACCGCGACCCGCTGGATCCGGAAGAGACGCAAAAGAGCTAACGCCAAAGGAAACTACAAAATATGTTTGTCGCCCTCGGCATTACGCTGTTCTACATCATTTTTGTCTGGCTTATCTTCTTCAAGTTCCAGTGGCTGAAGTTCAACATCATGTGGGGCATCGTATCCTTCTGGGTGGGCGCGCATCTGCTGCTGATATTTCTGGTTGCCCTTCGGTTCTTTCAGCCGTTTTCCATCGACAGCCACGTGGTCCGCTCAACCATCCAGATCGTCCCACGGCTGACCGAACCGACGATATTGACTGAGGTACTGGTCGAGCCAAATACCGAAGTCACAAAGGGCGATCCCCTGTATCGGTTCGACGACACTGTGTTCGCGCTTGAGGTTGAGGAAGCCACAGCGCAGCTGGTTGCGGCCGAGCAAAACGCCAAGATCCTTGAACAGGACGTCATTGCCGCAGGGGAAGCCATTGAGCGTGCCAACGCTCAACTTGCCTACGCACAGACGCAGCAAGCCCGATACGAAAACCTCGTACCCGCAGGTGGTGCCCGGCAGGACGAGCTAGATCGCTGGAACGAACAGGTGACTGAGGATCAGGCGCAGGTCAAAGAGGCCACGGCAAATCTGGAAAAGGCTCAGCTTGCACTGGATTCCCAGATTGACGGCGTGAACACCGGCATCCTTCAGGCACAAGCGCAATTAGACAAGGCCCAGTACTTTCTGGACAACACAACGATCTACGCCCCCGAAGACGGCATGATCGTGTCCCAACAGGCGCGTCCGGGTCTGGTCGTCGGCGATATTCGCCTGGGCGCCATCGCCAGTTTTGTCACCAAGGATAACCCTTATATTCTTGCGACCTACCGACAGCAGAACCTGAAATTTGTCGAGGTTGGCCAACCCGTTGAAGTTGCCCTTGATCTGTATCCGGGCGAAATTTTGACTGGTAAAGTCGAAGCGATCTGGTGGGCAACCCGACAAGGACAATACTTGCCGTCTGGCCGCCTACCCGGGTTTGAGCTACCGAAATTACCCGGTCGCATCGCGGTTCAGATCTCGGTCGATATCCCCGACGGGCACACCTTCCCGGCCGGTGGTCACGCGGCCGTCGCGATTTATACCGGTCAGGGCAAAAGCTTTGAGTTCCTGCGGCGGATTAACATTCGTCTCTATTCCTTCGCCAACTTCATTCGACCATTGGATATCTAAGGACGCATATGATGACCCGGGCCAGATTATACCGCCAACTGATGGGCACGGCCCTATGCGCCGCGCTGCTGGTCGCCTGCGCACCAGTTGGCCCGGATTTCGTGCGCCCAAGCTCTCCGATCGTGAAGCAATGGATCGAGGTCAACAGCCCAAGCACTGGTCAAAGCGGTCTGACCTCGCGCAGTGCGCCTGTGGTGAGATGGTGGGAGACGTTCAACGACCCCACCCTCAATAAACTGATCGCCGAAGCCTATGCCCAGAACCTGGACCTGCAGGTTGCCGGTGCGCGCGTTCTGCAGGCACGCGCGCAGTTGGGCATTGCGTTTGGCGAGCTATATCCGCAATCACAGGCCATCGGTGCGTCCATTGAACGCCGTCAGGTTAGCGACAACCTCGGACCGATTTCCGATATCCGCCGGATCATTCCGTTGGACACCGAGTTTTCGACCTCGCAGGTCGGCTTTGATGCCCAATGGGAGCTTGACGTGTGGGGCCAGCAACGTCGTGGCGTTCAGGCCGCGCGGTCCAATCTGGCGCTGCAAGTGGCCAATTATGACGACGCGCTTGTCACGCTAACCGGCGATGTCGCGGCGCTTTATGTCAACATTCGCGCCTTGCAGGAGTCGCTGGCAGTGGCGCGCGACAACATCCAGTTGCAACAGGAATCCGCAGATCTGACCCAATTGCGGTTTGACAATGGCGTGACAACCGAGCTGGACGTGCAGGAATCCACAGCCCTGCTGAACAATACCAAGGCCTTGGTGCCAGAGATTGAGAGTGATCTTCAACAAGCCAAGAACGCATTGGCCGTGCTGCTGGGAACCACCCCTTCCCGCATGACCAGCCTACTAGGCAATTCCGGGCGGATCCCCTCTGCGCGTACGAATGTGTCCGTCGGTGTCCCGGCCGAACTGCTGCGCCGCCGCCCAGACGTTCGCGCAGCCGAGCTGGCAGCGGCCACGCAATCGGCGCAGGTCGGGATCGCTTTGGCCGACCTTTATCCGCAATTTGTCCTGTCAGGTGCTATTGGCCTGCAGGCCTCGGGCGGGCAAGATCTGTTTTCAGCAGGCAGCAACACAGGGCTCGCGAATGCCGGTGTGGTCTGGAACGTGCTGAACTATGGCCGGATCAAAAACAACGTCCGCGCGCAGGATGCGGCCTATCAGGCGTTGATCGCCAATTACCAGAACACTGTCCTGACCGCCTATTCCGAGGTTGAAAGCGCGATGGTGGCCTATGCCCAATCTCGCAAGCAAGTTGGCTTCTATGAAAAAAGCGTCGCGGCGTCGCGCAAAGCGGCTGATATCGCCATCGACCAGTATCGGGACGGTATCGCAAGCTATTCGCGTATCCTGAACACCCAAACAGCCCTGTTGCGATCACAAGCCAATCTGATTCAGGCCCGCCAGCAGGTGTCCAGCAATCTGGTTGCGGTTTACAAGGGATTGGGTGGCGGCTGGCAGATCCGGCAGAACCAAGAATTCCTACCAGAAACCGTTCTGGCCGAAATGGCATATCGCACAGATTGGGGCGATCTTCTGGAGAAAACCCCAACCCGCGCCAGTCTGAACTGAGTGTTACTTCGTCAGCCCGCGCAAACCGCCTGAAATCAGGATGTTCACCTCGTACAGAATACGTGGTGCTGCCAGACCACCGGGGCTGGCGAGGTAATTCGGGCTCCATTCCGGATCGAACTTCTGCTTGAAGGATCGCAGCCCTTCGAAGTGATAGAACTGCTCGCCGTGCTCATATACGAACCCTCCCACGCGGTTCCAGAAAGACGCCAGTTGCCGGTTCTCAATTCCCGAAAACGGTGCCGCTCCTAGCGAGAACCAATGGAACCCCTGCTCTGCCCCCCAGGTCATCATCTCGGCAAACAAGGCGTCCATGATAAAGTTCGACCCGTCCGGCTCATACCGCATCAGGTCCACCGACAATTCGGACTTGTTCCCGCCTTGGAAGAGGTTGGCGAAGGCGACGATCTTTCCCGTATCTGCCTTCTTCAGCACCGCGAAATCGAAATAGGACAGGTATTCATCGTCAAACCCGCCCAAGGCAAAGCCCTTTTCCTCACCAGCCTTATGCTCCAGCCAGTCGTCTGAAATTTTGCGCAGTTCGGGCAATACAGGGCCCACTTTGTCCTTCGGTATAATCTCGAATACGTACCCTTCGCGTTCGGCCCGGTTCTTGGCCTGACGGAACCGCTTGCGAGATTTGCCGTCCAGCGAGAAATCTTTCAACGGCACGCGCGCGACCTCTCCGATCTTCAGAATAGACAGGCCCAGATCCAGAAACGTCGGCAGGTACTTAGTTGATACGCTGTAGAAAGCGCACAACTTGCCCTCACGGTCCGCCATTTCGCGCAATTGCCAGATCAGTTGCTTTCCGGCGGTTTCATCCCCAACCGGCTCCCCCTTGGTGATCAGTGCATTGCCTGTGTCGGCATAGGCCAGAAATGCGTCATCGTCCGGTGAAATCAGGAATTGCTTGTCGCCGGTCAGTGAAATCTGCGATTCGGTGTCTTCGCTTTCCATGACCAAGCGCTCAACAACCTCGGGGATCTCCGTTCGGACCGGTTCCGGAACCTCGCGCTCGAACAAAGAGTTCACGGCCACCACGCCAAGAATAACCGCCACCACAAGACTGGATCGCAAAAAGCGTGAGGCGTCACCGTTCCACGCGAACTCCCACCACAAAGCGTTCTGATATTCGACATGCGAATAGGAAAACAGCCCGACCCAAAAGACGACCAAAAGCAAGGCGATCACGCTGACCAGCCACGGGATGTTCAGGCGGAAAATCGATGCCCCGCTGACGCGGTAAAACGCCCCACGAAACGTGGCCAGCAAGGCGATTGTGCCCAACATGCTGATCGCTTCGTGCGTATCGAGACCCTTGGTCAGCGATGCGACGAACCCGGCAACCATCAGCAGCATGGCCACTATCCATGCGCGGTACAGCTTGCGGAACAGGCCGCGTGAAACAAGGATCAGTAGAACTCCGACAGCGCTTCCGGCAAGATGCGAAGCTTCAACGAAGGACAAAGGCAGAAAGTCCCGCAATGCGCTAAGCTTCTCGCTGCCTGCAGGCAACGCCCCGGACACCAGCAGAATGACTCCCGCCACGGCGGCCACGCCTGCGGCAACCATCGGCACAATCGGACGGATCACGCGGTAAACCCACGTGGCGGCTCCGCTGATGTGATGTCGGTGCGTCAGGGCCGAAGCCACCGCGATGGACAGCGTCGCAATGGCGAACGGCAGGAAGGTATAGATCAACCGGTAAAGCAACAGGGCCGCGATCACGTCAGACCGACCCGAGGCCCCTAGCCCGGCGATCAAAGTTGCCTCAAACGCGCCAATTCCGCCCGGGGCGTGGCTGAGAATTCCCACCGCGATCGCGCCAATGTAAACGGTGAAGAAGAACGGAAACCCGACCCCCAGATCATCCGGCATCAACACGTACAGCGTCATTGACGCCCCAAACAGGTCACCCACAGCCGCCAGCGTCAACAATCCAGGCAACTTGCCGCCCGGCAAATTGAAGCCCAAACCACCGGTGGCCAGTCTGCGTCCGCCCTTGGAGAGCCAAATGAACAGCGTTGCGAAACCCACAAGCAGGCACAGCCCCAGCACGGTTTCCACCGTGTCACTTATTGGTAGAACTTTGGACACGCCATCCGGATGAAAGGTTAGCAACCCACCCAGAAGCAGAATGAAACCTGACCAGAACGCGATCCAAGATGTGGCAATCACCCCCGCAACCCGACCCAGATCAAGGCCCAGGGACGCATAGATCCGATACCGGATCGCCGTGCCAGTAATGTAAGAAAACCCAAGGCAATTCGACACGGCATAACCACAGGCGCCAGCCATGCCTGCGACAGGCAAAGGAACCTCGCCATCTGCCACACTTTGCACGGCAAACACATCGTAAAGTGAGAGAGATAAAAAGCTGACAGCCGTCCAGCACAGGGCGAAAAACATCAGTTTCCACGATGTATTCGCGACGTCGGTTTTTACATCAGCCCATTTGACGTGCGAAGACAGCTCGTGCAGGACGGTCAGGGCAATAAGCGTGACCAGAATCGGTATCGCGATCCGGACAAGGGGCTTTTCAAGAAACCCCGAAACCCGTTCGGCCAGGCGTACAGCCCAGAGTTCTTCGACATTTTCATGAGTTGCCATGCTTTGTCCCTGCTCTCAGGCTCAATCACACTCTGCACGATCGAAACGCGCAAGCCGACTTTTGCACATTTTCGTTCAGGCTCAAAGCACTACGGGCGTCACAACCGACCTTTGCGGGTGGACAGCAGCAGGTTGGTCTCGGACTTAGTGATCCCCTCCATACGGCGAATCTGGAACAGCACCTCGTCCAGCTCGGCCAGTGTTTCGGTCCAGATTTCGGCGATCAGATCCCAGCTTCCGTTTGTGGAGTGAACAGCACGCACCTGGCGCATAGCGGCAATTCGGGCCATCGTGCGCTCGGTTCCGCGGCCTTCGATTTCCAGCATCATCAAGCCGCGCACCGGGCTTTGCGCCACGTCCTGACGGGTGAGTACCGTGAACCCAACAATTTCACCGGACTGTTTGAGGCGCTGCAGGCGGCTGCGAACCGTAGTGCGCGTAACACCCAGCGTTTCGGCGAGTTCGGACAGGGACGCCCGTGCATCCCGGTGCAAGGCGCTGAGCAGCCTGCTATCCAAATCGTCCATGACTGCTTCTCATTTCGTTTATCCGAATGCCATTTTGAACATTTTGCTGTCTTTTCGCAAGCCATCACGAGGGTCTAGATAGTCATATGGATACGCAAAATGTGATATTGGTTGGCGCACCAATGGACGCAGGTAAGCGTCGTCAGGGGTGCCGCATGGGCCCGGACGCCTACCGGGTGGCCGGTCTGGAACAAGCTCTAACTGACCTCGGGCACCAAGTGTCGGATATCGGAAATGTAAGCGCCGATCCGTCAGATGTACCGGAGCATCCACACCTTGTCGCGCTGCCCGAGTGCATCGGTTGGACCAGCGCCTTGAGCCGCGCCGCACAGGAAACCGCGCCAAACGGACTGCCGATTTTTATGGGCGGCGATCACGCTTTGTCCATGGGCACAGTTGCCGGGATGGCAACACATGCAGACAGGATCGGTCGCCCCCTGTTCGTGCTTTGGCTGGACGCGCACAGCGACTTTCATACACCAGACAGCACCGGCAGCGGCAACCTGCACGGCACACCGGTTGCCTATTTCACCGGGCAACCCGGGTTTGACGCATTCCCTCCGCTGGCTGCGCCGATTCCAACGGATCGAGTAGGCATGATTGGTTTGCGTTCCGTGGATCCGGCTGAACGTGCACGATTGGAACAGGATCAGGCCATGCTGGCAGACATGCGCAGCATTGATGAGCACGGTATCAAGGCACCTTTGATCGCGTTCCTCGACCGAGTACGCGCAGCAAACGGTATCCTGCACGTCTCGCTGGACGTCGACTTTCTGGACCCTTCAATTGCGCCCGCTGTTGGCACCACTGTTCCCGGCGGCGCGACCGAACGCGAAGCCCATCTGGCGATGGAACTGCTGCACGAAAGCGGCCTCGTCTGCTCGCTGGATTTAGTCGAACTGAACCCGTTCCTGGATGAACGTGGACGAACCGCAAAACTGATGGTCGATCTGGCCGCGTCCCTGTTGGGCCGCCGCATCTTCGACCGCCCGACCCGGAGTTTCTGATGAATTCCCTTCAATCTCCTTCCGCTGTTGTCATGGTTCGACCGCATGAGTTTGTGTCGAACCCAGAGACTCGCCATGACAATGCGTTTCAGACACTGGCACACCGATCCGCCGAAGCGACTTCAGCAGCTGCGCGCGATGAACATGATCGCGCAGTCGAACAACTGCGCAATGCAGGCGTCACAGTCCATGTATTTGATGATCACGGCCAACAAAACACGCCGGACAGTGTCTTTCCCAACAACTGGTTCTCGACACATCCCGGCGGACACATTGCAATCTATCCGATGTTTGTTCCGTCGCGTCGACGCGAACGTCGCACAGATGTTATCGAGTTGTTGAAACAGGAATACCGCGTTCAGGACTTGATCGATTATTCGGGGCTGGAACAGGACGATCTCGCACTGGAAGGTACCGGAGCAATGGTTCTCGATCACGTCGGCCGCATCGCTTACACGGTCAAGTCAAACCGCGCTGATCCCGTTTTGTTGGAGCGGTTCTGCACGAACTTCAACTACGAACCCATCGCGTTCGAAGCTAGGGACGACGCAGGCCGAGACGTTTATCACACCAATGTCCTGATGGGAATCGGCACACATTATGCACTGATCTGCCTCGACATGATAATCGATGCCGAACGCCGCGCGACCGTGCAGGCGCGATTGGAAGAATCCGGTCGCACCGTAATCGATCTGTCCCATGACCAGATCGCAAACTTTGCTGGAAACACCATCGAGCTTAGTGGTCGTGATGGGCTCGTGCTAGCTCTTTCCAGCCGCGCCAAAGATGCGCTGACGCCCCAACAGACCGACATCATCGAAGACAGCGCCACTCTGCTGCCGTTGTCGGTTCCAACCATTGAAACAGCCGGAGGATCAGTACGTTGCATGATCGCCGGTATCCACCTTTCCCGCCGATAGGAGATCATGATGCAACCTTCTGACAAGGCTCTTGTGCCCTTTGTATCCGTCGACAACATGATGCGGCTGGTGCACCATATCGGGCTTGAAAAGATGATCACTCAGATCGCGGCTCAGATTGAATCCGACTTCAAACGCTGGGAGAGCTTTGACAAGACCCCTCGCATTCCGGCGCATTCTCCCCATGGCGTAATCGAACTGATGCCAACCTCGGATGGTGAGGCCTATGGATTTAAATACGTCAACGGGCACCCCAAGAACACGTCCGAGGGCCTGCAGACCGTGACAGCCTTTGGCCTTCTGGCCGACGTCTATACCGGCTACCCTACGCTTTTGACCGAGATGACGATGCTAACCGCCCTCCGCACGGCGGCAACCTCGGCCCTTGTCGGCAGTTATCTGGCACCCAAGTCATCGCGTGTTATGGCGATGATTGGGAATGGCGCTCAGTCCGAGTTCCAATGCCTGGCGTTCAAGGCCATGTGCGGGATCGACACTGTGCGCCTTTACGATACCGATCACGCGGCCACCGAAAAATGCGCGGCAAACCTCAAGAATTCCGGGCTGACGGTCGTGCTTTGCAAAACACCCGAGGACGCCATCGAAGGCGCTCAGATCATCACGACCTGCACCGCAGATAAGAAAAACGCAACGATCCTGACCGACAACATGGTCGGACCGGGCGTCCACATCAATGCAATTGGCGGTGATTGCCCCGGCAAGACCGAACTACACCGCGATATTCTGCTGCGCTCGGACATCTTCGTCGAATACCCGGAACAAACACGCATCGAGGGCGAGATTCAGGCCTTGGTCGAGGATCACCCAGTGACCGAATTGTGGCAGGTCATGACCGGTCAGGCCAAAGGCCGGCGCGACGACCGACAGATCACTCTTTTTGATAGCGTTGGCTTCGCGATCGAGGATTTCTCGGCCTTGTGCTACGTCCAGTCTGCCATCAAAGGCACTGATTTCTTTGAACCTTTGGACATGTTGGCAGATCCGGATGATCCGCGGGATCTGTATGGAATGCTGATGCGGGCGAGCTGAAGAACCCGCACTTCACGTCGACTGGCCCCCGGTTCACCACCGGGGGCTTTTTCTACCCGGCCAATGACGGCAGGTAGAGTACGATACCGGGAAACGCCACGAGCAGCGCGATCGTTACGCCGTCGGCGATGAAGAACGGCGTAACGCCTTTGAACACGTCCTGAACGCTCAGATCCGGGCGCACCCCGGCAACGACGAAACAATTCAGGCCAATAGGAGGCGTGATCAGGCAAAACTCGGCCATTTTCACCACCAGAATACCAAACCAGATCGCACACATCGGACCTGACATGCCAAAGGCGCTTTCTGCTGCGCTGACAGTCTCACCCCCGTTCAGGGCCATTACCGCCGGGTAAACCACTGGCAGCGTCAGCAACAGCATCCCAATGGCGTCCATGAACATGCCCAAGACCGCATAGGCGAGCAGGATACAGATCAGAATCAGCATCGGCGACATTTCCAACGAAGTGATCCAGTCCGAGAACGCGCCCGGAAGATCGGCAAACCCCAGAAACCGTACGTAGATCAGCACCCCCCAGATGATCGTGAAGATCATCGCGGTTAGTTTGGCAGTTTCCAGCAGCGCCGACTTCAGTTCGGGCCACCGCATTCCGTGGAAAAGGGCGAAACAGAAGACGATGAAGGCACCGATTGCTCCGCCTTCGGTTGGAGTGCCCCAAGCCTTTTCTCCAAACGGGTTATAGACAAAGCAAATGATGATCAGGATTACAGCGACAATCGGAAACGCGCCCGGCAGCGACGCAAAACGCTGCTTCCAAGTGAAACCTGTTACCGGTGGACCAACGTTTTTGAATACAACCGCGATGCCGACGATAAGCAGACCGTACACAACGGCCGAAAATGCACCGGGGATAAACCCGGCAAGCAGCAGTTTGCCCACATCCTGTTCCACGATGATCGCATAGATCACAAGGATCGCGGATGGCGGGATAAGGGATGCAAGTGTACCGCCCGCTGCGACCACTCCGGCTGCGAATTGCTTGTTGTAACCGACTTTCAGCATCTCGGGGATAGCGATCCGGGCGAACACAGCCGAGGTCGCCACCGAGGCGCCAGAAACGGCCGCGAACCCGGCTGTGGCGAACACAGTCGAAACCGCGAGCCCTCCGGGCACCCACGCAACCCAACGTTTAGCAGCCTCGAACAACGCGCGCGTCAGGCCCGCATAATAGGCCAGATAACCGATCAGGATAAAGGTGGGGATCAAGCTGAGTGTATGAGCAGCAACCTTGGAATGGGGCACCTGCCCCGCCGTCTTGACCGCGACGGTTAGTGCTTTGCCGAAGCGATCAGGGTCGTATCCAAACTTGGCCCAGAAAATCCAAACCAACCCGACCAGCCCCGCAAGAGCCGCCGCGAAGGCCACGCGCATTCCGGTCACAACCAGAACCAGTAGGCCACCCGTGACCCACAGGCCAATCTCTATCGAGTCCATGCGCTAGTCCTGCCCTTCGAATTGTTCGGCTTCGGCAGCGGCCTGAGCAGCCGCATCCTGTATCAGTGGAACGGCTACGGGGCTTTCGGCCCCTACGATCAGCGCGCGACCATATCCCCAAACCTGAAGCAGCAGCCGTAGGCAAAGCACCGAGAACGCCACAGGTGCCAGCAGTTTGGCCGGCCAAAGCGGGATACCGATGTCGATTGAACTGTCCCGGCTCCACATCGGCGCGCCAAAGTCGAACGAGCGGTCAAAATGGGACCAACTGCCCCAGACCAAGGCCAGCATCAGCACCAGGATCAGAAGAACCGAAATAAGCTCGAACAGCCACAGCGCCCGGCCGTGCAGGCGTGAGATGACAATGTCCATCCGTATATGACCGCCATCGCGCTGAACATATGAAATGCCCAGAAATGCAATCAGCGGCATCGCCTGTTCGATCCAGTCGACATATCCTGGCAAAGGTGCGTTAATCGCATTGCGTCCGCTGACCGAGACCACCGCCAGAACCATAAGACTGAACACGGCAAGGCCGCTGATCAGAGCCAGAAACCGCTCTAACCTCAACAACTTACGGTCCAAAGAACTCAGGAGGCTGTTGTCTTCAAGCACCGTGGCCTGTCCTGCCATTGCGGTGTTCCCCTGTATTTTTATTGGTGTCCGGATGCCCCGATGGGCATCCGGATTTTGTGCTTAGTTACCGCTACGTTGCTGTTCCAGCGTGGACTGGACCAGATCATACAGGTCCTGCGCAGGAATACCCTGAGCGGACATATCCTCAATCCACTGTGCCCGGATGGGATCGGCCGCTTTGGTGCGGAACTCTGCGATTACCGCATCATCGATCTGTACCTTTGCGACGCCCTTTTCGTCCAAAACACTGTCCCACTGATCCAGCAGCGATCCATAATTGGCCAGATAGTGATCAATCGCTTCGTCGATCGAACTGTCCAGCGCCTCGCGATGCTCAGCCGGCAGTGCCTCATAGGCATCGATATTGACCACAACCGGGCAATTCACAGTGCCGGGGTTCAGGTTGGCCGTCCACCAATCCGCTTCGTTGATGGTGCCAAAGGACAGATGCGCGTGCTGAGCAAAGGCAACCGTGTCAACGACACCGGACTCCATTGCGTTAAAGGCTTCGGTTGCAGGAACCGAAGTCGGCACACCACCTACCGCCTCGAATGCCTTGCCCAGACCACCTGTGGCGCGGACACGCATGCCTTCGAACTCGGCAAGTTCGTCACGCGGGTCGCCGGTTCCGACGATGTTGTACTGCGGCATGGGCGAGGTCATGATGATACGCGCATTCCACTGCGCCATCTCATCCTTAACGGCAGGGTGATCGTAAACCGCGTGGCTGACGGCAACTTCCTCATCCAGATTGTTCACGCCCAGGAACGGCAGTTCCAGAACGGTGATCGCGCGGTTTTTGTCGCGATGATATCCGGCACAGAACTGAGCCATCTCAAACGCACCAATTTCGATTCCATCCAGGTTTTCGCGCGGCTTGGACAGGCCGCCATAGCTGACATTGATGGTGAAATCGCCGTTTGTCTTTTCGCTGACCAACTCAGACAGTTTCTCAACATGCTCGGTGAACGCACGACGTTTGCCCCAGACCGAAGCATTCCATTCAGTTGCGGCTGCCTCGGACACGAACGCAACACACAAGGCGGCCACAGCAGAGCCGCTCAAAATCTTTTTCATACTGATTTCTCCCTTTGCTGCACCCCCTTACCGAGGCGCTTGCGGTCAAAGCTAGCGCCAACATCGGAATGTGCCAACCCCCGGTCAGCATTCATGGCCAGCAAGGAATGGCACCGTTGAGCGCTAACAACCGAAAGGTGAGTCTCAGATGCAATTTAGTCGTAATCGGGCGGCTTATTTCCCCACAAATTTTCATTACATCCAAGGCTATGTAAAAAAACCACTATTCCCAATGACAGCCTCTTTCTTTACAAAATCATTCCGAGTCAAAAAAATAATTTACAAACTAATCGTGATAAATCGGTAATTTATTTCCTTGTTTTCAGCTCTCCGTATTATTGCGCATAAGGAGGAAACAGATCGACATCGCCAGTTCAGCAGGCAAAATCGGTCTGATTCAATATGATCCAGAGGGAGGAGCCTCAGAATGACAACCGCTGCCCAGGCAGAAGCCAATACCTTTCCGCCGTCCGCCGAAACCGTGGCCCGCACGCATGTTAACGCTGAAAAATACACTGAGATGTATGCGGCTTCGATCAACGATCCCGTCGCGTTCTGGGACGAACAAGGCAAGCGGATCGACTGGATCAAGCCCTACACACAAGTCAAAGATGTAAACTATGATTTCGGCTCGGTCGGAATCAACTGGTACGCAGACGGAACGCTGAACGTTTCGGCCAACTGCCTGGACCGCCATCTGAAAACCCGCGGCGATCAAACTGCGATCATCTGGGAACCGGATGATCCAAAAGACGAAGCGCAGCACATCACCTATGCTGAGTTGCACCGCCGGACCTGCCGGATGGCAAACATTCTGGAATCGCTGGGCGTGCGTAAGGGCGACCGCGTCGTGATCTATATGCCGATGATCCCCGAGGCCGCCTATGCCATGCTGGCCTGCGCGCGCATTGGCGCGATCCATTCGATCGTCTTTGCGGGTTTTTCACCAGACGCTCTGGCGGCGCGCGTCAATGGCTGCGACGCAAAGGTTGTCATCACTGCCGACGAGGCCCCGCGAGGCGGCCGCAAGACTGCGCTGAAATCCAATGCGGACGCCGCCCTGTTGCACTGCAAAGACACGGTGAAATGCCTGGTGGTCAAACGCACTGGTGGTCAGACCACATGGATCGACGGCCGCGACTATGATTACAACGAATTGGCGCTTGAGGCCGATGACTACTGCGCGCCTGCTGAGATGAGCGCCGAAGACCCGCTTTTCATCCTCTACACCTCCGGCTCGACCGGACAACCCAAGGGTGTGGTACATACCACTGGCGGCTATCTGGTTTTCGCATCGCTGACCCATGAGATCACTTTCGATTACCACGAGGGCGATGTGTATTGGTGCACTGCTGACGTGGGCTGGGTCACAGGCCACAGCTATATCGTCTATGGCCCGCTGGCCAACGGCGCGACTACTCTGATGTTCGAAGGTGTCCCTACCTACCCCGACGCGGGCCGGTTCTGGGAGGTATGCGCCAAGCACAAGGTCAACCAGTTCTATACCGCACCAACCGCGATCCGCGCGTTGATGGGGCAAGGCAACGAGTGGGTCGAGAAGCATGATCTGAGCGACCTCAAACTACTGGGCACCGTGGGCGAACCGATCAACCCTGAAGCCTGGAACTGGTACAATGAGGTCGTCGGTAAAGGAAATTGCCCCATCGTTGACACGTGGTGGCAGACCGAGACCGGCGGTCACCTGATGACACCCCTGCCCGGTGCACACGCGATGAAGCCTGGTGCCGCGATGAAGCCCTTCTTTGGCATTCAGCCCGTGGTTCTGGACCCGCAATCAGGCATCGAGATCAACGGCAACGGCGTCGAAGGTGTTCTGTGTATCAAGGACAGCTGGCCCGGCCAAATGCGCACCGTCTGGGGTGATCATGAACGGTTCGAAAAGACCTATTTCTCGGACTACAAAGGTTACTACTTCACCGGTGACGGCTGCCGTCGTGACGAGGATGGTGATTACTGGATCACCGGTCGCGTTGACGATGTGATCAACGTCTCGGGCCACCGTATGGGGACCGCCGAAGTTGAAAGCGCGCTTGTAGCGCATGCCGCTGTGGCCGAGGCCGCCGTGGTCGGATACCCCCATGAGATCAAAGGGCAAGGCATCTATTGCTATGTCACTCTGATGAATGACCGCGAGCCGTCGGATGAGCTGCTGAAAGAGCTGCGCACCTGGGTCCGGACCGAGATCGGCCCGATTGCGTCGCCCGACGTGATCCAGTGGGCACCCGGTCTGCCCAAGACCCGTTCCGGCAAGATCATGCGCCGTATCCTGCGCAAAATTGCCGAGAACGACTTTGGCGCATTGGGCGATACTTCGACACTTGCCGATCCATCGGTGGTCGAAGACCTGATCGAAAATCGTGCAAACAAGTGAGGATGTGATGGACGCTGCCACGATCACCACACCCGCTGTTCTGATCCTTCTCGGCCCTCCGGGTGCCGGGAAGGGAACACAGGCCCGTATGCTTGAAGACAAGTTCGGGCTGGTTCAACTCAGCACTGGCGACCTGCTGCGTGCGGCAGTTGCGGCCGAAACCGATGCTGGCAAAGCCGCAAAGGCCGTGATGGAGGCTGGTGATCTGGTCAGCGACGACATCGTCATTGCGATCCTTCGTGATCGCCTAGCTGAACCGGACTGCGCCAAGGGCGTCATTCTGGACGGCTTTCCGCGCACCACGGTTCAGGCCGAGGCGTTGGATGGGCTACTTTCGGAAACCGGGCAGAAGATCAACGCCGCCATCAGTCTTGAAGTCGAAGATGGCGAAATGGTTATCCGCATCTCGGGCCGCTACACCTGTGCCGGATGTGGCGAAGGGTTCCATGACACGTTCAAAATCCCTGCCATTAAAGGCAAATGCGACAAATGCGGCAGCACGGAATTCAAGCGCCGCGCTGATGATAATGCCGAAACCGTCGCCTCACGTCTGGCGGCCTATCATGCGCAAACCGCGCCGCTGATTACCTATTACCAAGACCACGGTGTTCTCAAAGGTCTGAACGCCATGGGCAATATCGACGACATCGCAGGCAATCTGGAAAGGATCGTCAGCGACGCCATGAACTAA
Organism: Ruegeria sp. CDSC002; assembly: GCF_059610905.1. Classification (NCBI taxonomy): domain Bacteria; kingdom Pseudomonadati; phylum Pseudomonadota; class Alphaproteobacteria; order Rhodobacterales; family Roseobacteraceae; genus Ruegeria; species Ruegeria sp. CDSC002. The sequence continues at coordinate 480,021 of NZ_JBXWOM010000001.1, forward strand.
GGGAAGACGGCCCGCCCTGAATAAGGGTCCAATTCCTAAAGGAAAACTTCAAAGTACCCGCCTTGGCGGATCGGAGAAGTTTTGCCCGATGCCGTCCGGCATTCGGCAAATCGAAAAGCGGCCCCGCGCGTTGGAGGTTTAAGACAACGGGTCGCCCATGGAAGAAGCGAAGGAGGAACCCGCAATGGCGGATCAATCAACAAACTCCGCGCAGACTGCCGAGGCCGACAAAGGCTATTGGCAGGCGAACCTGCGTCTCATCTACATCAGCCTCGTGATCTGGGCGCTGGTGTCTTTTGGATTCGGCATTCTGCTGCGTCCGCTGCTGTCTGGCATCGCCGTTGGCGGCACCGATCTGGGCTTTTGGTTCGCTCAGCAAGGATCGATCCTGGTCTTTCTGGTGCTGATTTTCAACTACGCCTGGCGCATGAACAAGCTGGACGCCGAATACGGCGTGGATGAGGAGTAAGCGGAATGGACCAGTTTACCATCAACCTGCTCTTTGTCGGCGCGTCCTTTGCGCTGTACATCGGCATCGCGATTTGGGCCCGCGCGGGTTCCACATCGGAATTCTACGCCGCCGGTCGCGGCATTCACCCTGTCACCAACGGCATGGCAACAGCGGCAGACTGGATGTCTGCGGCCTCGTTCATTTCGATGGCGGGCCTGATCGCCTTTACCGGCTATGACAATTCGACCTTCCTGATGGGTTGGACCGGCGGTTACGTGCTGCTGGCACTGCTGCTTGCGCCCTATCTGCGTAAGTTTGGTAAATACACTGTCTCGGAATTCATCGGCGACCGTTTCTACAGCCAGACTGCACGTATCGTTGCTGTAATCTGTCTGATCGTTGCTTCGGTGACTTATGTTATTGGTCAGATGACCGGTGTGGGCGTGGCCTTTGGTCGTTTCCTCGAGGTATCGAACACCTCTGGTCTGCTGATCGGTGCTTGTGTCGTGTTTGCTTACGCAGTGTTCGGTGGGATGAAAGGCGTGACCTACACTCAGGTCGCTCAGTACTGCGTACTGATCACCGCCTACACAATCCCGGCGATCTTCATCTCGCTGCAGCTGACCGGTACGCCGGTTCCGGCGCTGGGTCTGTTCAGCGACACCGCAAGCGGTGAGCCTCTGCTGACCAAGCTGGATGCGATCGTGACCGAGCTGGGCTTTAATGAATACACAGCTCATCACTCGAACACGCTGAACATGGTTCTGTTCACACTGTCGCTGATGATCGGCACCGCCGGCCTGCCGCACGTGATCATGCGCTTCTTCACCGTACCGAAAGTGTCTGACGCACGCTGGTCGGCTGGCTGGACACTGGTCTTCATCGCTCTGCTGTATCTGACCGCCCCTGCGGTTGGCGCAATGGCGCGTCTGAACATCACCGACATGATGTGGCCCAACGGTGGCATCGAAGGTGGCGCTGTCTCGGTCGAAGATATCGACAATGATCCGCGCTATGACTGGATGCAGACGTGGCAGAAAACCGGTCTGTTGGACTGGGAAGACAAGAACGGCGACGGCAAGATCCAGTACTACAACGACAAGAACGCCGACATGCAGGCACTTGCCGAAGAAAAAGGCTGGGTTGGAAACGAGCTGACCAAGTTCAACCGCGACATCCTGGTTCTGGCCAACCCCGAGATTGCCAACCTGCCGGGTTGGGTGATCGGTCTGGTCGCTGCCGGTGGTCTTGCGGCTGCTCTGTCGACCGCTGCGGGTCTGTTGCTGGCGATCTCGTCGGCGGTATCCCACGACCTTGTCAAAGGTGCGATCAACCCGCAAATCTCTGAAAAAGGAGAACTGCTGGCTGCTCGTATCGCAATGGCTGTGGCCATCGTTGTGGCAACCTATCTGGGTCTGAACCCACCGGGCTTTGCGGCGCAAACCGTGGCCCTGGCGTTTGGTCTGGCGGCTGCCTCGATCTTCCCGGCGCTGATGATGGGGATCTTCTCGACCCGCATCAACAATACCGGCGCGGTTGCGGGCATGCTGGCTGGTCTGACCGTAACCCTGGTCTACATCTTCCTGCACAAGGGCTGGCTGTTCATTCCGGGCACCAACTCGTTCACTGATGCTGATCCGCTTCTGGGTCCGATCAAGTCGACCTCGTTCGGCGCCATCGGTGCAATGATCAACTTCGGCGTCGCTTACGTCGTCGCCGGAATGACCAAAGAGACTCCGCCGGAGATCGTTGAATTGGTCGAAAGCGTGCGTATTCCCCGTGGCGCTGGCGCAGCTCAGAACAAGTGAGCATGATGCGGCATATGGTTAACTTCCATGTGCCGCGTCTTTCGACCGACTGTTCCCGCCCGGCATTCCACCGGGCGGGATTTTCAAAACCGGAATCACAGGACTGTACGATGCCCCTGTCTCATGACGAAATCACCCGGTTCCTGAAATCCGTCCACCCCTATGATGCCTTGCCCCCAGAAACACTGGATCAGATCGCCAATCAGGTCGAGGTTTGGGAGGTCGAGGAAGACTTTGCCCTGTACGAACTTGGGCACACCCTGCCCGGCGTATTCGTGATCTATGAAGGGCACGTTGAAATCACCGATGAGAATGACGCCGTGGTATCTCATCTTGGTCTGCGCAATTCGTTTGGTGAGCGTGGGCTACTGAAAGACGGGAAAGCCGCAACCAAGGCGCGCGCGCATACGCCATCCGTTTTGCTGGTTCTGCCGCCAGATCTGGTGCGCGAGTTGATCGATGGGCATGACGTCGTTTCGAAATTCTTCAACCGGACCCGTTCGAACCGATCCGGTCCGCAAAGCCTGGCGACCAGCGCGATTGACGTTCTTATGGCGCATAACCCTGCAACCTGCCCACCGGACACATCAGTTCAAGAAGCCGCCCGGATCATGCGTGACAAGCACATTTCATCCTTGTGCGTCACCGAAACGGATAGCCTGCTGGGCATCGCCACCTTGCGCGACATCTCGGGCAAATACGTAGCCAATGGCATGCCCGCAGAGACACCGGTGTCAGCGATCATGACGGCGAACCCAATCACCCTGTCGCCATCTGATATTGGATCGGACGTTCTGCACGTGATGATGGAGCGCGGGATAGGTCATATCCCGATCAGCGAAGGTGGACGTTTGGTCGGCATCGTAACGCAAACGGACCTGACCCATTATCAGGCGGTGAATTCGGCAGAGCTTGTCCGCCGGATCGCTCAAGCGGACTCGGCAGATCAAATGGCGGTGGTAACGGCTGAAATCCCGCAGCTTCTGGTGCAACTGGTGGCTGCCGGAAACCGGCACGAGATCGTGACGCGGCTGATAACGGATATTGCAGACACAGCAACCCGCCGGTTGTTGGCCTTGGCCGAGGACAAGCTGGGCCCAGCACCCGTTCCCTATCTGTGGTTGGCCTGTGGGTCGCAAGGGCGGCAAGAACAAACCGGAGTATCCGATCAGGACAACTGTCTGATGCTGGACGACAGCGTGACCGATGCCGATATGAAGTACTTCGCCGAGCTTGCCAAATACGTCTCGGACGGCCTGGACACCTGCGGTTATTTCTATTGCCCAGGCGACATGATGGCGACCAACCCACGATGGTGTCAGCCCGTCCGAGTTTGGCGCGACTACTTCAACGGGTGGATCGCCAAACCGAACCCCGAGGCGCAGATGCTGGCCTCAGTCATGTTCGACCTGCGTCCTATCGGAGGGGCCTTTCACCTGTTCGACGATCTGCAGGCCGAGACACTGGCAGCGGCCAACGCAAACTCGATCTTTGTGGCGCACATGATCTCGAACTCGCTAAAACATACGCCTCCGTTGGGTCTGTTGCGCGGGTTTGCGACCATCCGGTCTGGTGAACATCGCAACACGCTGGACCTCAAACATAACGGAGTGGTCCCAGTCGTTGACCTTGCGCGCATCTACAGCCTTCAGGGTCAATTGACCGAAGCCAATACTCGGGCGCGTCTGAAAGCAGCCGCATCTGGCGGTATTCTCAGCCCCTCGGGCGCGCGGGATTTGCTGGATGCGTATGATCTGATCGCAGAAACCCGCCTTGAGCATCAGGTCAGGCTTGTGAAGGGCGATCAAAAGCCGGACAATTTCCTGCCGCCCTCAGACCTGTCGGATTTTGAGCGAAGTCATCTCCGGGATGCGTTCGTTGTGGTAAAAACCATGCAATCGGCAGTAGGTCACGGCAAGGGAATGCTGGGTTAAGGCGGCGATAACTATTGGCGACTACGCCAGACATACGGAGAGTCACATGTTTCTGGAACTGATCGGCACCATATTTGCAGGCTTTGCCTTTGCCGGCATCGTAATGGTTCTAAACAAATTGACGGGTGGCCGCCTGCCCCGCTGGATGACGCCCGTTGCCGCAGGTCTCGGCATGATCGGCATGACGATTACCAGTGAATATTCCTGGTACGACCGCACACGCGATACCCTTCCCGAAGGTATGACCGTCATTCAAGAGGTTGAAAGCCGCGCCTTCTATCGCCCCTGGACCTATGCTGTGCCCTTCGTAGACCGCTTTGCCGCCATTGATGCCGGTTCCGTTCGCACAAATGAACAGGTTCCCGAACAACGGTTGGTGGAACTGTATTTCTTTGGTCGCTGGGCCCCGGTCTCAAAACTGCCGGTAGTGGTCAACTGCAAAGAGTTCAGCCGCGCCAATCTTGCGGATGGGGCAGAATTCGCGGATGACGGGCGGCTGCTGAACGCCGACTGGATCGACGTCACCGCCAGTGACCCAATCGTCGAGGCAACCTGCGGAGTGTGACATGCTGAACCGGTTAAGCCTGCGTCTGCGCATTTTCCTGTTCTTCTGCCTGTTGGCCTTTGGCGCTCTGACCGTCAGCTCTCTGGCGCTGTGGATCAGCTATCGACGCGTTGCTGATCCTGATCTGCTTGATTCATTCATCTTTGCCGAAATCCTGATGGGTTTTGGCTTTCTGGCTTTGACTGCGGCGGTTTGGTTATTATTCGACGACAATGTCGCCAAGCCAATCGAACGGATATCCGCCCAACTTAGGGCCCGCGCGCATGCCGGAGTTAGCACCGAATTGGACACACAGGCCGCGCGATATCTGGGTGATCTGGCACCAGCCGCGGCCGGACTGGCCGACCAATTGTCCGGTAAAACCATGGACGTAGCACAGGCCGTGGCCGAAGAGACGGCACATCTGGCGGCAGAAAAGCAACGTCTGACGGCCTTATTGACCGAAATTCCAGTTGCGATGCTGTTGGCGAGCCCAAAACACAAGATCGTTTTGTACGATGGTCAGACGGCCGAGGTTCTGGCACAGATTGCCCATCCCCGGCTGAATGCTTCGTTGTTTGAATACTTGCAATCTAATCCGCTGGAGGAGGCTCATGCCAAACTGATGAAGACCGGGCTGGAGGTCTCCTGCACGCTAACCAGCGTCGATGGTACGCAGAGTTACCGCGCTCGCATGAAGCCCCTTGGCGGCGCACCCGGATACATGCTGATCTTCGAGGACAGTGCCGCGAACATCGCACCCGAAGCCGCGCGGCCTTTGGTGTATGACTTCGACTTGCTGAACACCTCGACGGACGAGACCGTCGAAAACCTAGCTCTGCAGGATTTGTGTTTCGTCGTGTTTGACACCGAAACCACCGGGCTGCTGCCACACAAGGACGAAATCGTTCAAATCGGAGCTGTGCGGGTTGTCAACGGGCGCATCGTGGACGGAGAGCAGCTGGACATGCTGGTTGATCCTGGCATCCCGATCCCTCCATCCTCAACCAAGGTTCACAAGATCAGTGATCGCATGGTTCAGGGCGCGCCGGACATTGCAGAGGCCGGGCGCGCGCTGCATCAATTCGCCCGCAATGCAGTGATCGTGGCCCATAACGCGCCATTCGACATGGCGTTTCTCCGGCGGCATGCAAAATGCATGAATGTCGCTTGGGATCACCCCATTCTGGATACGGTTCTGTTGTCCGCCGTGCTGTTCGGGGCAAGTGATAAACACACGCTGGATGCTCTGTGTGAACGGTTGGAAATCACCATCCCCGAACAACTGCGCCATACCGCCCTGGGTGATGCGGTTGCTACCGCCGAAGCGCTGGTCAGAATGCTACCGATGCTGCAGGCGCGCGGCATGACAACCTTTGGCCTAGTCGTTGAGGCAACGCGCCAACATGGCCGTCTGTTGGAAGACCTGAACTAGTTCAGAAAACACGCATACCGGACGCAGCTTTTCATGGACAAACCCCGCGCGTCGTGGCACCTGAGGCACGGCCACGGGATTAGCGCGCAATGACGGAAAAACAATTCACTCCAACCCCGGATCAAAGCACCGCTTTTCGCGAAGCGTTGGGGTGTTTCGGAACCGGTGTGACGGTGATCACCACGAACACCGATCAGGGCCCTCGAGCCATTACGGTCAACTCGTTCGCGTCGGTATCGCTGGACCCGCCACTTGTTTTGTGGTGCTTGGCCAAAGACTCCAACCGGTTCGACGATTTCAACACCAGCCGACATTATTCGATCCACGTGATGGGACAGGATCAACAGGAACAGGCCCTGCGCTTTGCTCGCGACGGCAAGGATTTTTCGCACGCGGAATGGGCCCACGACCCGGCGCGCCGGCCCCAATTATCCGGTTGTCTGGCGCGGTTCGATTGTCAGGTGCACGCCCAACACGATGCGGGGGATCACCTGATCATTGTTGGTGAGGTTCAAAAGGTCATGTACCGCACCGGCAAAGGTTTGATCTTTAAGCGCGGTCAATTTGGCGGCTTTGCGGATCTGATCTGACGGTTATTCGTCCAATGACCCATGTACGGCCAGAGCCTCTAGCTGAGTCTCTTGCGGCGTGATCACACGGAAAGCCTCACGCACTCCGGCGTCTGACAGCTCACGCGAGACGGTCAGCAGCGTGTTTGGGTTATGCTCATCACACAGCTCGGACATGTGGGCGATCTCGGCCTGTGCGACGTCCATGGCGGCTTCGACCGACGGTGCCCCGTAAAGCTGCACAAAGTGTTCAGCAAGGCTCTGCGCGATCTGATCCAGTTCGGCCTGTTCCACCTGCGTGACCGCGACGAATGTCACCCGCCCAAAGGTTTCCACGCCCAACCAGCCATTCGCAAAAGCCTGACGCGCCTTGCCTTCAAGATCGCCTTCGCCCCAATTTGAGAACTCGAATCCGCCCGAAATACACCATTCCCCGGTTCGCGCCGGGGAGTGGAACACATTCATGTCGCTTTCGTCGAAATGGATTGCGCGCGCTAGTTTCATCATCCGTTCTCCAACAATTCCGTCAGCGGGCGAAGCTGTGTATCTGAACCTTGCCGGATCAGCATGCCGAACCGTTCATCCGTTCCCAGAAACACGCCCGCTTCACCGAAGGGCTCTCCCACTCCGCGCAGCAGGCCTATCCATTCTCCGTGCACAGGCGCGTTGCCGTCCTCTTGCCAGCGATTCAGCCATGTCATTATGTGCCGCGACCAGCTTTCGACAAGCTGCGTTGCCGAGACATCCGCGCAGCCCTCGTCGTAAAGTGCGGTGACATCCGGGTTTTCGCCCGGTGCCTGACTGGTTTGCAGCAGCGCCAAATCCCAACCGACGATCAGCCAATCCGGTTCTGCTTCTGGATCTGCATCCGAAGCTGCCACACGGAACATTCCGCATTTGGCCCCATTCACGCAGATCAGCCCGTCCCAGCCCAGATGAACCGCGACCTCAGGCGGGGCCAGCGCGCCCAGCGCGTTCTGGAACCCAACAGCGCAAAGCGGCACCATTGCCATCGCATCGCGCAAGACAACCTCGGGGGCAAAAACGATGGCCACACGCAGACGATCGGCCTGAATGTTATAAACCACGGTGCCGCCATCACAGCCCAGCGCAGCCATGGCCTGCGCGCGCTCGAACGGGTCTTCCCCACCCTGCACCGGGTGGCCCGTCAGCAAAGGGGGAAAGACCGGCTCGTTCATGCGTTGCCCTTGGCAATCATGCCGCGCGCAATTTGGCGAAACGCTTCGGCTTGCGGACTGTCGGGCTTGCTGACCACGATCGGTGCACCGCCATCAGCGGCAACTCGGATATCCAGATGCAGCGGGATTTCACCCAGCAAAGGAACGCCCAGCGCCTCGGCCTCGGACTTTACGCCGCCATGGCCGAACACGTGCTCTTCATGGCCGCAGTTCGAGCAGATATGCGTCGACATATTCTCAATCATCCCAAGGATGGGCGTCTTGAGCTGGTTGAACATGTCGATCCCCTTGCGGGCATCGATCAGAGCCACGTCCTGAGGGGTCGAGACAACAATGGCGCCGTCCACGTTGAACTTCTGGCTCAGCGTCAGCTGCACGTCACCTGTGCCGGGCGGCAGGTCGACGATCAGCACATCCAGCGCGCCCCATTGCACCTGACCCATCATCTGTTGCAACGCGCCCATCAGCATCGGACCGCGCCAGACAACAGCCTGACCTTCATTGGTCATCAGGCCCATCGACATCATGGTGACGCCGTGGTTGCGCAATGGCAGGATCGTTTTGCCGTCAGGACTGGCCGGACGGCCCGAAACACCCAGCATCCGCGGCTGCGACGGCCCATAAACATCCGCATCCAGCAGACCAACGCGTCGCCCTTCAGCCGCCAAGGCACAAGCCAGGTTGGCGGAAACCGTGGACTTGCCAACGCCACCCTTACCAGAAGCCACAGCAATAATCCTGTCCACACCCGGCACGGCCTGCGGCCCGGTCTGCGAGGGTTTCGGTTTCGGCTTCAGATCTGGCGGTGCCTTTTCGGAATGTGCGGTCAGCATGGCCGAGACCGTGGAAACACCGTCGACCAACTTTGCGGCCTGTTCGGCTGCGGCACGGACGGGTTCCATCTGCTCGGCCTGCTTGGGGTCGATCTCAAGCACAAAGCGCACTGTGTCCCCTTCGACGTTCAGCGCGCGAACAACTCCAGCGCTGACGATGTCCTGTCCAGAGACGGGGTCAGTGATCTTTCTCAGGTTTGCAAGAACTGCGTCACGAACACTCATGCGTCATTCTCCTTTTGGAACCCGCTGGCCAGGGCTCTGCGTATCGACAAGCTGTGGTTGCCGTTCATTGCACGTGTCTCCGTCTCATTCAGTTCATTTGACGCATTTGGTGCCGTGCCGTTAGGCTGTGGCATGCGCTTTGTCCTCTTGTGCCTGAGCCTGACGCTCTCTGCCACCCCCTCTTGGTCGCAAGAGGCGATTGGTCTTGCCGCGCCGGACGAGGTTGCTGACTCTGGTCTGCTGCAACATATCCTTCCTCGCTTTTCTCTCAAGACCGGGATCCGGGTTATTGCAGATGATGCCGGCGTTTTGGTGCTGGAAACCGCCCCTCCGGGTGATCCTGTGTTCGCGCGCAACGGTGTGATCTATCACCTTCGGATCGAAGAGGACGTCAAACATGAGCGATTCCGCGACTGGCTGCTGTCCGATATCGGAAAACGGACGGTAGAAAGCTATGCGCCAGAGCAAGGCACGCCTTTCTCGGCCAGTTTCGATATCGTGGCCGTGAAAACCGAAACAGTGATCGACGGCGATACGCTGCGCGGCGAGGAATTGTCGATGACCCATTGCGGACGGTGCCATGTGATCGGGCCCAAGAACCGGATGAATGGTCTGGGTTCGACCCCCTCTTTCGCGGTGCTGCGCGCCATGCCGGACTGGTCAGAACGGTTCGAGGCGTTCTTCGCCCTCAACCCGCACCCCTCGTTCACACAAATCGACGGGCTGACACCTCCGTTTGATCCACAGCGTCCATCGCCCATCTATCCCGTCGAGATGACGCTGGATGACCTGGAAGCCATCCTTGCCTTTGTCTCGGTCATAACTGCAGCGGACTTGGGTGCGCCCTTACAGCTTCAGTGATCCTTTCGTTTTGAGAAATAATCCTCGGTCGTAACGACACGAGGCTTCGGGTTAGACTGGAACGGGTTGTCCTCTTGCTGGAACTGTGCGTTTACGCGGCAATTGTCACACATCTGGATCATCCGCGCCTTGTCTGAGGAGGCAAACATCGGATGTGTACCCGCAAGCTTTTCCATGATCCGTTCCACGGTGGACTTAACTCCAAACAGTGCCCCGCATTCTACACAAGCGAACGGCTCCTCTTCATTCAACACCTGCTGAGACAGGGCTGCATCGCTCAGGTCAAGCTGCGGGACAAGAGCAATCGCATCCTCCGGGCAGATGCCTTTGCACAACCCGCATTGCAGACAAGCATCCTGCTGGAAGTTCAATTGCGGCTTGTCCGGGTTATCGATCAAAGCACCCGACGGGCACAGCGACACACAGCTGAGGCACAAGGTACAGGCATCCGTGTTGACAGCGATCGCCCCATAGGGCGCGTTTTCCGGCAAGGGCAGCGGCTCTTCGGCTTTAGGGTTCAGCGCCTGCGCAGCCAAACGGGCGATCTGGCGGCGGTTGCCCAATGGCAGCACCGGGTCGGCCAATGGCTGAGGGACATCTTGGGCATAAAGGACATCAGACAGCGCATCCGGGTCGGCCTCATCCAACAACCCCAGGGCATTCGCCCCCGCTATTGCCTGCGCCAAGGCCAGTTCACGGTCCAACGCATCGCGCTCGGTCGTTGGGGATTGCAAGACGTCCACTCGCGCGAAACCATGCGCCAAAGCAGCCAGCATCTCGGCATGGCCAAATCCTGAAATCACACTTAGCTCCAGTGGGATCACATCGGCAGGCAAACCACGTCCAAAACGGGCGGCCAGTCGGATCATCTCGGCCCCGTGGGCATTATGCACCAGCAAGCGTGGCGCGGCTCCACCAGCACGGCGATAGGTGCGCGCCAGGATGTGCATCCGCGATAGCAACGCCGAAACCGGCGGATCTTCGTAGGTTATTGCTGTTGAGGGGCAAACTGCCGCGCATTCTCCGCACCCGGCGCAGATCATAGGGTCGATTTCCACATGCTCACCCGCGGGTGTGATCGCCCCTGTCGGGCAGATATCCAGACAGTTCGTGCAAGCAACCTGTTCGGCCCGAGAATGGGCACACAGCGTTTCTTCCATCCGCACATAAAGTGGCTTTTCGAAGGTGCCGACCAATTGGGCCGCCTCAAAGGCCATCCGTTCGACGGACAATGGATCTTTGGGATCAGCCCGCAGATAGCCTTCGCGCTTGGCCGGAGCCTGAACCAAGGGTGTGTCGCTGGTCAGGTCCAGAACGATGTCACAAGCCGACTGCGCCCTGTCTCGGACCTCAGTCCAGGCAAAAGCTCCGCGACCGCCGGGCTCAAGCTGCTGAAACGCGTCAAGCTGCAGGGTAAACCCACCCAATGCACCGTTCAGCGATTTGATGCGACCGCGCACGACGTCGAACGCGCGCGACATAGGCTCAGCCTCATCCGTGACCAGTACCGTAACCGCCAGTGTGACGGCCAGTTTTTCAGCAAGTGCGAATGCAACGTCGCCGGGACCGATGATCAGGCATGTGCCTTCGCTATAGACGTCTACGCTGGGCGTTACCGGCTGCGGCAACAAGGCTTCGGCGGCCAGGGCGGCCATCTTGGGGGCCGCATCCGCGCCCTCATCAGACCACCCGGCCCTGTCACGAAGATCAACAAAGCCCGGGGCGTCCACATTCAGTTCTTCGGCCAGGGCCTGAAATACTTCCTGCTCTTGTCCGCAGGCAATGATGGTGTCCCCCTGTTGTATCTCCGCGGCCGCCGCTTCCAACTCTCGCGTGCAAAGCGCTGTGAATACCTTGGAACATTCCATCTCGCAGGCCGAACCGATCTTGTCGGAATTCAGAGGTTGAGACCCGGCGCAGTCGCATAAAAGTAGTTTGGTGCCCATGATCCTCCCCCGGATACTTCTCCACCTCTTCGCATCGCAGGCTGTATCCCCGTTGCTGGAATGTAAACCCTTTGGGACAGCGGGCCATTTGGCCACGGAAACCCCTTTCTTTACAATAAACAAAGGCGTCCGTTTGCGGGGATCACTATTTTGCTACCAGCCATTACGACTAAGGTCGTACGACGCGGGCTTGGCACCTGAGCGCTTTGTGTACCATAGTGGACCTATGGGAAGGCATGGGAGAGCCTTCCGGGGAGGAGCCAGTGGCCAAGGCCGCAAGCCAGATTGAAATGCCAATCGGCGTCGTCGTGCGCAAAACACCCGGTGTAACCCGCTGGGCGAAATGGAATTGGCGCGCCATTGCTGTGTTGCCCGGCGCCGGACCTGCGGACTGGCACGAAATGCGACGTGAAGGCGAGGCCATTGAGTACCACGCAGCGACCTTGCCCCTGACACTTTGGGCAGATGAAACCGAAGCCTATATGGTGAACCTTTCGGACGGCCAACCGTCGATCTACCTTGTCCTTCGTGATGCGCTGGATGGCGAAAGGCCGATGGATGCGGTCCTGGTCACCGCGTCGCCTTTCGAAGGTCAGGACTACGCCGATACCGGCGAGGAGATCGTTGAGAAAATTCCGATGACCGATGGGTTGATCGCCTGGGTGCGCGACTTCGCTCTGGAACATCATAACGACGAAGTCTTCGTGAAACGCCGCCGGGACAAAAAGCGGATCGATTTGGTCGAGGACGGCAAGGGCGATGCACGCATCCGGCAAGAGTCAGACGTGTACCGCGCCCCGCGGAAGATCGTGCAGTGACCCAAGCCCGCGATTTCTGGTCCCGCCGCAAAGCGGCAGTACAGGCCGAAGCCGAAGCTGAGGTCATCGCGATTGAAGAACAGGCCATTGCCGCCCAACACGCCGAACTGGAAGAAAAATCCGATGCGGAGATTCTAAATGAACTCAACTTGCCCGACCCTGACGAATTGCAGGCGGGCGATGATGTCTCGGGCTTTATGGTCAAGGCAGTTCCCGACCGTCTGCGCCGTCGAGCCTTGCGACGGCTGTGGCGGCTGAACCCGGTATTGGCCAATGTCGATGGCCTTGTGGACTACGGCGAGGACTATACTGACGCCGCCTGCGTGATCGAAAACATTCAGACAGCGTATCAGGTTGGCAAAGGTATGCTTGCACATGTCGAGGCGCTGGCGGCTGAGGCCGAAGACAGCGAGACGGACGAAACAATTGAACCGGATGAACCGCAGGACGAACCTGCGTCACCCGAAACCGCGACACCAGAGCCCGTTTTGATGGCCGAGGTGGACATAGCGCCGGACCTGTCTGAGGAGGCTGAGGTCACCCCTGCCCCGCGCCGCATGAAATTTGAATTCGAAGGATAACCTGATGACCGCAAGTGAAGCGCAACAGATGAATGTCTCGGCAGAGGATCGTATGCGCGCGGATTTCTACAACTTTCTGGGGCTGCTTCTGTCTGCGCCGCCCGATCAGATGCTGCTAGATCAAGTATCCGGTCTGACTGGCGATGAGACCGATCTTGGACAGGCCATTCAGGCCATGGCCCGCGTCGCCAAAGTGACCAAGCCCGCCGCAGCGGAACGCGAATTCAACGCGCTGTTCATCGGGTTGGGACGCGGCGAGCTACTACCTTACGCCAGTTTCTACCTCACTGGGTTCCTGAATGAGAAACCCCTGGCGCAGCTGCGCAACGACATGGCGATGCGTGGCATTACCCGAGCCCGGAACGTTTTTGAACCGGAAGACAACATCGCCTCATTGATGGAGATGATGGCGGGCATGATCGTTGGTCGCTTCGGCGCAGCTGCATCTTTGGAAGACCAGAGGGCATTCTGGAACAAACATATCGGCCCTTGGGCCATGCATTTTTATTCGGATTTGGAAGGCGCCGAGAACTCGGTTCTCTATGCCTCGATCGGCACAGCCGGTCGGGTGTTCATGGAGATTGAGCGCGAAGCCTTCCGAATGACGGCAGCGTGAACCGCTGTCACTCGCCAGCGCCCTCACGGGTGCTAATTCGCAAATGGGAGAGGAGAAACCCATGAGCAAGACCAAGGAAGAAGGCGCAACGCGCCGCGACTTCCTCAAACTGGCTGGAACCGCAGCGCCCGCTGCCGTTGCCGCCGCCAGCCTGAGCGGAAAAGCCGAGGCAGCCGAGCTGCCTACGGATGAGAACCGCATTCAGGATACCGCGCACACGCGCGCGTACTTGAAAAGCGCACGCTTCTAGCGCGACGACAGCGCCCGGTTCAAACCCGGACGAGGTCACACCCGACTGACGGTTGCGATTGGCCCTGACGTCGGCACCAGCAGTACCAAGCCAGCCGTGGCTCACACGGCGCGCAAGGGAGGAAAGAAATGCTTAGGAAAAAGACCAACGGGGTTGCGAGACGCCCCCAGCGGACAAGTATCCTGTCCCAGGTCGGCGAGAAAACCGTCGATCGCCGCGCATTCCTGCGTGGCTCGGGCCTGACGATCGGCGGCCTTGCCGCGATCAGCGCCACGGGTGGAACCGTGACGCCAGCCAGTGCCCAGACAGCGGCCAATCAGGCCGTCGAAAATATCAAATCCATATGCACCCACTGCTCGGTCGGCTGTACCGTCGTCGCCGAAGTGCAGAACGGCGTCTGGATCGGGCAAGAGCCCGGTTGGGATAGCCCGTTCAATCTGGGCGGACATTGCGCCAAGGGGGCCGCAGTTCGCGAGCACGCCCATGGCGAGCGTCGCCTCAAGTATCCGATGAAAAAGGAAGGCGGCGAGTGGAAGCGCATCAGCTGGGAAGAGGCGATCAACGAGATCGGCGACGGCATGATGAGCATCCGCAAAGAATCCGGACCGGACAGCGTGTACTGGCTAGGCTCGGCCAAGCATAACAACGAACAGGCCTACCTGTTCCGCAAGTTCGCCGCCTATTGGGGCACGAACAACGTGGACCATCAGGCGCGTATCTGCCACTCAACCACGGTTGCGGGTGTTGCGAACACATGGGGCTACGGCGCCATGACCAATTCGTACAACGACATCCATAACTCTCGGGCCATCTTCATCATCGGCGGCAACCCGGCCGAGGCGCACCCTGTCTCGCTGTTGCATGTTCTGCGCGCGAAAGAGCAGAACAACGCGCCACTGATTGTCTGCGACCCGCGCTTTACGCGCACCGCGGCCCATGCCGATGAGTATGTCCGCTTTCGCCCCGGCACAGACGTTGCTTTGGTCTGGGGTATTCTGTGGCACATCTTCGACAACGGATGGGAAGACAAAGAGTTCATCCGCACCCGTGTCTGGGGCATGGATCAGATCCGTGAAGAGGTTGCCAAGTGGAACCCGGAAGAGGTTGAGCGCGTCACCGGCACCCCCGGTTCGCAGCTAAAGCGTGTTGCACGCACCATGGCCAACAACCGTCCCGGTACGGTGATCTGGTGTATGGGTGGCACGCAGCATACCAACGGCAACAACAACACCCGCGCTTACTGCGTACTACAGCTTGCGCTTGGCAACATGGGCACCTCGGGTGGTGGCACCAATATCTTCCGCGGCCATGACAACGTTCAGGGCGCAACGGACCTTGGTGTCCTGTCCCATACCCTGCCCGGCTACTACGGCCTGTCAAAAGGTGCATGGGGCCACTGGGCCCGTGTCTGGGGTGAGGAACCGGAATGGCTCGCTGGTCAGTTCGCCACGATCAAGGACAAGGAAGGCAAGGACAAACCGCTTCAGAACGAGCGCGGCATCCCGGTCTCCCGCTGGATCGATGGTGTTCTGGAAGACCCGGCAAACATGGATCAGGATAACAACGTCCGTGCCATGGTGCTGTGGGGCCACGCGCCTAACTCGCAGACCCGGATGACGGAAATGAAGACGGCGATGGAGAAGCTGGACATGCTGGTCGTGATCGACCCGTATCCTACAGTTTCCGCCGTTTTGCATGACCGTACCGATGGTGTCTACCTGTTGCCCGCCTGTACGCAATTCGAAACCCGCGGCTCGGTCACGGCATCGAACCGCTCGCTGCAGTGGCGTGACAAGGTGGTGGAACCGCTGTTCGAAAGTCTGCCGGACGAGGTCATCATGGCCAAGTTCGCCAACAAGTTCGGCTGGGCGGACCGTCTGTTCCGAAACATCGAAATGGACGACCCGGAAACACCGAATGTTGAAAGCATCACACGTGAGTTCAACTCGGGCCTCTGGACCATCGGTTACACCGGTCAGTCACCGGAACGTCTGAAAAGTCACATGGCCAACCAGCACACGTTCGACAGAACCACTCTGCAGGCCATTGGTGGACCCAACGACGGCGAGTATTACGGTCTACCCTGGCCTTGCTGGGGAACGGCTGAGATGGGTCATACGGGGACACCAAACCTCTATGACATGTCCAAACCGGTGGCCGAAGGCGGCCTGACCTTCCGCGCCCGTTTCGGCGTGGAACGCGATGGTGACAACCTGCTGGCCGAAGGGGTCTATAGCGTTGGGTCGGAAATTCAGGATGGATACCCTGAATTCACGATGCAGATGCTGATGGACCTTGGCTGGGATGGCGATCTGACGGCCGAGGAACGCGCGGCCATCGACGCCGTCGCGGGACCAGAGACCAACTGGAAGACCGACCTTTCCGGCGGCATCCAGCGGGTCGCGATCGAGCATGGCTGTGCGCCCTTCGGGAACGCCAAGGCCCGCGCGGTTGTCTGGACCTTCCCGGATCCGATCCCAATCCATCGCGAGCCGTTGTATACTCCGCGTCGCGATCTGGTAGAGGACTATCCGACCTACGAGGACCGTCAGGCCTATCGCCTACCCACGCTCTATGCATCGATTCAAAAGAACGACTTTTCAAAGGATTATCCGATAATCCTAACGTCTGGTCGTCTGGTCGAGTATGAGGGCGGCGGCGATGAGTCACGGTCGAACCCGTGGCTGGCCGAGCTGCAGCAAGACATGTTCGTCGAGATCAATCCGCGCGATGCCAACAATCTGGGCATTCGTGACGGGGCACAGGTCTGGGTCGAAGGTCCCGAGGGCGGCAAGGTCAAGGTGATGGCGATGCTGACCAACAGGGTCGGTGCCGGCGTGGCCTTCATGCCGTTCCACTTTGGCGGCCATTTTCAGGGCGAAGACCAGCGGAATAAATACCCTGCTGGTGCCGACCCCTATGTCTTGGGTGAAAGTTCCAACACCGCCCAGACCTATGGCTATGATTCAGTGACCCAGATGCAGGAGACCAAGTGTACTCTCTGCAAGATCTCGGCAGCGTAAGGAGAACGATAATGGCTAGAGCAAAGTTTCTCTGCGACGCTGAACGCTGCATCGAGTGCAACGCCTGCGTAACCGCGTGTAAGAACGAGCACGAAGTGCCTTGGGGCATCAACCGCCGCAGGGTGGTGACGATCAATGACGGCAACCCGGGCGAACGCTCGATCTCGGTGGCCTGTATGCATTGCTCAGACGCGCCTTGCATGGCGGTGTGCCCGGTCGACTGCTTCTATCAGAACGAAGAAGGCGTCGTCCTACACTCCAAGGACCTGTGCATTGGCTGCGGCTATTGCTTTTATGCGTGCCCCTTCGGTGCGCCGCAATACCCGCAGGCGGGCAACTTCGGATCACGTGGCAAGATGGACAAATGTACCTTCTGCGCCGGTGGTCCCGAAGAAAACAACTCGACCGCAGAGTTCGCAAAATATGGTCGCAACCGGATCGCTGAGGGCAAACTGCCCATCTGCGCCGAGATGTGTTCCACCAAGGCCCTGCTCGCCGGTGACGGCGATGTGGTCTCGGCCATCTACCGTGAACGCGTCGTGGCGCGCGGATTTGGATCGGGCGCATGGGGTTGGGGCACCGCCTACGACCAGAAGGACGGGTAAACCCGCCTTCATGAACCAAACAGACGACCCGCATCCGTGGGTCGTCTGAACAGGGATTTTGACCGAGGTTCAGATGTTCCGCTTACTCGCCATATTGCTGCTGACATTTTCGATGGCCCAAACCGCCATTGCCCAATCAAGTGAAACCGAAGCCGCCGCACCAGCCGACAGGACGGCGACTGGTGGTGCGACTACGCTTGAGGATATCATGGCGCGCCAGCGCGGCGAAAAGGTGGATGACAGCTATCGCTCGGACAATACCGGCCAAAGTAACGCCGAAGGCCTGCTTGGCCAGTTGGGCACGCGCGGAATTGCCTCGGACAGCGATGTCTATCGCGCACTTCGCTACGGTTCGGCGGATGTGACCGTGTCATCTCATGGACCGGCCGCAACTGTACTGATCCAGGACGGCGGCATGTGGTGGCTAAATTTTCGCACCGGTCCTTTGCGTGAATACGGATCTTACATCATCGGCGGTATGCTTGTTCTGTTGCTGCTGTTTTTCCTGATCCGCGGAAAGATCAGGATTGATGGTGAAAAGACCGGGCGGAAGATTCTGCGTTTCAACGGGATCGAGCGGTTCGGGCACTGGTTGTTTGCCGGGTCCTTCCTGATACTAGGCGTCACCGGCCTGTTAACTTTGTACGGTCGTGATTTCCTGATCCCCGTTTTCGGCAAAGAGGGGTTCGCGACGATCGCTCAGGGTTGCAAATGGCTGCACAACAACCTGGCTTGGGCCTTTATGCTTGGGCTGATTATCGTGACCGTGAACTGGATTTCTCACAACATCCCGAACCGCACCGACCTGAAATGGCTCGCTGCCGGTGGGGGGTTATTCACCAAAGGCAGCCACCCGCCCGCCAAAAAATTTAACGCCGGGCAAAAGATCATATTCTGGCTTTGCATTCTGCTGGGCGTCTCGATCAGCCTGTCCGGTCTGTCGTTGCTGTTCCCATTTGAAATGCCACTGTTTGCCAAGACCTTTTCGATCGCGAATTCGACCGGTATTCCGCAGATGCTTGGGCTGAACCTGCCCGTGCAGATGTCCCCGCAGGAAGAGATGCAATACGCCCAGATCTGGCACGTCATGGTCGCCTATGCATTCATCGCGATCATTCTGGCCCACATCTATCTGGGCTCGGTCGGCATGGAAGGTGCGTTTGACGCTATGGGAACCGGAGAGGTGGAAGAGCAATGGGCGCGCGAGCATCACTCGCTGTGGCTTGAAGAGGTGCAGGCAAAAGAGGCCAGCGAAGGAGCGGCCTCGCCCGCCGAATAAATGCGCAAGCTGGTTCTGGCACTGGTGCTGCTGCCCCTGCCCGCGATGGCCGAGTTCTTCACTCTCAAAGGCCACGGCGGGCCCATCATGGGGATCGCCACCGCGCCAGACGGGCGGATCGCAACAGCAAGTTTTGACAACTCGGTTGGCATATGGACCGGGCAATCGCCGAAATGGCTGGAAGGCCACGAGGCCGCAGTCAATTCCGTCGTATTCAACGGTACCGCGATCTATTCGGCTGGGGATGATTTTACCCTGCGCCAATGGCCCGGCGGTCAGGTTGTTGGTCAGCACAAAGGCAAGATTGTAGGCGTCGCCGCGTCGAAAACCCATGTGGCAACGGCCAGTTGGGATGGGACCATCGGGCTGTGGCCGGTCGATGGCTCGGCGCCGTCGATGCTCGGGCCGACTGGAAGCGGTGTGAATGCCGTCGAATTCTCTGCAGACGGTTCGGAACTGTATTCCGCAGGTATCGATGGTTCACTGCGCATATGGGACGTTGCCAGCGGACAGGAAACGAACCGGTTCGTGGAACATGGCTTTGGTATCAACGAACTAGTACTGAACGAGCAGGACAACTGGATTGCTTATGGTGCAGTCGACGGTGTCACCCGCATCCTTGACCTGACAACCGGTGATGAGCGTGATTTCACCTTGGAACGTCGACCGATCCTTGCATTGGCGCTTAGCCCGGATCGCAGCATGCTGGCCGTCGGAGATGGCGAAGGCTATATCATGGTGATCGACACGGTCGAATGGCGTATCGCGCAGGATTTCAGGGCCACATTACGCGGCCCGGTCTGGGCGCTGGCCTTTTCGCCTGATGGGCAGAACCTACACGCGGGCGGGATTGACGAAGCCATGTACAGCTGGCCAGTCGCCTCGCTTGGCGACCAGAAACAGATGGCCGCGACAGAACCCAGCTTTCTCAAAAACCCTGAGGAAATGGAGAACGGAGAACGCCAGTTTACCCGCAAATGCTCGATCTGCCACAGCCTTACACCGGATGGTCAACGCCGCGCGGGCCCGTCGCTGCATGGTGTGTTCGGGCGAAAGGCCGGTACGCTTACCGGATATTTTTATTCGGACACGCTGCAAGACTCTGATATCATTTGGAATGAAGAAACGATAAACGCTCTGTTTGACGAAGGGCCGGACCATTACATTCCGGGGTCGAAGATGCCGATGCAGCGGATCACCGAACCCAGGGACAGGGACGACCTTATCGCCTTTCTACGCCGCGCCACGGCACTGGAAAACTGAGCTGGAGGAGACTATGAAAGCCTTTCTTGCCGCTGTCGCTGCCATGGTGGTGATCACAGTCGCTGCGCCCTTTGCACTGCAACAGATCGGTTTCAGTGCTGCGGATTCCGGCACCAGCTCGGCTGTGCGTCTCGACTGAATGTCCGAATATCTGACCACCAAGGAACTGGCCGATCTGCTGCGCATTGGCGAGCGGAAGGCCTATGATCTTGCCTCATCGGGTGAGGTGCCTTGCGTGCGTGCCATGGGCAAACTGCTGTTCCCTCGGGCCGAGGTGATCGCCTGGCTCAACGCATCACGATCCGGCCCGGAAGTGGCCGAACCGCCCCTGCCCCCGATTGTCGCTGGCAGTCACGATCCGCTGCTGGACTGGGCGCTGCGCGAAAGCGGTTCGGGGTTGGCGACCTATTATGATGGCTCATTCGATGGACTAACCCGCCTGAAAGACCGGAACGCGCAGGCGGCAGCGCTGCACATTCATGAGGATGGCGGGTTCAACACCCAGACCCTGAAAGACTCTTTGGGTGAGGCTCCGGTCGTTCTGTTCGAAGTCGCGCAGCGCCAGCGTGGTTTGCTGCTGGCACCGGGCGCATCGGAAATTCAGGGTTTTGCGCAGCTAAAAGGCCGACGTGTCATCCTGCGTCAGGACAGCGCGGCCAGCCAACGGTTGTTCGACGCACAGCTTGAGGCCCACGAAATAACCCGCAACGATCTGGAAACCCTGCCCACTTGCGCCCGCACAGAAGAAGAGTTGGCCATTGCCCTGCATGACAACAAGGCCGAGGTCGGGTTCGGACTAGGCGCATTGGCTGGGCTGTACGATCTGGGATTTGTTCCCACGCATACCGAACGCCTGGACCTGGCGATTTGGCGTCGGGCCTATTTCGATGACCCGATGCTGAAATTGCTCAGCTTTGTGCAGTCCGACCGGTTCCTGACCCGCGCCGATGAGTTTGGTGGGTATGACCTGTCCGGTCTGGGAACGATCCACCACAATGGCGCCAGCGGGTGATCCCCTATTTCGCGTTCGGAAAGAACAGCTGCTGACCATTCAACTCAAAGGCCTCGATGGCTGCCTGCCCGTCCGGGCCGATTAGCCAATCGACAAACCGCTGCCCTGCCGCCGCCCTTACACCCGCGTGTTTTTCGGGGTTCACCAGAATAACGCCGTACTGGTTGAACAAGCGCGGGTCACCTTCGACCAACACTTCAAGGTTTCCACGGTTGCCGAAGGACTCCCATGTCGCACGATCCGTCAGGGTATAAGCATCCATGCCACTGGCGACGTTCAACGTCGCGCCCATGCCTGAACCGGTTTCCCTGTACCACGTACCCGATTCCGCAGCCGGACCTACTCCGGCGTCGTTCCAGTGGCGCATTTCAGCCTTATGGGTTCCGCTGTCGTCCCCGCGTGATGCAAAGGGAACTTCGGCCTCAGATACCGCGGTCAAAGCGGCCACGATATCCGATCCGCCCTTCACCTTGGCCGGGTCTGATTTGGGACCTACAAGAACGAAGTCATTATACATCACGTCAAATCGTTCAACGCCCCAGCCGTCTTCGACAAACTGCTCCTCGTCGGCCTTTGCATGGACCAACAGAACGTCACCATCCCCATTGATTGCGTTACGGATCGCCTGCCCGGTGCCCACAGCAACAACGCGCACGTCGATCCCGGTTTCCGCCTCGAACCATGGAAGGATGTAATCCAACAGTCCCGAATTTTGGGTCGAGGTCGTTGATTGTACCACGATAAATGGTTCTTCGGCCAAGGCCGGACCTGTAAACAAGCCAAGTGAAACCAATGCTGCCCGAATGAAATTCCGGATCATTCTAAACTCCAGATTTTTTGTTATGTCACCAATCCGCCTGCAAGATACCTGCGCGAGGCATCACTTTTGGGATCGTCCAATACCTGACGCGCATCGCCATGTTCAACCACATGACCGCCCTGCATCATGACGACATCCGATGCCAGCCGGCGCGCCTGACCGATGTCATGGGTCACCATAACAATGCGCACCCCCCCTTCTGATGCGCGCAGGATCATCCGCTCAATCACCTGAGTGGCGCCGGGGTCCAGCGCGCTGGTCGGTTCGTCCAGAAACAAGGTATCCGGGTCCAGCGCCAGCGCGCGCAGGATGGCCAGCCGCTGCGCCTCACCTCCCGACAGCGATCTGGCCGCTTGCCGTGCTTTGCCTTCAAGCCCGCCTTGGGCCAGCAAATCAGCAATACGCGTCTTGCGAGCAACGCGCTGCAGGCCCTGCCGTTTCAGGACAAAATCCAGATTGGCTGCAACGGACCGGCGCAGCAAGACGGGTTGCTGAAACACCATCGCCTGCCGGGCCTTGTGATCAGCATTCAAAGGAACTCCATCTTGCTCCACGTACCCTTTGTCCGGCGCAATCAACCCATGCAGGCACCGCAGCAACAGGCTTTTGCCCGCGCCGTTCGGTCCAAGGATTAAGGTCGGCCCCGGCCCGCTCAATGTCAGGTGCGGAACGTCCAGCAATGCGGTGCCATTACGCGCAATCTGCAATCCGTTAACGGTGATACGCCGCGCCATTTCCGAGACCAGATCACGCATGGCGCAACCCTTCTCTCTCAGCCCGCAGGCTAAGCGTGCTGACCATGGCGTTCACCGCTATGGCAATACCGATCAGGATCGCGCCGAGCGCCAGGGCCAGCGCAAGATTTCCCTTGGACGTTTCCAGCGCGATGGTCGTCGTCATCACCCGCGTCACGTGATTGATGTTTCCGCCAACGATTATGACCGCCCCAACCTCGGCAATGGCGCGGCCAAATCCGGCCAGCAAGGCCGTGACCAGCGCCAAACGCGCATCCCACAGAAGTACTGGCACAGACGCCAGCCGCGACACGCCCAAGGATCGGAGCTGTTCCGAGTACTCCTCGGCCAGCATCTCGACCACCTGCCGCGTCAACGCAGCGACGATGGGCGTCACCAAAACAACCTGCGCAATGATCATCGCGGTCGGTGTGTAGAGCAGTTCAAGGACGCCCAAAGGCCCGGATCGCGACAACATCAGATAAACCAGCAAGCCTACGACCACCGGCGGGAACCCCATCAGCGCGTTCATAAGAATGATCAAAACCCGCCGCCCCGGAAAGCGTGCAACGGCCAGCGCAGCGCCAACAGGCATGCCAATCAGTGCAGAAATCAGGACGGCAAAAACGGAAACTTTCAGGGAAAGCAGCACAATCGCCCAAAGCTCTGGATCCCCATTCAGGATCAGAGTGAACGCTGTATTGAATTCTGATGCAAATCCCTGCATTTTCTTCGGACTATCGCCAGTATCGTATGAAATGCGCTGTTATTCATAGAATTCTACGCCATTTCGATCTCAAGTACAGACACATTTCCGACATAAGAAACAGGAAACGCGGCCCCGTTTGGGACCGCGCCTTTTCAGTCAGTGCGAAGCGGATCAGTTCAGAGCCGCATCCGTGATCTGGTGCGTCCAAGCGCCGTCTGGCTGCTTGGTGATCACAGGATCGGAACCGCCCGCCAACAGGGTGGCAACGGTACGCTCAAAATCGGCAGGGTCCAGCGAACCGTTCGAACCTGAGGTCAGCTTCGCGATCTCGCCCATCATGCGTTTCTGATGCTCTTCGGTCTGGGCGCCGGTCTCATCGTTTTCCAGCACGATATCGGCTGCCTCATCCGGGTGTTCTTCGGCGTATTTCCAACCCTTCATCGAGGCGCGAACGAAGCGTTCCATCTTGTCGACAAACGCTGCGTCCCCAAGGTTCTCTTCCAGAACATACAGGCCGTCCTCCAATGTCGCGACACCCTGATCTTCGTACTTGAAGGTCACCAGCTCATCCGGGTTGACGCCGGAATCGATGACCTGCCAATATTCGTTATAAGTCATGGTGCTGATGCAATCGGCCTGACGCTGCAGCAGCGGGTCGACGTTGAAGCCTTGCTTCAGAACTTCCACACCGCTTTCGCTTTTGCCACCCGTGTCGATACCCAGTTGGCTCATCCAGCTCATGAATGGGAATTCGTTGCCAAAAAACCAAACGCCCAGCGTGCGGTTCTTAAGGTCTTCGGGTGCCTCGATCCCGGCATCTTTCCAGCAGGTCAGCATCATACCCGAGCTTTTGAACGGCTGCGCGATATTGACCAAAGGCAAACCCTTTTCGCGTGCGGCCAGCGCGGCGGGCATCCATTCGACGGTCACGTCAGCGCCGCCACCTGCGATCACCTGCGTCGGTGCAATGTCTGGTCCGCCGGGCAGAATAGTGACGTCCAGTCCCTCTTCCTCGTAGAACCCCTTGTCCTTGGCAACATAGTAGCCCGCGAACTGAGCCTGCGTGACCCACTTCAGTTGCAATGTCACCTCATCCGCAGCGAAAGCCGAACTGGCGGCCAGACTAAAGGCGGCTATCGCCCCGCTGAGTAGCTTATTCATCTTCATATCTCCTAGTTGCTGTTGGTGCCCCTTTTGGGGTCTGTTGAATTATTGTTTTATCCACGTTGCGACGGGTGCCAGAAGGTCACCGCCTTTTCGATCATTGCGACAAGACCATAAAATGCGGTTCCGGCCAAAGCGGCCACCACAATCTCGGCCCAGACCATATCCAGCGATAATTGCCCCACGCTGGTGGATATCCGAAAGCCCATGCCTAGCGTGGGCGAGCCAAAGAACTCTGCCACGATAGCGCCGATCAACGCCAGGGTGGTAGAAATCTTTAAGCCGTTGAAGATAAAGGGCATCGCGGCGGGCAATCGCAGCTTCAAGAAGCTCTGCCAATAGGTGGCCGCATAGGTCTCCATCAGGTCGCGCTGCATGGCTGCAGCCTCGCGCAGACCAGCCACGGTGTTGACCAACATTGGGAAGAACACCATCACCACGACAACGGCAGCTTTGGAGTGCCAGTCGAACCCGAACCACATCACCAGGATGGGTGCGGTCCCGACGATTGGCAGCGCTGCGACAAAGTTCCCAACGGGCAGCAACCCAAGTCGGAGGAAATCCCAGCGATCCACCGCAATTGCCATCAGGAATGCGGCGAAGCACCCAATGATGTACCCGCTGAACGCGCCTTTGATGATGGTCTGAACGAAGTCCTCCCACAGGATCGGCAGGCTATTGGCAAAGCGCACCGCAATTACGGATGGCGCCGGCAGTATGACCAAAGACACGTCTAGCCCTCTGACCAGCAGCTCCCAAATGACAATGATCGTTACGCCAAATATGAACGGAGCCAGAAATCGCACCATGCGCGTGTCCGCATAAGGCCCGCTGGCCAGACGACTATTCAGCCACCAACCCAGGACCCAAACGACGATTGCAAACAGCACTAGTATCATTGCGCCATCCCCATTCTTTTCAGGACCTTCCGTTCTACAAGCCCCAGCAACCCGACCAGGCAAGCCGCCAGAATGGCCGCTGCAAACAAGGCCGACCAGATTTGCACGGTTTGCCCATAGTAGCTGCCTGCCAGCAGACGCGCACCCAAACCGGCCACCGCCCCTGTTGGCAATTCACCAACGATGGCGCCGACCAGCGAAGCCGCAATGCCGATCTTCAGGGACGTAAACAGATATGGCATCGATGCAGGCAAGCGCAGCTTCCAGAACCCCTGCGACCGGCTAGCGCTGTAAGTGCGCAGCAGGTCCAGTTGCATTGCATCCGGGCTGCGAAGCCCTTTGACCATACCGACAACCACAGGGAAGAAACTCAAATAGGCCGAGATTACCGCCTTGGGGATGATCCCCTGAATGCCCACCGAGTACAGCACCACGATAATCATTGGCGCCAAAGCGATGATGGGAATCGTCTGGCTGACGATGGCCCATGGCATCACCGAGAGGTCCATGACTCGGCTGTGCACGATCCCTACAGCCAGCAGAATGCCCAATCCAGTACCGATCACAAAGCCCAGCATCGTTGCGCTCAGCGTGACCCAGCCATGATAGATAAGTGACCGCTTCGAAGTGATTTTTTTCTGTACAGTGGTCTCCCACATCTCGACGGCGACCTGATGCGGCGCCGGCAGGCGAGGCCGGTCCTGCTCCCACGTGGCGGGGATGGCAAAGCTGTTATTCAACACCAATCCGAATTCGGACATATCCCGACGATCTTTAGCCGAAGGTGGCTGAACTTCGGCCCCTGCACGCTCCTGTTCCGTCAAAACACCTTTGATGTTCATTGGAATGCAGGCCGCATACCAAAAGACGACGATCACCGCGAGAACGGTCAGAACTGCCCAAAAAGCTTTGAACCCATCATTCATCGTCCGCATGCCCCGCCCGCAGACCCTCGCGCACACGATGAGCCACTTCGATGAACTCAGGCGTGTCGCGGATGTCCAATGGACGTTCCTTCGGCAACGGGCTGTCGATCACATCCGTTATCCGCCCCGGTCGCGGGCTCATCACCACGATCTTGGTGCTCAGATACACCGCCTCGGGGATCGAGTGCGTGACGAATCCGATAGTTTTTTCTGTGCGCGCCCAAAGCGCCAAAAGCTGTTCGTTCAAGTGATCGCGCACGATCTCATCCAACGCCCCAAAGGGTTCGTCCATCAATAGTATATCAGCGTCAAATGCCAGCGCCCGCGCAATACTGGCGCGCTGCTGCATGCCCCCGGACAGTTGCCACGGAAATTTGCCGCCAAACCCTTCAAGGTCAACAAGTTCCAGAACGCTTCTCACACGTTCATCCTGCTCGGCAGGCGAATATCCCATGATCTCCAGCGGCAGCTTGATGTTCTTGGCAATGGTGCGCCAGGGATAAAGCCCCGCCGCCTGAAACACATAGCCATAGGCCCGGTTCCGCCGCGCCTCATCCGGGGTCATGCCATTGACCGTCAGGGTTCCCCCGGTTGGTGTTTCGAGCGCAGCAATACATCGCAAAAAGGTGGTTTTCCCGCAGCCTGAGGGACCGATGAAACTGACAAATTCACCCTTGTCGATCGTCAGGTTCACGTCTTTCAACGCGTGGATTGGTCCGTCATTGGTTTGGAAGGTCAGATCCAGCTGCCTTGCCTCGATAACGGGCTGGGTAGTGCTTTCAGTATTCATTCCATAGCCTTGAAAAGATTTGATTTTGGGCCGCATGAATTGCGGCCCGCACGCATCATACACCCGTTGCCGGGATACCCGTCCGTTCAACCGGCCGAGGCGCGGTCAGCTCTTTCCAGGTGCTTAGCGCTTTGTTCACAGTGGTATTGGCCTCACGTGCAACAAAATCGCCGTGGCCTTCCTGCGTGCGGATTTCCCCATCATGCACAGCCACGTGCCCACGAGTAAGGGTAAAGCGCGGCAGGCCTTTAACCTCTTTGCCCTCGAATACATTGTAGTCGATCGAGGATTGCTGCGCATCGGCACTGATCGTCTTGGACTTTTCAGGATCCCAAACCACCAGATCCGCATCAGCGCCAACCAGAACGGCTCCTTTTTTCGGGTAACAATTCAATATCTTGGCGATATTCGATGAAGTCACCGCGACGAATTCGTTCGGCGTCAAACGCCCGGTGTTTACCCCATGAGTCCACAGCATCGGCATCCGATCTTCAAGCCCGCCGGTGCCATTGGGGATCTTGGTAAAGTCGCCCACACCATAGCGCTTTTGTTCGGTGGTAAAGGCACAATGGTCTGTTGCCACAACGCTCAACGATCCCGATTGCAGACCGTTCCACAAGCTGTCCTGATGCTGCTTGTTCCGGAACGGAGGGCTCATAACCCGACGTGCCGCATGATCCCAATCTTGGTTGAAATACTCGCTCTCATCCAACGTCAGGTGTTGGATAAGGGGTTCGCCCCAGACCCGCTTGCCCTGCAATTTGGCCCGCCGGATCGCCTCATGCGCATCCTCGCAGGACGTATGCACCACATAAAGCGGCACGCCCGCCATGTCAGCTATCATGATGGCGCGGTTTGTCGCCTCGCCCTCAACCTGCGGCGGGCGGGAATAGGCGTGCGCCTCGGGGCCATTGTTCCCCTCGGCCAGCAGCTTAGCACTGAGTTCAGCCACCACATCGCCATTCTCGGCATGCACCATCGCAATACCGCCCAGTTCGGACAGGCGCTTGAACGAGGCGAACAGTTCGTCATCATTCACCATCAGAGCGCCCTTGTAGGCCATGAAATGCTTGAACGTGTTGATCCCCCGCGTTTCAATCACCGTTTTGATGTCATCGAACACCTGCTCGCCCCACCAGGTCACGGCCATGTGGAACGAGTAATCGCAATTCGCACGGGTGGATTTGTTGTCCCAGCGTTTCAACGCATCCAAAAGGCTTTCCCCGGGGTTTGGCAGCGCAAAATCAACCACCATGGTGGTGCCGCCTGCCAGCGCAGCCCGCGTACCGCTTTCGAAATCATCGCTGGAATAAGTGCCCATAAACGGCATCTCCAGATGGGTATGCGGATCAATCCCACCCGGCATGACGTAACATCCCGTGGCGTCCAATTCCTTGTCACCCTTCAGATCCATCCCGATCTCTGTGATGACGCCATCTTCGACCATGACATCCGCCTTGTAAGACAAGTCGGCGGTCACAACGGTTCCGTTCTTGATAACAGTGCTCATTCTAATCTCCCTGACGCGGTCTGCGCCGATTGCTTGATCTGGCCAATATATCCCGTGGGAGTCGCCCATCAGGCGACGGGGGCAGCGCCCCTTATTCCACAATCTCGGCCGTTTCGACGACCGCATGAAACAGAACATCCGCCCCGGCTGCGGCCCAATCCTTGCTGATCTCTTCCGCCTCGTTGTGGCTCAACCCGTCAACGCAAGGGCACATGACCATGGCCGTCGGGGCCACCCGGTTGATCCAACAGGCATCGTGCCCCGCCCCTGAGATGATATCGGTGTGCGAATATCCCAGCCGCTCTGCTGCGTCCCGTACAGCCGCGACACAGCTGTCATCGAACTTCACTGGATCAAACCCACCAACTTTCTCGAATTCGATCTGCAGGCCCATCTCTTCCACGATATCTTCGGCCGCAACGCGCAAACGGTTTTCCATATCTGTGATGACCGCCAAATCCGGCGAGCGGAAATCGACCGTGAACACCGCCTTGCCGGGAATCACGTTGCGAGAATTCGGGAACACGTCAATATGCCCTACAGCACCAACGGCATGGGGCGCATGAGACCACGCGATCTCATCCACTTTCTCAAGGATACGCCCCATCGCCAGACCCGCGTTTTTGCGCATCGGCATCGGAGTAGATCCAGTATGTGCATCTTTGCCTGTCACGGTGATCTGCGTCCAGCTCAGCCCCTGCCCGTGCGTCACAACGCCGATATCCTTGCCCTCGGCCTCAAGGATCGGCCCCTGTTCGATGTGCAGTTCAAAGAAGGCATGCATTTTGCGGGCACCGACCTCTTCGTCTCCCCGCCAGCCAATGCGCTTTAGCTCATCGCCGAACGTCTTGCCCTCGGCATCCTCGCGGTCATAGGCCCAGTCTTGCGTGTGCATCCCGGCGAACACCCCTGAGGAAAGCATCGCTGGTGCATAACGTGTGCCCTCTTCGTTGGTCCAGTTGGTCGCAACGATCGGGTGTTTGGTCTTGATGCCCAAATCGTTGAGCGTGCGGATAATCTCCAGCCCACCCAATACGCCCAACACGCCGTCATACTTGCCGCCGGTTGGTTGGGTGTCCAGATGCGAGCCGACATAGACCGGCAACGCTTCCGGATCAGTCCCTTCGCGACGGGCAAACATATTGCCCATCTGATCCAAACCCATGGTGCAACCGGCGTCTTCGCACCACTTTTGAAACAAAGCGCGCCCTTCTGCGTCTTCATCCGTCAGGGTTTGGCGGTTGTTGCCGCCCGCAACACCGGGGCCGATCTTGGCCATCTCCATCAGGCTGTCCCAAAGTCTGTCGCCATTGATCCTGAGGTTCTGCGCCGGAGCTGCCATCTTGTTCTTCCCTGTTGCTTGCGATTTGGCTCGCTTTTGGTGTCTTGATTTGACCATCTGGTCAAACTCACGCTATCACGGGTTCGACATCAGTCAAGAAATTGCATGGTGCCGCCGGAAAATTCGGCATATTTGGTGCCCGCTTGGCGGAAAAAGAGACAGTCAGGAAACATGCCCAAAGACCGCGCCCCGACCCGAATTCAGAAAAAGAACCGCGCCGCGATTCTCGAAGCCGCACTGAACGTGTTTTCGGCGCATGGTTTCCGTGGGGCGACCGTCGATCAAATCGCCACCGAGGCCGGGCTGAGCAAACCGAACCTGTTGTATTATTTCCCGTCGAAAGAGGCGATCCACACCGCCTTGCTGTCCGGTCTGTTAGAGATCTGGCTGGCACCGCTGCATGATCTGGACGCGGATGGGGATCCGATGGAGGAAATCCTGGCCTATATCCGACGCAAACTGCAGATGAGCCGGGACTTACCGCGCGAAAGCCGCCTGTTTGCGAACGAACTGGTCCAGGGAGCACCGCGTATTCACGAGTCGTTGTCCAATGATCTTAAAACGCTGGTGGATGAGAAAACGGCGATTCTCACGCGGTGGATGGATCAGGGCAAAATCGCGCGCCTGCACCCCTATCACCTGATTTTCTCAATCTGGGCGCTGACACAACATTATGCGGATTTCGACGTTCAGGTTCGCGCAATTCTGGGCGACGAAGACCCGTTTGAAGGGGCCGAGCCGTTTATCGACACGCTCTACCGGAAACTTCTGACGCCGTAATCGGCGCGACTTTATCTGACGCGCCTTTGCTCAGGTGATGTCGGCGGAATGCCATACGTTTTTTACGATCATGTAGTTGTCCAGCCCCTCGGTGCCGCCTTCGCGACCATATCCGCTGGATTTCACGCCCCCAAAGGGCGTCTCAGGCATGGATGCCTCAAGCGTGTTGATAGACAGGTTTCCAACCTCGACCTCGTCAATCAATCGATCAATATAGTCCGCGCGATTTGTGAACGCGTAACCGGCCAGCCCATAGGGCACCGAGTTCGCTTTGCCGATTGCGTCGTCCAGTGAGGACACTGGATTGATCACAGCCACCGGACCAAAAGGTTCCTCCTGCATGATCCGGGCGTTGTCGGGCACGTTCAGCAGGACGGTGGGCTGAAAGAAGTACCCTTTGTCGCCATGTTTGGCGCCACCCGTGGCAACCGTCGCACCCTTTTCACGGGCGTCTTCCACCAATTCGGTCAGTGCAGGCACCCGCCGGTCATTTGCCAAAGGCCCCATTTCCACATTTTGGTCCATTCCGTTTCCGACAATAGTTGCCGCAGCGCGTTCAACGAAAGTTGTGGCGTAATCGTCAAAGATGCTCTCATGCGCAAAAAACCTTGTAGGCGATGTGCACACCTGCCCGGCATTGCGCATCTTTCGGACTGCGCTTGAGATCCCGGCCGCTTTCACATCTGTGTCTTCGCAGACAATTACTGGCGCGTGGCCACCAAGTTCCATCAGCACCGATGTCATGTGTTCCGAGGCCAAGGTGGTCAGATGCCGCCCCACAGCGGTTGAGCCGGTGAAAGCCACGAGCCTGACCGGATCCTGCGGGATGAGGTGGCCTGAGATTTCTGCCGGCTCCCCGAACACCAGGTTCAGGACGCCTGCAGGAAGACCGGCATCTTCAAAGGCTTTTGCAATATGTATTGCTCCCGCAGGTGTTTCTTCTGCCGCCTTCAGGATGATCGAGCAGCCCGAAGCCAGCGCGCCGGCGATTTTGCGTGCTGGTTGGCTCATCGGGAAATTCCAGGGTGAAAAGGCTGCGACGACACCGATAGGCTGGTGATGAACGGAAAACTTGTGACCCGGAGCCGCAGGGATGACCCGCCCATAGGTCCGCATCGCCTCGCCCGCGTCCCATTCAAAGAACTCTGCCCCTCGGATAACCTCAAGCCTGGCCTGATTCAGCGGCTTGCCGTGTTCCATGGTGATGGTATGGGCAATCTCTTCCTGACGTTGCCGCATCAGTGCAGCAGCGCGCAGGATTGTGTCGGAACGTTCACGCGGTGAGGTGCGACTCCATACGCGAAACCCTCGGACCGCAGCCTCCAGGGCGTCATCCAGATCCTGCTTCGACGCGCAGGGAAGCCGCCCGATTTCGCCCACTGTCGCGGGATTCACGACCGGTATGTCCCGGTTGGCTGTGCGCCACTTGCCCGCGATGAACAGCTTAAGCTCAGGATACATGAAACCGGTGCCTCCGACTTTGACTATTTCAAATCACGCAATGGCCGGCATTACTTCAAGTGAATTGGGTGAATACTGATATCAATTTGACGAATACCTGACCTCATTTCTGTTTCACCGCCTGATGCAGCGCCGATTTAAAGGCCCGGCCAGCGGGGGAAAGATCATCATCCGCCCGGAATGAGACACCAATCGGCCCCTGCCCAAATGGGACATCCCAATCCAATGGCGACAGGTAGCCGTGGGCGATGTCCTGCGACACGACCTCGGCCGGCATAAGCCCGATCAGATCGCGTGACTGCAGTAGAGCGCGATTGGTCAGGTAGGACACGGATTCGATCGTCACGGGCGGAACGTATTGCTGCTGGCCAACAAAGAAATGATCCAGCTGACGCCGCAATGTGGTTTCCAGCGGCGGGACGATCCAGCCAAAGGGTTTGGTCTGAGCGAAGGAAACATCCGAGCGACCCGCAAGAGGATGCTGATTGCCGACAATCGCCAGAATGCGGTCTTCAAACAGCTTTTCCTGCCTGATCTTGTCACGGTGCCTATGAGAGGGAAGCCGCCCGACTACCATGTCGATTTCGCCTGAAAGCAACCTCGGCATCAGGACTTCGTTCGTGCCCTCGTTGATCTTGATCGCCACATTCGGACGGTCGGCCAGAAGGATTTCAATGGCCGCCGGCAGCAGGCTGGTTGAGGCCGCCAACAAAGTGCCCACAACCACGCGGCCTGCATTGCCTTCGTTCAGGTCATCAAGTTCCTGTGCAGCGTTCGAGACCTGCGCAAAGATCAACTTGCCATGACGGATCAGGGTTTCTCCGAAAACAGTCGGGGTCACGCCCCGATTGGTTCGGCTGAACAGCTTGACCTCAAAGTCCAGTTCCAGATCCTGAATCATCTTGGTTGCTGCGGGTTGAGAAATGCCCAGCTCGCGTGCCGCGTTCTGGATGTTACCGTGCGCTCCCACCGCTACCAGCAAACGCAGTTGGCGTAGCTTCAGCCGGGTCAGGGCGCGGTCGACGATACGTGAATGACGTCCCACCATGGTCACATCACAATTGGCTTTGAAAGCTGCTCGAGCTTGGCCACCACACTCATCGCGGCCAAGGCCGAGCTGCGTGGATTGTCCGGCAGGGAATTGCCGCTTATCCGGAAATGGAACTGCCCGAATTCCCCTTCGGCCTCGACCTCATGAACGTTTTGCGCAATCGACGGATCAGCGATGAGTTTAACCTGCGTCTCATCAAATCCAATCCCAGCCAAGGCTACGGCTGCCGCAACATTTGCGTTTTTGGGATAGGCCAACGCCGCCTCTCGGGCGGTCCCAGTGAAGTGCGTTTCAACCTGTGTCAGCCCCTCAAGATCCAGCCTGTCCTCTGCGGCAGAGCCTTTCCAACCTAGCGGCGGCTTGCGCCCGACATAGATAACCTTGTCTAATTTGCCGGTCGCCGCAGCGCTCAGGCAATCAAGGGCACCGATTGCGCCGCTGGCCAGGTGCAGTTTCGCCTGCCCCACGCTGGCCGCGCTTTCCATCTCGTCTGCAATCGTTTGATCCGCCAATGCACCGACGGACACCGTGATCATGCCCGTACCCTGCCTCAGAACCTGAGGACCATAGGCCGCCAGTGCCTGATGGCCGGCGCATTCGATCACTAGATCCGCCTCTGCGATGAGCTCTGGCACCGAACCCACAAACAGGTTCGGGTTTTGTGAAATGCTGCCTGGTCGCACCAGAACCGCATGTACCATATGGCCTCGCGCCTGAACCGCGCCCATGACATGTTGCGCAATCGCGCCTTTACCGATCAATCCTATTTTCATGTGGCAAACCTAAACCAGCGCCAAAGAATTCTAAATTGGTATTCTTTGGGTATTCTAATTTCAGATACCCAGTTCCCGGCTTTCGCATTGGATCACGTGGTGTGATCAGGCTTTGATGGCGACGCCAGAATTTCCCGTTAATCGGAAGGCCCGTTAAAATGAACTACTCCAAGCGCGACGCCAAAGCCTATGCGCGCGAGAACATGACCGGCATCTGGGCCGCAGCCCTGAACCCCTTCAACGATGATTTGTCACTGGATGAGGCCGGGCTGCGGTCAAACATTCGCCACTGGATTGACGATCTGGATATCCAGGGACTGTTCGTGGCAGGCAAGCAGGGCGAGTTCTTTTCGATGAGCCTTGATGAGCGCAAGCGCAACTTTGAGATTGCGGTTGACGAATGCGCGGGCAAAGCCGGTGTGATTGTCTCGGTCTCGGATCAGAACATGGACAAGGCGCTGGAACTGGCCCGCCATGCGCAGAATTGTGGGGCCGATTACATCGTCTTGCATGCCCCTGTTCTAAGCTTTGTTCAGGATCGTGGAGAGGTTTTGTACCAGTACTACAAACGGTTCTGCGATGAGCTGGATATCGGGATCGCGATGTGGAGCCACCCGGACAGCGGATACCTGATGCAGCCTGAAGAATGCGCACGGATTGCTGATTTGCCTAACATCGTGGCCATCAAATACTCCGTCCCGCGTGAGATGTATGTGAAACTGACGCATATGGTGGGCGACAAAATTCATGTCTCGACATCGGCTGAACATGAATGGCTGGACAATATTCTGGAACTGGATTGGAAATTGTATCTGTGTTCGTCGCCGCCTTACCAGTTACAGACAAAGAATGATCAGCGCATGAACGAATACACGCGGCTGGCTTTTGCCGGCAAAGCAGATGAGGCGCGCAAGGTGTTTGACAGCCTGAACCCGGTGCGGGACGCGATGAAGCGAACCAAACCTGCAGGCAAACCCACCGCTTTTGGAAAATACTGGCAAGAGCTGCTGGGACAGGTCGGAGGGCGCGTACGGCCCCCAATGCTGGAACTGACCGAGGCGGAAAAAGAGATCATCCGCAAAGGGTTCGCGGAATGCGGCCTGAAGCCATAGCCACATCGATATAAGCAAATCGGATATCTAGATGCGGATAATTTCTTTGCGGTTATGAAAAAACCGGCCAAACTCCTACTAACAGGGAGTGGGACATGTCGAAGTTAAGTGCATTCAACTTTCAGAAATGGATCGACGAACACCGTCACCTGCTGAAGCCGCCGGTCGGCAATCAACAGGTGTGGGAGGATGCCGACCTGATGGTCACCGTCGTCGGCGGGCCGAACAAGCGAACCGACTATCACGACGATCCAGTTGAAGAGTTCTTCTATCAGCTAGAAGGCGACATGGTGCTGAAGCTGTATGACGGAGAGGAATTCTATGACGTTCCGATCCGCGAAGGTGAGATCTTCTTGCTGCCGCCGCATGTGCGCCATTCACCACAAAGACCGCAGGAAGGCTCAATCGGATTGGTGATCGAACCCAAACGGCAAACAGGCGAGCTGGACGCGATCGAATGGTATTGCTTTGAATGCGGCACCCGCGTTCATCGGGCCGAGATGCAATTGCAGTCTATCGTCAAGGACTTGCCGCCGGTCTACGAAAAATTCTATTCATCAGAAGAAGACAGAACATGCCCGAACTGCCAGACCGTGCATCCGGGAAAAGAGCCGCCAGAGGGCTGGGTCACACTCTGAGATGAACAAACAACAGGGAAGAACATGAAACATTTTGCTAAGATTGCCGCTTCGGCTGCAGCGCTTGCTGTGACATCGCTAGCTGCCCATGCAGATGAATTCCGTCTGGGCCTGATCACGCCACCTCCGCATATCTGGACCAAGGCGGCCGAGTCCTTTGGGGCCGAGCTGAACGAAGCCAGCGGTGGTGCCCATACCGTATCTGTATTCCCTGCCCGTCAGTTGGGCAACGAGGCAGAGATGCTGCAACAATTACAGACTGGCGCGCTGGACATGGCCTTCATGACCGTGGCCGAAGTGTCGAACCGCGCACCTGAGCTGGGTGCGTTTTATGCGCCGTATCTCGCGGATGATATCGGCCACGCGGGGCGCATCCTGCGTTCGGATACCGCAAAATCGATGCTGGAACCCCTGCCTGGTCAGGTTGGAGTTGTAGGCTTAGGTTACGGTATGGCCGGGCTGCGCCAGATCGTCAGCCGGGGCGATGTGTCTTCGGCAGAGGACCTGTCTGGTCTGAAACTGCGGATCACGCCGTTCACGCCGATTTTGGATTTCTACAACGCGGTCGGAGCTGCACCAACACCGATGCCGCTGCCTGCTGTCTATGACGCGCTGGCCAATGGGCAGGTCGATGCCATTGATATGGATGCTGAACTGATCTGGGTGCTGAAATACTATGATCACGCAGACACGATCGTTCAATCCGACCACATGATGTTCCCGATGGTCGGGCTGGTCTCGGCCAAAGTCTGGGCGGGACTGTCCGAAGAAGACCGCGCGATGATCGGTGAACTGATGGCCAAGCATGTCGACAGCACCATCGATGCCTATGTTGCCAACGAAGCGAAGTGGCTGGAACAGATAGAGGGAACCGGCAAGGCCTACAAGAAAGTCGATGCCTCATTCTTTGGCGATGCGATTGAGGAATGGAACGGCATCTGGTCTGAAAAAACCTCGTCCCTTGACGCGCTGCGCGAGACTGCGGCAGAAACCAAATAAAGTTGAACGTTTCAAGGAAAGGGCGCAGGTCAATCCTGCGCCCTTTTTCATAGGGGATCGGCGATGTTATACCGGCTGTCTGCAGCGTGGGCGTGGGTTGAGTTATGGTGTGCCGCAGCACTGGCCGTTTGCGTCACCCTATTGATCTTGTTGAATGTCGTGACGCGCACGGCGGGTAACGCCTTGTTCTGGGTGGATGAATTGGCGATCTATGCCATGGTTTGGATGACATTCCTTGGCGCGTCAGCCGCGTTGCACCACCGCAATTCGGTCTCGATCACGATCCTTGCCGATCTGGCTCCACCTCATGTCCGGGCAATAATCCGAAAAGCAGTCGACATCGTTGTCTTCGCGTTTGCAATCGCGATGCTGTGGTTCTGCTGGCGGTGGTTTTTGCCACTGGACATCGCTCGTACAGGGTTCGATGCCATGGCTTTTCAAGGCAATACTTTCAACTTCATCTATGCCGAGCCGACCTCAACCCTCGGGCTTCCGAAGTTTTTGTTTTGGCTCGTGATGTGGCTGTTTGCCTTGGGGGCAACTCTACATTCAACGATGCATCTTCTGACGCGTCCCGAACAAGGGTCACCGGTATGAGCCCGATTGTCTTTCTGGCCACGCTTTTGCTGTCGGTGCCCGTTGCCATCGTGTTGGCGATCACCGCAATCTGGTACATCTGGGAAAGCGGGAACACAGTTCTGTACGACAGTTTCGCGCAGAAAATGTTTGGCGGGTTGGAAAATTACGGCCTGCTGGCAATCCCGTTGTTCATGCTGACCGGAGAGCTGATGAATGAAGGCGGCATGACACGCCGCCTGGTCGCTTTGGCGCGTGTATTCGTGGGCGGATTCCGGGGCGGGCTCGCCTATATCAACCTGCTGGCCAATATGTTCATGGCCGCCATCATCGGCTCGGCAACCGCACAGATCGCTGTGATGTCCCGCGCCATGGTCCCCCCGATGGAGGAAGAGGGTTATAGCAAGGGCTTCGCCGCCGCCACGACAGCAGCCGGGGGCCTGTTGGCACCGGTCATCCCGCCGTCAATGATGTTCGTTATCTTTGGCGTTTTGGCGCAGATTCCCATCGGCGACATGTTCATCGCCGGGATCATACCCGGCCTGCTGCTGGCAGGAGCCTTTGCTTTGGTGATCACGCTTGTCGGTTGGGTTCAGCAATTCCCAAAGGGCGTCTGGATGTCCCGCCGCGATGCTCTGCAGGCCCTGATCGCCGCCCTTCCTGCGATGCTGATCCCGGTTTCGATCATCGGTGGTATTCTGTTTGGCATCGCTACGCCGACAGAATCCGCAGCCATCGCTTCGCTGATCGCATTTCTGGTCGGGTGGCTCATTTACGGAGAGCTAAAGCCGCAACATCTGGGCGAGATGTTCAAGCGAACAGCCGCAAACGCATCGATGATCCTGTTCATGATTGCGGCGGCCAGCGTTTTTGGGTGGGTGATCATTTACGAAGAAATACCACAGCAGCTGGCGGGGCTTATCACGTCGATCACATCCAATCCGTTCATGTTTCTGCTGATCGTAAATGCCGCGCTTCTTTTGGTGGGGATGGTGATCGACGGGATCGCCGCCATCATCCTGATCACGCCCATTTTGTTGCCAATTGCCACTGGGTCCTACGACATCAGCCCCTACCAGTTCGGAGTTGTCGTATGCCTGAACCTTGTTCTTGGCCTGCTTACGCCACCCGTCGGCATTGGCCTCTATATCGCCTCATCCATGAGCGGCACGACCCCTGGAGCAATTCTGAAATCACTTTGGCCGTTCCTGATTGCGGTGGCCGCCGTCTTGATCCTGCTAAGCTATGTCCCAAGCCTGTCGACCTACTTGATCTAGCATAACAGTTGCCGTCACGCGGCTTTGAATGCCCCGTATTGGCCGGTCTGCATCTGTTAAGAGGCCCGTGCTTTCGGGCCCCTTCATGTTTTCAGTACCCGAGTTACTCGGCAGCTTTGGCCATCGGATTGTTTGGATGCGTCGTCCAGTTGGCATAATCACGCTGAACTTCCAGACCGGTCCGCGGATCGACCTCTCCGGCCGTCATTGGCACCATTGAGATGCAGCCGTCGACCGGGCAAACATCCACGCACAGATTACAGGCGACGCATTCGTCATCCATGACCTCGAAAACCCGATCATCGGACATGGAAATGGCCTGGTGGCTGGTGTCTTCGCACGCAGCATAGCAGCGACCGCATTTGATGCACTCGTCCTGATCGATCTTGGCCTTGGCCACGTAGTTCAGGTTCAGGTATTGCCAATCGGTCACGTTTGGAACCGCACGACCGACAATCTCGGACACGTTTGTGTACCCTTTTTCGTCCATCCACTTGGACAGACCTGCGGTCAGTTCGTCGATGATCTTAAAGCCGTAGGTCATAGCAGCCGTGCACACCTGAACGTTACCACAGCCCAGCGAAATGAACTCTGCCGCATCGCGCCATGTGGTCACGCCCCCGATGCCGGAAATCGGCAGGCCATGGGTGGCTTCGGCGCGCGCGATCTCGGACACCATCGACAGGGCAATTGGCTTGACCGCTGGGCCACAATACCCGCCGTGGCTGCCTTTGCCATCAATCGACGGTTCCGGACTGAACGTGTCCAGATCGACGCTGGTGATTGAATTGATCGTGTTGATCAGTGACACTGCATCCGCGCCGCCGTTTTTTGCCGCCTCAGCAGGCTTCCGAACATCGGTGATGTTTGGCGTCAGCTTCACGATCACGGGCCGGTCATAGTATTTCTTACACCAGCGGGTGACCATCTCGATATATTCCGGCACCTGCCCTACTGCTGCGCCCATTCCGCGTTCGCTCATCCCGTGCGGGCAGCCAAAGTTCAGTTCGATCCCGTCTGCACCGGTCTCTTCAACGCGCGGCAGGATGGCCTTCCAGGCTTCTTCCTCGCACGGCACCATGATCGAGGCGATCAGCGCGCGGTCCGGATAGTCGGCCTTGACCCGCGCCATTTCTTCAAGGTTCACTTCAAGCGGTCGGTCCGTGATCAATTCGATGTTGTTCAGACCCAACAAGCGACGGTCCGCGCCATAGATCGCGCCGTAGCGCGGCCCATTTACGTTTACGACCGGCGGCCCCTCGGACCCGAGCGTTTTCCAGACGACTCCGCCCCATCCGGCCTCGAAAGCGCGGCGCACGTTGTATTCCTTGTCCGTCGGCGGCGCCGAGGCCAGCCAGTAAGGATTGGGGCTGGAAATGCCCAGAAAGTTTGTTGTCAGATCGGCCATGGCTTCTCCCTTCCCGGCTCAGCCGGTTTTCTTGAATATCATTTCGGTCGGACGAATGCGCCCGGCCTTGAGGTTCGTGACGTAGTTTTGAAACTTTTCGGGCGCCGTCTCGCCCATCATCAGGTGGATGCCCAAGGGCGGCGGGCCGCTTTCGGCGATGCGCGCGAACACCTCTTCGAAAAAGGTAAGCGCGAACTCTGTGCGGTCGGTCTCGGCGGCCAGTTCCAGGCCGGCGGCACCCGCGGCGTCCTTGTAGACCTGCGGTGCATGTACAAACGAGGTTTCGGACACCGTTGACCATGGCAGCGGGAAGGACAGCGGTTCGTCCACATCCCCGCCCATCACATCGAACAGGGCAAATGTCCCGCCCGTGGCCAGCGCGCGCGAAACTTCTACGAACAGCCCGGCCTTATCTTCGATGTTCATGCCCACATGCAACATGACGGCAAGATCAAACCCTGCATCCGGCACCGGCATGTCCAAAGCACTTCCGACGTGAAAACTGGCCTTGTTGGAATGCCCGACCAGATCGCTGAGGGCAGTAGCTGTTTCAACGAATTCTGGCGTCAGGTCGACCCCGGTCACGGTCGAGTCATAGCGATCCACGATGTACCGCGACGTCCCACCGATGCCGCACCCGACATCCAGCACACGGGTCGCGTGGGTCGGCGAAAGCTGGGCAAACAGGTTATCCGTCGCAAGTACACCGCCGGTGTGGAACTCATCACCTGCCTTTAGGTCGGCAACCGTGGCCGCATTGGGATCAATGCCACTGGCTTTTAGCGCCTCACGCATGCGTTCCGTAAGAGCACCAGTTGTATAGTGTTGCGCAACAGCTTGTTCGATCTGGGACATGAGAATACCTCAGCAGCGAATGGGATGGGGTGAATGCCCCATCCTATCACGAAACGAGCGTTGCGTGGATGTCCATCGCGGCATCACGGCCCTCGGCCACTGCGGTCACGGTCAGGTCTTCGCCTCCCGCCGCACAGTCGCCCCCAGCCCAGACACCCGCCATCGAGGTACGCCCGGCACCAGACACAGCAATCTTGTTGCCGTCGAGCTTCAGCCCTTCCGGCGCGCCGTCCAGCTTTTGGCCAATGGCCTTGAGTACCTGATCTGCAGGCAAGCGGATCATTTCCCCGGTGCCGGTCAGTTGCCCATCGTGGCTGGCAGTATACTCCAACTCGATCTCGACCGCGGCCCCGTTTCCATGGATGGCCACGGGCTGCACATTGGTCATGATCTTGACGCCGTGCGAGGCTGCGAGGTCCTGTTCGTACCGGCTGGCCCCCATTGCGTCGCGTCCACGGCGATAGGCAATGGTGACATGTTCGGCACCCAACAGTTTCGACTTCACCGCAGCGTCCACTGCAGTCATGCCGCCGCCGATGACGACCACGTTGCGACCCACGGGCAAATCAACCAGATCAGAGGCCTGACGCACGTCCGAAATGAAATCCACTGCGAAGCGAACACCATCTTTTTCCACCCCGTCGGCGCGCAAGGCATTCACCCCGGCAAGACCAATAGACAGAAACACTGCATCATAGTTCTCGGCTAGCCCCTTCAGCGAGATCCCCTCGCCCAGAACTGAACCGGTCTCAATCGAGATTCCGCCGATTTTCAGCAGCCAGTCGACTTCGGCCTGAGCAAAATCGTTGGTCGATTTATACGCTGCGATCCCGTATTCGTTCAGCCCACCCGGTTTGGGGCGGCTTTCGTGGATCACCACGTCATGCCCAAACATGGCCAGCCGGTGCGCACAGGCCAAACCCGCAGGCCCTGCCCCGATTACGGCAACCGTTTTGCCGGTTGGTGCCGCCCGTTGGAACGGATGAATCCCGCCAACCATCACACTGTCTGTTGCATAGCGCTGAAGACGACCGATTTCGACCGGTGAACCTTCGGCGGTTTCGCGCACGCAGACTTCTTCGCACAGCGTTTCAGTCGGGCAAACGCGGGCGCACATGCCGCCCAGAATGTTCTGCGCCAAAATGGTCTCACCCGCCGCTTCGGGCTGACCAGCCTGAATCTGGCGCATGAACAGCGGAATGTCGATGTCTGTCGGACAGGCTGTGACGCATGGTGCGTCGTAACAAAAATAGCACCGATCCGCTGCCACGGCGGCCTCATGAGGGGCCAGTGGCGAATGCAAATCCGTGAAATTCGAGGTCAGCTCATCGCTGGACAGCCGCCCGGAGACAATGCCGGGGGCAATCTGGCCCTGTGCCATCACTCTACTCCCTGTAGATATGTTTGTTGTGGCCTCAGCTTGCCACAAAGTAATTTTTTATCAAATGGTAAAATTTGCCAAATGGTCAAAAAATGAAAAAACCGGACCAATCGACCCGGTTTTCCTTTGTTTCTGCCTGTTTTTCTTGCAGCGGACGTATCAGACCATCTGAGCCAAATGCCCTGTTTTCGTCCAAACACGCGCTCCCGAAGCACCCGCCACGGCGGTAGATCGCGCGCCCGGAGGCAACCTCAGCCAGTCCCAGGTCGTGAAATCCTCGTCAGATTCCCTCAGCAAGCCTTCGATCACAAACAGCTCCATTCCGTGCGACGCATCCAGATCCAACGCCTCGCCCGCCGCAAGATTGAACACGCGGACATCTTCATGCGCGTCTTTGAACAGTTGAGGATTCCCCTGGCCATTGATCGAGCGACGTACCTCTGTCCGATCATCCGGGTCAAACTGATGCAGTTTCACCAAGATCGTCGCCCCCTCTTTAGCTGAAGGTGTGTGCGACGAGGTCGGCGGGTTTCGCACATAGCTGCCGACCGGGAAATCACCGGTTTCGTCCTGAAAAACGCCGTCCAGCACAAGATATTCTTCACCCCCGTCATGGGTGTGGGCCGAAAACGCGCTGCCCGGGGCAAAACGGACGATTGTGGTGGCGCGGGCAACCTCCTCGCCGATGCGATCCAGCATCTTGCGTTCGACACCGGCGGCGGGGGACGCGATCCATTCATTCTGGTCGAAATGAACTGCAACACGTTTGGTGAAATCTGCGTTGATCCTCATGGGGGCACTCCTGAACGGGGACGTGCCCCTAACATGGGATTGCGCCAACATTTTTCAAATTGCACGCATCGCATCTGGTTTTGACGGGCGCGCCTGCATACTGTACGTCCGACAAGAAACCCGAGCAGCGCCGGACCACGGCACCCACAAGTACTGAAAGTCACCGGATGCAGGCCAGCGCCCCGAAATTCAACATCGTTATCATCGGGCAAAACAACCGTCTGCAATACGAAGCCCTTTTGTTTGCCGCCTCGTTGCGGCACAGCAGCCCTGATTTTTCCGGTCGACTGTTCGTGGCTGTTCCACAACCCGGTCCACGCTGGCCGCAGGACCCTACCATCCAGGACGAGGATCTGCTGAAAGCACTCCGTCAGTTGGATGCCGAGATCTTGCCGTTCGAAAACAGTGTATTTGGCGCCAGCTACCCTTATGGCAACAAGATCGAAGCTTTGCTGGCCATGCCCGAGGGTGAGCCCTTTGTGTTTTTCGACAGTGACACACTGATCACCGGCGATCTGACCAGCGTCCCCTTCGACTTTGACCGCCCCGGCGCAT
The DNA here is from genome assembly GCF_059610905.1 of Ruegeria sp. CDSC002. Classification (NCBI taxonomy): domain Bacteria; kingdom Pseudomonadati; phylum Pseudomonadota; class Alphaproteobacteria; order Rhodobacterales; family Roseobacteraceae; genus Ruegeria; species Ruegeria sp. CDSC002. The sequence goes on from NZ_JBXWOM010000001.1 coordinate 523,825, forward strand.
CGCTAAGGGTCGAAGGAACCTGGCCCAAACCAACCTTGTATGGTCCTGGACTGGATGGGATCTGGAAGGCGCTTTATCAAAGGTTCGGACTGGATTTCGACAGGTCGCTGGATACCAGCCAACCTGTGGATTACTGGCGGCGCTATCTGTACTTCAATGCCGGGTATTTCTTTCATTCCTGCCCTCACACCTTCGGAAAGCGCTTTCTGGACTATGCCCGCACGATCCGCGACGGCGAGATCCCCGAGATGGCTGGACAGAATTTTGACCCCTGGCTGGATCAGGCTGCACTGCCGCTGGTTATCCATTCGTTCGGCGGCGGTCGCGATGCCCTGCCTGCAGGTCTTCTGGACGGATCGGTCAGCTGTCATTACCGCCTGTTTCCCTTGCTCTACGCTCGTGAAAGCGATCACGCTGTCGAGGTGCTGGAAACCGTGGTTGCGCCAAACCGGGTCAAGAAGGTCCTCAAGGGGTATGACCCAATCAAGAAGCTGGTGCTGCAGCGCAAGGGTCACAAAATCAGGGACATGTTTGACCGCGAGAACCTTCCCAAACGCGAGCAGGTTATTCGCAACACGATACGCAAGAATGGTCTTTGGATGCGCTGACAGGAATGTTGTCTGCGCGCGCCCAATCGCCTAGAGATTCAGCAACGCACTTTCCAACAGGAGATTTCCAAGATGTCTGACGGCCCCACCTACGGTTTTGATACGCTTCAAATTCACGCGGGCGCGCGGCCCGATCCCGCAACTGGCGCGCGTCAGACACCGATTTATCAGACGACAGCCTATGTGTTCCGCGATGCGGATCACGCAGCCGCCCTGTTCAACCTGCAAGAGGTTGGTTTCATCTATTCCCGCCTGACCAACCCCACCGTGGCCGTTCTGCAGGAACGTGTCGCCACGCTGGAAGGCGGCGTCGGTGCCGTGTGCTGCTCATCAGGCCACGCGGCACAGATCATGGCGCTATTCCCGCTAATGGGCCCCGGTTGCAACGTAGTCGCCTCGACCCGTCTGTATGGCGGTACGGTCACTCAGTTCAGCCAGACCATCAAACGCTTTGGCTGGTCCGCCAAGTTTGTCGACACCGACGATCTGGACGCCGTCAAAGACGCTATCGACGAAAACACCCGTGCGGTGTTCTGCGAATCCATTGCCAACCCCGGCGGCTATGTCACTGACATCCGCGCGCTGGCGGATGTGTCCGATGCGGCGGGCATTCCGCTGATCGTCGACAACACCTCGGCCACGCCTTACTTGTGCCGCCCGATCGAGCATGGCGCGACGCTGGTGGTGCACTCGACTACCAAATACCTGACCGGCAACGGCACCGTCACCGGCGGCTGCATCGTGGATTCGGGCAAGTTCGACTGGTCCGCAAATGATAAGTTCCCCTCGCTCAGCGAACCGGAGCAGGCGTATCACGGGCTAAAATTCCATGAGACGTTTGGCCCACTGGCGTTCACCTTCCACGGCATCGCCATTGGCCTGCGTGATCTGGGCATGACCATGAACCCGCAGGCGGCGCATTACACGCTGATGGGGATCGAGACCCTGTCCCTGCGGATGGAGCGTCACGTCGAAAACGCTCAAAAGATCGCCGCATGGCTCGAGGCAGATGACCGCGTGGAATACGTCACTTATGCCGGGCTGCCGTCTTCGCCCTACAGTGACAGGGTCAAAGCGCACTACAAGAAGGGCGCGGGTGCCCTGTTCACCTTCGCGGTCAAAGGTGGTTATGACGCCTGTATCAAACTGGTCAACGCGCTAGAGATTTTCAGCCACGTGGCCAACCTGGGTGATGCACGGTCGCTAATCATTCACTCGGCTTCGACCACGCACCGGCAGCTGACCCCAGAACAGCAAGAGGCCGCAGGCGCTGGCCCCGGCGTTGTGCGGGTGTCCATTGGTATCGAAGACGCAGATGACCTGATCGCCGATCTTGATCAGGCGCTGGCCAAAGCGTCGGCCTAATCCATGAGCGGGCACAACACCAATGATCTGGGCCAACCCATCGGATTGCCGGTAACGGGCGATTTCCCTCGCCCGACACCACCTTACACGCCGATGGAGGGCCGATATTGTTCCGTTGTCCCGCTTGATGTGAATAGGCATGCGCCCGGGTTATTCCGGGCGTTTGCCAACGACACGGATGGCCACAACTGGACGTACCTTCCCTATGGGCCGTTCGACGGCGAGCGCGAGTTTGAGGATTGGATCCGTGAGACCTGCATGGATTCCGATCCGATGTTCCACACGGTACTGGACAGCAACGATACGCCCGTGGGTATGGCTTCATTCCTGCGGATTGACCCGGCGGCGGGTGCGATCGAGGTGGGACACATCCACTTCTCACCCTTGTTGCAGCGTAGCCCGCAATCGACCGAGACTATGTTCCTGATGATGCGGCGCGTGTTCGATGAGTTGGGCTATCGCCGTTACGAATGGAAGTGCGACGCGCTAAACGCGCCGTCCTGTCGCGCGGCCGAGCGTTTGGGCTTTACCTTTGAAGGTATTTTCCGACAGGCCACCCATTACAAAGGTCGCAACCGGGATACGGCGTGGTATTCCATCCTCGACAGCGAATGGCCCCGCATCCGCAGCGCCTTTGAGGATTGGCTATCGCCGGACAACTTTGACCAGACCGGCCAACAAAGGCAACCTTTGAAGGCCCGCGCAAGCGTCTGAGGTTACTCAGAGATTTCGAATTCCATTGTGACGGTGACCGAAACGGACACCTCGCCACCTGCGACCGGTACACCACCTGCATCCGCAGCGCTGAATTCCCGCATCATGGCCACGGGGCGCGCGCCACCGACCTGTTCGCTGATCTCTTGAACTGGTCCGAGTGTCACGTTAGCCGCCTGTGCCAACTGCTCGGCCTTGGCGGTCGCTTCGGCTACGGCGTTTGCGCGCGCCTGCGCTTGCAGCGGTTTCGGATCCTGTACACCAAAGCTTAGCCCGCCAAAGTCATTGGCCCCGTCCTGGATGACTGCGTCCATGATTGTACCAAGCTGTGTCAGGTCACGCACGCGCACCACCACTCGGTTCGAGGCGACAAATCCCGAAATTTCGGGCCGGTCGCCGCTTGCGCTGTTACGATTGTTCCAGACCGGCGACAAAGACACGTCGCGGGTCTGCACATCACGCGTTTCGATGCCAAGCTCCTGCAACCGGCTCAGGACCTGAGACACCGATTCCGAAGTGGCCTTCATCGCGTTCGAGGCCTGCGCGTCTTCATTGGTCACGCCCAGAGTAATAGTCGCCATATCAGGCGCGGCCTGCACGGTTCCCGCCGCGTCAACGGTGATGCGACGTTCTTCCGCATGGGTCATGCCCGCAATTGACATCGTCAGAACTGCAGCTAGAAAAGCGATTTTATTCAAGGTCTTCCCTCCAATTTTCTTTCTCCCAACATGGGGTGGCGAGGGTCTGCCGAACAAGGGGAAAGACCGGCTTTTTCTTTCCCTCGGCGGGATCCTGCTTTAATGTCACTCTGCGGACGAATGATCGTTTGCACAGATGCTGACAACTATGGTTTTTCCGGATTATGAAACCCGCCTTTGCGCTGTCTTTTTCTTCGACCGGAATATCATTGCACCACCATTCGGATGGTGACTGGTTCTGCATTGGCGAGGTTGCTCTGGATGCGCCCGACCTGAATACGCAGATCATCGCATTGCGGGATCAGGGCTTTGCCCTTGAAAACGACCTGAACTGCAAGCTGGTGATACCAGCGGATCAGGTGCGGTTTTTGTCCGTATCAACAGAGGGCCTAAGCCTCGAGGAAAGCGCTGAAAAAGTGCGAGCGGAACTGACCGAGGCAACTCCCTATGCGCTGGATGAGCTCGCCTTTGACACCGCAACCATCGGTCCGACAACCCATATTGCTGCTGTCGCCAGGCAAACCCTGGATGAGGCCCGGACATTTGCCGCCGAGCACGGGTTTGTTCCGGTGCAGTATTCAACCCCGATCGAGGGTCAGGAATATCCGTCTGAACCTCGGTTCGAGATCGATACCCAAGACACGGTCATTGCTGCGGAACCGTTCGAGGTTGAGGATTCTGCCAAAACTGATGAAGGCCCAATCGCAGACACGATTGCAGATTCCGAGACCCCGACAGAGTTTCCTTCAGCCCCCGACACGACCCGCGCAGTAGAAACGGTTGAAGTAGAAGAATCCGCAAAAGAAAATGAAGCTGCTGCCGATCGGGCGATCGCTGAAACCCAAGACCAAACGGAGGTTCCTTCCGCGCCCGATGCGACTGCAGCAGTGGAACCCGCTGAGGGTGAAGAACCTGCCCAAGAAGATGATGGCCCTACCATTCACGCGATCGCTGATACTGAGACCCCGACGGAGTTTCGTTCAGCGCCCCACGCGAATATTGCTGGCAAAACGAAAGCCACACCCCCAATCAACCGCTACGCCGTTCCAGCCGCGGCGGCGGCTCTTGTTGCTGGTATTGCCCTAACCGTGTGGTCGTTGACTGGATCTGACGACACCGAATCCTCAGTGGCTGAGACGGTTTCGATTGAAGAAACTGTGCCAAACCTCGCATCTGACGAGCAGATCGCCGAGACACGGGAGGTTGACGGCGATCCGGAGCTTGAATTCGAACCCGAGGCGGTCGCAACCGCGCCAGAGGAAGAACCGCAAATCGAACCTGTCGAAGAAACCGCCGCTGATCTCAGCGCGACCGATGCTGCAATCCTCGAAGCGCTGAACGTGGCACCGACCCCGGTCGAACCGGTGGGACAAGAGCCTGCACCAGCGGAAATCTCGTCACAAGCAGGCATCGAGATCTTCGCCCCCGAACCTTTGCCTGAACCGGTCCTGGAGTCGCCAGAGGAACTGTATCTGGCATCCCTGGACAGCACTGATTTGTCGCAGGACGCAGTGGCGCTGCCTCCCGTCAGTAGCTTTGAAACTGACCTGCCGTTTGAACAAAACGCCCTGCCCGCTCAGGCCGGAGTCCAGTTTGATCTGGACGAACGCGGCCTCGTCACGCCTTCAGCCGAAGGGACCCTGAATCCCGACGGGGTGATCGTTTACCTTGGCCGGCCCGCCAAGGTTCCCCCGGCAGTTCCGGTTCGGTTTGAACAAGAGCCAATTGAGGAAGATCCTACAGCCCGCTTGGCGCAGAAACGCCCGAATCCTCGCCCGGCTAATTTGCTGGAAAGCTTTGAACGGCAACAACTTGGTGGACGCACACGCGAAGAACTGGCGGTTCTGCGTCCGAAACTGCGGCCCAAGTCCCTTCAAAGCAGCCCCCGGATTGACGAAACGCCAACGGCATTGGCAGTCGTTCGCGTTCCGCGCCCCAAAACACGACCAGCTGGACTTGCCCGCCCGGCCAGTACAAACACAAGCACCGCCAATCTTGGATCGACTGCAGCGGTCGATCAAAGCTCGGACGAAGCTGGTTCTTTCCAACCAAAGGCCGTGGCGCCGAAGATCCCGTCGACCGCCTCGGTGGCGCGGCAGGCGACTATCGACAATGCGCTCAACCTGCGCAAGCTGAACCTGATTGGGGTTTACGGGACCCCGGCCAATCGGCGCGCGCTGGTCCGGTTGCCCAGTGGTCGGTACAAAAAACTGAAAGTCGGAGACAGACTGGACGGCGGCAGTGTTATCGCCATTGGCGACAGCGAATTGCGCTACCAAAAGCGCGGAAGAAACCTGACGCTGAAAATGCCGCGGAGCTGACGGTTCAAAAAACAAAGGCGGCCGAGGGATATCCCCGACCGCCCTTTAGTGAATTACCTTACGCCGTTAAGCAGCTGAAATTTCACCGCTTTCAATCTGCTCGCGTTCAATGGATTCGAACAGAGCCTTAAAGTTCCCTTCACCAAACCCATCATCGCCCTTGCGCTGAATGAACTCAAAAAAGATCGGGCCGATCACGGTTTTCGAGAAGATTTGCAGCAAGATCCGGGTCTCGCCACCGTCCAGCACACCCTCGCCGTCAATCAGGATGCCGTGCTTGATCATCCGGTCCAGAGGTTCATCATGATCCACGACACGTTCCTTAGACATGTCGTAATAGGCCTGGTTCGGACCCGGCATAAACTTCAGGCCCTTTTCCGCAATTGCGTCGGTCGAGGCGTAGATATCCTCACTTCCCACCGCGATATGCTGAATACCCTCACCTTTATACTTCTTGAGATATGATACGATCTGCCCGGTTTCGCCCCGGTCTTCGTTGATCGGAATACGGATACGACCACAGGGCGATGTCAGCGCACGGCTAAACAGGCCAGTGAATTTACCCTGAATGTCAAAAAAGCGGATTTCGCGGAAGTTAAACAGGCTCTCGTAGAATTTGAACCACTTATCCATGTTGCCCTTGTAGACGTTGTGCGTCAGGTGATCGAGGTAATAGAACCCGTCGCCGCGCGGTTTGGACTGTTTGTCCCAGGTGAATTCCTGATTGTAAGGCGATGTTTCATAATACTGATCGATGAAATAGATCAGCGAACCGCCAATACCCTTGATCGCTGGGGCATTCATGGTCCTGTCTGCCGCGTCATAAGGCTCAGCCCCTTTTGACACCGCGTGTTCATAGGCTTTCTGCGCGTCCACGACACGCCATCCCATCGCAGGGGCGCAGGGGCCGTGTTCTGCCACGAACTTAGCGGCAAAGCTTTCCGGGTCGGCATTCAGGATGTAGGTCACGTCCCCCTGCTGCCACAGCTCAACCAGGGGCTTGTCCGTGTGGTGTCCGACCAACTCGAACCCCATTTTGGCGAAAAGATCGCGCAGTTCCTGCGGCTCGGGGTGGGCGAATTCGACAAATTCAAACCCATCGGTTCCGGCTGGATTTTCAGGGCTGATGACAGATTTCGGGGCGTTGTGCGGGAAAGGACCCATGGCGCGTCTCCGTAAAAACAGGAATTTCTTTGCTGATTCCAAAATACGCCTTACCAGGCGCTGTTTCTGCGCATAGTTTTTGTGTAAACTACAAACATATGCGTAAATCACGCACGAATTTAGGTAAAATTGGAGAAACTCCGCATATGCTGGATTCCACCGATACGCGGCTGTTGTCTGCCCTGCAAAAGGACGCACATCTAACCGCGCATCAATTGGGTGAAATGCTGAACCTGTCACCAAGCCAGGCCGGGCGCCGCCGTCAGCGGCTTGAGGCCGAAGGCTATATCACCGGATATGCGGCACGGCTGGATCCCCTAAAACTTGGCCTGCAGGTCCAAGGGTTCATTCAGGTGCATTTGGGCACACATGGCCCGGAACAATCTGCGAGTTTTGCCCGCATGGTCGACACCCGCCCCGAGATCACCAGCGCCTGGACGATGACCGGAGAGGCAGATTACCTGCTGCACGTCTATTGCGACGATCTTTCCGCGCTCAACCGCTTGCTTCACCAGGTGATACTGCCGCATCCTGCAGTGGCACGGGTGCACAGCCAGATCGTGATGGACCAACTCAAACGCGACGCGCCATTGCCCACCTGACCGGACCGAGAGGACAAACATGGACGATTTCCTTTACCAGGCTTCAATCTATCTGGCCGCCGCCGTGATAGCAGTGCCCTTGTCGGCACGTCTGGGGTTGGGTTCCGTTCTTGGTTATCTGGCCGCTGGCATTGTCATTGGCCCAGTCTTCGGGCTTGTGGGGGCCGAGACCGAAAGCCTGCAGCACGTGGCTGAATTCGGTGTGGTCATGATGCTGTTTCTGATCGGGCTCGAGCTTGAGCCGCGCGCCTTGTGGGACATGCGCGACAGGCTTCTTGGACTGGGCGGTCTGCAGGTGTTGCTGTCCACCGCAGTCATCGCCGCAGTTGCCATATATGCAAGTCACCCTTGGTCGGTCGCACTAGCCGTCGGGTTAACCTTATCTCTGTCATCCACAGCGATTGTGCTGCAAACGTTGTCGGAAAAGGGGTTGATGCAGACAAATGGAGGTCGGGCGACGTTCTCAGTGCTTCTGACGCAGGACATCGCGGTCATTCCCATTTTGGCGATGCTGCCGCTTTTGGCGTTGCCTGCAATGCCTCATATCGAAAGCGACGGCTCAATCGACCGTGGCGCGGATGCGCTGCATGAGGCCGGACATCATAGCTTGTCACTTGTCGAGGGCCTGCCCGGCTGGGCCGTTACGCTGGTCACTATCGGCGCAGTTGCCTTCGTCATTCTGGCTGGCATCTACCTGACGCGTCCACTGTTCAGGTTCATCCACGCCACTAGGCTGCGCGAAATGTATACGGCGCTAGCGCTGATGATCGTCGTGGGCATTTCCTTCCTGATGACGCTTGTCGGGCTCTCCCCAGCTCTGGGTGCGTTTCTGGCGGGTGTTGTTCTGGCAAGCTCAGAATTCCGGCACGAAATGGAAAGCGACCTAGAACCGTTCAAGGGACTTTTCCTAGGGCTGTTCTTTATCACGGTCGGCGCCGGGATTGACGTTGGCTATTTCTTCAACGACCCACTGGACCTGATCGGTCTGGCACTACTGGTCATACTGGCTAAAGGGATCATCCTGTATCTGGTCGGTCGCGCGTTCCGGCTGCGCGGTCGGGATCACTGGTTGTTCACATTGGGTTTGGCGCAGGCAGGCGAATTCGGCTTTGTGCTGTTGGCCTTTTCAACGCAACAAAACGTCATCCCACCTGATTTATCGCAAAAACTGTTGATGATTATTGCCCTTACAATGCTGATCACCCCGCTGCTGTTCATCATCTTCGATCTGCTGTCGCGCCGTATGGGTGATGGCGTCCCCGAGGCCGAGCCCGATGAAATCGACGAAAAAGGCCCGGTCATCATCGCTGGCATTGGGCGCTTTGGTCAGATCGTGAACCGATTGGTCCGCGCGAGCGGGTTCAAGACCGTCGTACTGGACCATGATATCGAGACAATCCAGTTGATGCGACGGTTCGGCGTCAAGGGGTTTTTGGGTGACCCCACGCGGCCAGAACTGCTGCGTGCCGCCGGGCTTGAAAAAGCTTCTGTTCTGGTCGCCGCGATGGATGACCCCAAGCAAGTCACACGTTTGGTCGGCTTTGCCCGGCGTCAGCGACCGGATTTGCACATTGTGGCCCGCGCACGTGATCGTACCCATGTCTACCAATTGTATCAGGCCGGAGCGAATGACATTGTCCGCGAGATGTTCGACGGATCACTACGGGCAGGTCGCTATGTCCTGGAAAACGTAGGTCTGAGCGAATACGAAGCGGCTCAGGCCGAGCAGACATTCTATCACCACGACCGCGCCTCTGTGCGTGATCTGGCAGAATTGTGGATCCCCGGTATGCCTACCGGTGACAACAAGAAATACATCGAACGGGCGCGGCAGCTTGAAAAAGACCTGGAAACCGAGCTGCTGGAACTGGCCGAGAAACACGCAAAGAAATCAGCCTGACCCGGCCCTGCCGGATCAGGCGGTTTGATCAGCCGTCCGAAACACCCGCTTCGGCAAATGTCGCCATGCCGGAATGACACGCGACCGCGCATTTAAGTATGTTGATCGCCAGCGCCCCGCCCGAGCCTTCGCCCAAACGCAATCCAAGGCTCAACAATGGCTCTTTGCCCAGCTTGGCCAACACCGCTGCGTGCGCGCCTTCTGCACTTTGGTGGCCTGCAATCGTGTGATCCAATGCGCCCTCGGACATGTTTGCCAGACAGGCCGCAGCCGCCGAGCAGATAAAGCCGTCAAGAATAACCGGGATACGCAAGGCACGCGCAGCGGCGATGGCCCCGGCCATGGCCGCTATTTCACGCCCGCCCAGACGGCGCAGGATTTCCAGCCCGTCACCCGACCCGCCATGCAAGGCGATGCCTTCGGCCACGACGCGCGTTTTGTTGGCCAAACCGGCATCGTCTACCCCAGTGCCACGCCCAGTCCAGTCTGCGGCGTCGCCACCGAACAAAGCGCATGCGATGGCAGCCGCCGGGGTCGTGTTGCCGATGCCCATCTCTCCAACCACAAGCAAATCGGCATTGTGGTCCACGGCGGTCCAGCCCACGCGCAGGGCCTCAAGCAATTCTTCTTCGGACATCGCGGGACCAGCGGTGAAATCCGCGGTCGGTCGATCCAGATCCAGCGCGTGCACATTCATCGTCGCGCCCGCCGCTTTGGCCAGCTGATTGATCGCTGCGCCGCCATGTTCAAAGTTCATGACCATCTGAACGGTCACCTCGGGCGGAAAGGCCGACACGCCTTGCGCTGTGACGCCATGATTGCCCGCAAATACGATGACCTGAGGGGCAGAGATCTGCGGCCGGGCATCCCCACGCCAGCTCGCATACCAAATTGCCAAATCCTCAAGCCGGCCCAATGCGCCGGGAGGTTTAGTCAGTTGTCCGTTACGCTCAGCAGCACCTTGCAGCGCATTGCCATCCGGTCCCGGAGCGTTACTCAGGGCCTCGCGAAGGGTATTCAGGTCTTTTAATTCCGGCAGCATCCAAAGCCTCGTTGCATCAGAGTGGTCCTGTGTGTTTAACCGAAGCGTCCGATCCAACAAGACCCCGAAAGGCGCGGGAGTGAACAAAAACGACACCAAACTGTTTTCCGCGTGGGATTTTCCGCTGTCGCTGGTCCTGTTGACGCGTCTGCCGTTGCCGCGCCTGCCGGAATACCTGTTTGCGCGGCAGGCCAATGCGGCCTGGGCTTTTCCCTTGGTGGGACTGGTCGTCGGGGCGTTGGCCTGTGCCGTCGGTTGGACGGCCGGTGCATTCGGCCTACCTGCATTCGCCAGCGCCGTAATACTTGTGGCGGTGCTGGTGATCGCCACTGGCGCGATGCATGAAGACGGGCTTGCGGACACGGTTGACGGATTTTGGGGCGGGTTCACCACCGAACGCCGCCTGGAAATCATGAAGGACAGCCATATTGGTGCTTACGGCGTTCTAACTCTAATCTTTACCCAACTGCTGCGCGTCGCGCTGATCGCGGCGCTTCTGTCGGCCAACGCATTTGCGGGTATTCTGGCGGCGTGCATCGTCTCACGCGCAGTCATGCCCATCCTCATGGCAGCTTTACCCAACGCCAGAAACAGCGGGTTGAGCCATTCGGTCGGCGGCCCAAAGGCCGAGACTGCGGCGACAGGCTTTGGCCTTGCAGTCATCTTATCGCTGCTGCTGATTGGACCAAGCACACTGATGGCAACGGTATTTTCCGCGCTGATTGTTGTAATCCTGGCACTCGTCGCCAAGACCAAAATCAAAGGGCAAACGGGCGATGTTCTGGGCACCTCGCAGCAACTGGCAGAGCTTGCGTTCCTTTTGGCATTGGTTGCAGCGATCTAAGTCGTCCCGCCTGTTTCGATCCTCAGGGTTTCGCCGCAATGCTTGCAGTGAACTGCGTCTGGATCGTGACGATACAGGCCACAGTTTGAGCATTTGTGACGCACTTTCTGCGGCATGAAAATCGCCTGCGCCAACCGGACAAACAACGCCACCCCGACGATCATGATGAAGACCGAAAACAGTTTCCCCCCCGGGGTCGCCAACGTGATGTCTCCGAATCCGGTGGTCGTCAGGGTTGCCATAGTGAAGTAAAGCGCATCGATATAGGCGTGCGGGCTGTTTTCTGGGATGAAGAACACCAGAACAGCGGTGGACGTGGCGAACACGAACACCAATAGGTTGATCGCCGCGATCACTGCGTCCTCATGCGTCCGGAAAAAATCGCTGTCCCGCCGCAGATCCCTTAGCAGGTGATAGGAATGGATCAGGCGTAGCGCTCGTAAGATACGCAGGAACGCCAGATTCCAAGGTAGAAACAGATCAAGAAACAGCGAGACGATCACAACAATGTCGGCCATCGTGTAGACTTGACGCAGCAGCTTCCAACGATCCTTCGAAATCCACATCCGCGCCGAGAAATCCAGCACAATGAAGAACCCAATGATCAGGCTGGCAACGGTGAATCCCGTGCCGTGTTCGCCATTTGCCGTGGCGACAAAGAAAACGATGGTGATCGCATCAAACAGGATTAAGCCATAGCGAAACCAGACGGAAATGGGGTCGTGGCCGATATATAGATATTTAACTGTCTGTTTTAGGTTCACTGTCTACGCGCCTCTTCTTGCTGGAAAATTAGCCATAAACTGAGCTTTCACCAAGCCATCAACGCGAAAAAGCCGCCCCCTTTCGGGAGCGGCCAGAAAATTGACTGGAGAAGCGATCAGGCAGCCGCGGCCGCGCGCGAGGTCAGAACCTCATCAATCTGCTTGGCCGCCGATACTTCACCTGCGCCGGACACAGCCGCGACTTCGCGGGTCAGGCGTTCCAGCGCGGCTTCGTACAGCTGACGTTCAGAATAGCTCTGCTCGCGCTGGTCATCAGTGCGGTGCAGATCGCGCACAACCTCGGCGATCGAGATCAGATCACCGGAATTGATCTTTTGTTCATATTCCTGCGCCCGGCGCGACCACATCGCACGTTTCACCTTGGCCTTACCCTTCAGGGTTCTCATCGCCTGGCTGATAACGTCAGGTGAGCTGAGGGACCGCAAGCCGGATTCGGTAACCTTGTTGGTCGGCACCCGCAGGGTCATCTTGTCTTTTTCAAAAGAAATGACGAACAGCTCGAGCGAGTATCCCGCGACTTCCTGCTCTTCGATCGAGATGATCTGGCCCACACCATGGGCGGGGTAGACAACATAATCGTTCGGGCGGAACTCAAGCTTTTTCGACTTAGACATACAGGTTCATCCTTGGTTACGAGAGAGAGGCAGAGACAACAAAAGACCCCAAACCGTGCCAACATCTGGCCCAGTCAGGCGGTAAGTTTGTCAAAAAATCAGAACTCCAAAGCGTACATACTTACGGAGTCATCCCCATCTCATTCATCATTCAGTTTCTGAGTATATCACAAAATTGCGACGCCCGAAAGTCCGGCTCCCACAATGGTGAAGAAACCCCAGACTTTTCAAAGCGATACAGCAGAAGACCGCTATTCAAACCACCCGGTTCAGTTACCGAATCGCTTAACCGCCTTCGCCGGGTGCTTCGGAGAAATACTTCTCCATTTTGCCCTCTTCGCCGTCACGCTCTTCCGCTTCAGGCAAGGGGTCTTTCTTGGTCACGATAACCGGCCACTGTTCCGAGAATTTTCGGTTGAACTCGACCCACTGTTCCATTCCAGGCTCAGTGTCGGGACGAATGGCGTCCGCAGGGCATTCAGGTTCACACACACCGCAGTCGATGCATTCGTCGGGGTGAATGACTAATGTGTTCTCACCTTCGTAAAAACAATCCACCGGACACACTTCGACGCAGTCGGTGTATTTGCAGCCAATGCAGTTTTCGGTGACGACATAGGTCATTGTGGGATTCCCATTCTCGGTTTGGGCGTCTAGCTAATTCAGTCTGGTCTTCTCTTCAAGGTAGGATCAACCATCCCGGGGGCGAGAAAGATCAAGCGCGCGCCTATCTTTCTTTGTTGGACGACCCTTTCCCTCAAATCCCGGATTCTTAGGAGGCACGTCCTTCTTTTCCGTCATATCGAAGTATAACGTTTGTGCCTCGGACGCCGGGCCACGCCTTTCCCCCAGTGCTTCGACGCGTACTACGCGCACGATACGGCCTTGGGGGAAGGTCAGAACGTCACCGGGCCCAATGGACTGTGCCGGCTTCAGAACCCGGTTTCCGTTCAATCGGACATGACCGCCGCTGACCTGTTTGGCGGCCAGGCTGCGGGTCTTGAAGAACCGCGCCTGCCACAACCACTTGTCGATCCGCAGCTTGGCCTCGGCCATCGCAGATCAGTTGCCGTCCTTCAAACCCATAAGCGCTGCTGCAAACGGGTTATCCGGATCGATCGCCTTTTCCTTCTTGGGCGGACGCGACGAGAAGGTCTTGCCACCTTGCGGTTTGCCACCCTTCTTGCCTTGCGGCTTGCCGCGACCATCCTGCGGTTTGCCGCGCGGCTTGCCTTTGCCCGGCCCCTGCCCTTGCCGCTGTTCACGACGCGGAGCGCGATTGGCTGGACGCTGACGACCCCAGGTGAAAGTGTAGAACACCTCAACTTCGGTCTCGTCTGAGGCGGGTTCGCTTGCTGGAGCCTCGGCTACCGCCTCGGTGCTTTCGGTGGCCTCGGCTGGCGCCTCGGCGGTCGCAACGACCTCTTCGGCTTCTGCCTCGGGCGCCGGGGTTTCTTCGGCAGCAGGCTGTTCCGTCACGTCAGTCGCGGGCTTTTCGGCTTCGACCGGTGCGGCTTTCACCTTTTCACGCTCACCGCGCTCGGCCTTATAGCCCAGCCCTTGCATCAGATCCGCGAACTGCTCAAGCGTCATGCCGGTGATCGACAACATATCGGGCTTGGCCTCGAAACCACCTCGGCTGTCTTCGGCACGCAGCATGTCTGCCAGACGTTCCAGCATGTCGATGCGGATCGAACGCTCACCGGCATCGCGATAACCGCACATGGTATCGTAGCCCTCAGGCGCACCTTTGGCGACCGGAACAGTGACCAGACCCGGAGGCGGCGCGTCAGGGAATTCCTGCAATCCACCGGCCAGCGCCCAAAGAACCAGACGCAGACGCGTCGGCGCGGGTTTAAGCAGCAGCGGCATGAAGATTGTGAACTGACCAAACCGGATGCCGTGCTTGCGCAGGGCACCACGGGCGTCCTGATCCAGATCTTTGACCTCTTGCGCGACACCTGCGCGGGGCAGAACGCCTAGCCCTTCAACCATGCGGAAGGCGAACCCTTTGGCCAGACCTGACAACTCGTCGTCGCGCGACAGGTTCAGCAGCGGCTCGAACAGGGCGGCAACCTTTCGGTCGATGAAATGTTGCAGACGGCGCTGCACTTTCTGTTCGACATCCGGGCCTGCGGCCTCATCCACAAAAACCTCGACCATCGGCCTGAGGGGTTCTGCCCCGGCAACCAACTTGCCAACAGCATACTCACCCCACATCAGGCCACCCTGATCGGTAAAATCAATTTCGGTATCGGGCGCGTTGTAGAAGCGGTCTGCACGCAGATGGAATTGCGGTGCGAGTGCTTGCAGAGAGGCCGATTTCAAAGCTTTCGCCTCGGTTCCCTGTGCGCTTTTGTCCGGGGTAAACCGGAACCCTTCCAGACGACCGACGAATTCTCCTTCGACGGTCACTTCACCCTTGTCATTTACTTCGGCCAAAAGGGCCTCCTTCTGTTTGAGCCGGCGCAACAACACTGACGTGCGCCGGTCCACAAATCTCTGAGTCAAACGATCATGCAGAGCGTCCGACAGCCTGTCTTCTACAATGCGCGTTTCCGCGCGCCAATGTGATTCGTCACGCACCCATCCGTTTCGTTGCGCAACATATGTCCAGGTGCGAATATATGCCAACCTTTTGGACAGTGCATCAATATCCCCATCTGTTTTGTCGATGCGGCGGATTTGCCGCGCCATGAACTCGTCAGGGATAGCGCCGCGTTCATGCAGATGACCATAGATCACCTCAAGCAGGCTGGCGTGTTCTGCGTGGCTGATACCGCGAAAATCGGGGATTCGACACACATCCCACAGCAATCGGACGGACGGCCCATCGCTGGCGCGGGCGATGACCTCGGCCTCCTGAGACAGCGATTTCAGAGCGTTCAGGTCGTCTGCGGGTCGGGCCTTGATCAGATGTTCGCTGTCCGGGCTGACTTCCAACGAGTCGATGAGGGCCTCAACCGAGCCAAACCGCAAAGCGGCATTCCGCCAATTCAGCTTTTTCATCGGCGTGAACCGGCTGTCCATGATCGCCTGCGCGACCCCGTCGTCCAGCGGAGGGGCCTCACCCGTCACGCCAAATGTACCATCGGACATCCCGCGCCCTGCCCGGCCTGCGATCTGGGCCAGTTCATTGGGGGCCAGGTGGCGCATCCTACGACCGTCGAATTTGGTCAGCGACGAAAACGCCACGTGGTTCACATCAAGATTCAAACCCATCCCAATGGCGTCAGTTGCAACGAGGTAGTCCACCTCACCGTTCTGATACAGCTCGACCTGCGCATTCCGGGTGCGCGGGCTGAGCGCGCCCATAACGACGGCCGCCCCGCCCTTTTGGCGGCGCAGCAGCTCGGCAATGGCGTAGACGTTATCGATCGAAAACCCGACAATGGCACTACGTGCGGGCATGCGGCTTATCTTTTTCGAGCCGGAATAAACCAGCTGAGACATTCGTTCACGGCGAATGAACTGCACTTCGGGCACCAGTGCCGCGATCGGACCGCGCAAAGTGTCAGAGCCCAGAAACAGCGTCTCGTTCGTTCCGCGCGAACGCAGCAGACGGTCGGTGAAAACATGACCACGCTCGGGATCTGCACACAGCTGGATTTCGTCGATGGCTACGAAATCTGCGCCCATACCTTCGGGCATCGCCTCAACAGTGCAGACCCAGTATTTAGCACGCGGCGGAACGATCCGCTCTTCACCCGTTACAAGGGCAACGACCGACGGCCCGCGGATCGCGACGATCTTGTCATAGACCTCGCGCGCCAGCAGACGCAGCGGCAAGCCGATCACACCTGTCCGGTGCCCCAGCATCCGCTCAATCGCGTAATGGGTTTTGCCTGTGTTGGTCGGGCCCAGTACGGCCACGATTCGGGATGACCCGCTCACCTTTGCCCCCTGCCCCAGCTTGTTAGAGGGCCGAGCCCTCGACCCGGGGCTTCAGTCGATTCACGGCATTGGTTACTTCTTCGTGATGGGGATGTATAGCTAAAGCACGCTCATAAGCGTCCAGCGCTTTGTCGGGTCGATCGACGATCTCAAAAATCAGTCCCAATCCGTAGATGGCCTCATAGTTGTTCGGGTTCAGCGTCAGGGCGTATTCCAGATCAGCCGCAGCCATACCGAAACGTTCGATCCCGAAAAAGGCCGATGCCCGCACGTGCCAGGCTTCGGCGAATTGCGGCGCGTGATCAGTCAGCGCAGTCAGATGCTGGATCGCGGCCAGCGAGTCGCCGTCCTCCAGCGCCTCGCGCCCGCGCTCAAGCAACAGATCCGCCGAGGCCGAGCCAGACTGTGCCCACAGCGCCTTGAGCTGACGATCTATGTTCATCGCCTGTTCGGGCGTTGCCTCCGACAGTTGCAGCAATAGTTGTTCCTCATCCTTTAAATCCGCCGTTTGGGCGAAAGAAGGAATGGAAAACGTGACTAGAAGCGCTGTTGCCGCGACGATACCTTTGAGATTGGTGCTTGCAATGCTCATAACAACGTTCAGTGTAGCGCTGCGCCCGCGGATGTCCATTCCCGGCGCACAAACATAGTGAGGAGAATCATGAGCGACACTCTGGAAAAAGCGGCAGCCGCGTTGAACGAAAAACTGTCGGGCGGCGATTTTACCGCGTCGGCAAAATTTGCCATCGCAGATCTGGGCTCAATTGTTCTGGACGCAAGCGGCGCGCGCGTCAGTGACGAGGAAACAGACGTCACCATGAACGCCGATGCGGATACGTTCGAACAAATACTCAGCGGTGAATTGAACCCCACCGGCGCGTTCATGTCAGGCAAGCTGACCGTGGACGGTGACATGGGCGTTGCCATGCAACTGGCATCGGCACTGGCCTGATGGACCTGTCGCCGGCCCCTTTCTTTGCAGACATGGCCGGCGTCCCCGCCGGTGGTCAGGCTCATTGGCTGAACACAGCGGACAACACACGCATTCGGGTGGGCCACTGGCTGCCCGAAGGCGATACCTGCGGCACGGTAATGATGTTTCCCGGCCGCACCGAATATATCGAAAAGTACGGCAATTGCGCGGCCGAGTTTACGGATCGCGGCTTTGCGTTTCTGGCTGTCGACTGGCGCGGCCAGGGCCTGGCCGACCGGTTACTGGATGACCCGCGCGTCGGGCATGTCGAGCAGTTCACGGACTATCAACAGGACGTTCAGGCCACGCTGGACCTGGCAACCGAACTGAACCTGCCGAAGCCTTGGTTCGTGATCGGACATTCCATGGGCGGGGCTATTGGTATGCGCGCGGCTTTGGAAAAGAACTGCTTTGCCGCCTGTGCCTTTACCGGGCCGATGTGGGGCATTTTCTTTACCCCGATCATGAAACCGCTCAGCCGTCTGACAGCCTATTGGGGGCCTAGGATCGGGTTGGGGGAAAAAACACCACCGACCACATCCTTGGAAAGCTATGTGGCCTCCCAACCGTTCGAGGGTAATGTACTGACCCGCGATCCGGACATGTTCCAGATGATGAAAGATCAACTGGCTGCACAGCCCGAGCTGGCGCTTGGCGCGCCTTCGACAATCTGGCTGCGCGAAGCGTTGGATGAATGCGTATGGTTGATGGACCAGACCGCACCGGATACGCCGTGTCTTACCTTTCTGGGCAGCCATGAACAGATTGTCGATCGCAAGGCTATCCGCGCCCGCATGGCGAACTGGCCGAGTGGCACTTTGGTCGAAATCCCGGATGGCGAGCACGAAGTTCTGATGGAAGCGCCCGACGTGCGCGGGCCGGTCTTTGACCAGTTGGCCGCTCATTTCAAAGCCGCGCAAACTGACGCGGTGCCGGAACCGGTTCTGTCTTCCGAAGTCTGATCACGCACCGCTTGTGATCCCCGTCTCGCGCGCCTAGATGTTGGCGAAAGCTATTATCGAGGTGATCCATGCGCGACCTTCCCTTTCCCGTCCGAGACGTAAATGCTGCCGGAGGTGCCGGCAATCTGGGCAACCTGCCGGAATGGGATCTGACCGATCTCTACACCTCAGAGGACGCGCCCGAACTGTCCCGCGATCTGGACTGGTTGGAAAAGGAATGCGCCTCGTTTGCCGAAGACTACGAGGGTAAGCTGGCTGATCTGGATGCTGCAGGTCTGCTGACCTGCGTCGAGCGCAATGAGAAGATCAATTCAATCGCCGGTCGCATCATGTCGTTTGCCGGCCTGCGCTACTATCAGCTGACCACAGATGCCGAGCGTGCCAAGTTCCTGTCCGACATGCAGGAAAAGATCACCATCTTCACCACCCCGCTGGTGTTCTTCACGCTTGAGATCAACCGCATCGACGATGATGTCCTGAAGGCGCATTTCGATGTGAATGCCGATCTGGCGCGGTACGAGCCTGTCTTCCGCCGAATCCGCGCGATGAAACCCTACCAACTATCTGACGAGCTTGAGAAATTCCTGCACGACCTCGGCGTAGTTGGCGACGCGTGGGAGCGTCTTTTTGACGAAACCATTGCCGGGCTGACTTTCACCGTAGATGGCGAAGAGCTAAACATTGAAGGCACCCTGAACTTTCTGACAGAGCAGGACCGCGCCAAACGCGAAGCAGCTGCGCGTGAGTTGGCCGCTGTGTTTCAGGACAACGTCAAAACCTTCGCTCGTGTCCACAACACACAGGCCAAGGAAAAGGAAATCGTAGATCGCTGGCGCAACATGCCGACCGCGCAAACCGGTCGCCACCTGTCCAATGACGTGGAACCCGAGGTCGTTGAGGCTCTGCGCGAGGCGGTTGTGGCCGCCTACCCCAAGCTCAGCCATCGCTACTACGAGCTGAAACGCAAATGGCTGGGCCTGGACAAAATGCAGGTTTGGGACCGCAACGCACCCCTGCCGATGGAAGACACGCGCATCGTTGATTGGGACGAAGCAGAGAAGACGGTCATGGACGCCTACACTGCCTTCGATCCCCGAATGGGTGAAATCGCGGCTCCGTTTTTCTCGAAGGGTTGGATCGACGCGGCCGTGAAGCCCGGTAAAGCTCCGGGCGCATTTGCGCACCCAACCGTCACCGAGGTTCACCCCTATGTGATGCTCAACTACCTCGGCAAACCGCGCGACGTGATGACACTGGCGCATGAGCTGGGGCACGGCGTCCACCAGGTACTGGCGGCCGATCAGGGCGAGATGCTGTCTTCGACCCCACTGACGTTGGCAGAAACGGCTTCGGTCTTTGGTGAAATGCTGACCTTCCGCAAGATGTTGGACAAGGCCGAAACCCCGGAACAACGCAAGGTGCTGCTGGCCGGTAAGGTCGAGGATATGATTAACACGGTCGTACGTCAGATCGCCTTTTACGACTTTGAATGCAAGCTGCATGCGGCCCGACGCGAGGGCGAGCTGACCCCGGATGACATCAACGCTTTGTGGATGAGCGTTCAGGCCGAAAGCCTTGGGCCCGCATTTGAATTCATGGATGGGTACGAGACCTTCTGGGCTTATATCCCGCACTTCGTCCATTCACCGTTCTACGTCTACGCCTATGCGTTCGGTGACGGTTTGGTGAACGCGCTATACTCGGTCTACGAAAGCGGTGCGGACGGGTTCGAAGACAAGTATTTCGAAATGTTGCGCGCTGGTGGGTCCAAACACCACAAGGAACTGCTGGCACCGTTCGGATTGGATGCAAGCGATCCCAAATTCTGGGACAAGGGTCTGTCGATGATTTCCGGCTTTATCGACGAGCTGGAAGCGATGGAAAACTAGTCACTTCTGGCTTTTGGTCGTCAGGAAAATGGCGACCACAATCAACACAGCCCCTAGGGCCGCGACCGGCGTGATTGCGGCCCCCAGAAACAGGGCTGAGTTGATGAACGTAAACACCACGGATGCGGCGAACATCAAGGTCGCAGTCAACGTCGAAACCCGCGCGGCGGCCTCGTACCAGAGGTAGTAGGCCAAAGCGGTTGGTAGCACCCCCAACAAAATCAGGAACACGACATCGTTGGCCGTTGGTATTTGCAGTGAAAATGCGGCCAGTGGGACCAAAAGCACACCCGAGCACAAGAATATCCCAAATAGGAAGTTCAGACGTTCTCCGGTCGTTTCAGAATTTCGCATCGCCCGGCTGCTCGAGATTAGGAAAACCGCCCAGCTTAGGCCTGCTCCGATTTCAAGCAAGTCTCCGAACAGGGGCTCTCCACCGCCTTGGAAATCCTGATAAACCGTTAGGAACACGCCGAAAATCGCCAATCCCGTGGCAAGTACGTCTGAGCGCGTAACGGGCGTGTCGGCAAAGAAATACAAGAAGATCAGCACAAAGAATGGCGCCGTGTTCTCAAGAACCATGGCATTGGCTGCACCGGTATGTTCAAGCCCGATGTGGAACAGGATGTAGTTGACCACAGTGGACAGAACGGCCAGCCGAAAGTTCCAATCATTCAACCGGATTGAAACAGCGACCCGCATCACGCGCAGCATGCAATAGATGGCGATGGCTGCGATGAACAGGCGCGTTACCGCAATTTGCAGCCCTCCCAGATCGCTGGTCAGGTAGCGGACTATGACGCTGTGCGTGCCCCACAGGAAAGCCGCAAGAAACCCAAGAACCAGCCCGTTTTGCAAGAGTGGCTGCTTCTCTTTGGTGTCGGGCATCCTTGTGCCCCGCTTACTTCAACTGACTGTCTTTAGAACCGCGCCGATTGATGCCGGAACGGCCCTTGAAGGCCCCGTCCCGATCCTGCTGGCAATCCAGGCAGAGTTTAACACCGGGAATGGCAGCTCGCCGCTTTTCTGGAATCGGCTCTTCACATTCGGCGCAATGGGTCCGGCTTTCCCCGACAGGCCGCTTTTGCGCCTGCATCCGGGCCAGTTCGTCCGTAATGGACGCTTCAATCTGTTCGCTCACCGCGCCATCACGCGCCCAACCGCCTGCCATGGTCTCCCTCCTGATCAGGTGACAGCCAGATTAGTCCAGCCGAGCGCTGCGTGGCAAGTCAGAGGGCGACCGCGCCCTCAAACACCCTGTCAATCATTGCCTGCGTTCCGCGCGAGAATTCCAACGGGCATGGGTAATCAGACCCGTCGCGGACTGATTGGCAAAACGCCTCGACCTGAAGCTTGTAGTGATCGTCGCCCGGGAACCGCGTGACCTGAACCTCAAGACCCGGACGATGCAGTTCCACCCGTGCCTCACCAAAAACACGCGCATTGAAAGGCGCGGTCAGGCGGATCACGCCACCCTCGCCATGGAACACCATTTCCTGATGCGGGTGCATCCGGATCGAGACGTAGCTTGAATAGGTAAAATCGGGGAATTGCGCGCGTATCTCGGTGAAGGCATCAATGCCATCTTCCCAGCGGATCGCGGATTGCACCGAAACTGGTTCTTGCCCAGTGGCGAACCGGGCGCTTCCAATCACGTAGACGCCGATATCGCGCAGCCCACCGCCACCGGTTTCGGCCCGGTTTCGGATGTTGCCGGTGTCCGCGCGGTTGTCAAAACTGAACGCGCCGGTCACATGCACAAGCTTTCCGATCGCCCCATCCGCGATCAGTTGCCGTACGAATTGCCACTGCGGGTGGTGCACGATCATGTACGCTTCGGCCGCCAGCAAACAGGTCTGATCCCTCTTTTCGATCAGCGCTTCAAACTCGGGCGCGGACATGGCCATGGGCTTTTCACACAGAACATGCTTGCCGGCATCCAGTGCCTTGAGGCTCCATTCGACATGCAGGTGGTTGGGCAGCGGGATATAGACCGCGTCGATTTTGGGATCCGCCAAAAGGGCGTCATAGCTGCCATAAACCGTCAGATCAGGGCAGTACTGCTGGAACGGCTCAGCCTTGGCTGCGTCCGACGTGGCAAGACCTGCCAACCGGGCCCCGTCCGCCGCGTGAATTGCCGGCGACATGAACTGTCGTGCGAATTTTGCGGCGCCCAGAACGCCCCATTGAACAGGTTGCTGCATACCGCCGCCTCATCCTTTGTTAGCTTGTGCCGTCTCTATCAGGGAATCGCTTTAAAGTCAGGGGGTTCGTGGTGTTTTCCGCCCATTAACGCACGCAAACCTGAGAATTTCTTGATCCGTTTCATTGTCTGCGCCGTAGCAACTATGTCACCGGGTAGTCGGCATTGTCCGTTCAAAGCACCCGGGATTGATGTTGTGACCAACTGGGTGGGAGATTGCCAGACATGCCAACACCGACAGAGACAATTACCGGAACCGTGTTGATGAGCGGAGCCGTCGGCTCGTTCGATGACAACAACGGAGATTTTGACATCCTGCGCGAGGCCGTTGTTGCCGCCGGCCTTGCTGGGGTACTGGATGACCCCGAGGCCAGCCTTACTGTATTCGCCCCGACCGACGCCGCCTTTATCGGACTTGCCCAGGCATTGGGCTATGCAGGTTCGGACGAAGCAGGCGCGTTGGGGCACATCGTCAAGGCGCTGACTCTGTTGGGCGGAGGGGATCCCATCCCCCTGCTGACAGAGGTTCTGAAATACCACGTGGTGAACGGGGAATTCGACCTGGCTGCCGTTGCCGGCTTGGGCGACGGCGCGCAGATCGAAACGTTGCAGGGTTCGTCAGTTGAATTGAACCTTCAAAGCGCCCCACCAAGTCTGGGCGATGCGGATGACGGCATCGCCGATCCGGGTATCATCCAAACCGATATTGAAGCCACAAACGGGATCATTCACGCCCTAAACGGAGTCCTTCTGCCTGTATCGGTTACGGACATTCTGGGTCAGAAGAACACCGATTTCATCCTCGGCGACGACTCGGACGAGTTCTACTTTACCGGGCGCGGTCAGGACTTCGTTCATGGTGGTGGCGGAAATGATGTCATCAATACTGGCCGAGGCAATGATGTCGCGCTTGGAGGCGCTGGACACGACGTGATCTTTGGCGGTCGTGGCAAAGACATTCTGCGCGGTGATGAAGGCGAAGATACGATATTCGGCGGCAGAGGGGCCGATGTGATCGACGGTGGAGCCGATGATGACATCATGTTCGGTGGACGTGGCAAAGACATGTTTGTCATTGAAAACGGGGATGGCGATGATTGGATCGTCGACTTCCGGGTCGGCAAGGACAAGATTGACTTGTCCGGCTACGAAGGCATCGCCGGGTTCGAAGATATCGAAGATGATATATCGGGTGGCTTCTTCCAGACCACGATCGATCTAGGTGACGGGGACAGTATTGTCCTGGCGGGCGTTGGGGCCGGACATCTGACCGAAGACAGCTTTATCTTCGTCTAAAGAAAATCAGCCCGCCATTGTGGCGGGCTGAACCAATTGGGTCAGACAGTACCCAGCATGCCCTTTTCACGGGCGAGTTCGCGCATCTTTTTCTGCAGCTTCTCGAAGGCACGAACCTCTATCTGTCGAATGCGCTCGCGGCTGACATTGTA
The DNA here is from genome assembly GCF_059610905.1 of Ruegeria sp. CDSC002. Taxonomy (NCBI): domain Bacteria; kingdom Pseudomonadati; phylum Pseudomonadota; class Alphaproteobacteria; order Rhodobacterales; family Roseobacteraceae; genus Ruegeria; species Ruegeria sp. CDSC002. Next base: position 547,851 of record NZ_JBXWOM010000001.1, read on the forward strand.
CTGCGTGCTGAGCTCTTCCAGCGTGACGGGCTGATCCATCAGACGGCGCTGAGTCAGGATGTCCTTTTCCCGGTCATTCAGGACATCCAGCGCAGCCGCCAGAAGCTCGCGGCGGGCGTCAAGCTCGTCGCGGGCTTCGTAATCGCCCGCCTGATCGGCATCTTCGTCCTCAAGCCAGTCCTGCCATTGCATGGTGCCTTCGCCCTCGGACCCGACGGTCGCGTTCAGCGAGGCATCACCACCAGACATCCGGCGGTTCATGCTGATGACTTCAGCTTCGGTCACGCCCAGATCAGTAGCGATCCGCTTGACGTTTTCAGGACGCAGGTCGCCTTCTTCCAGCGCACCAATACGGGCCTTGGCCTTGCGAAGGTTAAAGAACAGCTTTTTCTGCGCCGATGTAGTGCCCAACTTGACCATCGACCACGACCGAAGAACGTATTCCTGGATCGAGGCACGAATCCACCACATTGCATAGGTCGCCAGCCGGAAACCTTTTTCCGGGTCAAACTTTTTCACGGCCTGCATAAGGCCCACGTTAGCCTCGGAAATCACCTCGGCCTGTGGCAGGCCATAGCCGCGATAGCCCATAGCGATCTTGGCCGCCAATCGCAGGTGCGACGTGACCATCTTATGTGCAGCTTCAGTGTCTTGCTCTTCGACCCAACGCTTGGCGAGCATGTACTCTTCTTCCGGCTCAAGCAGCGGAAATTTGCGAATTTCCTGCATATAGCGGTTCAGGCCGCCCTCGGGCGTCGGCGCGGGGAGATTTGCGTAATTTGCCATGATTCATGTCCCTCCGACAAATGTTTACTTCGTTAACATGGGATATGGGAATAAGTCCCGATCCATTCAAGAGGTACCGTTAACAGTTTGAAATTAACGATTGATAAAGGAAAGCTAAGAACGCGTTACTCACGTATGTTTGCGTATTATGTCAGCGGCGCGCGCAGTTGTTCAATCAGAAATTCCATATCATTTGGCAAATCGGCCTCAAACCGAAGATTTTCGCCTGTCACAGGGTGCTCAAAGCCTAAAACTGCGGCATGCAGCGCCTGTCGCGGAAAACTGCGCACAGCCTCAGCAGCGGCAGCACTGAAGGCTTTCGCCGCAAGCTTGCGCTTGCCCCCATACACCGGATCGCCAACCAGCCCATGCCCGGCATGGGCCATATGGACACGGATCTGGTGCGTTCGGCCGGTTTCCAGCCAACATTCAATCAGCGCGATGCCTGCCGGGTTGCCAAATGTCTCGACCAACCGCGCCCGAGTTACCGCATGCCGACCACCGTGGAACAGAACCGCTTGTTTCTGCCGGTCGTTTTTGTGGCGCGCCAATTGCGTGGTCAGGCGCATGATATTGCCCGGTTCAAAGCTGACACCCTTGATGCCGCGCAAACGTGGGTCATTCGCATCCGGTACGCCGTAGCAAATCGCGCGGTAATAGCGTTCGACGCTATGCGCCTCGAACTGCGCCGCCAGACCGTGGTGGGCCGCGTCAGACTTGGCGACCACCAGCAAGCCGCTGGTCTCTTTGTCGATGCGGTGCACGATGCCAGGGCGTTTTACGCCCCCCACACCTGACAGGTCCTTACCGCAATGATGCAGCAAGGCATTGACCAGTGTTCCGTTGGGCGAGCCCGGCGCAGGGTGAACGACCATGCCTGCCGGTTTGTTGATGACGATCAGGTCCGCGTCCTCATAGACGACGTTCAGCGGGATATCTTCTGGACCGATGTGGCTTTCTTCGGCTTCGGCGACGGAGATCAACGCCAAGGCACCTTCGGCCACCTTGGCCTTTGGGTCCCGAACTTCGACACCGTCGATTGTCACCTCACCGTTCTCGATCAGACGGGTCAAACGGGTACGCGACAGGTTTTCATCCGCTGGTACATCCCGCGAAAGCGCCTTATCAAGGCGTGGCGGCGGATCGGCCGCGATCTGAAATTCAATCTGGCGGGTGCCCATGACTGTCCCTTCCGAACCCCAAGAACCGCAGGAAACACCTCAGCTTCGCTTGCTGCGGCGCATGGTCATGTTGCTGACCGCGGTGATGATTGGCGGGGTTCTAGTGACATTCGCACTGATTGTCATCCGACTATCGGACAGAACCCCTTCCCTGCCCGATCAAATCGAACTGCCGGACGGGGCCAAAGCTCAGGCCGTGACCATCGGCAGCAACTGGTACGCGGTCGTGACCGATGACAACCGCATCCTAATTTTTGACAAGACGACCGGAAAACAGCGTCAGGAAATCGCCGTTCAGGAATAACGATCAGACGTCCAAAGCCAACCGAAACACAATCTCAGAGGCTTTACGCAAAGCCTCATACTCTTCGGGCGTATCCCGGCGAAACATCTTGTCCTCATCGCTTAGTTTTGTCGGGGTGAACAGTTCGGGCCGGTCGGGAAAGAACTCTTCCTGAAAGGCGGTATCCTGCTTGGCCACGAATTCGTCTAGCCAAGCGCGCTCATCGGGTTCCAGCACATCATTCCGGCGCACCATGACAGGATCATCGACAAATATCCGGCGTAACTGGCGGCTCTTCTTACGCCCCAGCGCACGGGAGATGACACCAAAAGCTTCGCTCGCCGCGCGGGATTGCGACGGGTTGGACACGGCTCCTGCTGAAACTTCCTCAGCCAATGGCGTACCGATCCGAGACAGGAAGTCATCGACGACATTCCCCCGCACCATGCCCGCGCGTTCGTATAAAAGCGGAGCAACGGTGACGCCGGGAAAGGCAGCGCGGATTTCGGCCAGCTTGGCAGAAAAGCTCAACCGTTCCGGGTGATTGCGGATAAGATCAAGTTGCTGGCGGATGTACTCTGTCCCGCCGTTGGAAAGCCGCCCTGCCTTGGCCCGCTGTTTGTAATCAGCCTCGAAGAAATCGGAATACCGGCGGCAATAATAAGTGATCGTCAACGCACGCGAGGGGATATCAGCAAAAACCTCGGCCAGCCGATTCAGATTGCAGCCATAGAACATCTCGGAAGAGACAACACAGGTCTTATCCGCATGGGTGTCATATTCGGTGGTCATCGCGGACCGAAACGGATCCATCGGATCAGCGCTTTGGTTGATGTGAAAGGCGACAATGTTGTGACTTATGGCGAGCCGACTACTACCTTCCAGCCTGCGCCGGCCTGTTTCCATATAGTGCAGGTCGATTTCGTCCATCACCGCATGGTTTCGGCGCAAAAACCCCTGCAAGGCAGTTGTGCCCGTTTTGGGCATCCCCATATGCAGCCAAAGCATTTCTCAGCTCCTGTCCCCGAACCGTTTCGTATTACGCCTGCTGATTGGCCGTGAAACCTGCCGTCATCTGCTGCATGAGGTCCTGCATCTCGGGCAGGTCACGCAATTGCGCGATCTGTTGGCGGTGAAGATCGCAAGACGCATGATGAAGACGCGCAACCTCGGGGTCAGAGAGCATTTCGTAATAGAAACCACGTTTGCGATCCAAAACCACGTCTATCGAGGTATTCGTCTCGGCGTTCTGGTTCATCATGTTCCAGTATTCCAGACCAAGGCTTTCCCCCAAATGGTGGGCCCGACCGCGCATCTTTTTGACCAGATAGCTTTCACAGGACTTCAGTGCGTAATGGTTGACCTGCACGAACTCATACCCGACCGAGTCACGGGCCGATCGCCAGCTTTTTTCATAGTATCGTTCAGGCATCAGTTGGCCTGATCCGTTGTACCAATGACATTCTTCGATGGTTTCAACGGTCGGCTTTTTGGGGCGGTGAACACCCAACCCATCCCAAATCTCCCGCTGAAACATGGTCTTGAAGCCCCATGCCTGCGGCGGCCGGTAAGTCTGTTCACGGGCAGCCTGTCGGAACTGATCCGACAAAAACCGGTCTTCATACCGCACAACGCCTGCGTTTCCGAACAACCGCCACGTCATTGAGATCGTCTTGGCGTCCGGAATGGCATCGGACAAAGCCCGCAGCGTATGATCACCGGTCTTTACGTTGATATGTTCGTCGGCGTCGATCACCACGACCCAATCCTGCGGGCGTGCGACTTCCATCTTCAGAAAAGTCCTATAGGCCCGTTTTTGAGGACTGGTCTTGCGACGCGAGTTGTTGTCGACGTGGATCAGAATGCCCTTTTCATCCAACCGTTGCAGCAAGGCATCGGTACCATCGGTGCAGTCATTGGTCATCACGACCATCTGGTCGATACCAATCGCACGGTTATGGGCCACCCACTCTAGCACGAACGGGCCTTCGTTCTTCATCGGAGTGACACTGATATATCGAGGGTCCTGATCGGTCATGATTGACTGCCCTGTTCGTTGTTTTTGCCCGGAACTAATCGGGATCATTCTGAATTTGCCGGTAAATTACGTTGAATTAGTGGAACTACCAAGGGGAAATCCGGTCAATTACCCACCTGCCCGTTTAAGTTGGTTCGAGAACCGCTTGAGTTTGGGGCAAAGGTCACGCGCCCGGGACAGGTATTTTCGGGCTTTGGCCTTTTCTCCCTGTCGAAGCAATAATTGCCCTGCAGCACCCTGTATTGCCGCTGTATTGTCATCGATGTCGGCTGCTTCCATAATTTGTTGATGTGCCTGCTCTTCTGCGCCAATCCGGTCCAGAAAACACCCCATCGCGAAAATCAGAAACGGATTACCGGGATCACAGGCTAATGCATCCGCCATCGCCAAACGCGCCCGCGAATTGTCGCCTTCCGCTTCATATAGTTCTGACAGACGTTTCTGATAAAGAGGATTGTCCGGACGTTGTGTACAAACCCATTGCGCAACATCAATGGCCTTTTCATTTGGCATCCGGCCCAGACGAACCTGCAGCACGGATGTCAAACTTTTGTGCTCGGGGCTATCCTCGGAAAACTGGGCATCTGGTGACAAGTTCTTCATGGTCTTAAGACCATCTTGCAGCGCCAAAAGACGTTCTCTGTTGCCTTTCAAACGCCGCGCGCGTTCATCCAGAGACAGAACGGACCAATCCAGAAGAATGAGATCAAAGTTACACGGACGGCGGGCAATAACCTTCCGTTGCGCAACATGTGCATTGAAATTGAACCAAGATCTACGAATTGATTTCTGAACAGCCCAGTCGATTGGTGGCAGTGCCCTGAAAGCAAGTTGATCACGGAACAACAGGCGCGACCCAAAAATTGTAACATCCGGCCGCAGAGGTTTGGCCCAAAACGCCAAGCTGAATTCTCGTGCCGCCATCCACCTTTTTTTCTGAGAGCCCAGAACCGCAGCCCTCAACGCGCGCGCTACCGCGTGGTCCTCGGGCCAGAGGTTAATATCTCCCAACGCCCGATCGGCCATCTGCAATGCTTCGTCGCCTCGCCGCAAATAGAAAAAGTTAATTGCCTGTAACACTGGCAGGAACGCATTGTCCGCTCCGGCCTCAAGGATCTGGTTTCCAATCTCCGTTGCCAATGCAGTGCGATCCTCAGCGCGAAAATCAAACAGATGAAACGTCGCTTTTGCGTAAATGTGTGCAGCTTCGGACGGATTTAGAAACCCCGTATCTCCTTTGGACAGTCTCTGAACGACTTTCTCGTTAGCGGCATTGAGTTCGTCTTCTGAGAGAACGTCCCGAAACATCTTGCTTTGATGTCCTGCAATCCGTGAGGCCGCCATCGAAAATGCCGAAACTGCAGGCGCAATTACCTGATCCGCCCGCGACATTGTGTAGAGTTCAAGAAAATCCCGCTTTGCTCGCGTCATGCCTGAGACATCAGCAATGTCTGACATCTGCAATAGATGCGGAAACTGTTTCTGAAACCGGGCAATCAGTTCCGGCTGGTCCGAGAACATAATGGCCCCTTTATCGGTGTTCTTCGCCAGATGTGCCTCATACAGTTCTTCGGGTTCGATCTTTGCGGGCCAGGTCGTGTGCTTCCACGGCAACCCATTCAAAATATCACCACGGCGGATGTGATAGGCAGATACACCCTGCCCTGACAGTCTGGCATCCGCGCAATCCATAATTTCGCGTATTTCTTCCGTGAACCCGACCCGGTGGATGAAGTCGCGATACCTTGGCCGGATGGTCTCGACGTCCTCCCACGGGAAGGCCAGCACCTCGAAACCTTCCTCGACCAACACCGACCGTCCGGCGTTGAGATGCGCAATCAGGCGGTCGGACGAGGTGTCGCTTTGGAAGGACCAGATTGGCAAGGCATTCTGCGAAAGAGCTCCGAACTCCTTAGGAGTAAGGAAATGTTCATCCATCCAGTCCTGCGCGAACAACTCTTGTGGGTGGTCAAGCTCGGGTGCGTCCGCGCCCTGCGGGAACCAATTCACCCGGTAGGTCGTGCCGAAATCTTCGGCCAGCCGGATGCAAGTCAGCATCATCAGCAACCGCGCGCCCATGCGGTCCTTGCGCTGACCGACAAACACACCTTTGGCGGCGCTCACGAGGCGTCCCTTTCCTTCTCGGCCATGGCCTGCCGGCGCAGTCGGCGGAACCGCTGCCGGGCTTTTGCCGCCAAGTCAGGGTGCCGCTCGGCGCCTATTGCCTCAATCCCCCGAATATACATAGGCAGGCGACGTCGGGCGCGCATCATCTTGTAATACCCAACCGTATCCAGTGAGCCGTCCATCGCCCCCAGCATCACGGGCTTGAGGATATCCAGCTTGCGCAGCATGGGCGCCGCGAAATGGTTTGAAAACCAGGTCTTGAGCAACATCACGTTGTCGCCCTGCAGACGCTGAACCTGCTGCCGGTCCAAATCAAAGAATGGGTCGTAAAAGACGTAGGCCTTACCAGCTGTCTGAACAGTTTGAGCCGCATCGCTCATCGGCAAATCCCAATCCTGTACGCGGCCGAACCTATAGCGGGTTTCCCAAGGCACCAGCCGTTCATCCAATGTTGTCTGAGGGTTGAACGCGATCACATGCGCGCCGGGTACATGCGCCGAAAAGGTCAGTGCCCCAAAGCCGCCCATCGATGCGCCTGCAAAAACCACCTGATCGAACCGGTCAAAGAACCCCTCGGCGACCTTGTTTTCAAAATAGGAAATGATCTCGGGGTCGCGATACCATGCCTTGGTGCGCGCGAAGACGCCCATGTGGGACCACCCTTCGTCGCGAAAGAATTTCCAGCCCCACGGCTCGCGCGCGAAGGACAGGTCATTGGCGTTGGCGATATTGTCGAAGCTGACTACCAGACGCTTCGGGTAGCGCTGATGGAACAGGATCGAGTGGCGTTCCAGCTTTTGAAAGTACCCAGTGCCGTCGCCGCCGGGGTACAGCTCGACAAACCAAGGCGGAGCGGGATCCGTCAGGATACGCTCATACCCTGTCTTGCGATCAGGGTGTTCCGGTTTCAGCTGCTCTTTCGATAGGTCTTCGGCCATAGTGATCAAATCAGGTTATCGGCGAGCCAGACGCGAAACTCTACCCATTCCGGGCGCATCTTGATTTCGGACACTTTGGCTCGGTGCCAGTCGCAGGCCTGCGCGTGCAATTCGTTCAACTCTTCATCCGCCTTCAGATCGGCCAGCAGAGGTGCGGCGCGGCGTGCGGCAGGCAAGATGGATTGGTCGGCCTCTTTGTTGGCATTCATGTCCTGCCAGTAGGCTTGTCCCTGATCCACCTTGATGTGGTTTGTGCGTCCCCGGTCGCGCTTGACCAGAAACCCGTCCATGGACCGGACTGAATAGTGGTGGATGCGTCCCAGGGAATGGTCGAACCCGCGCCACGCCCGCCAACCGACTTTATCGGCTGGAAACAGCTTTCCGCCAGCATCTGACCAAGCGATGTCAGGCGCTACCTCCTCGTCAAATCCCTTTGGGCGATGCGGACCAAACCGGGTGAACTTGCCATTATTTCGGAACAGCGTTTTCAGCCCAAAAGCGCGGCTTGAATGATAGGAGAACTCTTGATCCCCCATCGAGAAAACCTCGGTCACTGGCCTGTCTTCGAAACTGATGTTTCCCGAACTTCCAAACAACTTCCACGCAAAAGATATCGCATCGGCCGGTTGCCCTGCTTTTTGCTCGACCTCGGCAATAAGGTCATGAAATCCGTTGTCGCCGCAGCGGATATTCCAAAACTCATCTACATCCAGACACAGCAGCCAGTCGGCCTCTTTGACCTTGGGTTGGCGGCGCGCGCGGCGCAGCATCTGGTGCTGGGGATTGCCTCCTTCTTTCACTTCATTGCTGACATGAGTGGCCAAGCCAAGCTCTTGCAACCTTGCAGCAATTTTGTCCGTTCCGTCATCACAGTCGTTGGTGAAAATCACAAAATGGTCGACGCCCAGTGTTTTGTGGAACGCAACCCATTCCAACATATACGGGCCTTCGTTCTTCATCGTTGTGAACACGGTGATGGACTGAGACATATTATCCTTCCCAAAAAGTCTTGCCCACTCATACACATCCCGATCCGCGTGGGCGAGACAGGAAATAGTGAAGTGGTCATTCCAGAGCAAACTGGTGCAACTCTACACGACAAAGGCGCTGAAATTCATGTGTTTCGGGAGTATAATGGTGCGGTCGAGAAGCATCTGGCGATTTCGAACTAGCTTCTCAGACCCAATATTTTTATGAGCAAAACGCCCTTCTTTAGCCGTCTGGTTTCTCAAAATGTGTGCTGTGCAAGGAGGTATTGTGTGTTGTGGAGGCTGTCAATCGGCTCCGGTTTTTTCGTCCAGATAGTTATGGCACACGCTTTGCGCGTGCAGAGGGTTTTCTGCTTCACACCGTGCCGCTGCCTCCGCATGGCGAAGTTCCTGCTCTTTATCAATTCGAACTAATTCGGCAGCATACCGTTCCGGGCCGATATCCGCCATTTCGGAAATCCAGAGTTCTTGGTCCTTGTCTTTTAGCGAGGGAAGGTATGCCTCTGGGTTGTCTTGTTTAAGTAACGCTGATTCAACTTCCTCTTGTTTGTTTACCATGCTAAGTGACCTGAACGTGGCTGGCATCCCGACGAAGGACAATACAGCGAAGCTAAAACCTCTATGGCCCAGCTTGAGCTTAGGCAGCGGCTTGATCAGCGCAAACCCCGGCACAAGCAACAGCAATAAGCCCGTGACGAAACCAAACTCAGGCGATACGACAGCCAAAAATACTGACCCGATTAACAGGGCAATTACTATACCAATGCCGTTTACTAATTTTCTATTTTTCAATATCTTAGCTGCTGCACTCAAAACTGAACCCTCATACAAAACTGTGCCAAGAAGTTGGAGAGTTCGAAAATTCCGCAGAACTCTTGGGATTATTTGAGAACCTGAGGGGGGCCCAAATATTGGTAGTGGTCACGCGGCAAACCGAAGGACCAAATTGGAGGAATTGCCGTCAGCGGCCCAACCCACTTCGCTTGGGTTTACAGAGCAAGGCGCAGAAACAAATGAGCGCATCTTGGGTGTGAAGCCATAGAAAGATAAGAGTTTACTATTCAGGGAATGAAAGAAAGGCGGGGATACCAGATCTCGCATCAAGTCGGACCCCGAGAAAAGGCTGACGGGTTCTTTCTCCGAATTGTTGCCGCCGGATGGGCGCTAGGATCGAACAAAGTAGGGCAAATGCACACAGTTTGACCGCCCTATGAATGAGCGCGTAGCTTTACTTCCCCCCCCAAAAAAACTTAGGGCGTTTTAACGTGCTCTTTCCACCAGTATCTGGTCATAATCACCATCCATGTGTGCAGTTTTTCAACCGATATTCGCCGCTCGACCTTCCGACATTTCAGCCATTTCGACGGCCTTGTCTATCAAGAACAACGCCTCCATCTTGGTTTTGGCTTTTAGCATAACTTCTTCGCTCACCTGGAAGCCAATTGGCCGGCCTGAAGTGGCATCACCGGAAATATCTTTCAATGCTTCCGGAAGCGGAGCACCCAACTGGTCCACTCTCAAGTCAATTTGATTGTCGTAGATCACCAAGAACACGCCATTCCCCCAATAGGTCGCCACTTTACGCCCTTCCTGATTAGCTGACAGAACTGCTGTGCCAGCTAAAGTCATGGCATTACGGAATTCACTGACCGTGCTCGTCTTATAGATTTGTTCAGCGCCTGTGCATTTAACCGCCACAAGTTTTGCAGCCATGGAGTGCATCGTTGAAAGCTGAATTACGTAGTTCTCAAATTCAGCTAACCCAATGAATCCGGGCAATTCTCCGAAACATTGCGGATCACTTAAGCGAACGTCCGGACTATTGTCAAAACACAACTCAAAATCCGCTTCAGCTTCGAGCACCTCGATTGCGGCTCTGCGTTCCGCTGCCATCCTATACGCGTCGGACAACCTCTGCTTCAGATCAGAGAACTCAAAAGGCTTTGTAACGTAGTCTGTGGCCCCAACTCCGAATGCCTCGTCGATGTACTCTTTTTGTACCATGGCGGTCACCATGATAATGGGCGTGTACGTGTGTTCCGGTAGTTTTCGCACTTCTTCGCAAAGAGTAATGCCGTTCATTTGCGGCATCTGCACATCAAGTAGCAAGCAGTCGAACGCTTCGTTAGGTCTCGACAGTATTTCAATGGCCTCCCGCCCACTTCTGGCGGTGACGACATCTTTATAACCGAACGCGTCCAGAACTTTATCTAGCAACTCCAGGATGCTCGGATCGTCGTCTACAGCAAGTATACGCATAACTTTTCACCAACCTTTTGCACCTCACCAAACGTTGGGCATTGCAGACTTAAGGCAACGTTTGGCTGGCGCATAAAACACTCAGGGTTTCTTCATCCTCTCTTACGAAGGCGGCAAAACGGTGACATAAGGCGGGCTTCCTTATGTCTGTGCATTTTTTTTAATTTGCACAATATTTTCCGCGCAAGTGCGCATATTGAAAAGTAAATCCCTCCAATTCTTGATGCCATTTTGATTTTGCTCCTATCAGCCGTCACGGCTACCTCGAAACATTATCGGAAAGCGAGACGGCGCCTGATCCATCGTGAATTCGAAAGGAATACGCAAAAGAAGCTGTCTTTTTTCAAAATGTTGCCAGACGCGAGGGAATAAATGAAGCCTGCGGGAGAAAATAACAGCCAAGAACTATCTAAAGTTTTTGGTCAGTCAGTAAACTCAACCAAAGGGAGGGAGGAGATTTAGACACACCTATCCATCTATTCGGACAACTACCGCATAGGGTTGTGGACTTGCTGAGCTGAATCTTGCCATAAGTGTGTCAAAAATATGAGTAAAATATGGACAGACCACTCAGGTATAAGCAGACATACCCGCTCCCGGAGGGGTTTCCGGAACTGACACCTGCTAACGGGACTTCAGGCGCACCAAATGCTTTAGCGCGACTAGAAATTTTTGCTGTCAAAAACATTCCGCCAACGTCACGTGGTGACATTGGCAATATTCGCGCGACTACACTTAATTTTCGCAATATTTACGAGTATGGCACCCTGCTGGCAAAATACCTTGAAACCAGAAAGTCAATTTTCATTGACCAGTTAAAGTGGCAAGTCGGTGAAGCTGACGGGATGGAATTCGACCAATACGACACGCCAGCCTGTCGATGGATTGTGTTGCATGAATTCGGTGAAGTTTTAGGAGGTGTGCGACTTCTACCCACGACTGCAGAATGCGGCGTATATAGTTATATGCTGCGCGACGCGCAAAGAGGTATCCTTAAAGGAATACCATCTGACGTTTTATTTATGGACGCCCCGGTAAAGCACTCTGTTTGGGAAGCATCCCGTTTCTTCGTGGCAAAGGATGTTGCATCGTCACGCAGGCTGCTGGTTCAACAGGAGTTGTTTCACCAGATGACTACTGTCGCGATGGAAGGTGGTGCGACCAGCATACTGGGCATCGTCCCCTCAGTCTGGGCACGGTGGTCACGGCGACTGGGCATCAATGCCTCGCCTGTCGGCGCAAAGTTTTCCATCGATGGCACCGTCAGTCAGTCGGTTTTGTTCAACATCCATAAGTAAATGGAACCACTCAGCCACTAGGGCGTCTTTTGTACTCTTGGACGCTCGGCGCAGATTTCTTAGCAACTATGATTGATTTTCAGACTATTGGGAAACCGCGGCTGTTTTGCATGTTAGTGGGGTTTCCAGAATTGATGTTTGAACTTCCAACCGTGGTTCAATTCCGTAGTTTTGCGATCTTAGACTGCTCTTAGGCACGAACAAATTGCCAAAAAAAAAATGTTAAGAGAATGCGACGGTAGTTCACAACAATAACTGGCAACTCGTCGTTGAAGCCGCTGGCGCCAAATAAAGGTCAAGAAAAAACCCCTTTCTACGACGATTTTCTCCATTTTTGCCGCTGTTTCGACCCACTCGCCTCATAAGTTTAACCCGTTATGAGGATATCGGTGGTTCACCAGTTATGAGACATTCCACATTCGTAAGTGATCGGTTCCAAAAAAAGTTGGAGCTTCGAGCACAAAGAAAGACCGCGCTTGCTGTTCTGGCGGTTGATGATGATCCTGACATTCTGAAATTGCTCCAATCAGCACTTCCTGAACTCGAAAACTGCAAAGTGGTTGCCGCCAGTTCAGCTGATGAAGCGCTCCGGCAGATAGAAGCAGCGGAATCCCCATTCGACTGTCTGCTTGTTGACATTCAGATGCCCGGAACCTCTGGGATAGAGTTGCTTTCGCAAATCCGAAACTTGCCGGACAATCTGGAAACACCTGTTATAATGTTAACTGCTCTAGATGACAGGCAGAACATCGAGAGGGCATTTTTAGAAGGCGCATTTGATTACATAACTAAGCCCTTCGACTTCTTCGAATTGCGCAGCCGTATGAACGCCGCCCATCTTCTAATGATGGAGAGAAAGAAAACACAATCCTCTTCAGCGTCGATAGAAAGTCTTCGTAGTGAACTGGATTTTAATCAGAAATTCAGTTTTGAAGACCCCCTGTCTATCGACGAGCAGGAACAATGCTTGGGGTATGTCGAGTTCGACAACTATGTGGAGCAGCTTTCACGGGGGCGCCGATTTGACTCTTGGGTTACAGCAATCAAATTTCGCGATGCGGGGTACCACTTTGATCTGAGGGAATTTGGAGATTTTCGGCGCGCTGTTTCCGACATTGGATTTTGCATTCAAAAGACAACACAGGCCGCCGGAGGAATCTATTCCTATCGAGGGAGTGGCGTTTTTCTCGTTATTACACATGGACGGGAACGCACCCTGAATATTCCAACCGAAGCTTTTCTAAACCAGGAACTAAGGACCGTTCTCACTAACCGATGCGCCTCTGTCCATCTTAAGGTGGTGAACAGTACACCGGTGTCGCTTCGTTCAATTACAAAGGTTGGAGCATTCGCATCTTTGGACACGGCTGTTAAAATGGTGAATCTTCGTGAGACCAATCTCAGAAAGGGCCTTGTTGCGACCTGCCCCTCGATTTCAAAGCACACGCCGCATCGCAAAGAAATGGCCAACAATAGATTGTTTGATACCGTCCTGCGTGAAATGTACGGCGATGACACTTACCTCACTCGCCGGTAGCAAGCTTTGTCTTTGGCAAAGGCCGACCTCGAACAGAAGTCGAGCACTAGGGTTTAGATATTAACTTTAGTCGCGAACCCGTTCGGCATTGAGGATGAGTGGGCCACTGGTACGCATGGTGAACGTCAAAACTGGTTCCGGTATTTCTGACTCAGTAGTCGAAAAATTTATTCTACGGAGCACCGAAGCCATAAGCACCATGATCTCAGTTTCAGCGTACTGAGCGCCAATGCAGATTCTGGGACCATCTCCGAACGGAATGTACTGACCTCGAGGCAGTGTAGATCCCAGGAACCGTTCCGGCCGATAGTCGTTGGGAGCATCCCATAATTTTTCATTTCTGTGCAAAGAGTAAACTGGGAAAAACAACGCATCGCCATTTTCAATCTTTACCCCTTTAATTTCAAGGTCCGCAGCTGCGTCTCTGGCAAAAAACGCGGCGGAGGGATAAAGCCGCAGCGTCTCTTTAACATGCGCGCGCAAGAGTGGCATTGTCTCCAGGTCCGAGAATTCCAATAGGCCTTCTGGGCGAACAGATCGAATTTCTTGTCTAACTCTTGCTTGCATATCTTGGTGCAAGGCAAGCAGATAATATCCCCAGGCCAATGCGTTAGCGGAAGTTTCATGACCAGCGACGACAAAGGTCAAAAGGTTGTCAACAGTTGTCGCTTCATCTTCGAAATCGGTTTTCAACGCCTCAATCATGAAATCGAGGAAGTCCAATGGCTCGCTACGGCCTTCGGCCCGACGCTGATCTATTACCCGTCTGGCGAGGTCTCGCATATTGGTAACCGGGGCCAAGCTGCGTAGCCAATTTTTCCGCGGCAACCACTTTGGCAAACCCATTAAATCGAAAAGGGACAGATCAGAAATGTACTCGAAATACTTGATCAGCCCCACTCGTACCTGCTCTGAACTGACTTCCTTATTACCTGAAAAAATCACTCTAGAAATATTCGTCAATGTTGATGCAGGCGCAATTTGTGCAATATCCACTGGGCCTTCGTGATCCGCCAATGAGTCTGCAATCTCGACACCAGTCTCTGCAAAATGCCGAGCCAGAACCGGGAGGTTTCTGGCGGCGAACAATGGAGAATACCTTCGCCTCTGCTGACGCCATTTTTCCCCTTCTGAGAGTATTAAACCGTTGCCTACAGCCGATCCAATAATGTCTTTGGTGAACTTGGCTTTGGGAAACGAACGGCCCTGGCCGACGAGTAATTCGGTTACCATTTCAGGATCGCAGATATAGTGTATGTTCAAAGGTCCACGAACATAAGTTTCACGCAGAGTTTCTGCCGGGATGACTTCAAACATGTTGCGGCCAGCTGACCTTGCAAACTGAAGCAGTGTCACCGGCTTTGTCGCAAGCCTAGCGGTAACAGGAGCGACAGTACCCTGCCTCAACTTCGAAATTTCAACTGCAGTCAAGCCCCAACCCTTTTAGAATTATTCCTTCTTTCGGACACATTAAGGTGAAAAAATTCCCACTTAGCAACGAGATCCTCGATTTTGGGTACCCTGCTCTGCAATTGTGCAAAAAATTTGCGGCCTCCTATACCAAAAACTTGCGTGAATCGCCCAACAATCGCGGTAGGCTTCAAAGGATTGGCGCCAAACTGTGAACCCAATTTGGACCAACTAAGTCCTCATTATGCCGGTATTGGTACTTTCCAAGCGCGAAAAACGAAGACATTTGGATGACAGCCACCGACGCTAATCTGCCGGACCGGGCTTCCGGTGAAACGGAAAACCGGCTTCTGCAAAACATCATAGATTATACTGCCATGAGCTTTGCGCTTCTGTGGCAGCGGCAGGCTATTTATCTGGCCACGACCATTTTGACTGCGTTCTTCTTCGATCCCTTTAACGCCATGCTGTTCTATGGGACGATCCTCATTTGTGAAGTGCAAGATTTATTGCTGGCCAAACGCGTACCGCGCTTAAAGCCAGACCAGCACAAAGCAATAGGTATGATGGTTGTTTGGATTCTGTTGAACACGGTCCTGAGCTCAGCCGCAATCTGCCTGTACGCAGTTTCAGTTGCTTTCGCACAGCCCGCCGGTGGTCACTTTACGCCAATGTTCTTCTTGTTTGCTGCGGCGTTGTTTGCAGCAATGAACAACCATCAGTTTCTGTGGGCGATGATTGTCCGTTTGGCCATGTACGGCGTTTCGTTCATGTTGATTGTCGTCAAGGATATCTGGATCGAACGCCCCGAGCTTTCTTCTGAACTCTGGCTGCACTTCTTCACCGTTATCTTTGTAATGTATTTTCTGATCGACTGTTCGATGGTGTTTCTGAAGCTCTACCGCAGGAATTTGGAGCAACTCGAAAAGCTCAAAGCAGAGCACGAAAGAACAAAAGCGGCCTACATTGCAAAGACTCAGTTCATATCGACAGTCAGCCATGAGCTGCGTACGCCTCTTACATCGATCAAGGGGTCACTTGACCTAATCAACACAGGCGCATTGGGTGAAGTTCCAGATTCAATGCAAAGCCTCATACACTTAGCGTGCAAAAACAGCGAACGGCTAGCATCACTTATCAATGATGTGCTGGACATACAAAAAATGGAGGCCGGTGAAATGAACTACCGTGAAGGAACTATTGATGTACATACGCTGGTTCAGGAAGCGATTTCCGTTAACACCGGGTACACCAGTGCTCACAACGTAGGAATTGTGGAGGACATAAGGGGAAACAAAGATCTGTTCGTTAAAGGTGATGCGTCCCGCCTTCTTCAAGTGTTGGCCAACATGATCTCCAACGCAGCCAAATTTTCCCTTGATGGAGGCGAGATAACCGTCGGATGCGAAAAAGTCCGTGGGAAGATTCGCCTCTTCGTCAAAGACCACGGCATAGGGATACCCGAGGGGTGCCAGGACAAAGTCTTCGATCGCTTTTCACAGATTGACTCTTCCGATGAACGTCACGCAGGCGGTACAGGGCTCGGGATGCACATTTCAAAGGAAATTGTGGAGCATTTTGGAGGAGAAATAGACTACAGAAGCAAACTTGGTGAAGGCACAGAGTTTTTTATTATGCTTCCCGCCATAAGCGGGCATGAAGTAGGTGCCGCCGGAGACGAGCAGACCTCACTACCCTGCGCCATGCAATACAAGCAACATTAGCGGAATCCTACTGAGCAATTTCGATGGTACATCACCGTACTACTTCGAAGCAATCCCATGGTTCCAGAGCGGATTTTCCGTGGTATAGTTAACCCTAAAATCATAAGACCTCGTGGCACACTCGAAACCGCCTGTGGTGAAAAGAGGGAGTCTGCGTAATGCCAATGCAACCCCAAAAAGAAAATGCTGTTCCGATCATGCGATCGGAACAGCAAACTCGTTACTAAGTACATTTCCTAAGATGCGGTAGATTCACAACTTTCGGCAAAAAGGCCTCCTACTTGCAGGCCGCGATATCACAAGAATTATATTAAGGTATGAAGTATCCAAGCACTGAGAATTTCTCGTGTTTTGTTCGTTTCCGCTGTTCCAAATGATAGGAACTGGAAACAAAGAAGCCAATGGCTACCAAACTGTTAACGTTTTTCAGCTTATTCATCGATTCGGCACTCTCAATTTGAACTAATTCACTCGTTGTCCCGCGCGTAAATATCCAGCATGTCGAACAACATCGGCTTCGGGGGTTCCTGATCAAGGTTCAGGATAGCGGCTACAACTTCGCGGGCCACTCCACGGGCTTCTAGGCTTTCCCCCACTAGCCGACGGGTCCAGCTATCGTCGGGGTCCAACCCTTGAACACCCGCCATTTAATGCTTTGCAAGTTGCTGGGCGTCGATGAACTTCTGAGTGGCAGATCTAGTGGCAACCTCAGGTTGCCGCCTGTACGTAAGCAAACGATGCCGTTCAATTTATGCGTAATCGATGCGAAAATATTGCGTAAAGGTCTACGAAACAGTTGAAATTACAGTGATTTTTTTTGAGCTTCACTCCGAAAGGTATTGTTTTTATTTTTTATTTTCAATAACTTACAAGATATGGTGCGGTCGAGAAGACTCGAACTTCCACGGGTGTTACCCCACAGCGACCTCAACGCTGCGCGTCTACCAATTCCGCCACGACCGCACTGCCAATGACTTGGTTGAGGGGCGTATAGACGGTGGCGAACAGGATGTGAAGAGGCAAAAAACAAGCCGATTTGAATTCCGTGTTGCCATCCTTATCTGTACTGCAGACAGAGTTTATTTCCCCCTTCCCCGGAGCCAGCCAATGACCGCGCAAGATCCCCGCCCAATTGTCCAGATTGATATCGTCTCAGACGTTGTGTGCCCCTGGTGCATCGTGGGGTTTCGCCAGCTGGACCTGGCTTTGAAGGAACAAAACGTGCTGGCTAATCTCAGATGGCATCCTTTTGAGCTGAACCCCAATATGCCGCCAGAGGGCCAGAACCTGCGCGAACATATTATGAAGAAGTATGGCTCTACGGTTGAGCAGAGCCAGCAGGCTCGCGATCGGCTGTCCCAGATCGGCGCCGAGCTTGGCTTCACGTTCAACTTCAATGACGACAGCCGGATGGTGAATACTTTTGCAGCACATCAACTGTTGGACTGGGCCGAAACGCAAGGCCGCCAGCATCCGTTGAAGACGGCCCTGTTCGAGGCTTACTTTACCAATCAACAGGACGTATCCCAATCCGAGGTCCTGCTTGATGCGGCCCAAGCGGCGGGTCTGGATCGGGACGCCGCCAAAGCGGCTCTGACTTCGGGCGATCACATTGCGCCAGTTCGCCAAAAGCAGCAATTCTGGACCAGCCGTGGTGTTTCAGGTGTCCCGTCAATGGTGTTTGAGGGCAAGTACCTGGTGACCGGTGCGCAAGGGGCCGAAACCTATTCTGACCTGTTGCAGCGGTGCCTGACCGAAGCTGCGTGACCTCTTTTCTTCGCCCTGCCCCGGCGGTAAGGAGCACTTATGGAATGGAAGATCACTGACGGGCTGACCGATTACAAAGATGCCGTCGCCTTCATGGAGGCGCGCGTGGCCGCAATTGCGGCGGGAGAAGCGGATGAATGTGTGTGGCTGCTGGAGCATCCGCCGCTTTACACCGCGGGCACCTCGGCCCGGATCGAAGACCTGACCGACCCGGATCGCTTTCCGGTCTTTGCGGCCAAGCGCGGCGGTGAATACACTTATCATGGCCCCGGCCAGCGCGTGGCCTATGTGATGCTGGACCTGAACAAACGCGGCAAGGATGTGCGTCGTTTCGTCAAGCAACTGGAAGAATGGGTGATCGCAGCGCTTGCCGAGTTCAACGTGCATGGTGAAATCCGTGACGGTCGCGTTGGAGTTTGGGTGCGGCGCAATGACAAACCGCTGACCCCTTCGGGCCAACCTGCCGAGGATAAAGTGGCCGCGATCGGATTGCGCTTGCGCAAATGGGTCAGCTTCCACGGCATCTCGATCAATGTCGAACCTGACCTCGAACATTTTTCGGGCATCGTCCCCTGCGGCATCACCGAACATGGGGTCACGTCGCTTGTCGATCTGGGGTTGCCGGTTACCTTGGTGGACGTGGACACAGCCCTGCGGAAAACCTTCTCAGAGGTTTTTGCCCCCAATGGGGGCTAAATCGATACCTGCGAATCGTTCAGAATCAATGCGCTGTTAACAATCCGGCAATTTTTAACCCCGCTGTTTCCATACTGAGCCAAAATTTCCCAATGGCTACAGTACAAATAGGGCAAATGGGTGAAAAACTCACTCAAATGGATACATCCCGCGTGTTTGCGGGTAGTATAGATTTACCGTTCTTAGAGTGAGTGGTGTGTTAACCGGTGATCTTGGGTCATCCTGAGTAATCGGAAAATTTTTTGTTAACGAGTCTGCCGTTCCGACCCCAAATCGGAGCGGCAATTCACATCCCACTCTATAGCTTCTCTTCTGTATGCCCAAAACGAGACGACCCGACACACGCGCGGTCGATCTGCTCAAGCTCAAGCGTGGCGTGACCAATGGCAAACCGGTCACGGAGCGATTGTCTGACGCTAGCCCTCACCCCTTCCGCATCGGCCCAGGCCGCCGCGTCCACGACCAGATGGGCCGTCAACGCTGGCTCTCTCTCCTGCATGCTCCACAGGTGGACATGGTGAACCTCGGACACACCCGGTATGTCCTCGATGGCCGAGGCGACCTCCTCCGGTTCCAGTTCTGGGGGCGCTGCCATCATCAGAACGCGGATCGTTTCGCCAATTTCACTTTTGACATGCCACAGTATGTAGACCGAAATCAGGATCGTGACGGCGGGGTCTACCCATGTCCAGTTGAACAGGATCACCGCGGTGCCGGCAATGATCACGGCCACCGATCCCAAGGCGTCCGCCACGTTGTGCAGAAAGGCCGCCCGGATGTTCATGCTGTCCTTGGCCATCGAGTAAGTTAGCGCAGCCGTGACAAGGTCCACAATCAAAGCCAGTGCCGCGATCCAGACGACCATCCAGCCGTTAACCGGCTCAGGCTCAAAAAACCGCATCACGCCTTCGTAGAACAAGTACACCGACAGCACGACCAGAGTGGTGTAGTTGACCAGCGCTGCGACGACCTCGGCCCGGCCATAGCCGAAGCTCATGCGTGGATCGGCAGGTCGGCGGGCGATTTTGCTGGCGAAAAACGCGATGACCAGCGCGATGGCGTCAGAGAAATTATGCAGGGCGTCGGCGATCAACGCCAGCGACCCTGAAAAAATGCCCCCAATGACCTGTGCCAGCGTCAAGAACATGTTGACGGCAATGGCCCAAGCAACGCGCGCGTCCCCTGCCTCCGGGTCTATGTGGTGGTGCGCGTGGCTGTGCCCCTTATGAGAGTGATCATGTGCCATCTAAAATGTGTGTCCCTTGTTACGGCTGCACATTGCATGTAATTCCTCTAGTGACTAGAGGTTCAAGAGCCCTGAGGAAAAAAGATGTATTCAATTGGGTATCTGTCGCGTCACACGCAGGTCAAGATTCCGACCATCCGGTTTTACGAAGACAAGGGGCTGTTGCCGCGCCCGGATCGAACAGCGGGTAATCAGCGCCGGTACGACGACACTGCCTTAAAACGACTGCTTTTTGTTCGCCATTGCCGCGATCTGGGTTTACCGCTGACCGACATCGAAGGTTTGCTGTCTCTGGAAGGCGCATCTGGCGGCGACCTTAACCAAGCGCATGAAATTGCCGAAAGACAACTGGCCGACCTACGGGACCGTATTTCCCGCCTGCGCAGCCTCGAGGCGGAACTGTCTCGAATTTCCAAAGCCTGCGATGGCAAGCACGACCATGTCTGCGCCGTGCTTCACGCATTTGGCGATCATAGTGAGTGCGCGGGGCCACACACGCACTTGACGTAACTGCCTCCCAGTCAGCTCAGCGCAGCTTTGATCTTTTCGGCATGCTGCGCGATCAGGTCGAAATCGCCCATCGTTCCGGGTGCCCGCACAGCAACACCATCATGGCGCGGCAGAATATGGAAATGCAGGTGGAACACCTCCTGCCCTCCGGCGGCCTCGTTGAATTGCTGGATCGTGACCCCGTCCGCATCGAACGCTGCGACGACAGCCTTGGCCATTTTCTGGACCGTTGCGGTCACAGCCGCCAGTTGTGCAGGCGTTGCATCCAGAATGTTGCGGCAAGGGGTTTTGGGGATCACCAGCAGATGCCCGTCCGCGCGCGGCATGATATCCATGAAGGCCACCGTATCGTCATCTTCGTATACTCGGCTCGAAGGGATCTCTGCGCGCAAAATCTTGGCAAAAATATTCTCGGGATCATAGGCGGTCATTTCAATTCTCCGATTGACGCGTTGCCGACAGTTCTGCGGCGCACCCCGGCCCGGGTCAAGCGGGGAACGCAATTCCCAGCCGCCCCCTTGAATTCGGGGCGCTGATACCCAGATGAATGCGGAATTTGGTGAAAATTTCGCGGGTCGCCCTCCTGCCCGCGACAATTAATCTTGATCCAGATCAAACTCGACCATTGAAGGTCGTCCCCCCGCAATCTAAAACCAGCAGGAATCCCGCGCGTTGGAGAGGTCCAACTGCGCGGTGCAGTTGCAACAGGAGGCACCTATAATGGCAGACGCAGCCATTCATGGTCACGACCATGAAGACCAGCGCACATTTTTCCAGCGCTGGTTCATGTCGACCAACCACAAGGACATCGGGATTCTATACCTGGTCGTCTCGGCACTTGCCGGTCTGATTTCAGTTCTGATGACTGTTGTCATGCGGATCGAATTGATGGAACCCGGGGTGCAGCATATGTGCCTGGAAGGCTTCCGACTGTTCGGTAGCGGAGCCGAGCTCTGTACGCCTAACGGACACCTGTGGAACGTTATGATCACCTACCACGGTGTTCTGATGATGTTCTTCGTGGTCATCCCCGCGCTTTTCGGCGGATTTGGCAACTATTTCATGCCGTTGCAGATCGGTGCACCGGACATGGCCTTCCCGCGGATGAACAACCTGTCTTTCTGGCTTTATGTCGCTGGTACGTCGCTGGGTGTGGCCTCGTTGCTGAGCCCCGGTGGTAACGATCAGCTCGGTTCGGGCGTAGGCTGGGTTCTGTACCCGCCGCTGTCTACGACCGAAGGCGGCATGTCCATGGACCTTGCGATCTTTGCCGTGCACGTATCGGGCGCCTCCTCGATCCTCGGCGCGATAAATATGATCACCACCTTCCTGAACATGCGTGCCCCGGGCATGACCCTGTTCAAGGTGCCGCTGTTCAGCTGGTCGATCTTTGTCACCTCGTGGCTGATTCTGTTGTCCCTGCCGGTTCTGGCAGGTGCGATCACCATGTTGCTGATGGATCGCAACTTTGGCTTCACCTTCTTTGATCCCGCCGGTGGCGGCGATCCGATCCTGTATCAGCACATCCTGTGGTTCTTTGGCCACCCGGAAGTGTACATCGTGATCCTGCCTGGGTTCGGCATCATCAGCCACGTCATCGCAACCTTCTCGCGCAAGCCGGTCTTCGGTTACCTGCCGATGGTCTGGGCGATCATCGCGATTGGTGTGCTGGGCTTTGTCGTGTGGGCGCACCACATGTACACCGTTGGCCTGTCACTGCGTCAGCAGGCGTACTTCATGCTGGCCACGATGGTAATTGCGGTGCCGACCGGGGTTAAGGTCTTCTCGTGGATCGCGACCATGTGGGGCGGTTCGATCGAGTTCAAGACACCAATGCTGTTCGCCTTCGGCTTCTTGTTCCTGTTCACCGTTGGCGGTGTGACCGGTGTGGTTCTGTCGCAAGCCGGTGTGGACCGTGCGTATCACGACACCTATTACGTGGTTGCGCACTTCCACTACGTGATGAGCTTGGGTGCCGTGTTTGCGATCTTTGCGGGAATGTACTTCTACTTCTCCAAGATGACAGGTCGCCAGTACTCGGAATTCTGGGGCAAGGTTCACTTCTGGATGTTCTTCATTGGCGCCAACCTGACCTTCTTCCCGCAGCACTTCCTGGGCCGTCAGGGCATGCCGCGCCGCTACATCGACTACCCTGAGGCATTCGCCCAGTGGAACTATGTATCGTCGATTGGCGCGTTCATCTCGTTCGCCTCGTTCCTGCTGTTCTTCGGCATCGTGATCTACGCCCTGCTGCGTGGCAAGCGTGAGACCCGGCCGAACCCCTGGAACGAATACGCGGATACGCTGGAATGGACCCTGCCGACCCCGCCGCCCGAGCACACGTTCGAGCAGCTGCCAAAGCAGGAAGACTGGGATAAAGGCCACGCCCACTAATCCCGGCAAGATAGACTGACAAAGCCCCGCAGATGCGGGGCTTTTCATTTTTCAGACCTCGAGAATTAAACAACGCTGGCATAGACTTGCCCGAGAATAAGCCGTTAGACTGATCTGCAATCGCCAATTGCGCAGGACCCGGTCGGTCATGATCCTTCACGACGGAATAACTGTACGACAGATGGTCAAAGGCTCCTTTGGCTTTATCTGCATCGTGCTGACATGGACGCTGCTGGTTGTACTGGCGGATGAACTCACGACAATCGAGCTGATCTCGAACCCCAGCCCGCCCGTCACCATGCTCGGGCTGGCAGTGGCATTCTTTCTGGGCTTCAAAAACACATCGGCCTTTGCGCGCTGGTCCGAAGCGCGCAGCATCTGGGGCGAGATCGTCAATGCCAGCAGGGACTGGGGCAACACTATTAGCAATCTGGTGCTGCCCGACGGCACACCGATTGATCCCGCGCTGCGCGACGAACTGATCGAACGTCACATCGCATGGCTCAATATGCTTGCCTTTCAGCTGCGCCAGCCCTCGCCGACAGGACGCAGCCGACGTCCATGGATGTTTGGACACAAACCTATTTCAGACCGCACCGAGCTGCATCAAAAGCCCGAATGCTGGCGTGAACGCCAATTGGAAAGCGACTTGCCCAGGCTTGAAGGCAAGAGCAATCGCGCCGCCTATCTGATGTTTCTTCAGGGCGAAAAGCTTGCTGAGTTGGCGCGCAGCCGTGGCATTGACCCCTATTGGCACGTCGCCCTGATGGACCGCCTCGCGCGGTTTACGACGACGCAGGGGCAATGTGAGCGTATCAAAAACACACCGTTCCCAAGACAGGTTGCCGAGGTCGGTCGCGTCTTCAGTTGGATCTTCATCTTCATGCTGCCGCTGGCGTTCAACGACGAGCGATCGATCATCCCCGAAACAGATATCTCCGTATTGCAGCTCGTGATTTTTGACTGGCTGACATTTGCGCCGGTTGGGGCGCTAGTCTGCTGGATCTTCTTTGTCACCGAACGCGTCAGCGCCTCGATGGAGGATCCGTTCGAAGGGGATGTAACCGATGTTCCGATCTCGGCCCTGTGTCGCAGCATCGAGATTGACCTGCGGCAGATGACCGACTGCGGGGTTGCGCCTCAACCCGCGCAACCCATCAAAAAAGTTCTGTTTTAGAGCGACCCGATTTGGCGCGTCCGCAACGGCGTTTCAGGGTGCGTTCGGTAATCTGCCAATTTTAGGGTATCATGTATCCAGAAACCCTGGGATCGGAGCCATCAGATGCCCGAAATTGACTTTTGGTTTTCCATCGGCAGCACATACAGCTTCCTGACAATCATGCGCCTGGATGATTGGTGTGATGAGCATGACGCGACCGTCAATTGGCGCCCGTTCAACGTTCGCACCATAATGTCCGAACAACAGAACATTCCCTTTGCGGGCAAACCGGCCAAATCCGCATATATGTGGCGTGATATCGAGCGGCGCGCCGCAAAGTACCACCTGCACGCAACGCTTCCTGCACCCTACCCGATCTCGGATCTTGCGCTGGCCAATCAGGTCGCTGTGCTGGGTATGTCGGATGGCTGGGGCAAGTCCTTTACCCAAAACCTGTACCGCATCTGGTTCGAAGAAGGGATTGAGGCGGGCAGCGAAACGGCGCTGTCAGAAGCACTGCACCGGTGTCAGCAGGACCCGCGCCTGACCCTTGCACGCGCCCGCAGCCCGGACACGATCTCGGCGCTTGAAACCGAAACAGAACAGGCCACAAAGCTGGGCGTTTTTGGCGCCCCCAGCCTGGTCGTTCGCGGCGAGGTTTTCTGGGGCGATGACCGACTGGATGACGCGTTGTCGTGGGCCAGAGTTGGGCACGTCATCTGATCTTTCCTGTTAGACACCGGCAGGTGTTGCGCTATTTTTGCACCATGCCGTATCGATGGAATCAAACCTCAAGTTCCGAGCAAGAGTTGCGCCTGTGGCCGCATAACTCTCTGCCCCCACGCTGGGCGATGCGTGTGGTGTTGGCGGTCTTCCTGTTTGGCTTGATTCCCCTGATGGCTGTTCTTGGGTCGGTTTTGCTGTGGGGTTTGCTGCCATTCATGCTGTTGACCGTTCTGGGACTGTGGTTCGCGATCCAGTCCAATTACCGTGCACGCAGCGTTTTCGAGGTGTTGACCTTGACCGGCTCGCAGGCCCGTCTGGTGCAGCATCACCCACAACGGGGGCAGCAGGAGTGGTCCTGCAACCGCTATTGGGCGCGTCCCGAAATGCATGAGCGCGGCGGCCCGGTCCCGAACTATGTCACACTGACCGGTGACGGCCGCGAAGTTGAAATTGGCGCCTTTCTGTCTGAGGAAGAGCGGATTTCGCTGTTTGATGAGCTCACAAAAAAACTGCGCGAACCTGTCGCGCAGCCTTAGCATCTTAGCAAACAATAATGCTTAGCAGCTGCCGCCTGGCGCAGCGCAGAGCTGATCTTTGACCATCGGGCCAACCTTGCCGAAATCCATCTGGCCGGTGTAACGGGTTTTCAGCTCACCCATCACTTTGCCCATGTCGCGGATCGACCCGGCGCCGGTGGCCGTGATTGCGGTCTGAATGGCCTTGCTCACCTCGTCATCGTCCAATTGCTTGGGCAGGAATTCCTCGATGACCTCGACCTCGCGCAGTTCCCGTTCGGCAAGATCCAATCGGCTGCCCTCTTCATAAGCACGGGCGCTTTCCTTGCGCTGCTTGGTCATTTTACCAAGAATTTCAAGCACCTCTGTGTCGCCGCAGCCTTTGGCTTCTTCGTTGTCAGACGCGCGCGAGGCGATGTCACGGTCCTTGATCGCAGCATTAATCAGGCGCAGCGTCGACAGACGCTCGGCATCCTTGTCTTTCATTGCTTGCTTCAGGGCAGTGTTCACCCTTGATCGCATATCCATATGTTCTGTCCATCCCCATGGCAAAGGAACCCCGACCATATCGAAACAAAAAGCGCGATACAACAGGGGGTTCATATGGTTAACTTATTGATTTTAAACAATAGCCTAAAAATTGAACAGACTTGACCCGAGCGTACAACCCCCTTAGGTATGCGCCGGTTTACCTTGCAGGAGAGTCGCGCCATGGCCCAGAACGCCCCGTCCAAGCCCACCGCATGTCTGGCATTGGCCGACGGTACATTGTTCTACGGTATGGGCTTCGGCGCCACCGGCCAAACCGTGGCTGAACTGTGCTTTAACACCGCCATGACCGGATATCAGGAAATCATGACTGACCCCTCTTATGCGGGACAGATCGTGACCTTCACCTTCCCTCATATCGGCAATGTCGGCGTGAACCCCGAGGATGACGAGACCGGCGATCCGGTTGCCGCCGGGATGGTGGTCAAATGGGACCCGACCGAGCCCTCGAACTGGCGCTCGGCCGAAGAATTGAAAACCTGGCTGGCCCGCCGTGGCCGCATCGCCATCGGTGGTGTGGACACGCGTCGCCTGACCCGTGCCATCCGTCAGCAAGGCGCACCACATGTCGCGTTGTCACATGATCCCGACGGAAACTTTGATATCGAGGCCCTGGTTGCTGCCGCGCGTGGCTTTGCCGGTCTGGAAGGTATGGATCTGGCCAAAGAGGTCACCTGCGCCCAAAGCTATCGCTGGGATGAAATGCGGTGGGCCTGGCCAGACGGGTACAAACGTCAGGAAGCTCCGGTTCATAAAGTTGTCGCCGTGGACTTTGGCGCAAAGCGCAATATCCTGCGCTGCCTCGCCTCGGCCGGATGCGACGTCACGGTTCTGCCTGCAACAGCGACGGCCGCCGAGGTGCTGGCCCATAATCCCGATGGCGTGTTCCTGTCGAACGGCCCCGGAGACCCGGCAGCCACCGGTGAATACGCCGTGCCGATGATCAAAGACGTTTTGGACACCACCGACCTGCCCGTCTTTGGCATCTGTCTGGGACATCAGATGCTGGCGCTGGCTTTGGGCGGTCATACCGTCAAAATGAACCACGGCCACCACGGGGCCAACCACCCGGTCAAAGACCTGGATACCGGCAAGGTCGAGATCACCTCGATGAACCATGGCTTCGCGGTGGACGCCCAGTCCCTGCCCGACGGCGTTGTGGAAACCCACCGCTCGTTGTTTGACGGGTCCAACTGCGGCATCCGCATGACCGATCGCCCTGTCTATTCAGTGCAGCACCACCCCGAGGCCTCGCCTGGCCCACAGGACAGCTACTATCTGTTTGAACGCTTTGCCGAAGCTATGGCAGACAAGAAAGAACAGGCTTAACCACTTCATCGTTTAGTGTTAACGCGCTGTTAACCTTGATTGAGCAACCCTGACGCGGGTCACCGTGTCAGGGTTTTTTTATGGTTGAACATAGCCTGCAGCAATTCGCGCGCGCCGCGCCGATTTCCAATCGGTCGCGGAAACCCCTAGGCACCCGTTTGGTCGAACGTGGATGTATCACCACCGCGCAACTGGAAATGGCTCTGCATCTGCAGTCCAGACAACAGGCCCCACTGGGCGAGATCCTTGTAGGTGAGGGTTGGATCAGCCGTCAGGAGGTCATGGATGCCCTGTCCGAGCAAACCAACCTGCAAATCGCCGATCTGAAAGACACGCCCCCTTCCCCGAGCTTATGTGACATCAAACCGGTCGAGTTCTGGCTGAAGCATAATGTGATCCCATGGCAACGCATCGGCCCAATCCTGCTGATCGCGACCGCAGATCCGAACCGCTTTGCCGCGGTGCGCGCCGCCCTGTCCCACACTGAACACACGATTGCCCCGGTACTTGCATCGGTCAGTCAGATTGATCATGCAATTGCCAGCGCATTTTCCGAAACTTTGGTAAAAGGCGCGGAAACCCGGGTCGACAAGGATCAGAGTTGTCGATCGTGGACGCCGACAAAGCGCGCGGGTCCCATCGCGGCCCTTGCGGGACTTCTTTTCTTTTTTACAGCCTTTCCTCTGGTTGGTCTGGCTGCTCTTTTGACCACGGCCACCGTTTCACTGCTCTTGTTCATGGTTTTGCGCATTGTGGGCTTGGTCTCATACCTTATGAGATGCCGCCAAGTGTGCCCAACCCCCGAGCCTGTTCCACTGCGATTGCCGCGCGTATCGATGATGGTGCCCCTTTACAAAGAACGAGAGATTGCAGGCGCTTTGATAAGGCGGCTGCAACGCCTGACCTACCCAAAAGCGTTGTTGGACGTCATTCTGGTACTGGAAGCCTCAGATGAGGTCACGCGCACCACATTAAGCCGAGTGGATCTGCCTAGCTGGATCAGAACGGTGGAAGTCCCGGAACTGAACGGACTGACGACAAAGCCCCGAGCGATGAACTACGCGCTGGATTTTTGTCGTGGGGACATTCTGGGTGTGTGGGATGCCGAGGACGCCCCGCAACCGGATCAGATCGAACGCGTGGTCCGGCATTTTGCGCGGGCTGGCGAAGATGTCGTCTGCCTGCAAGGTGTTCTGGATTATTACAACCCGCGCACAAATTGGCGGTCACGCTGCTTTACCATCGAATACAACAGCTGGTTTCGGATCATCCTGCAAGGCATTGCGAATCTGGGTCTGGTCGTCCCCCTTGGGGGCACAACATTCTATTTTCGCAGGGATAAATTGCTGGAGCTTGGCGGCTGGGATGCCCACAACGTAACCGAGGATGCAGATCTGGGCGTGCGCCTCAGCCGTGCGGGGTATCGAACCGAGATGGTCGATACCACCACCTATGAAGAGGCAAACTTTCGTGCCTGGCCGTGGGTCAAGCAGCGCTCGCGCTGGCTGAAGGGGTTCATGGTGACCTATTTGGTGCACATGCGTGCGCCGCGGCGTCTGATAAGCGACATCGGGCTCAAGCGATTTCTTGGTGTTCAGGCGTTCTTCTTGGGGACTATTGGCCAGTTTCTACTGGCACCAGTCCTATGGCTGTTCTGGTTGGCGACACTGGGCTTGCCTGGCCCGTTCGATCCGCTTTTGTCTGATTGGGCCTTCTACGCACTCATCAGCCTGTTTCTGGTGGCCGAAATTACCAATCTGATCGTTGGAATGCTGGCCGTAGCAGCACAAGAAAGACGGTTCCTGATGCCGTGGGTTCCAACAATGCCGCTTTACTTTCCGCTAGGCGTATTAGCCGCCTACAAAGCCCTGTGGGAGCTGGCCAGCAACCCGTTCTTCTGGGACAAAACTCAGCATGGGCAGGCCCGCGAAGAAGTACAGCCGCACTGACGGTCATTTCTCGCGCAACACCGCGTCCTGTTTCAGCCGGGTCATGAACGCCACCGAGATATGTTCTTTCAGCGCGCGCTCTGCCGCCTCTTCATCACGGGCGGTGATCGCCTCGACAATGCCCTTATGCTCACTTTGCGCAATCTCGCCACGGCCCTGAACGGCAAGCGAGGTCGTAGCCATCAGAGCCATTGTGCGGTGCACAAGATTCAGCTGCTGCACCAGATACCGGTTGTGCGAAGCCAGATGGATCTGTTCATGAAACCGCCGGTTGGCCCGCGACAGTGCCGTCGGATCATTCACCAAAGCATCGTCAGCGGCGACCATGTCCTGCAGCACTTTTATCTCTTCCTCGGTGGCGTGTTTCGCGGCCAGCTTTGCGGCCAACCCTTCCAACTCGCGCCGGACCACATAAAGTTCGGCCATTTGGTTGTGATCCAATGAGGCCACGATCAGTGATCGTCCGTCACGCTCTAGCAGGGACTGCGTCTCAAGTCGCTGCAACGCTTCGCGGATAGGTGTACGAGACACGCCAAATCGTTCTGCCAGCTCACTTTCGACCAATCGGTCGCCGGGCTTGTAAACGCCCACATCAATCGCTTCGAGAATAAGGCTATAGGCGTCTTTGTTGGGCTGACGGGATTGCGGCATGGGGTGTTTTTTCTCCTCGTTCGGACATGTCTATCCGCCTCAGGCCTGTGCAATCAAGTGTAGCATTGAAAACCTGTGCATGGCGGCCTAAACCCAACTCATGGTCAAACCTTCTTTTTCGCACGTCACCCAATGGGTGTTCGACCTCGACAACACGCTGTACCCGCCTCATATGCAACTATTCGACCAGATCGAGGTTCTGATGACGGAATACGTGGTGCAGGCTATTGGCGTCGACCGGGCCGAGGCGGATCGTCTGCGCTCGCACTATTGGCGGGAATACGGCACCACGCTGGCCGGCTTGATGGCCGAGCATGACCTGGATCCCGAACCCTATCTGTACGCTGTGCATCAGGTGGACATGAGCCACATGGACCCCGACGCCGAACTGGCCAATCACATCCGGTCCCTGCCCGGCCGTCGCATCGTTTACACCAACGGCAGCGCGCCTTATGCCGAACGTGTGCTAAAAGCACGCGGCCTCAGCGGTTTGTTCGATGCGGTTTATGGCGTGGAACACGCGGGCTATCTTCCAAAACCTGAACAGGCCGCGTTCGAGGCGATCTTTGCACAGGATGGCATCGACGCTGACAAGGCGGCCATGTTCGAAGATGATCCGCGCAATCTGGCTGCTCCGCACGCGATGGGAATGCTCACAGTTCACGTCGCGCCCGAGCCGCATAAGGCTGAGCATATCCACCATCATACCGACGATTTGACCGCGTTTCTGGCCCGCCTGCGATAGGCTGTCACACTGCGACGATCCGCACATTCTGCAGGTGCATCATCGACCCTATATGCGCCTCAGCGACGAACAGAATCGGAGACCCCATGAGCGCGATCGAGATGCCCGGACGCCTGCCCATCTGGCAGCGCCTGTTGTTTGCAATTCCCCTGTTTGGCTGGTTAGCCAAAGATGCCGCTCATGCAAAGGGCGAAGAGTGGGGTTATACAGCGGCCGCGATTTTCAGCATGTGGGGCTGTTCTGCCCTGTTGTTCGGTCTGCCGGGCCTATACATCCCAGCCGTGATGATGGTGCCGGTGATGTTCCTGATCCTCATCCTGATTTCACGCGGCTAACACGCGGGACAGGATGTCACTTGGCGCCCGATGCAGAACCGAACTAGGGTCTGCCAAACACTCGGAGGCCAAGGTCATGAAAGACAGCTGTGACATCCTGATTTCCGGCGGCGGAATCGCTGGTCTGACCGCTGCGGCGGCCTTTGGAACCGCCGGGTTCGACGTCATTTGCGTCGACCCGACGCCCCCGATAACCGAGCGCGACGTGGACGGCTCTGATTTGCGGACTACCGCCTTTTTGCAACCAGCGCACGGCTTGTTAGAGCAATGCGGGTTGTGGCAACGGCTGGACGCACACGCGGCCCCCTTACAGATCATGCGGATTGTGGACGCAGGCGGAGATGTTCCTGAACCCCGCGTGGTACGCGATTTCAACGCCGCAGATATTTCGGATCTGCCCTTCGGCTGGAACCTGCCCAACTGGCTGCTGCGGCGCGAGATGGTGGCACGACTGGCCGAACTGCCCAATGTCGATTTCCGCCCCGGTACTGGCACTGTCAGTCTGTTCACCCGCACTGCCGAAGCGCGTGTCGGCCTGAGTGACGGCAGCCGCATTCGTTGCAAACTGGTGGTCGCCGCTGACGGGCGCAACTCTCCCATGCGCGAGGCGGCTGGGATCAACGTCCATTCCACGCGCTATGGCCAGAAAGCATTGGCCTTTGCAGTCACACATCCCATCCCGCACGACAATGTTTCGACCGAGATTCACCGCTCGGGCGGGCCGTTCACCCTGGTCCCCCTGCCCGATTGGCAGGGGCAACCGTCTTCGGCGATTGTGTGGATGGAGCGCGGACCCCGCGCGGTTGAGTTGCTCAACACCGAGTCCGAGGCGTTTGAGGCGCTGATGACCGAACGGTCCTGTGGGTTGTTCGGACCGTTAAAACTGGCCTCGCGCCGGACCATCTGGCCGATCATCAGCCAGTCAGCAGAACGTCTGGCTGGCGAGCGAGTCGCGCTGATGGCCGAGGCCGCCCATGTGGTGCCGCCAATTGGAGCCCAGGGATTGAACATGTCGCTGAGCGATCTGAGCAGTCTGCTGGAACTGGCGCAGGCCCGTCCTGAAGGTCTGGGCGATGCGCAGATGCTCGAGGCCTATCACAAGGCTCGCCACACCGAAATCGAGATGCGGGTCAAAGGCATCGACCTGTTGAACCGCGCCTCGATGATCGAGGCGCGGCCGTTAAGGGACGTCCGGGCAATGGGGCTAAATGCGCTCTATTCTCTACCGGCTGTTCGCAAGACCTTGATGCAAATGGGCCTCGGCGTACGCTAAGGCCCGAATGGTTTCACAGAACCTGATCCAGCACGCGCTTGAGCCGCCCGATGGTGCCGTCGACGTCGTACAGTTTGTCCAGACCAAACAGACCAAGGCGGAAGGTGCTGAACCCTTCTGGCTCATCACATTGCAGCGGCACACCTGCTGCGATCTGCATGCCCAACGTCGCAAACTTCTTACCATTCTGAACATCCGGGTCCGAGGTATAGCTGACCACGAC
Source organism: Ruegeria sp. CDSC002 (assembly GCF_059610905.1). Classification (NCBI taxonomy): domain Bacteria; kingdom Pseudomonadati; phylum Pseudomonadota; class Alphaproteobacteria; order Rhodobacterales; family Roseobacteraceae; genus Ruegeria; species Ruegeria sp. CDSC002. The sequence goes on from NZ_JBXWOM010000001.1 coordinate 580,488, forward strand.
ACCCGGCGCGCCAAATCCGTCCGCTGCTACCGAGACGATGCCCTTGTCCCGCAGCATCGCCCGCACTCCATCGCCCAACGCCCATTGGGCGTCCCGCAGCTTGTCGAACCCATAATCGCGGGTCTCGACCATCGTATCGCGGAACGCCTTCAACGCGTCCGTGGGCATGGTCGCGTGATACGCGTGCCCGCCATTTTCATAGGCCTGCATGATCTGCCGCCATTTCTTCAGATCAACGGCAAAGCTGTCAGACGTCGTCTCCTCCAACCGCGCTTCGGCGCGCTCAGAAAACATGACAAGGCCCGCGCAGGGCGATGCGCTCCAGCCTTTCTGGGGGGCCGAGATCAGGACATCCACACCAGTGGCCTTCATATCGACCCAGGCACAACCCGACGCGATGCAGTCCAGCACCATTAACGCCCCAACCTCATGCGCCGCGGCGGCCATGGCGGTCACGTAATCATCGGGCAGAATGACACCGGCCGAGGTCTCTACATGTGGGGCAAATACAACATCCGGACTCTGTTCACGGATTGTTGAAACAACCTCGTCAATCGGTGCGGGGGCAAAGGGAGACGGGCTGGAATTGCCGGTTTCACGAGCTTTGAGAACCGTCGCTGACGCCGTCAGATCACCGGATTCGATAATCTGGCTCCAGCGGTAGGAAAACCACCCATTCCGAACGACCAATACATTGGCGTTGCGCGCAAATTGCCGGGCGACGGCCTCCATGCCATAGGTGCCACCACCAGGGATAATCGCCACACCATCCGCATTATACACATCCTTCAGCAAGCCCGAGATGTCGCGCATCACCTGCTGAAACTGAACCGACATGTGGTTCAGCGACCTATCCGTAAACACGACCGAGAACTCTTCGAGCCCAGAGGGATCGACGGTGTCCAATAGCGCTGGCATGGTTTGTCCTTTCAAATTGTCGTCAGCGGCCTCGCGACCCGGGTTAATTTGCCGAGACCCGTACTGAACCCGAATATCTGACCTAAGGGAACTAAAAACAAAACACTCAAATGATATTTTGTTGGTCGAATTTGGCAAGAAATGACGCCAATTAGTGTCAGCTGCCCTTTACACTCTGACGTGTTTCTGACCAGATGCACTCACTTTACAGAAGAAAGGTATTTCGACAGGTGAATGCGCATAAGCGGATCAGTTTTCAAGTTGTAAGGGACGAAGTCAAACGGCGGATTGAAAGCCGCATTTGGCCGCAGGGATCGCTTCTGCCAACCGAAACGCAACTTGCCGAGGAATTCAATTGCGCACGCGCTACAGTGAACCGTGCCCTGCGCGAACTGTCCGATCAGGGCTTTGTCGAGCGCAAACGCAAAAGCGGGACCCGGGTCAAAAAGGAACCCAGCAAGCATGCCAAGCTGGAATTTTCTTTGGCTCGTCAAACGGTTGAAAACCAAAATGCAACCTATCGGTACTCGCTGGTCGAACGCAACGTGGTCGCAAGCCCCGGTTGGCTGGCTTCACAGATCGGTGTATCGGCGGACATTCGCGTCCTGCAAGTCATCTGTATGCACTATGCAGATAACCGTCCCTTCCAATTGGAAGAACGCTGGATCAACATAGATGCGGTGCCCGAAATCGAACATGCCGATCTGACCAACCACGGCCCTCATGAATGGCTACTGAACGCCTCTCCGTTTACCGAGGCTGAGGTCTCCTTTTGCGCGATCTCCGCGGACGGACGATTGGCGGAATTCATGGGAACAACCCCCGGAACGTCGATGATCCAGCTAGAGCGCACGACCTGGAAGAACGGAAATCCGATGGCATTTGCCCGGATGACGCACCATCCCGGATATTGCATCCGCACTCGGTACTGAACGGGTTTATCCGATCGGTCCCGGCAAACGTTCCTCACTTAGCAGGACGTTGGCTTCGACATCTCCTGCGCCGGGCAAGGTCATAATCCGACGGCGCAGGACCCGCTCAAAATCGGACAGGTCGCGGGCAACCACTCGCAGGCGATAATCGTACAGACCCAGCACATGCTCGACGGTCTGAACTTCTGGAATAGCACTGACGGCACGCTCAAAATCCTCCAGACTGACCTGCCCCTTGCGCGCCAGTTTCACGCCAAGGAATACCGTCACGCCAAATCCCAACGCCTCGGCATTCAGGCGCAGCCGGCGACCTTTGATAACGCCCGAGGTTTCCAGCCGGCGGATGCGGCGCCATGTCGCCGGTTGTGACAGACCCAGCTTACGCCCCAACGCCCCGGCGCTCTGGGAGGCGTCCTGAGCCAACGCACACAGTATTTTTCGGTCCAGCTCATCCAATTCGGTCATACCGGCAAGACCTCTTCGCTCTTGACCCTCGCGATATGCATCAAGGCCTCAATATCCGCGATATGCGGCAGGGTCAGAATGCGGTCACGGTAGAGTTGTTGGTAGTGTGACATGTCCCTGGCAATCACCGACAGCCGCACATCCACCCTGCCCAGAAATGTTTGCAATTCGATCACCTCGGGCACTTGCCGGGCGGCGGCAGTAAATTCGTCAAACGCGCGCGATTGCGTCTTGTCCAGCGTTACGCGCAGCGAAACCTCGACCGCATACCCAAGCGCCGCCCAATCGATCACGGCCTCCTGCCCCTGGATTATTCCGGTTGCCTGCATCTTTTCGACCCGGCGCCAGCAGACACCCTGGCTGATACGGCAACGCTCGGCCAGTTCCGCAGCAGTCAGGCTGGGATCGGCCTGAAAGTGGCGCAGGATTCGGCGGTCTATGTCATCAAGCATGAATTTTTCGCATTTCTGGTGTTACACGAATTATTCTTCATCTTTTTCACAAATACTCAAGTGCAACCCTATCGCCAATACAACATCCGGCAGGTAAAAACCTCGGCAATCTAACCAGAAAGGACCGGCGACATGCGCGTCTATTACGATCGCGATTGCGACATCAACCTGATCAAAGACAAGAAAGTGGCGATCCTGGGCTACGGCTCGCAAGGCCACGCCCACGCACTGAACCTGCGCGACTCGGGCGCGAAGAACCTTGTCGTCGCTCTGCGCGAAGGCTCCGCATCGGCCAAGAAAGCTGAAGCCGAAGGCCTGGAAGTCATGGGCATCGCCGAAGCGGCAGCCTGGTGCGACGTCATCATGTTCACCATGCCCGACGAACTGCAGGCCGAGACCTACAAGAAATACGTGCATGACAACATCAAGCCCGGCTCTGCCATTGCTTTTGCCCATGGCCTGAACGTGCACTTCGGATTGATCGAGCCGAAAGAAGGCATCGACGTCATCATGATGGCTCCCAAAGGCCCCGGCCACACCGTGCGCGGCGAATACGTCAAGGGCGGCGGCGTGCCTTGCCTGGTTGCCGTGAACAACGACGCGACCGGCAAAGCGCTGGAAATCGGCCTGTCCTATTGCTCGGCAATTGGTGGCGGTCGCTCGGGCATCATCGAGACCAACTTCCGTGAAGAATGCGAAACCGACCTGTTCGGCGAACAAGCCGTTCTGTGCGGCGGCATCGTCGAACTGATCCGTTGTGGTTTCGAAACTCTGGTTGAGGCAGGTTATGCGCCCGAAATGGCCTATTTCGAATGTCTGCACGAGACCAAGCTGATCGTTGACCTGATTTATGAAGGCGGCATCGCGAACATGGATTATTCGATCTCGAACACTGCCGAGTACGGCCAGTACGTCACCGGCCCACGGATCCTGCCCTATGAGCAGACCAAGAAAGCGATGAAAGAGACGCTGTCGGACATCCAAACCGGCAAATTCGTGCGTGACTTCATGCTGGAAAACGCTGTTGGTCAGCCGACCATCAAAGCGGCTCGCCGCCACAATGATGAGCACCAGATCGAGCAGGTTGGTAAGAAACTGCGCGACATGATGCCGTGGATTTCCGCCGGCAAGCTGGTCGATCAGGAAAAGAACTGATCCTGCCAAGCGAATGCGAAAGGGCGGCCCATCTGGCCGCCCTTTTTTGTCCATGCCCCAAGCCGAGACGAAGATGGTCCAGCACCCCACATCCCGCGATTGGAGCGGCGTTATCATCCTCGGCCTGATCTGGGGCGGGACATTCATGGTCGTTGCCATGGCGCTGGAAGGGTATGGACCTATCACCGTCGCCACCGCGCGGACGACGCTGGGCGCAGTAATGTTGCTGGGGCTGATGGCCGCTACAAACCGCAAGCTACCCTCGGGGTCGGCCGCCCTGTGGGCTTCGGTCATCGTGATCGGTATCTTGTCCTCGGCCCTGCCCTTTGTTCTGCTAAGCTGGGGGCAGCAATACGTACCGTCCGCCTTCGCGGGACTGTCCATGGCCGCAATCCCTCTGATGGTACTGCCGCTGGCGCACTTCTTTTCGGACGAGCCCCTGAACCTGAGAAAACTGGTGGGCGTGACCCTTGGATTCTGCGGTGCGTTGGTGCTGATCGGCCCCGGCTTGGCGCAACTCGGCCACGGGTCGGAACCTTTGGCGCAACTGGCCTGCATCGGGGCCGCTTTATGCTATTCCTGCGCGTCGATCTTCACCCGGCAGTGCCCGCCCATTGATCCGGTGGTTCTGGCCGCCCTGACCCTGCTGGTCGGCGCAGTAATCCTGCTGCCGATCATGTTCGTGACTGAAGGCGTCCCGACATGGGAAGGTACCCGCCCAAGCATTGCCATCATCGTTTTGGGGTTGGTCCCTACGGCATTCGCAACACTGCTGCGCGTATCCGTCATTCGCAGCGCAGGATCGGTGTTCATGACACTCGTTAACTACCAAGTGCCAATCTGGTCGATGGTGTTCGGCGCATGGGTTCTGTCCGAGGCGTTGCCGGTGCGCTTTTTCGTGGCGCTGGCTATGATCCTGACCGGGCTGGCCATCAGTCAGTGGTTCAGCCTGCGAAAGATGCTGACCGGGCGCTAGCCTGTGACGGCCTCGACCTCGGCAACGATGCCGTCGACAACCTGGATCAACAGCGCGTCATCTTCACATTCCGCCATGACGCGGATCAGAGGTTCCGTACCCGATTTGCGGATCAGCAACCGCCCCTGCCCGTTCAGCCGCGCCTCGGCGTCAGAAATTGCAGCCTGCACACTGGCGGCCTCAAGCGGGGCTTGTCCTTCGCCATAGCGCACGTTCTTCAGCATTTGCGGTACGGTTTCGAACTGCACCGCCAATTCCGATGCTTTGCGACCCGTATGAACCATCTCCGCCAGGAAATGGAGGCCCGCCATCAAGCCGTCACCTGTGGTCGCGTAATCGCTCATGACGATGTGGCCCGATTGTTCGCCGCCCAGATTGAACCCGCCTTCGCGCATACGTTCAACGACATAGCGGTCCCCGACGCCGGTGCGCTCCAGACGCAAACCATGGTTTTCAAGATGACGTTCCAGGCCTAGGTTCGACATCACCGTAGCAACCAACGCACCGCCTTTCAGGCGGTCTGCCTCGGCCCAGCTGGTCGCCAAAAGCGCCATCAACTGATCGCCATCCGCGACCTGACCATTCTCGTCGATCATAACGACGCGATCGGCGTCGCCGTCCAAGCAAATCCCGACATCTGCACCATGGGCCACGACGGTTTCGGCAGCCAGCTGCGGTTTGGTCGAGCCACAGTTTAGGTTGATATTCTTACCATTCGGCGTAATGCCGACCGGGATCACTTCGGCACCCAATTCCCACAAAACCTCGGGCGCCGTGCGGTGCGCGGCCCCATTGGCGCAATCGACAACAACTTTTAGCCCGTCCAAACGCAAGTCACGCGACAGCGAAGATTTGACGCGTTCACCATATCGGAACCGCGCATCATCCACCCGTCTGGCACGGCCGATATTCCGTGCCTGCGCAGGTTTGACACCTTCTTCGATCAGCTTTTCAATCTCAAGCTCCGCCTGATCAGACAGCTTGTATCCGTCAGGACCAAAGAACTTGATACCGTTGTCCTCGGCCGGGTTATGGCTGGCCGAGATCATCACCCCAAGGTCCGCGCGCATCGATCGTGTCATCAGTCCGACAGCAGGCGTTGGCACCGGCCCAAGCAGCAACACGTTCATCCCGGTCGAAGTCAATCCGGCAGTCAGGGCGTTTTCCACCATATAGCCGGACAGGCGCGTATCCTTACCGATCACCACACGGTGGACGTCGGATTGATCGCGGCGGAAGTAACGGCCAGCGGCGGCCCCGATGCGCAATGCCATTTCAGCCGTGATTGGATGGGTATTGGCGGTGCCCCGCACCCCATCGGTTCCGAACAGCTTGCGCATAATGTCACTCCGTCATTTCTTGCCTGCCTCTGGCTTACCGGACGGCGGCCCAAAGGCGCAAGGCCTGAGCGGTTTCTGCAACATCGTGCACGCGCAGAATTTGAACGCCTTGTGACAATCCAGCCAGCCCGACGGCGATTGATCCAGGCGCGCGGGCGTCCTTGCGCGGCTCTTTGCCAATTTGTCCAATAATACCTTTTCGGGACACGCCCAACAGGATCGGACAACCTAAACCATGAAACAGGCTGATCCCCTGCAGCAAGGCCAGGTTATGTGCCTCGGTCTTGCCAAACCCTATGCCCGGATCAACGATGATCTGATCCCGATCCAATCCGAGGTTTTCGAGACGATCCACCTGACCTTCAAGGAAATCGTAGACGTCCAGCAGAACGTCGTCATAGGTCGGGTTGTCTTGCATCGTGCCCGGATCGCCCTGCATGTGCATCACACAGACCGGAGCGCCAACTTGTGCGCAAAACGGTGCCAGCTGCGGATCAAAGGTAAAGCCGGTTACGTCGTTGATCAGCCCTGCTCCGGCCTCCCACGCTGCTTTGGCGACGGCGGATTTGCGCGTATCAATGGATATTAACGCATCAGTACGGGATTTGATGGCTTCGATCAGGGGGCGGGTCCGGGCGATCTCTTCATCTTCGGGCACGAAGGTTGCGCCGGGTCGGGTCGATTCGCCGCCGATATCCAGAATGGTTGCGTCTTGTGAAACCATCTGTTCAGCCGCAGATTGGGCCGCGCTGACCGAATTGTGCACACCGCCGTCCGAGAAACTATCTGGGGTCGCATTCAGAATGCCCATAATGTGCGGGCGATCCATGGCAAGGCCGGCGACATCGACACGCGGACGCGACAGACGGTCCAGCGTGTCGCTCGGCACATCCTCCACAGCAATAACCCTTGGGGACTCTTCACGGCTTAACCGTTCGACATTGGTAAACCACAGCGGCTGGCCCGCAATTGGGACAGCCCCCGAAGGACGGTTCAGACCATTCTGAACCAGTGGTCGAAAATACGCGGTCACAGTTGTGCCTGATCCACCGAGATTGCACGCAATGGGGTTTCAGGGGCGTCGGGCAGCGCGCCGCCGATCACCATCATCTCACTCGCCTCAAAAGTGGCAGCAAACCATGCCGCCAGCGCCACCGCATCCGAAGGTGCCGCCGATTGGCCGTCAACAGCATCCAGCACGATTTTTGAGGGTGCCCAGACGCAAATCTGGCCATTTTTCATGGCCCAATCCAGCTCAGTCCGCGTTGAAACGACAACACAGCGGTGATCGCGGGCAGCCAAAACCCAGGCGTTCTGTTCAATCGCCAACAGATCAATTCGGCGTTGTGTCATCGCGTGGCCAGTCTGTGAAACAGGCATATCCGCCGCGCCGACACATAGGATCAACGGGCGTTCACGATTTTCCAGCTGATCGATCCACCCGGTCAGATTTGTAGATGCGATGGCCTCATTCGACAGGAAAGCCAGTCGGGGATGCGGACGCTCTTCCTCGACGACGTCGTGGTGAGCCTTGTCTTTCCCGCGCACGATCTCGACACCCAAAGCGCCAGGACCACGATCCAGTTTTTCTATTCTGACAAAAGCTCTTACGGCCTGCGGTTCAAGTAAAATTCGCTCAGCCACCCGGTCTGCCAAAGTCTCAAGCAGGTTAAGACGTTCCGCCGCAAGCTCATACGCGATCGCCTCAGTCACCCGGTCATAAGACAGGATGCGATCCACGTCATCGTCGATGGGATCACTCAAGGGGCGAACCTCGACCACGATGTTAAAGCAAATCCGCTGGGTCGTTCCACGCTCGGCCTGAAACGCGCCGATTTCAACCTCGACGATATGATCACGCAGAGAAATACGATCCAACGGCCCCCGGGCAGCGGTCGCTTCGGACCGCTCGGACGGGTGCGCAAAGGCAAGACGGATTTCAGAGCTCATACAGGCGGACCTTTTCGGGCTTTGTGGACGTGTTTGCCCAAAATAAACGATGCGCGGGCGTATAACACCGCAACATGCGTCTTTCCAGCCATCGAATGCGGCGTCAGGTTACGCGGAACCAGCTCATCATACCCGAAGCAGCGTGTCCCAGCATATGGCAATGCAGCAGCCAGTCTCCCGGATTGTCCGCGACCAACGCGATCTGACGGGTCTGGCCCCGGTCCACCAGCACGGTGTCGCGCCAGGGCCCCAAACTGCCATCCGGCAGGACGAGCCGGAAGTGGTGACCATGCAGATGCATCGCATGTGGAAAGACAGTTTCGTTCACAAACTCGATCCGGTGCACCTGACCCAGACGCGCATCCAGAAACGGATCCTTGGGTCGTTCCGCGTATCCGTTCAACGCCCAGAACCGGCCCAGTTGAGCCAGCTCACGGCCTGTCAGGTCCTGATCGCCAAGCTTGGCCCCTTCCAGCCATCGCATCGCACCGCCCTGCAGGGACATACGATGCAGCGGTGCCTGATCATACTGAAATTCAGGCATATTGTTCGCAGGCAATGGTTCAATACCCTGCCTTTGCGATGTGGACGCTTCGGAAACTTGAAAGCGTACCAAGCCATAGCCGCCATCCCGCTCGATACTTGCGAGACCCGCGACATCTCCGGACGCGGACGTCACATCCACGACAAGGTCTGCCCGTTGTGCGGGCGCAAGTGGGAAGCTCTCCTCTACAGGCAATGGAACTGCCAGAGGCATGCCATCCAGCGCCACGATCCAACCCGCCAGCCCGTCCAACGCCAAATCAAATATCCGAGCGTTCGATGCATTGATCAGACGCAATCGCAATCGTTCCCCCGATCCAACAGGATAAGCCGGATCAAAGCCGCCATTGACGGACACCAGATTACCCAGCCGCCCCGCATGGCTAAGGTCGTGTCCATTGTCAAAATCATCCACGATATGCGCGCTTTCAGGGTCCAGCCGCCAATCATCCAACATCAGCGTCAGATCCTGATCAACATCCGGCGGGTTAGATTCTTCAACGATCAGGGGTCCATAGAGACCTCGGGCAACCTGTTCGGTAGACCGGTTATGCGAGTGATACCAATAGGTTCCTGCATCTGGCGCAACAAAGTCATAGTCGAAGGATTGGTCCATCTCGACCGCGTCCTGCGTCAACCCGGGCACGCCATCCATTGCGTTGTCGATCCGAATTCCGTGCCAATGCACTGCCGTCGGTTGAGACAGGTTGTTTATCAGCTTGCGACTGACGCGCCCGCCCTGAGGCAATCGGATGTCGACTCCGGGAACGCGGCCGCCATAGGTCCAAACCGGCGTAGCTGGATATCCGTCAGGCGCAATCTGTTGCACCGCTTCTTGCGCGACCAGATCAGAGCTGACCGCATGTGCTACCTTTGGCAGCAGAGCAAGCGCGGTCGAAGTTTGCAGAAACCGTCTGCGGGATAACATCATGGCGGACCTCCTGGCCCGCTACATAAGGCAGAAAACGCCCCGCGCAATCAAGGTTCCAGCGCGGGTGCGTCAATCAGTTGCTCGCGGTCCGATAGTTGTGGCGGTAGAAAATGTGAACGCCGATCCGGGCCGTTTCTTTGTAGACACGTGACCATGACGGGCGCACCGCTTTGGTGTGGTAGTGGGTCGCCCCTTCGGTCAGCCCGACGCCAACGCCGTCGATTGCCGCGCGGGCAACCTTGGACACACGCTCATAGGCTCTTTTCTCGCGGATAACTTCTTTCTGACCATCGCAGGTGTAGGTGAACTGGCATTGGTACTTCTTACCGGTTCCCTGCTTGATCACCCCGCACAGCGAACTTGGAAAGCGGCTACTTTTGACCCGATTCAGGATCACCTCGGCCACGGCGAACTGACCGCGAACGCTTTCGCCGCGCGCTTCAAAGTACAGCGCCTCGGCCAGACATTTGAAGTTCTCGTCCCCAGTGGCGGTTGGCAATTGGTCTAGCCAATTCTTTGAATAGGATACTTTTTCAAGCACAGGCGATTTACGCGGCTTGAACAGGCCCAAATAATCGCGGAACTTTTGCCCGGGCAATTCGCTTCGGGTCACAAGTTCGCGTTTGGCAGATTCGGTGGCTTCCCTCTCGGCGATGGAAACACTCGGCAGCACGGTTGCTGCCAATGTGGCAACAGCCAATATGTATCGTAGCATCAGATAACCTCGCACAGGCACATTCAGCGCCAGACCCTCCCCCGGCGGGCGCGATGAGGCTCTTACCGAATTCAAACGGCGACGTCCAGTTCTGACGGAAAAGCAAGTGGAAAATCGCCGTTTCGTCAACAATATTTGACGACGGCGCTTTCTGTTACCTACTAATTCTAGAGTGCCGCCCTTCTGTCAACCCCCAAGTCTGGACGAAATCGCCAGTTGAGCGGCAGCCAGCCGAGCGACGGGCACCCGGAAGGGCGAACAGGACACATAGTCAAAGCCCAATTCCCGGCAAATGGCGATTGATTCGGGGTTTCCGCCATGTTCACCGCAGACTGACAATGTCACTTCTGGCTGTGCTTGCCTGCCGCGTTCAGCCCCCAGCTTAAGCAATTCGCCAACTCCGTCCGCATCCAACACATGAAACGGATCTTCGACAAAGACACCCTGCCGGACGTAGGCCGACATGAACCGACCAGCGTCATCGCGGGACAGGCCATAGGTCATCTGCGTCAGGTCGTTGGTTCCGAAACTTAAAAACGCGGTTTGCGGCGCGATCTCGGCTGCCCGTAAACAGGCACGAGGGGTTTCGACCATCACGCCTAGCCGATACTCAAATTCCTGCCCGCGTTCACCGGCGACGGCTGCTGCCACAGAATCGATGCGCGCCTTGACCAGTTCGACCTCGCGCTTGGCGGATACCAGCGGGATCATCACCTCGGGCACCACCGGTGCGCCGTCTTTGCTGGCTTCAAGCGTCGCCTCGAAAATCGCACGCGCCTGCATGTCGTAGATTTCGGGAACCGTCACACCCAGACGTACGCCGCGCAGGCCCAGCATCGGGTTATATTCGGTCATGGCGTCGACCCTGCGTTCGACATCTGAGACTGGCAGGTCCAGCGCTTCGGCAAGTTCGCGTTGGCCGGTGCGCGTCGTCGGAAGAAACTCGTGCAACGGTGGATCGAACAGACGGATACAGACAGGCTGTCCCTCCATGATCCGGAAAAGCTGCGCGAAGTCATCGCGCTGCATCGGCAACAAGCGTTCCAACACCGCTTCGCGACCGGATGAGGTCTGCGCAAAGATCATTTCGCGCATTACGATCAGACGACCGGGGTCAAAGAACATGTGCTCAGTCCGACACAACCCGATCCCTTGCGCCATGAAGTTCCGCGCTGTTTGTGCGTCTGCGGGTGTGTCCGCATTGGCGCGAATTGCGATGTCCCGCTCTGCGTCAGCCCAGCCCATCAGGGTCTGAAAACAGTCATCCAGCGCGGCCTCGAGCATCGTCGGCTTCCCAGCCAACACCTGCCCCGAGCTACCGTCGATGGTCAATGTGTCGCCGGTTTTGAAGACCCGCCCGTCGGGAGCCATCAGCTGTTTTTTCTTTGTCTGAAACCGCATCTCGGACGCGCCGACGATACACGGCAGACCCAAGCCCCGGCCAATCACGGCCGCGTGGCTGGTCATGCCGCCCTTTTCCGTCAGGACCGCCACGGCGGCATGCATACCGCGCACATCTTCCGGAGAGGTCTCGCGACGCACCAAAATGCACGGCTCTCCCCGCGCGGCGCTTGCCTGCGCCTCCGCCGAGGTGAACACGATCTTGCCGGTCGCAGCACCCGGACTGGCGGCAATTCCGGTGGTCAGGGTGTCCCGTTCCGCATCAGGGTGAACCTGCCGGTGCAACAGCTCGTTCAGGGAATGTGGATCAACCCGCATTACAGCCTCTTGCGGAGGAATGATCCCGTCTTCGGCCAGGCGCACAGCGATCCGCATCGCCGCGCGTGCGCTGCGTTGAACCCGGACACCATCCAAAATGTGAACGTGGCCGTTTTCAATCACGAACTCGACCTGCATTTCCTCGCGCAGCTTGACCCGCATCAGCGCCGCATGCGTTTTGAGGTCCGCAAATGCCTTGGGCGCGACCTCCTCCAGGGACTTTCCGCGCGGATCCTTTTCCAGGTACAGCGCCGCGACGCCTTCCCCCAGCGCATCCCGCCCCTGACTTTGGCTCAGATACCGACCGGTGATCTGAGGCAATCCAGTGGTCGGATCAATTAGTTGCAGCACACCCGATCCGCACTCGCCCTGCCCAACGCCGGGGATCATCTCTTGGATCACCAAACCCAGACCCGCGTCCGCCGGCGCCCCCTTTGCCTGACGCAACAATCGCGCCGAGGTGCCCTCCCATGCGCGCGCCATCGAACGCAGCACGGCAATCAGCTGCTCTCCGCGATCCTGTGGAAAGGCTTCGTCCGTCTCGTCTTCGTAAGCCCTCAGAGATTTCTGCAGCCCCTCACGGCCATCTGCATCGATCTCGTCAAACACATCCGGGTCCAGCCGCGCAACATGAACCGCGTAGCTTTGGACAAAGCGCAGATACAGCGCAGCCGCGGCCTCGACCCCCATCGAATCCGACAGGTCAACATAGCGCGCGTCATTCATGCCGATGTTCAGGATGGCACCCGGGCCGCCCCAATCGGGATCTTCTGAACTGGGCCGGACACACAGCAGCGCGGTCTGTTCAAACTGCTCAAGAACAGCGGCCAAATCCGGCACCTGCCCATCCGATATCTGATGCACCGCATCAAACGACAACGCGACCGTTCGTGGAACCGGCAGTTCCAGACGAACCAGACGTTGCAGACATTTCGCCCGCCCGCCATGCGTGTTGGCAGCAACGGGCGCTTCGGACGTGATAAGCGTAGTATGCGGATTATTCTGCACTGCGGCACCTTTTGATTTCACCGCAGCATAAGCCCCTGCACCAATGGCGCAAGGGCGTTCTGGATCAGCCTTCGATGCGGCTCAGATCAGCAACACTGGAGCAGACCTGACGGATCTGGCTTAGCAGGTTCAGGCGGTTACGGCGCAGGATGTCATTGTCGGTATTGACCTGAACATCCTCAAAAAACGCATCCACCGGGCCGCGCAGGTCGGCCATGGCCGACATCGCACTTGGGAAATCCTCGGCTTTCAGCGCCGGGTCGATCTTGGCCTGTGCAGCTTCTAACGCGCCGAACAGAGCCTTTTCACTGTCAGTCTCCGCAAATTTGATATCAGCGCCATAGGAATACTCGACCCCGTCCTTTTCCTCGGCCTGGGTCAGAATATTGTTGGCGCGCTTGAACCCCTGCACGAGGTTTTCGCCATCCTCGGTCGCGATCACGGCATTCAGCGCGCGGGCGCGCTTGACCAGCAGGTTGAGGTCATCATTGCCGTCCATCGCGATGCAGGCGTCGATGATGTCGTGGCGAATGCCCTCGTCGCGGAGGAAGGTTTTGAGTCGGTCGTGGAAGAAGGAGAGGAGATCGTCGGACGCGTCCGGGACTTTCTTCTCCAACCCCAGAAATTCAGCGGTCGGCTTGTCGCCGAGATTGTCTTTGACCGCTTTGAAGGCTGCACCGAAGACGCCGTGACCCGCGATTTCTTCCAGCAGGTCCTCGACATCTGATTTCGGCAACGCGTCATTGATGGCACCCTCTGCCCGAACCAACTGGCTATCAAAGAACCGATCCAATCTTAGACGCAAATCGTTTTCGAGTATCAATCGCGTCACGCCCAACGCCGCGCGGCGTAGGGCAAACGGGTCTTTCGATCCCGTGGGCTTTTCCTCAATCGCCCAGAACCCGGTCAGCGTGTCCAACTTGTCGGCCAGCGCCACAGTTACTGACAACGGCGCGGTGGGCACATCATCCGACGGCCCCAACGGCGAGTAATGTTCCTGCGCCACGGCGGCCACGGCGGCGTCCTCGCCGGCGGCTTCGACGTAATAACGACCCATAAGCCCCTGAAGTTCCGGGAATTCATAGACCATCTCGGAGCTTAAATCGGCCTTGGCCAATCGAGCGGCTTTCTCGGCCTGATCGGCATCCACGCCCGTCACCGGGGCCAATTCGCGGGCAAGCGCCGCGATGCGGTCGATCCGCTCGGCTTGAGTTCCCAGCTTGTTGTGGAAGGTCACATTCTCCAGCGCGCGGGTCCATTGGGCGATGTCCGATTTGGCAACGCGCAGATCGTTCTCCCAAAAGAATTTGGCATCGGCCAGACGGGCCGACAGCACCTTTTGGTTCCCTGCCAGAATAGTCGCGCCATTGTCGGTGGTTTCACGGTTCGCAACAGTGATGAACTGCTCAATCCGGCCCGTTTTGGGGTTCTTCACGGAAAAGAACTTCTGATGCTCTTTCATCGAGGTCTGCAGAACCTCGGGAGGCAGTTCCAGAAACTCGTCGTCGATCTGCCCCATCAGGACAACTGGCCATTCCACCAGACCCGCGACCTCGGCCAGCAGGCCCTTGTCATCGACTACTTCCAGACCCGCCGCAAAGGCAAGGTTCTGGGCGTCGTTCCAAATATGCTCAGCGCGTTCTGCAGGCGACAGCACAACGAATGCGCGTTTCAGCTTTGCGGCGTAATCCTCAAAGGACGACACGGCGAACCGACCCGGGGCCATGAAACGATGACCCTCCGTGGTATCGCCGGACTTGATGCCTTCGATCTCCATCGGAACGACCTGCGCGCCAGCCTCATCGGTCAGAATACACAGGATCGAGTGCAACGGACGCACCCAGCGCAGACCGCCATTGCCCCATCGCATGGATTTCGGCCAGGGGAAGTTGCGGATCGTCGCCTCGAGTACCTCGGCGATGATCTCGGCAGCGGGACGGCCCGGTTTTTCGACGGTGGCGAAATAAACCGCGCCTTTGGGCGTTTCACGCTCTTCCAGTTGATCGCGGGTCAGACCTGCGCCCCGCAGGAAACCTTCGATGGCTTTGTCCGGCGCGCCGACTTTCGGACCCTTGCGTTCCTCGCGGATCATGGGGCTTTCCGAAAGCAACCCTTCGACCGCCAGCGTTAGGCGGCGCGGCGTTGTCAGCGTAGCAGCAGATGCGTAGGTCAAACCGGCCTCGACCAAACCATCGGTGATCCGCTTTTTCAGGTCTTCGCCGGCACGGGTCTGCATGCGCGCGGGGATTTCCTCGGAAAACAATTCGATCAGCAGGTCGGGCATATTCGGTCCTTAGAAATTAACGATCGTCTGAATGACGATGGCATTAGCGATATCCACAAAGAATGCGGATACAAGGGGCAATACGATAAAAGCAATAGGCGATGGGCCATATCGTTTGGTGACAGCGGTCATATTTGCAATAGCAGTCGGGGTGGCCCCTAGGGCAAAGCCTCCGAAACCGGCGGCCAGAACGGCGGCGCGGTAATTGCTGCCCATGACAGGAAACAGAACCCAGATCACAAATGCCACTGCGAACAAGGTCTGGGCCGACATGATGACCACAATGGCAAGGCCGAGTTCCGCGATGGTCCAAAGCTGCAGGCTCATTAATGACATGGCCAAAAACGCACCCAGCGAGAATTCCGAAATCAACGCCAGCGAGGGGGTGCGTTCAATTGGTGGGCGGCTGGGTGCAAGCCATGCGCGCAGGTTCGCGATGACGATGCCCATGATGAGACAAGGCACGAACAGCGGCAGCTTCAAACCGGCAGCGCTGATCGCCTCGCCCAGCGAATACCCCGCAATGATCGCCAGGTTGAGGAACAGGAGAACGCGCATGATCGACAGATGATCGATTTTGCTGGACACGTCATCGCCGTCAGTGGGAAGCCCCACTGTGTGATCCTCGTCGGGGCGTGCAGGGCTGAGGTTGCGCCCTTCGACCAGAAGCCGCGCTATCGGTCCACCAACCAAAGCAGCCAGAACAAGCCCAAGTGTTGCAACGGCAACGCCTAGCTCAGTTGCGCCGTCCAGACTGGTGGCCTCGGCCACCTCGGGTGCCCAGGCAATCGCAGTTCCGTGCCCGCCGATCAGAGATGCCGAGCCGAACAGAACCCCAGCCTGCGCCGGATACCCGAACATAGACGCCCCAATTGCCCCGATCCCGTTTTGCGCGACTATCGTCGCCAAAGTCAGGATCAAAAGTAAAAACAGAGGCTTGCCGCCTGATATAAGGTCAGAGAGCCGCGCGTTTAACCCGATGCCCGCAAAGAACACCACCAATAGAAAATCCCGTGTGGCAAGGTCAAAGGACAGCTCAAGATCGAAGGCCAGATACAATATCAGCACGACCAGTGAGGCCAGCAGGCCACCCGTGACAGGTTCGGGAATGTTAAACTGGCGCAATGCGGCGACGCGCGCATTGATCTCTACCCCCAAAAGATACACCGCAAAACCCAACGTAGCGGTCAGGAAATCAGGTATCTGCAGGGTCTCGGCGGTCATCTTATCCTCAATTCTGTGGCCGGTCCGGGCATTCTTCGCCAATCACGGTGCCGTCATAGGCCTTTTCGCCGCAATTGTTCAGCGCGTGCCAGACATAGCCTTTGCCGCCATTTGTAACGGCAACAATTCGGTCAACGCCAAAGTGGATGTTTTTTGCGCCCAGAAAGGCTTTGGCCTCGCCTGATTTCAGGGCATCCGCCACCGCCACGGCCTCAAAGCAATCGAACCATCCGGGCGCGGTCAGCGGCTCTGCATTCTCGACCGCGACATGGGTTTCCTTAATCTGCGCAAGCGTCAGATCCGTTTCGAAACAGGCACGGTAGCGGATGGGTGAGCTGTCCGCGTCAATCGCCTGAAACGCACTGTAGGATATAGGCGTCGGCGCCTCGGCCCCTTCCGTCATTAACATGACATCCTGACCGGGCTTGGATTCCACGTCATAATAAAATCCGTAGATCTGCAGGTAATACATCCCAAAACCGGCTACTGCCGCCGAGATCAGCACTATGATCGCAAGCACTTTTCCTGTCATCGTCTTTTCCTTTTGCTCACGATGCCTCTTTCACGATCGGTAAAAATAGGACAGGTTCCAATTGATTACAGGCCGGAAAGAGACTTTTGAAATGGACAGCACCCTTGCAGTAGGATTCTTCGGAGCGCTTTTTGCGATCATGAATCCAATCACGAACCTGCCAGTGTTTCTTAGCGTCACCGACGGCCTTGCCCCGGCTGAGCAACGCAAAGTGGCTACAAAGACGGCGCTCTACTGCCTGATCCTCGGCGCATCGTTTGCGGCTGTGGGAAGTCAAACGCTCAGCCTGTTCGGCATCAGCGTCGATGACCTGCGCGTCGCGGGTGGTCTGGTCGTTCTGATGATTGGCCTGAACATGCTGAACGGAAAGCCCAGCACGTCGCATCACGGAACCGAGGGGGAACGGCAATCCTATCCTGAACCGGACACGGTTGCCTTTTATCCGCTGGCCTTTCCGATCCTTGTCGGGCCGGGCACAATCACTACGTTGATCCTGTATGCAAGCCACATCCATAAACCGGTAGATGCCATTGTTTACGCTGGCGTTTTTCTGGCCGTCCTGCTGTTGCTGTTCGTGACATTTTGGAACGCCGCAGCCATTGCCAAACGTCTGTCTGACAATGCTCGTGTTATCATGAGCCGGTTCATGGGCATGATCCTGTCGGCCATCGCAATCAGCATGATCGCTGCTGGCCTTAAGGTCTTGCTGCCCGGACTGGCCTGAGCGGCGCATTAAGCTTGGAACCCGGCGGCCTCGGTCAGCAGGAATGCGTCTGCGCATTGCTTAGCCAAGGCCCGCACGCGGCCGATATAGG
Organism: Ruegeria sp. CDSC002; assembly: GCF_059610905.1. NCBI lineage: Bacteria > Pseudomonadati > Pseudomonadota > Alphaproteobacteria > Rhodobacterales > Roseobacteraceae > Ruegeria > Ruegeria sp. CDSC002. Next base: position 598,447 of record NZ_JBXWOM010000001.1, read on the forward strand.
CCTGACGCTCGGTTACCGAGATCACGCCCCGTGCGTCCAGCAGGTTGAACACGTGACTGGCCTTGATGCACTGATCATATGCTGGGTGCGCCATGATGATGCGCTTGCCAGTTTTTGGGTCGTCATGCTCTTGTGCCAGAATGGCGGCGCACTCAGCTTCGGCTTCTTCGAAGTGGCGCAACAAAACTTCGGTGTTGGCCACGTCAAAGTTCCAGCGGGCGTATTCTTCTTCGGTCTGCTTGAAGATATCGCCATAGGAAAGCGGGCTTGGTGACTGCGGATCGTTGAACGGCATGTCCATCACGTGGTCGATGCCAAGCACATACATCGCCAGACGCTCCAGACCATAGGTCAGCTCGCCCGAGACCGGTGCGCAATCATGGCCGCCGACCTGCTGGAAATAAGTGAACTGGCTGACTTCCATGCCGTCGCACCAAACTTCCCAACCCAGACCCCATGCGCCAAGGGTGGGGCTTTCCCAATCATCCTCGACAAACCGGATGTCATGCAGGTTCATGTCGATGCCAATCGCCTCAAGCGAGCCCAAATACAGGTCCTGCAAATCCGGCGGACTGGGTTTGATCAGCACTTGATACTGATAATAATGCTGCAACCGGTTGGGGTTCTCGCCATAGCGCCCATCCGTCGGGCGGCGCGAAGGCTGCACATAGGCTGCGGCCCAGGTTTTCGACCCCAGCGCGCGCAAGGTGGTCGCCGGGTGGAACGTACCTGCACCAACCTCCATGTCATAGGGCTGCAGAATGGCGCAGCCTTTTGAGGCCCAATAGGTCTGAAGCCGCAAGATAATCTCTTGAAAAGAACGTGGTGCGCTGGACTGGTCGGTCATGACATTCCCTTTGGACGCCACTGCGCCCGGTTCCGTTGGGTTTTGTCCTTCCTATGCAAGGGGCCGTTGGGCGTCAACGGGCGGCAAAGCCTATGCTGTCACTGCGCAGCCACACTGGAAATTCCCCGTATTCCGGGCATGGCTTTCAGTACGTTGTTTCGCGTAGGGTCCGGCAAAGATAAAACACTGCAGACACGGGCAGACAATGACTCGCATATTTACGGCAATTTTGTTTCTTTTTCTCATCGGCGCGCGCGCTGTTTTTGCACAGCAGGACGCAGGCGTCTGGGTGCAGGTCGAAGCGCAGCCCTCGCTGCGCGAAGCGCAGGAACGTGCGCGGGCCTATGCCGGCACCCTGCCGGACGTAAACGGGTTTCGATTGAACTCTGGCTGGTATGCCATTGTTATCGGTCCTTATTTGCGCAACGACGCGGAACAGGTTCTAAGCGTTTACCGCGCCGAGGGGCAAATCCCTGCGGACAGCTATATCGCGTTTTCTAGTGCACTGGGTCAGCAATTCTGGCCGGTCGGAGAGAACATATTGGACCGGGGTGTCGTGACACCACCAGTTGAACCCCAGCCGGAACAGCCGGTTGTTGGCGTAACCCCGCAGGCCTCTGACGAGACACGCTCACAAGCGTTGCAAAGCGAGCGTCTTCTAAGCACGCAGGAACGCATGAATTTGCAAACCGCCCTGCAGGCCGCGGGTTTTTACAATTCAACGATCGATGGCGCATTTGGCCAAGGCACGCGGCGCTCCATGGGCGACTGGCAACGGTTCAACGGCTTTGAAGCAACCGGCGTTCTGACGACCGCACAGCGCAAGGCGTTGATTGACGACTTTAACGCCCCCCTTCTGAGCGTTGGGATGGAGCGTTACTCCGACCCGCAGGCCGGTATCGATTTGGATCTGCCGATGGGTGTCATCGCATTCGACCGTTATGAGGCCCCGTTTGTTCACTTCAAAAGCACAACCGATCTGGACGCCAAGGCCCTGTTGATCAGTCAGAAAGGCGACAAAGCCACGCTGCGCGCCCTTTATGAGGTGCTGCAATCGCTGGAAATCGTTCCGCTCGATGGCCCACGGCAGCTGCGCGGCGACAGCTTTACGCTGGAAGGGCGCGGTAAGGGGATCGTGACCTATAGCGAAGCACGGCTGGACGATGGCCAGATCAAAGGCTTTGCACTGGTTTGGCCCGAGGGTGACGATGCCCGGCGCGCCAGAGTGCTAGCCGCAATGAAGACCGGCTTTACCGCAACTGGCACGGTGCTGGACGCCGCAGCGGGTGCCAAGGCCGAGCAGCGGATTGATCTGGTGTCCGGACTGCAGGTACGCACACCGCGCCTGTCCCGTTCGGGCTTTTTCGCTGATACAATCGGCACGGTTCTGACCGTATTTGAGGCAGCGGACAGCTGCACACGCATCACGCTTGATGACGATCAGGAGTTCCAGGTCGCCTTGTCAGATGCAGATCTGGGCGTGGCAGTTCTGCGCCCCAGCCGCAATCTGGTTCCGGTCAACGTGGCAGAATTCAGCGCCGATGCGCCGCGTATTCAATCTGAGATCGCGGTGTCGGGCTTCTCGTATGAAGGCGCCTTGGGCGCACCGACACTCACCTTTGGTCAGATCGCTGATGTGCGCGGCCTGAACGGAGAAAACGGCGTGAAACGTCTGGCATTGGCGGCCCAGCCCGGCGATGCGGGCGGACCGGTATTTAACGGCAATGGCCAGGTTGTTGGCATGCTGCTGCCAACCCCGACCGAAGGACGCACCCTGCCCGCGTCCGTCAGCCTTGCTGCAACGGCCAACAGTCTGAACGAAGTTCTGGCCAAGGCGGGTGTGTCCGGTCAATCGGGTCAGCCGACGGCGCAAATCTCGCCCAATGAACTCAGCCGCCGGGCGACCGGAATGACCGTATTGGTTCATTGCTGGGATTGATCTCTGCGCCAAATTGCACAAAGCGACGCTCGTCCGAGCGGCGCTTTTTTTGTTGGCTAAAGGATATCCGGCGTGACACGGATCAGTGTCGGGACCGGGGCCGTAAAGGCGGCTCGGACCGCCTCTTGCATCTCGGGCAAACTGGAGGGCGCAGAGGACAACGCGCCAAAGGCCTGGGCGAGTTTGCAGAAATCCGGGTTCCGCGCGACAACCGCATTTGGGGCGATCTGACCTCGGACCATGCTGTCCTCAATCTCTTTGAGCTTTCCGTTGTCCCAAAGGATAATCGGCAGAGACAGGCCCAGTTCGACTGCTGCACCAAGCTCTTGCATCGTATAGTGAAAACCGTAGTCCCCGGCGATCACCGCTGTAGGCTTACCTCGGCGCGCCACAGCCCCGCCAATTCCGGCCGGCAGCGCATAGCCAAGCGTGCCGAATCCGGTCGGATGGTGCCAGTGATAGGGATAGCCCATATCCCAAACCTCTTTGGCGACATAAGCGAATTGGGTCATGTCAGAATAGATCATGGTGTCGCCGGGCATCGCCGCGCGAAGGGCATCCAGCACCGGGACGATACCCGGTCGTTCCGCATCCACTTCGGCCCGCCAACGGCGGCGCGTGTCAGCGACTTCCTCCGCTGTCCAGCCCGTCGAAGGTTTAACATGGTCGATAGCCGCCCAAAGTGCATGGGCAAAGCTTTCCCCGTCAGCCTGTAATTTCACTGCGGCGCGATGGTGATCGGACAGAACCTTCGGGTCCACATCTATACGCACCAGATTGCCGGTGTGGCCCAATGCATTTCGCCACAGGTCGACCTCGCCCAATTCCGCGCCCACGACGACCACAAGGTCGGCGGAAGCGATAACATCGGCGCTGCCCGGTCGTGGCAACATGGCTCCGTAGTCCAAGGCATAGCCCAACCCCGCCATTCCGCGCCCGGCATACGTGGTAAAACAGGCCGCACCCAACTGCGTCAGGATTTGCCGCCACAGATTCGACCGCGCACCACCACCCAGAATAAACAACGGGCGCCGTGCGATGTTCAGCATGGACATTACCGGAGCCAAGTCCGGCGGCAGAACTTTTGAGCGCAAACCAGGTTGGTTGGGAAACGGTGCCGGATCAGCATCGGCCTCAAGCTGTGCAATCGGCACCTGAATGTGCTTTGGACGTGGACGGCTGAGTTCAAACTCTTCAAACGCCCGCTCGACCAGACCATAAGCGGCCTGAGCGGTATTCGCCTGATGCGACCAGTCAGTCACGGTTTCAGCCGCAGCGCGTTGGTCTTTCATCTGGTGCAACTGCCCGTGCACGCCTTGCGTTTCATCAAGGCACGAGGACATCACCAGCATCGGGACAGAATCCGTATAGGCCTGCCCCATCGGTGTCATGATATTGCACAACCCCGGTCCGGTGATGACATATGCAACACCCGGCTTGCCGGTCGCACGGGCATAGCCGTCGGCCATGAACCCTGCCCCCTGCTCGTGCCGGGCCAGCACATGGGTGATTCCGGCCTCTTCGATCCCGCGATACATTTCCTGATTGTGCACGCCGGGAATACCAAAGATCACATCCACTCCGCGATCCCGCAGCATATGCGAAATCTGCGCACCAAGGGGTCTTTTCATCAATTCCTCCAGAACTGGACAGTGAAGAGTGCATAAACGGCCAAAAGCTCAAGCCGCCCTACCAGCATACCGATTGACAGCAGCCATTTCGCGGTGTCGCTGAGCCCTGCAAAGTTGCCGGCCGGTCCGATTTGATCCCCCAGCCCCGGCCCTACATTGGCCAGCGCTGTGGCTGCACCGGAGACGGCAGTTATGAAATCCAATCCCGTCAGTGCCAGCGCCCAGGCCAGCACGCCCAACGAGAGCACAAAAAACATGAAGAAGCTCATGACCGAGGTCAGGACGTCCGGACCAATCGAACGGCCATCATATTGCGGCTTAAAAACACCATGAGGTGAGCGGATGCGGCGGATCTGGGTCTTAATCGAAGCAAACAGCAGTTGATACCGGAAGATCTTGATAGAACAGGCGGTTGAACCCGCGCAGCCGCCAATCAGACCGATCAGAAAGAACATCATGATCGGGAAACTGCCCCAGCCCATGTAATCTACGCTGGCATACCCGGTACCCGAAATGATCGAGGTGATGTTGAACAGTGATTCCCGAACAGCCTGTTCCCAATGATGCGGGAAAACGGAGGTCAGAAAGACCGCCATAATGACCACCAGCACAAGAATGGTCGCCAGAAAGGTCCGTATCTGGCTGTCGCGGAAAATGGACCTCGTATTGCCATTGGCGAATTGGACGTAACGAACAAACGGCAGTGCCGCGAGGATCATGAAGACTGCGGCCGCATATTCTGCCGGGCCGGAAAACGTGCCAAAGGACGCGTCATAATTTGAAAACCCGCCCGTTGAGATCGTCGTCAGCGCGTGCACCACGGCATCAAAAAAGCCCATCCCCAGACCTGCATAGACCAGCGCGCAAACAATCGTCAGAAAGACGTAGATCAGGGAAATCTGGCCCGCGATCTCTTGCGCACGCGGCAGAATTTTCCCCATGGTTTCAAATCCTTCCGAGCGGAAGATTTGCATCCCCCCGACGCGAAGCTCGGGCAAGAAGACCATGGCCACGACGATGATGCCGATGCCGCCCAGCCATTGCAGCAGGCCACGCCAAAGCAGCAACCCCTGTGGCAGGTTATCGAGGCCGGAAATCACGGTCGAGCCTGTCGTCGTCAGGCCCGACATCGCCTCGAAATACGCATCGACAAAGCGCAGTTCGGTCTCGCCGAACAGAAACGGGATGGCGCCAAAAAACGGCAGTGCGACCCAGACCCCTGTGGTCAGCAAAAAGGTCTGACGGATCGTCAGACCTTCGCCCACCCCGTTCGAGCAGCTCATCGCCAGAATGACGCCGGTCAGAATCGTGATGACGCCGCTTTCCAGAAAAACGTGCCATTCGCCCCGGCCTTCGATGAAGTCCGCAAGCATAGGCAGCAGCATGGTCGCCCCAAGAATGGCGACCAATAGGCCAATCACATATCCAACCGGGCGCATATCCGTCATGAGGCGCAGCGTTGGCGCGCCTGCACGACTGTGTCAAGCCGGTGTCGGGTTTTACCCGTCCGTTTTGCGTGCCGTTGTTGGCATCGCGGGCGGATTAGACGGGGCGCGCGGGCGACGCGCCGCAGCTTCCTGTGCCACCTCGGGCTTTGCAGCATCGGCTTTTGCAGGCACAGGCTGCGCTGAGACCGGCTTGGCAGGTGCAGGTTTCGCCGCGACCGGCTTGGGTGCGGTTGGTTTGGCCGGTGTCTTTGGCACTGTGGTGTTCGCTGCCACAGGTTTCGGCTTGGCAACCGCTGCCGGTTTTGGCGCAGGTGTTTTTCTAGCAACGGCAGGCTTTGGTTTGGCTGCCGCTGCGGGTTTGGCCGCTGGCTGCCCTTTGGCGACGGCAGGCTTGGCGGCAGGCTTTTCTGCAACTTCGGTCGATTTGGCTGCAACCAGAGTGGGTTTGGTTACAGCAGCCACCGTTTTGGTCGCGGTCAACTTGGGTGATTCGACCTTAGGTTTTGCGGCGGCTTTCTTGCGGGCTACAGGCTTGGGCTTGGCCACCACCGCAGGTTTTGCCTTGGCAACCGATTTGGCCTTCGGCGCGGGTTTTGCCGAGGGTGCAGCCGGGGCCGGAGCAGCAGCCGACGCGTGCAAGGCACTAACCGACACAAACGGCAGCTCCATCGCCGAACGGGTCAAAATCTGCATAATTTTCATTTGGTTGCTAACCGCATAGCCGGCCACTCGGATGGCCGCAGCCTGAAATTCCAGCGGTTGGGAAATTGGATTCATACTTTAGTTCTCCTCTGAAAGCGATGCAGCCTGCAAAAGAGTGAATTGAGCTGCCCGTCCCGATTTTTCGGGCGGATCAAGCAGTCACGAAGTCCTGAGCGTCGCACGTCTCAGCTTCCTTTCAGAATGGCAGACGCACGAACAGAAATTCGCCTGCCACGGCTGCATTCCACAGCAGTGTTACTTGAATGACCGTGCAAATGCAGCATGAATTGCCGCGCTGCGGCGGAAAACCGCTCTTGGTCTAAAAATGATACTTTATTGATCCACCCTGCCCCGTCACCCGACGTGGAACAGGGTGGTGAACAGCCGCGGGTCCAGGCTGGGTGACACAAAGGTCGGACCTTCGGTCAGAACCGACACCGCATCGTGGCTGTGCAGGCTTTCCTGGTGGCTTGCGACCACGCGGAAATCGCCGATATGGTGATCGGCCAGCAATTCGGCACAGAACAAACGGGCAGCGTCTTCGACAAAGATCGGATTGGCCGCGTTAAGCTCGGCAAATGCCTGTTCATCCTCGCGTTTGACCATCACCTGCGTTTCTGTCGGAACGGCACGGCGGCACATGGCAATCAGATCCTCGAACCAAAGGCAATCCGCGTCGCAATCGACCACAACAGAAATCCGCGCCACTGAGCGTTGCGAATGCGGTGTGGCCAGCTGTCCACGTGTTGCGCGTGCGTGCTCGCTGAGTTCCAGCGAACAGGGACATGTTGAGGAATAGACATAGTCCAGATGCATGATCTTCTGGCGCACTCCGCCCTGTTCAACCAGCTCAAGTGCTATGTCGTAATACTGGTATCCTTCCAAACCGGACCGCAGGCTTTGCACACGGTCGGGATAGGAAAACCGCATCTGGATACGGGCGTCAAAGCTGTCCAGATCAGTCATATAGTCATCCAGCGCGGCCTCCATGACCTCAAAGCTGAACGTACGCTCGGCGTGTTTGTAAAACGAGCGCATGATCCGGGACATGTTGATGCCCTTCTTTTCGGCATCCAGACTGACAGTCCCGGTCACCGAGGTCTCAAGCGTCAAGTCATCGCCGCGCTTGCGATGAAAGCGGATCGGCAGGCGGAAGTTCGAGATACCAACATGCTGGATTTGTTGCTTTGCGCCCCGGATCAAGCTGGACGGGCCATTCTGCAGGTCCGGCAAGGTCGCACGATACGCGCTGTCGACCGTGAACCCATCAGGGTATTCGCGCGACAGGGACGGATAATTCACGGGCACCAGACCAGGCACAAGGCGCGCAATCGCCGGATCGAGCTGGCTGATCTCGGCCTCGGTTGCGGACTCGGCCCATTTGCGCAGCGTCTTCAGAGCGGCTGCGGCTTCGTCATTGTCGGGCGTGTCCTCAATGTCGCGGGGGTGCACGTTCATCGATCGGGTTCCTCGGTTGGTCGCCGAACCTTGTTTGTATTCGGCTTGCTTTCCAGTGTAGCTTTATACGCTGAAAAACACAGCCCGGATCGAAATTCGGCGAAAATCGCATGACTTACGTCATTTTCACCTAGTTTCGACCCGGTTGTCAGTAAACCGCTGCCGTTAGTTAACGTTGCGACACGTCCAGCGCATGCTTGATGTCTGCAAGCAGATCGCCCGCATCCTCCAATCCTACGGAAAAGCGGATCAGGCCCGGTGTAATGCCCAATTCGTCCTTCTGATCGTCACTCAGACGCTGGTGCGTTGTTGTGGCCGGATGTGTCGCGATTGACTTGGCATCGCCCAGATTGTTCGAAATGACAGGGATCGTCAGCGCGTTCAGGAACGCAAACGCTGCGTCCTTGCCGCCCTTGATGTCCAGTGACAGAACTGTTCCGCCCTTGCCGCCCAATTGGGCTTGGACCAATGCGTTTTGCGCATGGGTTCTCAGACCCGGATAAAGCGTCCGTTCCAGCGCCAGATGCCCCTCAAGCGCTTCTGCAATGGTCTGTGCCGTATCTGCCTGAGCGTTAACGCGCAGCGCCATCGTTTCCAGACCTTTCAGCATGACCCAAGCGTTGAACGGGCTCAGCGCACCACCGGTGTGTTTCAGATAGGGCTCAACCGTACCCCGGATGAAATCCTTGGTGCCAATGATGACGCCGCCCAAAGCACGCCCCTGCCCGTCGATATGTTTGGTCGCGGAATAGACCACGACATCCGCCCCCTGTTCGATCGCGCGCGAAAAAACCGGTGTGGAAAACACATTGTCCACGATGACAAGCGCGCCAACCGCATGGGCCAGTTTGGCAACCGCCTCGATATCAATGACCTCAAGCGTCGGGTTTGACATCGATTCAAAGAAAACCGCCTTGGTCTCAGGGCGGATCGCCGCCTTCCAGGCGTCCAGATCGGTGCCATCAACAAAAGTGACGTCCACACCATAACGGGAAAGGATGTTTTCGAGGATATACAGACAGGACCCGAACAATGCCTTGGCCGACACCACATGGTCGCCAGCCTGCAACATCGAGGTCAGCGCCGCGTTCACCGCAGCCATGCCGGATGCTGTGGCAAACGCGTCCTCGCCACCTTCCAGCGCCGCGATGCGCTGTTCGAACATCGAAACGGTCGGGTTGCCATAGCGGGCATAAATGAACTCATCCGGGCCGGATTCGATGAACCGCGCCTCGGCTTGTTCGGCTGTCTCATAGACAAAGCCCTGTGTCAGAAAAATTGCTTCGCTGACTTCGTTGTATTGGCTGCGACGGATGCCGCCATGGACGGCTTGGGTGCGTTTGTTCCAGCTCTCGCTCATCTCATTCCTCTCGACCCTTGTCTGGCAAGGGCATCAAAAAAACCCCAGACGCGGTCAAGCGAAAGGGGCCTTTCATCCTGACCTTTTAGCGGTGTTGTTTAGCGTGGCCCGCAATCCGGTAACAAATCGCCACGTAGCTTCTGCGATGCAAATACGCCGCGTGTACTTGGCCGTCAAGCCCGGTTGCCCTGTGTCACGCTTTCGTAACCGCCTCTTGCCGATTGCGCAGAATACCGCATGATCGCCTCAACCTGAGGAGGCACAATGATCGATCTGTATTTCTGGCCCACGCCGAATGGCTGGAAGGCGTCCATCGCTTTGGAAGAGATGGACCTTCCCTACACGACCCACCTGATCAATATCGGCAAGGGTGATCAGTTCGACCCCGAGTTCCTGAAAATTGCGCCCAACAACCGGATGCCTGCCATCGTTGACCCGGACGGCCCGGATGGCGCACCTATCTCGGTGTTCGAAAGCGGCGCGATCCTGATGTATCTCGCCCGCAAGACCGGGCGCTTTTATGGCAAAACCGAACGTGACCGGATCGCCGTCGAGGAATGGCTGATGTGGCAAATGGGCGGCGTCGGCCCAATGGCCGGTCAGGCGCATCACTTCCTGAAATACGCGCCAAACCTCGAGCCACCGCAGGACCTGCCCTATGCCAAAGACCGCTACCGCGCCGAAGTCGGGCGGCTGTACGGAGTATTGGACCGGCGGTTGGCCGAAAATGAATACGTCGCGGGCGATTTCTATTCCATCGCGGATATGTCGATCTGGGGCTGGGCAAGCCTGTGGGAAGGGCAACAACAGGTGTTGGAGGACAAACCGCACTTTGCCCGGTGGCTTGAGACAGTAAGTGCCCGTCCGGGCGTTCAATCCGGGCGCGCGTTACACGCCGAGCTGCGCGGCGATCACAGGGACAAGCAGGCGCAGGGAGTGTTGTTTAAGCGTTAAGGCACGTTGTTCCAATGTCCTCTATGAGCCCAGCGCCGACCTTGACCGATGCTTTTTACTTGGCTCGTGCAGCACTCGCGAACAACACAAACTGGACGTTGGACATATTGAAGAACAAAGGCGAGATAGAGGACGGGGCAGTCATCTGTCGTAGAGCCGAGAACTGACGCGCCGGAAGCATAGACACTCCACGCGTCTGGATGTAGCGCGAGACAAACCTTTGCCCGGAACCAAAATGACGGAAACGACATATCCTAGCCCTATCCGATCGCACCGCCATGCCGACATTGCCGTCCATGCGTTCGGGCAGGTAGCGATCCTGACGGCCGGGGGAGTACTTCTTTCAAAATCAATCCTCGGCCTCGAACCTAAACTGGTTCTCGCGGTTGTGGTTTACGTTCTTTGTGCGCTGTCATCCAACTTAGCATCCGTCGCCTATCACTTTTCCACGTGGCACCACGGGCGCAAGCTGATGCGGCGCATTGATCACGCAGCGATCTACCCCAGCATCTCGGGCACCTTCACACCGTTTTTCGTCTTGGCAGGCACGACATGGACGATGGCCTTGCTGTGGATTTGTTGGGGGCTGACAGCCGTGGCCATCTGGAACAAGATCACGAACGAAGCGGTCAAGTCACGATGGTCAACTGCATCCTACCTTGGACTGGGCGCAATTGGGTTGAGCGCCCTTCCAGACCTCACGAATGTACCCATCACAACATTGTGGTGCATTTTGGCTGGGTCCTCCGCCTACGTCATTGGAACGGTTTTTTACGCCCAAAAAACTATGCCTTATCGGTATGCTGTTTGGCACACATGGGTGAATATTGGCGGAGCGCTGATGTTTGCGGGCATATGGATCGCCCTATCCACTCAATGGTAGATTTTGTAGAGGCAGGGACTAACAGTTTCGCAACCGGTATGTTGGATAATGCCGCGGAATAATAGGTCTGCTTTGGGCTTATAGGACCTGTTATGTCTCACCGCAGAGAACGGCTGCGTTGAGCCCTTAAGGAGCGATGCAAAGTCCGCTATGCGGATGAATCCGCCCTTCGATCTTCTGGCACTTAGGTCAACTATTTGCTCTTCGCAGCCGCTGAAAAAAACACCACCAGCCGAGAGCGGAAATTCGCTGCGTTCCGTCTGAACGTCCGCTTTCGCAGCAACTGATGAAAGATACTCCGAGCGCAGTTCAGGCTAAACAGCAAATACGCAAAGCGTCTAGAATCGCGGCGTGCATATTGCGGCCTGCGATCGCGTCACCAATTCGAGCCAGATAGAACTGGCCATCCGGCTCTTCGTCACTGAACGGGAATGAGCCATTGATCAGCGCCTTGTGATCGACCTGCCCAAGGTTTCGCGAACCTGGCTTTAGATCGTGATAGAGCGCGTCCGTCGGGATTAGACCATGTTCGACAACCACGTGGTCGACAAGACGCTTGGTGATATCACCGGTCAAGATATTGCGCAGGCTGGCGCACACCCGGTTTCCCTCTTGGCTTAGAGCACCGAGTTCGTGGAGGCAGGTAAAGGTCACCCCGTTTGCTGCCAGATCGCGCAAAGCAACGGCAGAGGTCGTTGGGCCAAGGTCATGCAGAAGCGCACGGTCGGGGGTCACAAGTTCGACGCTGTGGCCGGCCCTTGCCAACGTGTCGGCCGTGACTGCCGCGGGATGGTCTCCAACCTCGTCGAACAACAGAACTTCGCCCGAGACACGTGCTTCTCCGGACAGAACCTCCCAGCTGGAGAGCGCCAGATCGCCGCCCGGAATGGATAATGGCTCGGGCCATCCGCCGGTAGCAACTATGACCAACTCCGGGAGTTCTCTTAGCACGTCACTGGCCTCGACATAGGTATTCATGCGGAGATCAACATTGAGGGCGGTCACCTCGGAAATCAACCAATCGGCAACACCCCATACCTGCCTACGTGTCCCCCCCTTGGCTGCCAAAACAAGCTGCCCGCCCAGTCGATCTGATGCCTCGAACAAAACCACATCGTGACCGCGCAAGGCACTGACCCGCGCCGCCTCCAGCCCACCAGGCCCGCCACCGACGACAACCACCTTCTTTCGGGTGCGGCTGGCAGGAATAACATGGGGTAAAGTTTGCTCCCGCCCGGTGGCGGCATTGTGTCCGCACACGGCAGGCTTGCCCTGATTGACGCGGTCTACGCAATACCCGAGACCAACACAGGTGCGGATACGTTTCTCTTCCCCGCGCGCCAGTTTTGCGACCAGATAAGGATCAGCCATTTGGGCGCGCGTCATGCCCACAAGATCGACATGACCGCCGGTAACCGCGTGTCGGGCCGTTGCAATGTCCGCGATGCCGCCTGCATGCAGGATCGGCAAGTTGACGGCTTCGCGGATGCGCCCGGCCACAGTAATATGCGGGGCAGCTGGCAGACCCATTGGGCGCACCCATTCAGCAAGACCAAGGTCATCGTAGGGCGCCCCGACCAGGATGTTGAGCAGGTCGACATGGCCACTGTCTTCCAGCATCCGGGCGGCGGCAACGCAATCCGCCGCGCTAAGCCCGCCCTCTATCAACTCATCGCCGGTGATACGCATGGACAGTATGAACTTTGGACCAACCTCTGCGCGCACCGCATCCAAAACCTGCAGGGTGAGGCGCATGCGGTTTTTCAACGTTCCACCAAAGGCATCGTCGCGTTGGTTGGTAAGCGGAGAAAGAAACTGGCCCAGCAAATGCGAATGGGACAGAAGCTCGATTCCGTCGAACCCGCCCTGCTGACAACGTCGCGCCGCAGCGGCAAAATCGCAGACCACTCGTTCAATGTCCTCTTGTTCCATTGCTTTGGGAAAGGCACGGTGCGCGCGCTCGCGCACGCCGGATGGCGCCAAAACCGGCAGCCAATGACCGTCATCCCAAGCGGTTCGACGCCCCATATGGGTGATCTGGCACATGACCGCGGCCCCGTGCGTGTGAACGCCATCCGTAAGCTTCCGGAACCACGGAATGATACTGTCATTGCCAGCATAGAGCTGGCCAAAAACCGAAGGGCTGTCGGGGGCAATATTGGTTGACCCGCCGATCATGGTCAGGGCTACACCCCCCTTAGCCTTCTCTTCGTGATACAGCCTGTATCGGTCTCGAGGGTGACCGTCTTCGACATAGTTGGGTGCATGAGATGTACTGACGATGCGGTTGCGCAGCGTCAGGTGCTTGAGCTGAAACGGATCAAGTAGTTTCGCCATGATCAACTCCCTTCGGTAACCACACATAGCCCCGGGTCGGGCCCGTTTGCCGCCTTCTGTGACTGACGACGTTTGCTGTCAAAGTTATGCTACTTGGGAAGTACGAGGAGAGAGTTCACTAATTCCGACACTGATCCACAAAATGACGACCAGACTAAGAAATGCAATTGCAGTAACTTCTTGGGACAAGGGAGACCGGACTGTACCGTTCATCTTGGTATGGCCTAGCAAGAGCTGGACCGCTTTGAGGTTGCCGGTTTTCTCCTAGATTTGGGTGACTTTCTTGCGCCTCATTGAATGGGTTCCGTTTGCGCTTGCTTCCAGGCCGATCGATGTAAACTTTCCTCGAACAATCCGCGCATATTTGACGCGTCGAGATGTGTGATCTTTCGTGGAATCCGCCAGGCCAAAGGTATTCTGAATCGGCCATGAGTTCATCTTCCATCCATTTCTGGACAGAGGCACGGGTGCCCTCGGCATCTCAAAGCGCACAGGTTTCTGCGTCTTGCTTTGCAGTACGAAAGTGCGTGCCTTGATCTGCCCCGATGACATAACATCGACCATCTTCACCAGATCACTGCAGCGAATCTTGCTGTCGATTGCCATGTTGAAGAGTGCAAGATCGCGATTGTTGCCGACAAGCTCGAGGCGAATTCGGATTGCCCAGGCGTGTTTTGGTTTGAGCGGGTGCTTTTGACCAACGATACGGCCTTCGTTCCAGGCTGGGTGAAGTGCCCGAATGACAGGTAAGATTGGTGTTCCCGTGACTGATCCTCCGATCCGCCATGCCCAGCCACAACGACAACCCGACTTTGACGCGGTCCAATATCACAGGATGCCGCGATTGCTCCGAGGTCCTCTCAGAGCCCGTTTTTCCAAATGCTGCAATGCGTCAGGGTGACTAGGATGGGCGCAAAGCTGACAATGAGCAGTATCGTTCCAGTCATTCGTCCAGCGCTGCGCAAAATGAGCCTTCAAGAACTACCGACCTACCAAATCATCAAAAACTGCCATCATGTCGCTTCTCAGGCGTGCGACATCCTCGTCCACTGATGCGGAAAGATCGCATTCGAATGAGGGCAAGACCTCGACGCGGATCGTTCCGCTTTTGGGTAAGTGTTTGCCGCGGGGCAGCAGGCGGTCCGAGGCGTGGATGACGATGGGCCGTATTGTACGGCCAGTAGCGCGCGCAGCCATCACCGCACCCGCCTTAAACGCCCCAAGACTTTCAGACTTAGTGCGCGTGCCCTCAGGGAAAAGCACGACTGAGCAGCGCGCGGGCATTGCGTGCACGGCAGCCGTGAGTGTTTCGAGCGCCACCGTGCCGCTTTTGCGGTCAATCTCCACCAGGCCCGCGCCTTTAAATCCTCGGCGCAGGAGGGCTGCGTCGCACAGTTCCTTTTTGGCAGCGAAGGTGATCCACTTGGCGTCGGGCACCACGTCCATCAGAACAAAGCCATCTAGGTGGCTGCGGTGATTGATCACGATGATGCTGCCGGTGTCGACGGCCAGCGTGGCCCTGTCGGCCTCTGTAATGTCTGTCCGGATGCTCAACAGCCATAAGAGTCGCGAACATGCGCGTTTGACTTGCCGCCAGTACCAACCGCGAAAGCCTCGCCGTTTACCGCAAAGCAGGGGAACAAAGGCGATGAAGAAGAAATAGAAGGGACCCATCAGGAACAACGCGGCGCGCTTTATGGCGCGCAGGCCTGCCTGGTCTGTGGCCGCTGGAGCGGCCCGTAAGTTCGGAGGTTGGAGTGACATGGGTCCCCGTTGCGCATGCTGTCTGCCGGGGGAAGTTCACTAGGACCCTTCGCTTGGCTTTCGCTGCCTGCCCTTTGAGCGCGTGGCCCGACAAGCACCCTGCGCCCCACCTCTATGGGGCAATGGGCGGGTCCAATCAATAGAAAGTCAGATATTGGCGATTGGCTTCAATGGCTGGTTTGAGATCAATGTGTTCATTCGATTTTATGCTGTGAGCGCAGGCCGCATCAAATATTCTGCAACTGTGTAGTTCCTGGTCCCGCCATGCGGCGGAGAAGTCAGCCGTTCGGTCGGCCTGCAGCGATTGTAGGACTGCGAATTCGCGCAGTACGCAGCAATGCCGCCATTGGCCATTTTCAATCAAAAGCCGCTCTGCGGTGTAATGCGAAACTTTGGCAAGCTAGCTGAGCTCGCGAAAACGTCTTAGTCGAACCACGATACGTCCCAGTTGGGCGTCTTTTATTGTTCTTCACATCACTGGTCACGCCCGGTGTTTGGCCAGTTCACTCCAACACAGTTCAAGAGCAGTCGACGTGTTTTGGGACTTGCGCGCCGCGCAGATGTTCCATGAAAGGCTCTGCTTCATCGAAACAGGTTTGACTTTCTTTGTGCTGATCAGTTCTGAAAAAGTGTCTGGCATCCCTCCCACGATATAGTCTGGCTCTGCCAATAATCCGGTCAGAAAGTTGTAGTCGTCGCATTCAATATTCGGCTGGGCATTGACCTTATTGACCGCATCGGTGTTGCCGCCAAGTGACTTTATCAGGGTCGCTCTCCAGTGTTTATGAAGATGCGGTGATGCAAAGGGAAAGTCGAAAACACCTGCCATTGTTTGTGGGCCGCGTTGGTGAATTTCATGATCGGGGTGCGCAACAAACTGAATTTGCCGTTTTTCCATCACCATGATTTCGACATTGTCGGCATCCGGTGTGTAGGTCAGATCGCCCAGAAACACATCGAACTGCCCCGCTTGCAACAAGTCGAGCGGACGCGCGTAAGCGCTCACCAGTATTCTGAATCGAAGGTCGGGCATTACCTGCCGCACAGATCGCAGGACGGGCACGATCAGAGATCTTGTGGTCAAAGGCCCGCAACCGATCAGAAAAGTGCCAGGTCCGGCGTCACGCAAACTGGCGACACGCGTCGCATAGCGATCCAGGTCTTGCCGCAGAGCCTTAGCGATAGGCAAAAACTCCTGCCCCGCCCGCGTCAGCGTACTGCTGTTGCGCCTTCGATGAAACAGCACGAGCCCTGCATGGTCCTCGGCTTGCCCGATATAGCGGGAAAACGACGCGTTGGAGACACCCATCACGCGGGCCGCGTGTTGGAAGCTGCCAGTTTCAGCCAAAGTGAGAAAGGCGGTTAATGCGTTTTCATTCATCGTACGGTCAATATCATCTCAGTTATCGGTTTTTAACTTTCATAATGTGAAATCCTAGTAAAGCTTTGTTGCAGCATTAAAGTTTCGACCGTTATCCCTGATGAACCTTCCGATATTCCCAGCATCGGTATCGCCTTCCACTTCCACAGAGGTCAAAATGTTCAACCTTCGATCCATTGCGTTTTCGGCAACGGTGGCCACAGCTTCGGTCTGTGCTACGTCTGTTTTGGCCGAAACCGACCAACCCAATATCCTTGTCATCATGGCCGACGATGTGGGATGGGCCAGTCTTGGCAGCTATCATCAGGGGGTTAAAAGCATCAAAACCCCCAATCTCGATCAACTGGCAGCGGATGGCATGCGCCTGACGGATTATTATGCTCAGCCAAGCTGCACGGCGGGGCGTTCGGCCTTTATCACCGGGCAGTTGCCGGTTCGTACCGGAATGCATACCGTCGGCCTACCCGGAGACCCCGAAAAGGGTCTGAGTGATGACGATCCCACCTTGGCCAACATGCTGAAATCCTTGGGTTACACGACCGGCCAATTCGGTAAGAACCATTTGGGCGATATGAACAAGTTTCTGCCAACAGTGAAAGGCTTTGATGAATATTGGGGTTGGCTCTATCACTTGAACGCGATGGAATACACGTCTGACCCGGACTGGCCCAAAGATCAGAAATTCAACGACACTTTTGGTCCTCGGAATATCATCCACGCTTATGCGACAGATACGGTTGATGAAACGGTAGACCCGCGCTGGGGTCTGGTCGGCAAGCAACGCATCATCGACGATGGCCCCGCTCCGCCTGAACGGCAAAAGACGCTGGATGACGAAGTGACGGCCCATACACTGGGCTTCATCAACCGCGCGGTTGAAAGTAACACTCCGTTCTTTGTCTGGATGGCACCAGCGCGTGCGCATGTCTGGACACACCTGAGCCCTGAATACGAAGACATGCTCGGCGATGGGCGCGGGCTGCAAGATGTGGTGATGAAGGAACTTGACGACAACGTAGGAAAAGTCATGGCTCGGCTGGAAGAACTGGGCGTTTCCGACAATACGATTGTTGTATTCACGTCCGACAACGGCCCCGAAACCATGACTTGGCCCGACGGGGGAACAACGCCGTTCCACGGTGAAAAGGGCACGACCTGGGAAGGCGGTTTCCGCGTGCCTGCCATTATTCGCTGGCCCGGGAAAGTTCCCGCCGGAACTGTGAGTAATGGCATCTTTGCCGGGCTCGACTGGATGCCAACCCTGGTCGCGGCTGCTGGTGGACCGGATGACTTGCCGGATGCTTTGTTACAGGGTCACGAAGGCTATCAGGTGCATCTTGATGGTTACAATCAGTTGTCGTTCTTGACCGGCGCAAGCGACAGCAGTCGCGAAGAAATCGTCTACTACGAGGGGCCGGACCTGCAGGCCGTACGTCACGGTGACTGGAAAGCGCATTTCACAATTCAAACCGAAGGGTGGGCTGGACCCAAAGAGGAACTGAATGCTCCGCTTCTATTCAACTTGCGCCGTGATCCTTATGAAAAGGCGGCCGAGGAGTCGGGGATGTATACCCGGTGGATGGGCAACAAAATGTGGGCCTTCGGTCCTGCGGCTAAGATCGTTCAGAACCACCTGTCTACGTTCAAGGACTATCCTCCGCGGGGATCGGACATAACCAATCAAACTCACGTGGAAGAACAAATCTCGACCGAAGGCGGGATGTCACAGTAAAAATGCTATATTAGGGAGGCATCCAATGGTGCCTCCCGATCTTCGCAATCGAGTACGGGAAAATACCTGCGCACGTGGGTCCGCTTTGATACCTTGCCCGGCCACTCGCGTATGCCGCAGCATCAAAAAGTCTGGGCTCGATGCTGATGTGGGAGCAGTCGCGGCAACATTTCGACTGCCCCACCTGGATCAGGTTTGGATCGGTTCTTACGGCGCGCGCTCACTCCGCCGTTCGCCATGCCAGAACAGTTCTTTATCGTCCGTGCGGCATCGGGCCGTTTTGAGCTCTTTTTTTTTGAGGCTGCAGTGCGCACGAAGGGCAAAAGTCCCCGGATTACTGCTATTCGTGACCGGACGGGAAATCCAAACCAAACTTGACGAACGACCCAAACTCGCCAGGTCGCAATAAGCAAATTCGCTTCACCACATGAGTTTCTGGTAAACACGTTTCACCCCACCGAAGCCGCCGCTGTGGCCGCAATCTATGCCTTCTTCATCGCCACCTTTGTCTACAAAGACATGGGGCCACTCGCCGCCCCCAAAACCCGTAGCCTGTTCGCCGCCGCTGTGATCGAAGACGCGCCTGCTGGCCCACGCATTCCCCTGAAGAGCAAGCCTTGGGCAGTTTTCACCGCGATTGTGCATCCGGACACTCAAAAGACCTTGTTTGATGCCGGCAAACTGACGATCACACCGCTGTTTGTGATCGCCAACGCGCTGATCCTGAAACACGTGTTGATGGATGAGCAAATCCCGCAACAGGTCGCCAATGCGATGCTGTCGGCGGGCTTTGGGCCTGTGATGTTCCTGGTCGTCGTAAACATCGTCCTGCTTATCGGTGGTCAGTTCATGGAACCCTCGGGCCTCTTGGTCATCGTGGCGCCTCTGGTGTTACCGATTGCCATCGAGTTAGGCATCGACCAGATCCATCTGGGTATCATCATGGTGGTCAACATGGAGATCGGCATGATCACCCCGCCGGTCGGCCTGAACCTCTTCGTCACCTCGGGCGTTGCCGGAATGCCGATGATGAGCGTGGTCAAAGCAGCCCTGCCGTTCCTGGCCGTGCTGTTCGTGTTCCTGATCATCGTTACCTATGTTCCGTTCCTATCTACATTCCTGCCCAATTCGTTCATGGGACCGGAAATCATAACCCAGTGACGCGGAAGGCGCTGGTCAAGTCTTAGGGGTGTTGTGAAGCGAACCCAGGGGGTGTTGATGTTAAACCGACCAAGGTCCGCTTAGTCCGCACAGCAAACATCGGCGCTCCTTATTGTAAACTGTCCATGGGTTTCTATCGCTCTCTACTTCCCACCATTTGTTCTGAAGTAGTAGAGGTAAGCCTAAGCTATGAACACCAATGAAAAAGCTAAGTCGACACCGAGATAAGAAGCACCAGTTGCCAACCTGACTACAACCATGGCCGCAACCATCACGCACAAAACCGCGAACTCGATCGATCGCCTATTCATGACTGCTCCTTATTGTGAACTTCGTTGCCTTAAGTATCCCCACCGACTCCGCAACGCTGACATTTAAGAAAAGGAGCGTCAGTAGTCCAACGTGCACGTCACTTGTAACCAAATATCCGACAAAACAACCGTTTCATCAGCACTCCTACCCAGTTTTTGAGTTCTTGATGTCGGCTAAAAACTTGTTACGCATCAGTAAGAAGGCAGCAACCAGGATCAAGGCCACGTAAAAAACTAGTTTCTCGTGGGAGGCGTATGGCTTTGGGAGGAAGTCGACGTCGGGGATTTCAATGCCGAAGAACTCTATTGGTAACGTGTACCTGACCGCTACTAGGTAAGCTACTGCGCTGAGAATATAGCAAACCTTCAGGGCGACCTTTTGATTAATCATAACGCCTCCACGCTCCTTATTGTGAACTAGCTCAAAAAATTCAGGAGGGCTTGTGACCCAACTGCTAAGAACGCAAATGTCGCTGCAAGCTTACCCCGGCCACTGATCGTCTCTTCACGGTTCGTCACTTGCTTAGGTAGATGGTAAGAGGCGTTATACCAGTTGAAGGCTGAGAATCCGCCGAATATCACCACAGCCCATTTTAACACTTTAACAAAAAAATCAATTCTCCTTATTGTTGACTTAGAACGTCTGGTCCGAGCCCATTTTAATCAATACTGCGCGTTCGATGGATGACTGCTTTGCCGGTCATTTTGCAGCTCACTGTAAGGGCAGACGTCTTCTTCAAATGGAACATAGCGGCGGCGAAAGCTAGTACCTTCCACGGCTGCTGGAAGACTGATCCTATCCATCCTGAAATGCCGAAAATCCTCCCTTACCGGGTCCCAGCCCACGAGGTACCATAAAGGGGGCAGGATCAGCATTGCCTGTGGCTCCACTTTACGGCGGGTCCGCCGTCCTTTTGCATCGCGATACTCAAACGAGATGAGCCTGCGTCCAAGGAATGCCACTTCAACGGCGGGAAGCAACTCAGCATCCATTTTGCCCAAGTCCGAAAGGTCTTGCAGCGGGGACAATTGACCAATGTGTAAGCAGTCCAAGAAAGCGCGCAGGTCGCGCACTTTGTCTGCGGGCAGGGCCTTTTCGATCTTGGCTAGTCCGGCATCTGCCAGTTCCAAGAAAGGAAGGTTTCCCGCCGCCCGCATGGCTGCCACGCTGATGAGCAGTGCAAAGACCTCTGGCACCGATAACTTGGCAGTTGTCTGCATGGATTGCGGATCAAGCTGCAAGCCGCCACCCCGCCCCACGTCGGAATGGATCACATAGCCTTCATCCCGAAGCGCGCTGATATCACGAAGGACAGTGCGGCGGGACACCCCCACCTCATCAGCAAGGGCATCAATAGTGGATGTACCGTTTCGGCGGAGGGTCCGCACAATCTTTTCATGTCTGAGTCGAACATTCATTCTGACACGATAGCACAAACGGTGACAACTTTTGTCACTGTTTTGATTTAAACCGTTTCCAGAAATGCAAAAAATGGAGAATTCGACATGGAACGGACAGCAGTGAATCCCTGGGAGTGGTCGCTCAAACTTGGCTACAATCAGGCCGAGGTGATCAAAGGCACGACACGTCTGGTCATTTGCGCAGGGCAGACAGCGGTGGACGAGAACGGCGCGCCCCAGCACCCTAGCGATATGCGTGCGCAGATCAATTTGGCCCTGGACAATCTGGAAGCCTTAATCAAAGAAGCTGGCATGGATCTGAGTAATGTCATCAAGCTGGGCGTCTATGCCACTGATGTGGATGAGGCATTGAAGAACTTCGATCTGCTGGGGATGCGCTTTGGCCCGCATCGGGTCGCCCCGCCCATGACCTTGCTGGGTGTCACACGCCTCGCTATCCCCGGATTGCTGTTTGAGATAGAAGCAACCGCAGCTGCATAGGTGAGATCATAGCGGCCATTTGATTTCGAAAACCAAGTGGCTGCCATGTCCCGCTTAGCGGACCTATCCCTCCCCCCGCACCAGCACATCCAGCATGCCCGAGATATCCTCAACCTCTTCCGCGATCACATGGGTCACCGAATGCGCCCGCTGCATCCGGCCCGTGACCCGAAGCAGCCGCCCCGAGATCACCGCCCGGCGGAAGGTTTCGTAGATTTTGCGCCAGACCACCACGTTCACGATACCGGTCTCATCCTCGAGCGTGACAAAGATCACCCCCTTGGCCGTTCCGGGCCTCTGCCGCAGGATCACCAGCCCCGCAACCGCCACCAGCGCACCCTCGGGCGGATCGTCCAGACGATTGGCCGGCAGACACGCGGGCGGGCGCGGCCAGTTCCGGTCCGAAGCCACAGGGCGGGTAGGTAACGCAATCATGAGAACAAAAATAGAACAAACGCAAGGAAAGTCCATAGGCGGCGTGACGAGTCGCAAATGAGGCTGGAAAGACCTAAATGCCTTCACTATGGAAGAATTCGACAAGCGAAAGAGGAAGACGCACGCAATGGCAAAGATTACCTATGTCGAGCACGGCGGTACCGAACATACAGTCGAAGTCGCCAGCGGCCTGACCGTCATGGAAGGGGCCCGTGACAACAATATCCCCGGCATCGAGGCCGATTGCGGCGGCGCCTGCGCCTGTTCGACCTGCCATGTCTATATCCACCCCGACTGGGTCGAGAAGGTTCCGGCCAAGGACGACATGGAAGAGGACATGCTGGATTTCGCCTTTGAACCCGACCCGGCCCGCTCGCGCTTGACCTGCCAGATCAAGGTCACTGACGAATTGGACGGGCTGGTTGTTCAAATGCCCGAAAAGCAGATCTGATGCTTTTCAAAGCGATCGCGGCTGCCGCGATCGCAATTGGAATCTTTCCGAGCCAGACAAGATCTCAGCAGCCATGGCAGTATGAGCCGCTGGGTTCGGCAGAGTACTCCGAACCCACTGCGCGATACCCGCACGGGGTACTCGGTGATCAGATTGAATACGGCGCCCTGATCCTGCAATATGCGCCGGAATGGGCGAAATACACAATCCGGCTGCCAAAAGAGCGCGTTTTCGAAGATATCCGACCGCGCCTGATTGATATTGACAACGATGGCCGTCGCGAAGCTCTGGTGGTTGAAAGCCATCGTGACAAAGGTGCACGGCTTGCAATCTACAATGGCGGCGGCCTGATTGCCGCTACGCCCTACATCGGAACCCGCTTTCGCTGGCTCGCTCCGGTCGGAGCGGCCGACATGGATGGCGACGGCAACGTCGAGATCGCCTATGTCGATCGCCCTCACTTGGCCAAAACCCTGCGCATATGGCGATTTGCAGACGGCGAGCTGACCGAAATCGCATCGCTGCCCAATCTCACCAATCACCGTATTGGAGAAGATTTCATCTCCGGCGGTCTGCGCGATTGCGGCGGCACTCCGGAACTGATCCTCGCCAACGGCAACTGGACCCGCGTCATCAGCGTCACTTACGAAAACGACTGGACCACCCGCGACCTCGGCGCGTTTACCGGCCCCAAAAGCCTGAACAACGCGCTCAAGTGCTGATCCGCCTCTTCATCTGGCTAAAAATTTCCTGTGAGTGAGGCGATAGGCCGAAGGGGCAAAGCCCCCTGACCTACCGACTGTTCAAAGAGCCCGCCAGCCGATATCGCGGCGGTAAAAGCCTTCGGGCCAATCCACACCTTCAATCATCGCATATGCCCGATCGCGCGCCTCTTGCAGAGTATTCCCGCGCGAGGTCACATTCAGCACGCGCCCGCCTGCGGCTTGAACCTGCCCATCAACGGCCTTAGTGCCAGCGTGAAAGACCATGTTGCCGCTGTCCTCAGGAAGCGCATCCAAGCCCTTGATCGCAGATCCTTTTACGTAGGAACCCGGATACCCCTGTGC
Organism: Ruegeria sp. CDSC002; assembly: GCF_059610905.1. Lineage (NCBI taxonomy): Bacteria > Pseudomonadati > Pseudomonadota > Alphaproteobacteria > Rhodobacterales > Roseobacteraceae > Ruegeria > Ruegeria sp. CDSC002. Next base: position 622,210 of record NZ_JBXWOM010000001.1, read on the forward strand.
CGCCATCACAACAGTGATCGCATGATCGTCGGCCCAGTTTACCTGTGTCTCGCTCAAACGGCCCTCGGCCGCGGCATGAAGCAGGTCCAGAACCTGGGCACCAAGCCGCATCATCAGAACCTGGCATTCCGGGTCACCAAAGCGGACGTTGTATTCGACCAACCTCGGTTGGGCATCCTTGATCATCAACCCCGCATACAAAACGCCTTGAAATGGCATGCCCCGGCGCTTCATCTCGGCCATGGTCGGGCGCACGATCTCTTCCATCGCGCGCGCCTCGATCTCGGCACTCAGGACCGGGGCTGGGGAATACGCCCCCATACCGCCCGTGTTCGGGCCCGTGTCGCCTTCTCCTACGCGCTTGTGGTCCTGCGCCGTGCCAATGGACAGAATGTCCTCGCCATCACACAAGACGAAGAGAGACGCCTCTTCGCCCTCCATGAATTCCTCAATCACCACCTCGGCCCCTGCGCCACCAAAAGCTCCGCCGAACATGTCGTCGATGCCCTCCAGCGCGGTCTGTTCGTCCATGGCGACGATCACACCCTTACCCGCCGCCAAACCATCGGCTTTGACCACGATCGGCGTGCCCTGTTTGCGGACGTAAGCCTTGGCAGGTTCGGCCTCGGTGAACCTTGCATAGGCTGCGGTCGGAGCGTTCGACGCGTCACAGATTTCCTTGGTGAAACTCTTCGATGCTTCCAACTGCGCCGCATCTGCCGACGGACCAAAGACCAGCACACCCGCTTCACGTAGACGATCCGCGACTCCAGCGGCCAGGGGCGCTTCGGGGCCGACGACCACGAAGTCAATCGCGTTCTCTTCGGCAAAACTGACAACTGCGCCGCCGTTTTCGACATCCAGTGCCGCGCACTCGGCAATTTGTGCAATCCCTGCATTTCCCGGCGCCACGATCAGTCGGTCACATTTGGGATTTTGCATCACCGCCCAGGCGAGGCTATGTTCCCGCCCGCCGCTGCCGAGAATAAGGATGTTCATGAAGGTCTCCGATCTGCTTGGCCTCGCCTTCCGGGCGTTCTAAGCTGGCCGGGCATTTGACACAAGGCGCTGAAATGTCCGACCTGCTTGATGACCCGATCCCGGGCCAAAACACCCCTGAATACACCGTTTCGGACATCTCGGGTGAGGTGAAACGCACGCTCGAGGGCACGTTCGGGCGAATCCGTGTGCGTGGTGAGGTCGGACGCGTGTTCACAGCGCGCTCGGGGCATCTGTACTATGACATCAAGGATGACCGGAACGTTTTGGCCTGCACCACCTGGAAAGGTCAGGTTTCGGGCCTCTCGGTGGTGCCGGAAGAAGGTCTTGAGGTTGTCGTCACCGGGCGCCTGACGGCCTTTGGCGCGCAATCGAAATACAACCTGAACGTCGATGAGGTCGCGGTCGCCGGGCAAGGCGCTTTGATGGCCCTGCTGGAAAAGCGCAAGAAACAGCTTGAGGCGGAAGGTCTGTTCGCACCCGAACGCAAAAAGCCTCTGCCCTACCTGCCCCAGATCATTGGCGTGGTGACATCACCATCTGGCGCTGTGATCCGGGACATCCTGCACCGCCTGCGGGATCGCTTCCCGCGCAAGGTGCTGATCTGGCCTGTCGCTGTACAAGGTTCCAACTGCGCACCCGAGGTTGCGCGGGCCATCGACGGTTTCAACAAACTGACGCCGGGCGGCTCGCTGCCCCGGCCCGACCTGATCATTGTCGCCCGGGGTGGCGGATCGATCGAAGACCTTTGGGGGTTCAACGAAGAAATCGTTGCACGCGCGATTGCCGCGTCGGACATTCCGCTGATTTCTGCCGTGGGTCACGAAACGGATACAACGCTGATCGACTTCGTCTCGGATCGACGCGCGCCAACCCCGACCGCCGCGGCTGAACTTGCCGTGCCGGTTCGGATGGAACTTCTGGCCTGGACGGGTGAGCAAGGTGCACGCCTTTCTCGTGCAGCGACGGACGCGGTTCAAAGACGCTCTCAACGGCTTCGCGACCTGTCACGCGCGTTGCCGCGCCCGGATAGCTTGTTGAACACCCCACGCCAACGCCTTGACTTAATTGCGGATCGGCTGGCACCCGCACTAAATCGCGGCGTGCAGAACCGACGTCTGCAAGTTGTCGAGCTGTCTGCACATCTGCGCCCTTCGACGTTGCGCAATCTCGTTTCGACCAGAAACGAGGCCTTACGCAACCTGTCATCCCGTCTGTCTCTGCGCCCAATCCACAGAGAGATCGAACAACAAAAGCAGAATATCAACAGGTTGGCCGACCGTATGAACGCGGCACAGGCCACGCGCCTGGATCGGATGCGGCAACAGCTGGACGCCGCTGATCGCCTGCGTGAAACACTTAGCTACAAGGCGACGTTGCAGCGTGGCTACGCTGTGGTCCGAGCTGAGGGCGAGGTTCTGACAACCAAGAAACAGGCGTCAAAGCACAGCGCATTCGAGATCGAATTCGCAGATGGTCTGCTGAATACGAGCCAGCCCACGACTTCACCGGCGGCACCTAAGAAGTCAGCAAAGAAAGATGCACCGGACCAGGGCTCGCTGTTCTAGCCGAATGCGCCTTCAGACCCCGACTTCGGGGCCGAGACAAACCATTTCTTCATTGATGTCCTCGGCCTCGTACAGCTCGGTGGCGTCCGAGTTGCCCTCGAACAAGGCGATCAGGCCCCCGTCAGACTTGGTAAAGACCCAGCATTGCGGGTCAATCCGGTCTTCGTAGACAAAGCAGATCTGGCCCGCTTGTTCGTACCAGACACCCTCTTTGCAATTGCCGTCCAGAAAAGACCAGATCACGCGGCGATTGGGCAAATAGCGCTCGACGCCGTAAACCGTTCCCTGAAACCCATAGAACATGGTTTTTCCGCGCGTATAACTGTCGAATTCAGCCCCAGACAAAGCTGACTGAGCCGCTGCCGTCTGCGCAGAAAGTGTCAGAAGAATCGCAATACGCCTGAGCATGGGAACATTCTGACAGATGCCGGTCAGCATCGCCAACAGACAATCCCCTAAAACCGGCTGCCTTAACGTCACCGCTTGAGTTGTAATGGCGATCCCGGTGATGCTGCCAAAAATAGCCAAATGGGGGGCATTTGATGACAACCGCTTTTTTCTGGATCGCTGCCGCGAGCGCGCTGGCCTATTTGCCGATGTCACCGCGCCCGGCCAGCCCCCTGCGATCCCTCTTCAAGACGGCCTCTGTCGCGCTACTGGCGCTGGTTGCTGTCTTAAGTGGCGCCCCCATGCTACTGACCCTTGCGCTAGTCCTGTGCGCCTTGGGCGACGCGCTGTTATCACGCGAGACGGACTCGACCTTCATGGCAGGGATCGGTGCATTTGCAGCAGGCCACCTGGCCTATATCGCTCTGTTCCTCAGCCACCCATCCAGCGACACCGCTCTGATCTTCGACAAGTCCGGCATCTTTTGGTCGCTGATCATCCTCGGGATCGTTGCTGCAACCCTGCTCGCCCCCCGCGCCGGTGACCTCAAGGTACCGGTTCTGGGCTATATCCCGATCATCCTTGGCATGGGCATTACGGTCCTCGCCTTGCCCGAGGCGGGCGCGTTACGCTGGGCCCTGCCCGCCGCACTGGCCTTCATCGCGTCGGACCTGATACTGGCGACTGAAAAGTTTCTGCTGCCTGACGGCCATCCGGCGCTACGCATCACGCCCTATATGATCTGGATCCTATACTGGGGCGCGCAAGCGGGGCTGTTGATTGCGTTTTTGTGACCCTTTGCAACTGCCGCAAATCCGCATTAGGTGAGAGGAACACCTGCGGAGACTAAAAATGGCGTTTTTCTCAAAGCTCAAGGACAAGCTGTTCAAATCCTCGTCCCGCCTCGAACAGGGGCTGGATGCCATCGTCGAAGACGGTGGCGAGGAAACGACCGCCCCCGATCCAGTTATCCCCGAGCCTGAGCCGCAGCCGGAACCGGTTCCCGAAGTTCCACAGCCGGTGCCAGAGACACCTGAACCCGCCCCTGTGCCACAGCCGGTCGAAACACCTGAACCCGCACCGGTCGACCCAACCCCTGCTCCGCCCCCGCCTGAGGCCGCGCCATCCAAAGGGGTGTTGGGACGCCTGTTTGGCCGGAACGAAGCCAAGGCCGTCATCCGTCGTACGTTGGACGACGATATGCTTGAGCAGCTAGAGGAACTGCTGATCGCCTCGGATATGGGCGTCGACACCGCTTTGCGGGTCACATCCAACATGGCCGAGGGGCGATTGGGCCGGAAACTCTCCACGCAAGAGATCAAGCAATTGCTCGCCCAGGAAGTCGCCCGTGTGATGGAACCGGTTGCCAAGCCTCTGCCCATCTACCCCAAGCGCCCGCAGGTCGTGCTGGTCGTTGGCGTCAACGGGTCCGGCAAAACCACAACCATCGGTAAGCTGGCCAGCCAGTTCAAAGCCGCGGGCAAAAAGGTCGTCATCGCCGCCGGGGACACCTTCCGCGCAGCCGCCGTCGAGCAGCTACAAGTCTGGGGCGACCGCGCCGGTGTGCCGGTGCTGACCGCACCCGAAGGGTCAGACCCGGCCTCATTGGCTTTCGACGCCCTGACCCGCGCGCAGCAAGACAGTGCAGACCTGCTGATGATCGACACGGCCGGGCGCCTGCAAAACCGATCGGATCTGATGGAGGAACTGGCCAAGATCGTCCGCGTGATCCGCAAAATCGACGAGACCGCCCCGCACAACACGCTGCTGGTGTTGGACGCCACCACGGGCCAGAACGCGCTAAGCCAGGTCCGGACATTCCGCGACCTCGCTGACGTGTCAGGGCTGGTGATGACCAAACTCGACGGCACCGCCAAAGGTGGCGTATTGGTTGCACTGGCTGACAAGTTCGGCCTGCCAATCCATGCCATCGGCGTCGGAGAACAGATCGACGACCTCGCCCCCTTCGACCCCGAAGAGTTCGCCGCCGCCCTCACTGGCCTGGACCAAACCTGATCCCCCCTCTATCTGGCCCCAAATATCCTCCGGGGGGCTGGGGGTGGAAAACCCCCGACCTCTCCTCCCAGCAAAAAGACTGACATTTGAGCGACTGGCTGATTTCTCTCGAAGGCACCGAAGCGGGCCATCAGCTGGCTCTTGGCCTCGCTCTGATGGCCGCCTTCCTGCATGCTGTATTTGGCGCGCTGCAGAAGGGCCGCCACGATCCCTGGCTGTCCCGAGGGGCAATCGACGCCTGCTATTGCCTGATGGCCGCCCCTTTTGCCTTTTTCGTGGTGCCGTGGCCTGAACCCTACATGTGGTCCATCTTCGCCGTGGTCTGGGTGATCCACATCGCCTACAAGGTCCTTCAGGCCATGGCCTATACAAAGGGTTCATACACTGTCGTCTACCCTGTCGTACGCGGCACTGGCCCCCTATTCACGGTCATCGGCGCCTATCTGCTCTTTGGCGAGACCTTTACCGGGATTCAATGGTTTGGCGTTTTGGTCCTGCTGGCCGGTATCTTCGGCCTGGCCGCCTATAATTTGCGTTTTCTGGAAACCAACCGGGAAACGCTGGGCATCGCCCTGGTACTGGCCATCGCAACCGGCCTGTTTGTCGCGCTCTACACCACTTATGACGCCTATGGTATCCGGGCCACCGCCGACCCGTTCACCTTTCTGGCGTGGTTTTTCATGATCGACGGTTTTGCGATGCCGATTTACGCCTTCTTCAGATGGCGCGCCATGATCAACCGCCCGGCCGTTGGACCATTGATGTTGCGGGGCTTGGCCGGAGGCATCATCGCCCCTATGTCCTTCGGAGCAATCATGCTGGCCACCCGTCTGGACAAGGTCGGCGAAGCCGCCGTTCTGCGAGAAACCTCGACAGTCTTCGCGGCGCTTATCGGGTGGCTGGTGTTAAAAGAAACTGTGGGGCCAAGACGGGTCGCGCTGATGGCATTGATTGCATTGGGCGCCGTAATAGTTGAAATGGGCGGGTAAAAATCAGGAAACCGACATGCCAGGCAAAAAAGAAATCAATCCATTTCTGAAACAAGCGTTAGAGCTTGGGCCGCCACTGGCCTTTTTCTTCATCTACCTACGTCTGCGTGACGACAGTTTCCTGATCGGAGGCATTGAATATTCAGGCTTTATCATTGCGACGATCATCTTCGTCCCGCTGATGCTGGCCGCCATGGGCATCCTCTGGGTCCTGACCGGCAAACTGAGCCGGATGCAGATATTCACCGCCTTCATGGTCATCTTCTTTGGGGGCCTGACCGCTTGGTTCAATGATGAGCGGTTCTTCAAGATGAAAACCACGCTGGTTTACGGTTTTTTCTCGGTCATCCTTGGAATTGGCCTTCTGCAAGGGAAATCCTACCTGGCCTATGTCCTCGAAGATATGCTGCCGATGCGCCATGAGGGCTGGATGATCCTGACCCGCCGGTTGTGCGGCTGCTTTGCGGTTCTGGCCGTTGCCAATGAATTTGTCTGGCGAACCATGTCGACGGACCTGTGGGTCAAAATTGAAACTTTCGCCTTTCCGATCGCGCTGATGGCGTTCCTGATGCTTCAGTTCAGTCTGTTGCAACGCTACATGGATGATCCAGACCACCAATAGGCGAACACTGATAATCGGCGCGCAGCTTAAGCGTTTGCTTTCATATTGAGCCGTCACACAGCGCACAATCAGGCAAACCAATAAAAACCTTGGAATAATAGCCCGGCTGTGGAACATTGGGGCACCACTCAACACCAGCAGCCGGAGACCCCTCAACCACATGAAGGCACTCCCAAACAGCGGATTCCTGTCCGAGGCATCAGACCGACTCAGGGCTATGCTTTCGGCACTCGCGACCGAGATTTCCTTGGATCAAGGCCAGGTGCTGTTTGAGCAGGGGGACGAAGGCGATGCGCTGTATGTGATTTCTGAAGGTACGCTCGAGGTTTCATTCCTTGCGATGAGCGGGCGCAAGCTGTCTTTGACCCTTATGAAGCCGGGCGAAGTGTTTGGCGAAATTGCGTTGTTCGACAGCGGGCCGCGGACCGCCACAATAGCAGCGGCCGAGCCATCTAGCGTGCTGCGCGTGCGCCGCAGCGACGTGATGGACCAGATCCGCCAGCACCCCGATCTTGCGGTCGACATGATCCGTCTGGCGGGCCTGCGCATGCGCTGGATGGGGTCACAGCTAAACGAACAAGTGTTCTTGCCGATGCCCATTCGTCTGGCGCGCAAATTGCTGCATCTGTCTGCCCTTCAGGACGACCCCGCCATGCGCATCACCCTGTCCCAAAGCGAATTGGCCGAGTTCGTCGGTGCCACGCGCGAGGCTGTATCCAAGACGATTTCCACTTGGAAACGCGACAATGTTGTCGAGGCATCCCGAGGCGGGTTGATGATCCAGGACTTTAACGCCCTAAAAGAACTGGCCGAATCCGACTTAATCTGACCTTGTGACCTCCTTCACATACGGCGCATGCCAAAATAGCTAATGTCTTAGTTGTTACCGTAGGGGGCCAGAGAATCATCCCCGATATCTGTCCACTGGCCTCTCCCTGTACCAGAGCCATGCGCCTCCCCGGCGTGTGGCTCACTTACTTTCAGCGCCACGTGGAACGGAAAAGGCCGAGGCATTGCCCCGGCCTTGTCACAACGTTTGATGTGGTGCGTTACTCGCCCAAACTCAGCGCCACAAAGCGGGGGTCGCCACCGCGTCGTACAAGCAACAACAGCGATTTACGCCCGGCCTCACGCGCTTCTTCCATGCGTGCTTCCAGATCTTCAATCGACGTCACCTTTTGCTGTCCAGCCTCGGTGATCAGATCGCCGGCGCGCAACCCTTTGGAAAACGCCTCAGAGGCTTCATCCACTTCGGTCACAACCAGCCCATCGGCGTCTTCTTCCAGACCAAGATCCGTGCGTAGCGTGTCCGTCAGCGGCGAAATGGTCAGACCAAGAATGTCAGCATTCTCTTCCGTTGGAGCCTCAGACGTTTCCTCCTCGCCCTGATCGGCCCGTTCGGCATCCTCACGACGCCCCAGAGTAACCAGGACGGTCTGTGTTCCGCCATCGCGATGCACGACAACACGCACGGCTTTGCCCACGGTTGTCTCGCCGACCTGACGCACAAGGCCGCGTGTATCTTCGACCTCGACCCCATCAAAGCTGAGGATCACGTCACCAGCCAGCAGACCAGCATCTTTCGCCGGCCCATCCGGAACATCGCTGATCAGCGCACCGCCCGGTTTGGCCAACCCCATTGCCTCGGCCATGTCCTCGGTTACGTCCTGAATGCGAACGCCCAGCCAACCACGGCGGGTTTCGCCGAATTCACGCAGTTGGTCGACCACCTTGACCACGACGTTGGACGCCATTGAAAAGCCAATCCCGATCGAGCCGCCGTTGGGCGACAAAATCGCTGTATTCACACCAATCACTTCGCCGTTCATGTTGAACAGCGGACCGCCCGAGTTGCCCCGGTTGATGGCCGCGTCGGTCTGGATGTAGTCGTCATACGAGCCGCTAAGCGCCCTGTTGCGGGCCGAAACGATCCCGGCCGAAACCGAGAAGCCCTGCCCCAACGGGTTGCCCATGGCAATAACCCAATCACCGACACGGGCGACGTCACTGTCGCCAAACTGCACGTATTGCAGCGGGCCCGGGGCCTCGACCTTCAGCAGCGCAATATCGGTTTTCTCATCCGTGCCGATCACCTTGGCAGGCAGTTCCTCCGGCGGCTGTCCATCACCGGGGAAGAACTCCACCAGGATTTCATCGGCCTCGGCGATCACGTGGTTGTTGGTGACGATGTAGCCGTCCTCGGAAATCACGAACCCCGAACCCAGCGCGTTGCTGCGGCGCGGGCGATTTTCATCATCACCGTTCCGGTCCTGAAAATCGCGAAAGAAATCTTCGAACGGTGATCCCTCGGGCACAATGCCCTGCGGGCCGGTCTGGCCTTCGATCAACGTTGAGGTGGTAATGTTGACCACGGCCGGGCTGATCTTTTCTGCCAGCGGCGCCAGGCTTTCGCTCCGCGCCTGTGCTGCGACGGTTTGGGCCAGAACAAGAATCATCCCTGCAATGGCCAGCCACATCAGCCGCATGAAACCAACACCCTCGTCCTGCCGGACTGAAATACTGCGTGCGTGTGCCTGCACTTGGGAACTCCTTGTCAACAAGTCTTGTAAAACTGCCCTCGGGCAGATCTTCTCAGGAACCAATGTAGTCGGTTTGTCCTTGCCCGCAACTCGGGATCGCGGGGAAATCACCTGCAAGTGAGGTCACCGCATCAAAACCCAACCTGATAAGCCCCCCATAGCAGGATAAAGCCACTGACCACGCTCAGCAAACCGGCCAACCGTCGCGCCTGCTCGGGCAGTGACCGCAATGCCTCTAACATGCGCTCAATAAGCGAAGGGGCCAGCGCATAGGCCAGCCCCTCTACAATCAATACCAGCCCGAAAGCCAGAAGGATCAGTCCCATTATTCGGAGGCCGCAGCAGCCGGAGCTGGTCGTCCGGTCGGCGAAGCGAGGTAGTTGAAGAACTCGGAATCCGGGCTCAGAACCAACGAGCTATTGCCGCCCTGCAACGCGTTCTCATACGCGGTCAGCGAACGGTAGAATTCAAAGAACTCCGGGTCCGCGCCATAGGCTTCCGCAAAGATCGCGTTACGTTCGGCGTCCGCTACACCACGGGTGATTTCGGCTTCACGACGGGCATCTGACACCAGTTCGACCACGGTCCGGTCAGCTTGCGCACGCACACGCTGCGCCGCCTCGTTACCACGGGCACGCTCGTCTGTTGCTTCACGTTCCCGCTCGGCCTTCATACGGTCGAAGGTCGCCTCAAGGTTGGCCTGTGGCAAGTCGGTCGCCTTCAAACGCACGTCGATTACAGTCACGCCCAGCGCCTGTGCTTCGGCGATCGCGCTGTTTCGGATGCGCAGCATCAGTGCCGCACGGTCCGAGCTCAGGATGTCACGGGACGAAACCGAGCCCAGAACTTCGCGGGTTTCGGCCCGCAAAATACGATCCAGACGATCCTCGGCAACCGGGATACCACCGACACCAACGGCCTGACGGAACTGGTTCAGATCTGAAATCCGGTAACGTGCGAATGCATCGACAACCAGACGCCGATCGTCCAGAGGGGTCACCTCAAGGGGCTGTACGTCAATAGACAGGATACGGTCGTCATAGCGGACAACTTCTTGAATCACCGGGATTTTGAACGCCAAACCGGGGTCTTCCTTGACCGCGACGACACGACCAAATTGCAGGACCAGCGCGCGTTCACGTTCATCCACGATGAAGATCGAAGACAGGCCAACGACGCCAAGGATCACGACAAGAATGAGGATAATGGGTGATTTACGCATCAGTTGCTCTCCCCGGCTGGGCTACGACGCAGCTCGTTCAGCGGCAGATAGGGCACGACACCCTGCCCTTGCCCGGATGAGTTCTGGTCCAGAATGATTTTGTCAACGTCACCCAGAATCTGCTCCATGCGCTCCAGATACAGACGCTTACGCGTCACATCGGGTGCTTTGGAGTATTCTTCCAGAACTGCGCTAAAGCGGCTGGCTTCACCCCGCGCACTGTTGATCTGTTGGGCACGATATCCTTCTGCCTCTTCCAGAACCTGCGCAGCTTCGCCGCGCGCTTCTGCCAACACCTTGTTCGCATAGGCATCGGCTACGTTCTGCAACCGGTCCCGTTCCTGCGCAGCAGCTTGAACGTCGCGGAAGGCGGCGATCACATCCTGAGGCGGGTCGGCTTTGTCAAAGTTCACGCGGACAATGTTGATCCCTGAATCATAGCTGTCCATTGTGGACTGGATCAGTTCCTGCAAGCGATCCGCGATAACACCACGATCCCGGTTCAGGATCGGTGCAAGCTCGCTTTGAGCGATAATCTCGCGCATCGCTGATTCCGACACCGCACGGATCGTTTGGCGCGGATCACGCAAGTTGAACAGGAACTTCGCAGGGTCGTTGATGTTCCAGACGACTTGATAGTCGATATCGACCACGTTTTCGTCGCCGGTCAGCATCAAGCCATCATCGCTGCCGCGCGCGCCGCCCATATCTTCGTTCTGTTCACGGGTGACCGGGATGACTTCGGCGGTAACGAAAGGCCACGGCGCAAAGTTTAGACCCGGATTTCCGACGGCCGAGAATTCGCCGAGGAACAACTCAACCGACTGTTCTTCGGGCTTGACCGTGTAAAAACTGGCCGCCCCCCACAATACCGCCGCGACGACGACACCAATAAGAACCGTACCTTTTGTGAAGATGGGGCCACCGCCGCCAGAGCCCTGACCGTTGCCACCTCGGCCTGAACCGCCGCGGCCGCCCATAAGGACGCGCAGCTGTTCTTGGCCTTTCTTCATCAGCTCATCAATCTCGGGGATCTGCGGACCATCGCCTTCGGGGGGCTTGCGCCCATCACCGTTGTCACCCCGATTTCCTCCGCCGCCCGAGGAGCCTCCGCCCCCCCAGGGGCCGCCGCTATTGCCCGCCATATGTATCTATTCCCTTGTGTTGGACCGTGTGATCACGGGTTCCCTTGTAACTTGTGTGCGCGCGGTTGCAAATCAAGCAGTGCGCACAGGTTGCCGCATTGTTACCAATTCCTCTGCCATCACCGGATGAACGGCAACCGTGCGGTCGAAATCTTCCTTGGTTGCGCCCATTTTTACGGCAATGCCAGCCAGCTGGATCATCTCACCCGCGCCCGGCGCGACGATGTGGCAGCCCAGAACCTTACGGGTCGCCTGGCTGACGATCAGCTTCATCAGCACGCGCTGCGTTCCACCGGCAAAGGCTTTTTGCATTGGTTTGAACGATGTCGCGTAAACCTCAATCGGTTCCTGTGCCGCGCCTTCTTCTTCGCTCAGACCTACCGTTCCGAATTCCGGCTGCGTAAAGATCGCGGTCGGGATCAGTTCATGATCCACAGGCGTCGGGTTGCCTTTGAACACGGTTTCGACAAAGGCCATCCCCTCGCGGATCGCGACGGGTGTCAGGTTCACGCGGTCGGTCACGTCGCCGATCGCATAGATCGAGGGTACGCCAGTCTGGCTGTACTCATCCACCACGATCTCACCTTTGCGGCCACGTTCCACGCCCAGTGCCTCAAGGCCCAGATTATCCGCATTCGGGGCACGCCCGGTGGCGTACATGACCACGTCGAACTGATCCTCGGTGCCATCGGTGGCCTTGACGCGGATCTTGTCGCCTTCTTTGGTCATTTCCAGCACATTGGTGCCCAAACGAACATCGATGCCGTTCTGGCGCATCTCTTCGCAGATCAGGCCACGTGCTTCTTCGTCGAATCCTCGCAGAATTTGCGCACCGCGATAGAATTGAGTGGTTTTGACGCCCATCCCGTTCATGATTCCGGCAAACTCGCTGGCGATGTAGCCGCCACCGACAATCAGAATGCTTTGGGGCAGCTTCTCAAGGTGGAAGATCTCGTTCGACGTGATCGCCAGGTCCGATCCCGGGAACTCGGGCACGACCGGACGACCGCCTGTAGCGACCAGGATGTGCTTGGCTGTCTTGCGTGTCCCATCCGCCAATTCGACCGTATGTGGATCCACAACGGTCGCCCGCTGGTCAAAACTTTCAACGCCGTTGTTTTTCAGGATATTGCGGTAGATGCCTTCAAGCCGGTCCAGTTCAGTCACCAGCTTGCCGTGAAAAGTATCCCAGTTCAAAGCACCGGCCTGAATGTCCCAGCCATAGGCTTGCGCATCACCGACCATACCCGAGAATTCGCTGGCGAAGACCATCAGCTTCTTGGGCACACAGCCTCGGATGACACAGGTGCCGCCGTAGCGGTCTTCTTCGGCCAGCCCCACTTTGGCACCGTTCTCACCAGCTGCCACACGTGCGGCCCGGACCCCACCTGAGCCTCCGCCGATAACGAACAGATCATAGTCAAAGCTCATTTGTCCTGCCTCTTCCAAATTTCCGCAAGCGCCCGCAGGCCTTGCATGGGGTGTACTCTATCTCGCGCTGCTGTCCAGAGTGATCGCCGGGGCTCCGGCCTCTTCGGTTGCTCGAACTTGCGCAGGGAACCGCTGCAGCGTTGTGAACAAACGCCCAGATATGGTTGCATTTGTTTTATTCAACGGCGGCCTCCGCGTCTTGGATTGGTCAAACCAAGTGCCAAATTGTACGTGTCCCAAATCGTTCGCGGTCACGACTTCACTCAAAGCAATGTAGCGTCCGAATAAAACGAGTGAAGAAAAGCGATCTGTGTCTGCTCCGCTTAATCCGCCAGATCCGAGAACAAGTTCTCGCCTGCCTCCACCGCCTGATCAAGTTCGATCGTTCCATCGTTGATATCGCGCAGCTCGACCCGACCATCGCCGTGGCCGATCACAACTTTGTCACAGATGTCGATGAACAAACCATTCTCGACCACACCCGGGACCTGATTAAGCACCAGCGCCAGTTGCCTGGCATTTCCGATGCGCTGAAGGTGGAGGTCCAGAATGTGATTGCCCTCATCCGTGACAAACGGCGCCTCTCCGTTCATGCGCAGCGCGGCAGAAGTGCCCAGAACGTCCATCGTATCCAGCGCCTCTTGGATCAGCGTTCGCGTTGTCTGCCAGCCAAAAGGGATAACCTCGACCGGTAACGGGAACGCGCCTAGCGTTTCGACCTCTTTACCGGCATCTGCAATAACGATCATCTGATCGCTTGCCGTGGCAACGATCTTTTCCTGCAGATGCGCGCCGCCGCCGCCTTTGATTAGGTTCAGATCGCCGTCAAATTCATCCGCGCCGTCGATGGTCAGATCCAGCCAACCCGCCTGATCCAGCGAGACGACCTCGATCCCCAACTCACGGGCCAGTTGCGCGGTGCGGGTTGAGGTCGGAACAGCCTTGATCCGCAAACCTTCCTCCTGCACCCGCTCTCCCAGACGGCGGACCATCCAGGCGGCCGTTGATCCGGTGCCCAGCCCAACGCGCATCCCGTCCTGAACCATGTCAGCGGCCCGAAGCGCCGCGGCATATTTGGCTTTGTCTATGGGTGACAAATCTCCGGTCATTGTTGCATTCCCCCTTGGTATTGCGGAATTTATACGGAATGTCCGACGCAACTGCGAGCGCCAATTGGCCGATCCAACAGGCCAACTTGTCGCGAAACTACGCGTTTCCAATTGGAAACGTCGCAATCGAGACGTTCGACATCCCTGCTGGTGTATAAATACAGCCTATGAACGCGCCCTATAGATTGCACTTTGCCCCCGACAATGCCTCTCTGGTGATCAGACTGGTGCTGGAAGAGATGGGCCTGCCTTATGAGACGGCTTTGGTGGATCGACGGCAAAACGCACAGGATGGCGCGGCTTACAGAGGGTTGAATCCGAACGGCCTGATCCCGGTTCTTGAAACGCCACAAGGTCCGATCTTTGAAACAGCCGCCATCCTTTTGTGGCTGGCAGATACACATGCGCAACTGGCTCCCGCCTCTGACAACCCGGATCGGGCTGCGTTCCTGAAATGGCTCTTTTTCGCATCGAACACTTTACATGCCGATCTGCGCATCCTGTTCTATGCCGAAAAATACACCGACGCGGCACAGGCCGAAACCTTGCGCAACGGTATCCGCCCGCGCCTACGCCAACATCTTCGGGTTCTGGATGACGTTGCTAAAACTGCGCCCAGCTGGTTGCACGCCGATCAACCCTCGGTCCTTACATACTACCTTGCCTGCCAGATGCGGTGGATGTCCCTTTACCCGGAGCGCGCTGATCGCAGTTGGTATCAATTGGCGGATACGCCTTACCTGCAATCCATTCTGATGCGCCTGGAAAGCCGTCCCGCAACCCGGGCTGCCATCGCGGCCGAGGGGTTGGGGGTTACCCCCTTCACCAGTCCATCTTATGCTCACCCTCCAGAAGGCTCTGCTAACTGATATGTTCTTGTCTGTTTTTGATATGTTCAAAGTGGGCATCGGCCCGTCCTCGTCACACACAATGGGGCCGATGGTTGCCGCCGCACGGTTTCTGGACCTGATGCGCGCCTCGCCGTTTGAATTCGCCGGTCTTCGCGGATCGCTGCACGGATCGCTGGCTTTTACTGGCGTAGGTCACGCAACAGACCGGGCTACGATCCTTGGGCTGGCCGGGTTTGTTCCTGACACCTATGACAACGACAAGGCCGAGGCCGCGTTGGCTGCTATTGCTGAAACGCACTCAGTCACGCCCGAGGGGTTGCCGACCCTGCAATTCGATCCAAAGGCCGATCTGATCTTTGACTACGACCACAACCTGCCGGGTCACGCCAACGGTATGATCCTGATGGCTACCGACGCACAGGGCGACGTGATCCTGCGGCAGGTCTATTATTCCGTAGGCGGCGGTTTTGTTCTGACCGAGGAAGAACTGGCCGAAGGCAAAGCCACCAATGACGGCCCTGCCGTGCCTTTCCCGTTCCACTCGGCGGCCGAAATGCTTGAGATGGCAAACGCCAGTGGCAAAAGCATCGCCCAGATGAAGCGCGAGAATGAAATCGCGCGGGGCTGTGCGGACAGTTTCGCCAAAGGCACCGCGCGCCTTTGGGAAGTCATGAACAACTGTATCGAACGTGGACTGAAGACGGATGGCATTCTGCCCGGCGGCCTGAAAGTGCGCCGCCGCGCCAAGGGCATCCACGACGCGTTGTTGGCCGAACGGGGTATGAACTTGAACGCGCCGCACACCATCAACGACTGGATGAGCGTCTATGCGATGGCGATAAACGAGGAAAACGCGGCTGGCGGGCAAGTCGTCACTGCGCCCACAAACGGGGCTGCTGGCACGATGCCTGCCGTACTGCGCTATTACCTCGATCACGTTCCGGGTGCCTCGGAAAGCCATATCGAGGACTTCCTCCTTACGGCAGCGGCCATTGGCGGGCTGGTCAAATACAACGCCTCGATCTCAGGCGCTGAGGCTGGGTGTCAGGCCGAAGTTGGAAGCGCCTCGGCAATGGCTGCAGCGGGCCTCTGCGCCGTGATGGGTGGTAGTCCCGAGCAGGTCGAAAACGCCGCCGAAATTGCATTGGAGCATCATCTGGGCATGACCTGCGACCCGGTCGCTGGTCTGGTGCAAGTTCCTTGCATCGAACGCAACGGGTTGGCGGCCATCAAAGCCGTCTCGGCTGCTTCACTTGCGCTGCGTGGCGATGGGAAACACTTCGTGCCGCTGGATTCGGTGATCGAAACCATGCGCCAGACCGGGCATGATATGCATGAGAAGTACAAGGAAACGTCTCTGGGCGGGTTGGCCGTAAACGTGCCAAACTGCTGACAGTGACAGCAATGGAGGTCAACGATGCAAGGACATTGCCTGTGCGGCACCATCCGCTACGAGGTTGATCCTCCGGTCCTGTCCTGCGTGAGTTGCCATTGCGATAGTTGCCGCAGGCAATGTGCCGCCCCGATGACGACCTATTTTGGCGTGCGCGACGGGCAATGGCGCTGGACTGGCGAGCCGCCGAAAACCTTTAACTCCTCGCCCGGTGTCGAGCGCAGCTTTTGTCCCAATTGCGGCACGCCGATCTCGTTTCGATCCCAAGCCATGTCGGACGTGCTGCATCTGTATGTCGCCACATTGGAGGATCCCAACCAATTGCAGCCCACGCTGCACGTGGCCCATGAAGAACGGCTGGATTGGCTGAAACTGGACGACGACCTGCCCGTCTGCATCGGACCCGACTACACGAAGGTGCAGCCGATTTCATAGAAGCTTTCAACCGGGTGCCAAAACCCGTAGCGTCGCCGCATGACCCAGGATCGTCCCGTCTTTGGCATCTTTTTGATGCTGTGTTTTTGCGTGCTTGCACCGATGGGCGATTCCATCGCCAAGCTGCTGGGCGAGACGACACCGATCGGCGTTCTGGTGTTTATTCGCTTTGCCGTTCAGGCGTTGATCCTGATACCTTTGGTGGCCCTGACCAGGCGGCACTGGCGCATGCGTGGACGTCTTGTGTGGCTGGCGTTCGTCCGAACGGTTCTGCATATCGTCGCTATCGCGGCAATGTTCAGCGCACTGCAATACTTGCCGCTGGCGGATGCAGTCGCCATCGCCTTTGTCATGCCCTTCATCATGCTGTTGCTGGGCAAGTACGTGCTGGGTGAAGAGGTCGGAATGCGCCGCCTGATCGCCTGTGTTGTCGGGTTCTTGGGCACTTTGCTGGTCATCCAGCCCAGCTTTGTTCAGGTCGGTGCCGCCGCTCTGTTACCCTTGGTCGTTGCAATTGTCTTTTCCCTTTTCATGTTGGTGACACGACAGATTGCCAAGGACACCGACCCAATAGCCTTGCAGGCTGTATCCGGAGTGATGGCGACGGTTCTGCTGCTGCCGGTTCTGGCGCTGGGAACACTCGGCAATATTTGGGAGCTGTCCTTCATCGTTCCCGAGCGTGAAAGTCACCTGCTGCTGATCGGGATCGGTGTCCTGGGCACTGTCGCGCATCTCTTCATGACGTGGTCGTTGCGCTATGCGCCGTCCGCCACGCTGGCCCCCATGCAGTATCTTGAGATTCCGGTGGCGACGTTCTTTGGTTGGTTGATCTTCCATGACCTTCCGGATGGCATGGCCGCTGTGGGCATTGGCATCACCGTCGCCGCGGGCCTATATGTCATTCTGCGCGAGCGGGCCAGCGCCCGGTCTGCCCCGACAGAAACGCCTGCGTAACCTGATCCAGAGCGTATCGCGGCACCATCACCAGCAATCCCGGCGCATCCACCGTCAGTTCAACGTCCGCCAGCGCGCGGTTGGATGTGCCTACCTGCCCGCCTGGTTCCATCACCAAATCGTCGATGGGCCACTCCAGCCCTCTGCTGGTACCGGTAACCCGCTGAAACGGAAAAAATGATACGACATCGCCAGGGGTGACACGCAGGGAAATCTGTGGAGGCGCATGGAAGACGACCTCGGTCTCGCCCAACAGGACACAGGGGCGATCCTGTCTCTGAACCAACGTGTTAAGAACAGCAAGCTGATGGTCCAACCTCCCGCCCAAGAACCCTGCCCCCAACACAACAGGCGCGTCGATGCTGCGCAGAGCCTTGTCAAAATCCGTGCTGTTTTGTTCCCGTATGGGATACAACCGGTCCACTGGAATTTGGTCTTTGTGTCGGCTGTCCAGCGAATCGAAATCACCAATCACGGCATCAGGGAGGCGACCCGATTCTACCAATGGGGCGGCTCCCCCATCGGCCGCCACGACCGTATTGGCGCGAATCAGCATCACCTTCAGGTCGTCAGGGCCGATTTCCCCACCTCCGACCAGTGCAATTGGCTCAAATGACCGTACAATTGGGCGTTTTTTACTTAGATTGATCATTTTTCCCGGATTTGGACACATTGAGACCACAAAATGATAGGTTCATGCAGAGAGTTCCGAGCCAATAGGTGTGCCTGCATAAGGTGGTTGGCTCTCGTAGTTTGTAGAGGACGTGCGTCTGATGGTACAGAACAACAAGGTATTGACCGTTTCTTATGGAACCTTCTCCTGCACTTTGGAAGGATTCGACGATTCATTCGAAACGATGAAGGCAATCGCAGAATACTTCCGTGATCTTTCTGCCGACGATCGGTATTTTGGTTCTGAACCCCCACAGCCTGACGCAGAAATGCTGACCCGGATCGCACAGCGTGACGCCGCAAAACATGTAGAAGCCAGCCAGAGCGATTCCGGCCTGTTGCTGCGCGCGACCCAGCAGGCTGCAAAGCCAGCCCCAGCTGTGGTTCCAACCGCGGCGCAAGCAGACCCCCAAGTAATGAGCCCCAGTGCCACCCCCCCTGCACAAGGGGCCGAGTCGTTCTTTGCTGATGCCGAGCCGGTTGAAAGCTCGCCTGCCCCAGCTGCCGACAGCATTGCCGCAAAACTGCAGCGCATCCGCGCCGTCGTTTCGCATTCCGAAGAAAACTCGGTGATTTATACGGAAGACGAAGACACAAGCCTGGGTAATCAGCCAGCTGCCCCGAAGGATGCGGTCGCCGCCGCGTTTGAGGCGGGTTCGCTCGAGGCGTCGGACCTTTCGGAATCGGACAAGCCCGAAGCAGCCGCTGAACCTATGGCACCAGCTTTTGAGGCAGAAGAAATCGAGGACACCCCTGCCGTGGCCGAGCCAGTGGCAGAAGCCGAAACAACGGAAGAACCGGTAGAACCCGTACAGCCGTTCTCTATGCAGCAGGACGCCGACTATGAAGACGAGGAAGAGGCGCCCACGCCATCGGCACTGTTCACCGATCTTGAAGAAACGGCCGAAACCGATGAGCCCGGCAATATCCTGAGTGAAGAGACCGAAGAGGATCAGATCGAAGAGGTCGCAGAGACCCAAGAGGGTTATCTGACCGCCGAGGATGAGGCCAATGTTCTAAGCGAGATTTCGAAGGTCGAGGCCGCAATGGACGGTCAATCATCGAACGAAACTGCCCTTGATCAGGATTTGTCCCGCCTGATGGACAAGGCCGACAGCCAGATGGATGACCCGGCGACCAGCACGCAGCGCGAAACCTATTCGCATCTGCGCACGGCCGTCGCCGCAACCGAAGCTGAGCGCGAGGACCGGCCCCAGCAAGAAGAGTCCGAGGAAAGCGGATATCGCGGCGATCTGACCTCGGTCGTCAGCCCGCGCCGCCCCGAGATTCAAGTCACCAGCATGCGCCCTCAGTCGGACACCTCGTCGCCGCTGAAACTGGTTGCGGAACAGCGTGTCGACGCAAGGGAACAGGACTCCGGTCCGGTGACCCCGCGCCGCGTTACGTCCAAGTCAGAAGACGAAGCAGGCGACTCCAACGAAGAAGGTGGTTTTGCCCTGTTTGCACAGGAACAAGGCGCACAATCGCTGCCCGACCTGTTGGAAGCTGCAGCCGCCTACTTGTCGTTCATCGAAGGTCAGGAACAATTCTCGCGCCCGCAGTTGATGAACAAGATTCGTTCGCTCAAGCAGGATGACTTCAACCGTGAAGAAAGCCTGCGCTCGTTCGGTCAATTGCTTCGGGACGGCAAGATCGAAAAAGCCGGTGGAGGTCGCTTCGCTGCATCAACGCAGATCGGGTTCCGTCCTGACGATGAGCGCGCCGCAGGCTGAACTTAAATAATCAAAAGAAAAAGGGGCCGATGCAATCATCGGCCCCTTTTTTGTAAGGTAAAAGAAGTGCTCTCTCAATCTTCCGACTGATCCGGGTCTGCTTGCCCAACGCCTTTGAACACGAACTTGAAGGGCAAGGCCCACACGATGCCCAGACCGACATAGACCAGCAGTTCAAGCCAGATCGGCGGGCGATCAAGCCAGTTCACAACCGTCACCACAGCCACGATGTAAAGCGGCAATCCAATCAGCAAAAGCGCCAGAGACCAGCGGCGGCGCGCCTTATAGCTGAGGCCTAGTTTCTGTTCCTCTGCCATCAGTCTGCAAACGGGTCTGTCACCAGAATGGTGTCATCCCGCTCCGGGCTGGTGGACAAAAGGGCGACGGGACAATCGATCAGCTCTTCGACCCGGCGCACATATTTGATGGCATTGGCCGGCAGATCCGCCCAGCTGCGCGCCCCTTCGGTGGATTCGCTCCAACCCGGCATCTCTTCATAAATCGGCTTGCAGCGCGCCTGTTGGTCGGCGGCGGTCGGAAGATAATCCAGACGTTCTCCGTCCAGCTCATAGCCAACGCAGATCTTCAGGGTTTCGAATCCGTCCAGAACGTCCAGCTTGGTCAGTGAGATACCGTTCACACCGCTGGTCGCGCAGGTCTGGCGCACCAGGCAGGCATCGAACCAACCACAACGACGTTTGCGGCCTGTGGTCGTCCCGAACTCGTGCCCGCGCTCACCAAGCCGCTGACCATCGTCGTCGTCCAGCTCGGTTGGGAACGGCCCCTCGCCTACACGGGTTGTGTAGGCTTTGACGATACCCAGAACAAAATCGATAGAACCCGGACCGATTCCTACGCCTGTGGAAGCTTGACCGGCGATAACATTGGACGACGTCACAAACGGGTAAGTTCCGAAATCGATATCCAGCAACGCACCTTGCGCGCCTTCGAACAGGATACGCTTGCCGGCCTTGCGCTTTTCGTTCAACACTTTCCAGACGGGTGCAGCAAACGGCAGAATTTGCGGCGCGATCTCTTTAAGCTGAGCGATCAGAGCATTACGATCAATCGGCTCCAGCCCAAGGCCGTTTCTCAGCGCGTTGTGGTGAACCAAGGCGCGATCAACTCGCAATGCCAGCGTTGCATCGTCTGCAAGATCAGCCACTCGGATCACACGTCGGCCAACCTTGTCTTCGTAGCAAGGACCAATGCCGCGGCCGGTTGTCCCGATTTTCGCAACCGAGTTTTGACTTTCACGCGCCCGATCCAGTTCACCATGGAACGGCAGGATCAGCGGTGTATTTTCAGCAATCATTAGATTTTCAGGGGTGATTTCGACGCCCTGAGCCTGAATGGTTCCGATCTCTTTGATCAGGTGCCAAGGATCCAGTACAACACCGTTTCCGATGACACTCAGTTTTCCGCCGCGAACAACACCGGACGGCAGCGCATGCAGCTTGTAGACTTCACCATCGATGACCAGCGTGTGACCGGCGTTATGTCCGCCCTGAAAGCGTGCAATTACGTCTGCACGCTCGCTGAGCCAGTCGACGATCTTGCCTTTTCCTTCGTCACCCCACTGGGCGCCGACAACAACCACATTGGCCATATCCGGTCCTTTTGCGCTGAGATATCAAACTCGGCTCGTATAACGGGGGTAACGCGACAGGGAAACCGGTAATTCGACGCAGTTGAGCAGTTCCGAGGACTACTTGTCCGTTAGCTGCACCGGATCGCCGTGTGGGGTTGTCAGGTATGCGTCTTCCCAGGCGTTGCGCAGCCGGTTTACGTCGTCAGGCATGGCTGTGCCTTGCTCGGCCAACAATGCCTCAAGCGTTTCCAGCCACGCGAAAAAGTAGTCGTTCCCGCCGTTCAGTTCCCGATCCAGCCCATGGCGCTTCAGGGTGTCCGAGAACCGCGCAGCCCAATCGGGCCAATCAAACCGGCCCGTCTCATTCAGTGCGACCGTCACGGCAAACACCTGCGCATGCCAGGGTTCAGCAAAAACAGGCTCAGGGGCGGTATGGGCAACGCAATCGCTCATACCGGGCCCAGATAGCTTTGCCAAAGATCTAAAACCACCTCGTCATCGGGATGTTCCGGGTTGGTCCAAAGTTCGGATGCCGGGAATACAACAGCATATAGTGGCTCAGGCGCGTCTCCCAATCTGTGAGCGCTGGAATCCGGCAGCACGTGCGTCCCGTGCATCATTAGAATGCGCCCCTTCGCTCCGGCGGCATAGTGGGGCAACCGAGTATGACCGCCGTCGACGAGGCGGTTGGCAGTTGGACGTGTTGTCACGACCTCCTGCCCTACCGCATATTCCGTCGGGACGTTCGAAGGTCTATCCGCAGGACCGCCGCTGGCCAGCACACCAGCAACCGCTTCGGCCTTCATCTTGCGGCCTGCCAGCGGGTGTTCTTCTTTGTCTGCCTCGCCACGTAGGTCTTCTTCGGTCAGCACGCCGCTTTCGACCAGCAGGTCCGTCAGGGCTGAAATCCATTTCTCATAATAAGAAAATCTCGTGTAATCCTTGGGTGAGAGCCTCTCGCGGGCGTGACGTGAGATATCAATATTCCATTGTCCCAGCGATCCGGCAGCCAGCGTGACCGCCAATGCCCGCGCATGCCAGTCTTCAGCAAAAACCGGGGCATCATCGGGTTCGGGGTGCACAGGCCCATCGCCGAACCGCCCCCCCATATCGTGAACTCTGGTCATGACGGCACCTTTGGCAGGCCGGTTCCGATCATGCTGTCGCGTGTGACAAGTGCCGCCAACTCGTCTTCGGTTAAGCCATCCGTGTCTTCTGGCCGCATCGGAAGCACAAGGTACCGCACCTCAGCTGTCGAATCCCAAACGCGAACCGAGGACGTCTCGGGCAGGGTCACCCCGAACTCAGCCAGAACCTTGCGCGGCTCACGCACAGCCCGCGCCCGATAGGCATCGGATTTGTACCAACCCGGCGGAATACCAAGCAGCGGCCACGGGTAACAGCTGCACAAGGTGCACACGACCATGTTGTGCTGTTCAGGTGTGTTTGCGACGACAACCATGTGTTCGCCCTGACGCCCGTAATAACCCAGATCGGCGACAACCGATGTGGCATCTTTCAGCAACGCGGCTTTGAAGTCCGGGTCAGTCCAGGCTTTGGCGACGACCCGCGCGCCGTTCTGCGGGCCGATCTTGTTCTGATAGGTATCAATAATTTCATCCAGCGCCGCCGGATCGATCAGTCTCTTGCGAGTCAGAATCGTTTCCAGCGCCTTTACGCGCAACGCAGGATCAGGTGGCAAAAGGGTGTGCGGGTGGTCGTGATCATCATGTGGCATGGCCGCAGCCTGCGCGAGGTGCGGCCATGCTGTCCAGTCCCTTTGCCGTGATCTGAAACATCACCGTTCTTGATCCCAACTCCTCCCTTGCCCCCGCTGGAAAACTTGCATAAGTACCACGCGATACACGCCACGCTGTACAGGAACACCATGGAAAACGTCGTTCTCATTATCCACCTCCTCTTGGCTCTGGGCCTGATCGCCGTCGTTCTGATGCAGCGGTCCGAAGGCGGTGGCCTTGGCATGGGCGGCGGGGGTGGCGGCGCCATGACCGGACGCGCCGCAGCGACTGCTTTGGGCAAGGTGACGTGGATCCTGGCCGCTTGTTTCATCGTGACATCAATCACGCTGACCATTCTGGCCGCACAGAAATCCTCGGGTAGTTCGGTGATCGACCGTTTGGGCGTTCCGGCACCAGCACCGACCGAGGAAAGCACACCTGCGGTTCCGTCGGCTGACGATCTGCTGCCTCCGGCAGATGGCGACAACGCGCCGCTGATCCCACAAGCCAACTGATCCACAAAACCTAGAAACCTGAAAGAGAACTGCAACAGCATCTTGCGGTTCTCTTGCGCTATTGGCGCGAATCCTTTATATGTGAAGTCCCGTGGTGCAGCGGTTTTTCGGAACCGTCGGGCAGCTGATTTTGACGTCTCACGGGAGCAGCCGAAAACATGGCGCGTTTTATTTTCATCACTGGTGGTGTGGTTTCGTCTTTGGGTAAAGGACTGGCTTCGGCGGCTTTGGGCGCGCTGTTGCAGGCCCGAGGGTATTCGGTGCGTCTGCGCAAGCTGGACCCCTATCTGAACGTTGACCCCGGCACGATGTCGCCGTTCGAGCATGGCGAAGTGTTCGTGACCGATGACGGGGCCGAAACCGACCTGGATCTTGGTCACTACGAACGATTCACCGGCGTGGCGGCCCGCAAGACCGACTCGGTTAGTTCAGGTCGAATTTATTCCAACGTGCTCGAGAAAGAGCGCCGCGGCGACTATCTGGGCAAGACCATTCAGGTGATTCCGCACGTCACCAACGAGATCAAAGACTTTATCTCGATCGGTGAGGATGAGGTCGATTTCATGCTGTGCGAGATTGGCGGCACCGTCGGCGATATCGAAGGCCTGCCCTTCTTTGAAGCTATCCGTCAGTTCAGCCAGGACAAGCCACGCGGCCAATGCCTGTTCATGCACTTGACCTTGCTGCCATACATCAAGGCCTCGGGCGAATTGAAAACCAAGCCGACACAGCACTCGGTGAAAGAGCTGCGCTCGATCGGTCTGGCCCCTGACATTCTGGTCTGTCGTTCCGAGGGTCCCATCCCGGTCAAAGAGCGCGAAAAGCTGGCGTTGTTCTGCAACGTGCGCCCGGACAGCGTGATCGCGGCACAGGATCTGTCGACCATTTATGACGCCCCGCTGGCCTATCACCGCGAAGGTCTGGATCAGGCGGTTCTGGATGCGTTCCAGATCAGCCCTGCCCCCAAGCCTGATCTCACAAAATGGGAAGATGTCAGCGACCGCATCCACAATGCTGAAGGCGAAGTCAAAGTCGCCATCGTCGGCAAATACACGCAGCTTGAAGATGCCTATAAGTCGATTGCCGAGGCCCTGACCCATGGCGGTATGGCCAACCGGGTTCGCGTAAAAGTCGAATGGGTCGATGCCGAGGTGTTTGATACCGAAGACGCAGCCCCGCATCTGGAAGGATTCCACGCGATCCTCGTTCCCGGTGGATTTGGCGAACGCGGCACTGAAGGCAAGATCAAAGCCGCGCAATACGCACGCGAACACAAAGTGCCCTACCTGGGAATCTGCCTTGGTATGCAGATGGCTGTAATCGAAGCAGCCCGCAACGCCGCTGGCATTACCGAAGCGGGCTCGGAAGAGTTCGACCACGAAGCGGGCAAAAAACGTTTTGAGCCTGTTGTTTACCACCTGAAAGAATGGGTGCAGGGCAACCACAAGGTCGAACGCAAGGTCGGTGACGATAAAGGCGGTACCATGCGTTTGGGCGCCTATGACGCGGTACTGGCCGATGGCTCGAAAGTGGCAGAGGTATACGGCGGCACCAATATCGAAGAACGCCACCGCCACCGCTATGAGGTGGATATCAAGTATCGCGACAAGCTGGAAAAGGCTGGTCTGAACTTCTCGGGCATGTCGCCCGATGGCCGTCTGCCTGAAATCGTCGAATGGTCGGACCACCCTTGGTTCATCGGCGTCCAGTACCATCCGGAACTGAAATCCAAACCATTTGAACCGCATCCACTGTTCCGCGATTTTGTGCGCGCAGCGAAAGACACCTCTCGCCTCGTTTAAGAGCTATCTGTGTCGGACTGTCACCCCGCATTGTTTTGTGGGGTGTAACCTCCTAACTATTTGAACAAGCAGGCCCGCGTGCCGCGTAATTTGATGCAGTTCAAAGATTCAGGAGTATTCCGATGAGCAATTCGACAACGATCACAAACCTCCAACAAGCGCTTCACATGGAAATGACAGCAGCGCATCAGTACCAGTTGCATGCGCATGTGCTGAATGACTGGGGCTTGGACATCCTGGCCGAGAAGATGCGCGGCGAGATGCAGGAAGAACTGGGGCATTCTGATGCCTATATCGAACGCATTCTTTTCCTGGGCGCAAAGCCAGAGCTTGAGCTTCAGAAAAACCCAAAGACGGCGGACGACCTGGAAGAGATGTTTACCGCAGACCTGAAGGATGAAATGGAAGCCATCGATTTCTACACCCAAGCCGCAGCACAAGCGGCCGAGGCTGGCGACGTTGGAACCCGAACATTGTTTGAACGAATTTTGCTGGAGGAAGAAGGCCACAAAGCATGGCTGGAGACCGAGTTGTCACTTCTCAAGCGGCTAGGCGAGTCGGCGTTCAGCGCCAGATACGTATCTGGCACTGCCGGCCAAGACTAAATCCTCTTCAACTGATCTCACCATGTCGCAGAATTCGGGCCAACAAATGTTGGCCCATTTTCTTTCGTCACCGCAAAGTGACGGTGTGCGGCCAAAAAACACTACTCGGGCACAGTTCCACGTGGTTACTGTTGGGTAAATGATGACAGGAGAGGCCCAAATGACCGATCAAATCCAAAACGCGGAAACCTTTGCGGCCCTGCACAAAAAGGGCGATCCGGTCATCCTTTTTAACATCTGGGACGCTGGCAGCGCCGGTGCCGTGCGGGATGCAGGCGCCATGGCATTGGCGACCGGCAGCGCACCCGTTGCAATGGCGCAGGGGTTTGGCGACGGCCAGAACATCCCGCTGGATGTCGCTTTGGACAACGCCGGCAGAATCGTCAGCGCCGTAGACCTTCCTGTTTCTTTGGATTTCGAGGGGGCCTATGCCGAGGACGCGGTGGGAATCATCGCCAATGTCCAAAGTGCACTTGAAACAGGTGTCGTCGGCTTCAACTTCGAAGACCAGATTGTCGGCACCAAAGACCTGTACGACATCGAAACCCAGGCGGCTCGCGTTGGTGCGATGCGCGAAGGGTGCGACGTCGCTGGCATCCCTGTTTTTATCAACGCCAGAACGGACATCTTCCTGAAGGCTGCGCCGGAAACGCATGACGAGGCGATGCTCGACGATGCGATGGCCCGCGCCAAAGCCTATGCCGACGCGGGTGCCAACGGGTTCTTTGCACCCGGCCTCAAGGATGAGGACATGATCGCCCGGCTTTGCGAATCGACTGATCTACCTGTGAATATCATTGCCCTGCCCGGGACGCCGGATACCGCGACGCTTGCGTCACTGGGCGTCGCCCGGATCAGTTATGGGCCTGTGCCGTACCGGAAGATGCTGGGCTGGCTGCAGGAACAAGCGAAACAGGCGCTGCAGTCAGGCGCCTAGCCAGCGGGTAGATACCGATACAAGCGGATACCGGCAAAGTTGTGACCATTCACGGCTATGACGGGTAGTCAGCGCTTGGCGGGCCACAAAATATGGAATAACCTCGCGACATGTTGAAAAAATTCCTTCAGGCGTTTCGCCCGCCACAGCACGACCATTTGCCCGATCCTGACGCCGAACTGGCCTTGGGTGCTTTGATGGTGCGCGTGGCGCAGGCTGATCGGGATTACAAGCTGGAAGAAATCAGCCTGATCGACCGTATTCTTGCGCGGCTCTATCAGCACAACGCGATCGAGGCCGCCAAAGTCCGCGCCACCTGCGAAAAATTGCACGCCGCCGCGCCAGACACCGATACATTCGGCAAGTTGATCCGCGAAACAACCGACCTGCAGGAACGTCTGGCCGCGCTGGACGCTTTGTGGGAGGTCGTTCTGGCCGATGGCAATTCGGACGAAGGCGAAATGAAGATCGTCGAAGAAGCCCGCATCGCCATGGGCCTGAGCTTTAAAGACAGCCAAGAAGCGCATGAACGGGTACAAACGCGCTTGGAACAGAAGTAGTCCGCTTCTATAACCACTTCATGTTCAGCGATTTTCTGTCCCGGCTCACGCAGCCGCAGCCCGACCCACTTGCCGATAACGACGCCCGTTTGGCCCTTACGGCCCTTCTGGTACGCATCGCCAGATCCGACAACGACTATGCCGACACGGAAATGGCACGAATCGACCGGATATCGGCGGAACGCTATGGCCTGTCCCCTTTTGAGGCCGCAGCCCTTCGCGCCAGCGCCGAAGATCTAGAAGCCGAAGCCCCCGATACCGTCCGCTTTACCCGCGCGATCAAAGAGGCTGTCGCTTATGATGACCGATTGGCCGTGGTTCAGGCGATGTGGTCGGTCGCACTGGCCGATGGGCATCGGACCGGCGAAGAAGATTCGCTGCTGCGTCTCGTAGTCAGCCTGATGGGTGTCAGCGATGTCGATTCTGCCCTGGCCCGGCAAAAGGCAGCCAAATCGTGATTGCAATGCTGGGCATGTATGACATGCCCGCGCTGCAACCAGCCAATGATCGGTTCTGGTCGTCGATTCGGGCGCATCTTGGATTTGGCCTCGCGCATCTGACACGTGGCGCTGACGTTTGGGATGTCTGGCATAGCCCCGACCTAGTTTTTTCTCAGACGTGTGGCATGCCTTACCGCACCCGATTGTATGGGAAGGTTCAGCTTGTCGGCACGCCGGACTACGGTCTGGCAGGCTGTCCGCCCGGGTACTACCGGTCTGTTATCGTGGCCCGAAGAGACGATACCCGCGATCTGGACCAGCTTGCCGACGGCACCTTTGCTTACAATGAATCGCTTTCTCAGTCCGGTTGGGCTGCGCCCATGGTTCATCTGTCACGTCACAGCCGCCTTCCAAGTTCAGTGTTGGAAACCGGCGGTCATGCCCTTTCGGCAGCCGCTGTTGCGGAAGGCCGCGCGGATTATGCCGCGCTGGATGCGCTTACGTGGGAATTACTCAAGGAACACTCGAATTTGGGGACTGAGCTTCGCGAGGTCGCAGCAACGGAACCTTCGCCCGCCCTGCCCTACATCACGGCCAATAGTCAGGATGCGCCCCAGATTGCAAAGGCGGTTCGTGCAGCCATCAACGATCTTTCCCCTGCCGACCAAAAGATGCTGCACTTGCGTGGTCTGATCGACATTTCAGCCGAGCATTACCTTGCCGTTCCCGACCCGTCCCCTGATGCTGCCAAATTGATCGATCCGTGACCACTTTGGTCAGAACGTCTGGTCATTTTGACAGTTTGTGGCCCGTTCCGTGTCATTTGCGCATTGCATTGCTCTGAAATTTCAGCCCTAGTACCGCACCAACACCAATAGCAGCTGGACCACCCGTGACAGATTCCACTCCGGTCATCGAGATCAAGAACCTACACAAGAGCTTTGGCAATCTTGAGGTATTGAAAGGGGTGGATATCACCGCCAGACGCGGTGATGTCGTCTCACTCATTGGTTCGTCCGGTTCTGGCAAATCGACGCTTCTGCGCTGCTGCAACCTGTTGGAAGACAGCCAAGAGGGCGAGATTCTGTTCAAGGGCGAACCGGTCCGCTGGACTGGCAACGCACATAACCGCCGTCCAGCCGATCCCAAACAGGTCCTGCGTATTCGCACAAACCTGTCGATGGTGTTTCAGCAGTTCAATCTGTGGGCCCATATGACCATCCTGCAAAACGTGATGGAGGCCCCCGTGACCGTCATGGGCCGCGACAAGGCCGAGACTGAAGACAGCGCCCGTAGGTATCTGGAAAAGGTCGGCATCGGCGACAAATGCGACGCATATCCCGCGCAACTGTCAGGCGGTCAGCAGCAACGCGCCGCGATTGCGCGCGGCCTGTGCATGGAGCCTCAAGCCCTGCTGTTCGACGAGCCCACATCGGCGCTGGACCCCGAACTGGAACAGGAAGTGATCAAAGTGATCAAGGATCTGGCCGCCGAAGGCCGCACCATGATCATCGTGACACACGATATGAAAATGGCTGCCGATATCTCGAGCCATGTGGTGTTCCTGCATCAAGGCCTCATCGAAGAAGAAGGCCTGCCGGAAGACATCTTTACTACCCCTGAATCCACGCGACTTCAGGGTTTTCTCTCCGCCACCATGGCGGCATAAATTCAGGACAGAACCAAAAAGGGGAGTAACAATGAAAAACCTGATTCTGACCACAGCAGCACTGGCGCTGAGCGCCGGTATGGCTATGGCCGATACGGTCCGCATGGGCACCGAAGGCGCCTACCCTCCGTGGAACTTCATCAATGACGCCGGCGAGATCGACGGTTTCGAGCGTGAGCTGGGTGACGAGCTGTGCAAGCGCGCAAACCTGGAATGCGAATGGGTCAAGAACGACTGGGATTCGATCATTCCGAACCTGGTGTCTGGCAACTATGATGTCATCATCGCGGGCATGTCGATCACCGACGAGCGTGACGAAGTGATTGATTTCACTCAGAACTACACGCCTCCGGATCCGTCGGCTTATGTTGCAACCTCCGACGACGTTGATGTCGCGAACGGCGTTGTTGCGGCACAGACCGGCACCATTCAGGCCGGCTACATTGCCGAATCCGGTGCAACTCTCGTCGAGTTCGCCAGCCCCGAAGAAACCATCGCAGCCGTGCGCAATGGCGAAGCTGACGCTGTTCTGGCCGATAAGTCTTTCCTTGCGCCTATTGCAGATGAAGACGCGGACCTGCGCTTTGTCGCCGAAGATGTCCCGCTGGGCGGTGGTGTCGGCATCGGTGTGCGCGAGTCGGACGGTGATCTGAAAGAGAAGCTCAACACTGCCATCCAGTCCATGAAGGACGACGGCAGCCTGAACGAGCTGATCACCAAATGGGAAGTGTCCTCGACCTTCTGATCTGAATCAGGTTGCGCGCCCCAATACCGGGGCGCGCCGCCCCTGAGCCTTAGCACCTCAAGAGGCCCGCCATTTTCTCGTTTTGCACTGATCCCGATACGCTGGGCACGTTCCGCTGGTTTTCCTGCTACCTCACCAACGGCGTGCACTGGTCGTTCTACCTGTCGTTCCTGAAGGTCCTGCTGTTGCTGGCCGTCACAGCGCCCGTAGCGTTGAGTTTCGGGTTCGTTGGTGCCATGGCCGCCCGCTCGCATATCCCCCCCGTCAGCTGGCTGGGCAAGGGCTATATCGCGATTGTACGGGGTGTGCCGGACATCGCCTTCTTCATGTTCTTCGTGATCGCCCTGGATCAGGCTTTTGAATGGACGCGCCATAAGATCCTTTGCCCCGATTGGCCGGACCCGATCCGCCAGGGCAACGACTTCATCGTTTGCCAGTCGGCAAAACTACCGCTCAGCACCGCGCCGGAATTTGTGCATGAAACCTATGGTTTCTTCCTCGCGGTGATCACCTTCTCGATCGTTTTCGGAGCTTTTGCGGCCAACGTGCTGTTTGGCGGAATGCGGGCGGTTCCCCATGCGCAGCTGGAAACAGCAGCTGCATATGGTCTGTCCCCCAGCCAGACATTCTGGCGCATCCTCGTGCCGCAAATGTGGGTTTACGCCCTGCCCGGTCTGTCGAACCTGTGGATGGTGCTGATCAAAGCCACCCCACTGCTGTTCCTGCTGGGTATCGAAGACATCGTCTATTGGGCCCGCGAATTAGGCGGGACCAAGACCACGAAATTCACCCAATACCCCCATGGCGACTGGCGGATGTGGTACTTCCTGGCTCTGCTGATCTTCTACCTCGGCATGACCCGCGTCTCAGAAATCGGGCTTGAAAAGCTGATGCGCCGCCTGTCCCACGGACAGGCCACATCAGGCGGAGAGCTTCTGCGCAAGGAGACCACCGCATGAGCTGCATCCAGACCATCCAGGATTACGGCCTGCGTTCCCTGGGCCTTGGTGAGCGGCTACTGCCGCGCAACGATTTTACCCTGTGCGAGCAATTCACCCTGATCGGTTCAGGCATGATCTGGAATATCTATTTCGGCATCATGGCACTGGTCACCGGGTTCTTTCTGGCAACCGCCGTGGCAATGGGAAAAGCATCCACCAACAAGTGGCTGCGCAAACCATCCGAGTGGTTCATCTTTATCTTCCGCGGCTCGCCGCTGTTCATCCAGTTCTTCTTTGCCTACTTCTTCTTCCTGTCGCTGAAGAAGTCCTATCCCATGTTCGACGCCCTGACGTCGGCATGGCTGGGGGCGTTGATCGTTTTGTTCCTGAACACCGCCGCCTATACCGGTGAGATCTTCTATGGCGCGCTGCGCTCGATCCCCAAGGGTGATATCGAGGCCGCTGATGCCTATGGCATGTCGGGCTGGTCACGGTTCCGTCGGATCATCTGGCCCACCATGCTGCGTCTGGCTTGGCCTGCCTACACGAACGAAGCAATCTTCCTGTTTCACGCCACTACACTGGTCTTCTTTTCGGCCTTCCCCGCCTGGCAACAGCGTGGCGACGCGCTGTATTACGCCAGCTATTTCGCCGACAAGACGTTCAATCCGTTCATTCCCTACCCGATTCTGGCCTTTTACTTCATCCTGCTGACACTAGTGGTTGTCGGTGTTTTTGGGCTGATCAACAAACGGCTGAACCGGCACTTGCCAACAGCCAGAAAGGCCAAGATGAGGTTCCGTCTGAACCTGGCGCGCTAAGTCAGGCAACCAAACAATTCGGCAGCCGGGCTTGTTTTTGGCCCGGTTTTTTCTTTCCGAGAATCTCAGGAAAGTACTGAGAAAGCGTTATGAATAAGGGAAAATGGTACCGCCTGCTGGATTCGAACCGGCGACCTCTGGATCCACAATCCAGCGCTCTAACCAACTGAGCTAAGGCGGCACTCGTGAGGGGCGATGTACCGAACACGCGCAGGGAATGCAAGAGAATTAAAGACGAATTTCCCAGCTTTGTTCGACAAGATCACAGCCAAAAGAATGAACCTTTTTGCTGCCGGTTAATTGCCATCCGGATGCCCTGTAAAGTGCACAAGCTGCCCGATGGCTTTCATGCGTCCACAAGGCCATATCACGATAACCAGAATCGCGGGCGAACCCCATGCATGTGTTGAGCATACGTTTACCCAAGCCCTGTCCACGGGCCTCTGGCATCAACAGAAACAACCTCAATTTTGCGGTGTGGTCGTTCAGCGCGACACAAAAGATACTGCCAAGGCGCGCGCCACCCTGCTCCGCGATCCAGCCCCGCTCTCGTGTCGGATCGTGCGCGTCAACGAATTCCGCCAGAATCCGTTCAACGAGGGGCGCGAAAGTGTCATCAAACCCCTCGTCTAGCTGATAGAGGCGACCGTGCTGTTCTACCAACCAGGGCGCATCATCTGGTCGGAATGGTCTGATCAGAATATCATTCATACCTTACCTGACCTCAAAGGCGGCTTGATTCTCAACCCTTTGCGCGCTAGCAGGAACGCTCAGTCCCGGAGGCACAAATGGGCATCAACACCGAACGTGACATTCAGGCAAACCTTCAGATCGGCCCGACCGACCACGGCATGGTGCGCCTGTTCATCGAGGCCGACGGCGTCGAAATTCCGATGGATTTCGAACCTGAAGAAGCGGAAGAAATCGCGGACGAAATCCTCGCCGCCGTGCAAGCTGCCCGGATTGTAAAAGACTGACAGTTCAAATTCTTGGATCACGCAATGCCTGCAATCTGCGGGCAGTATCTGTTGCAAACTTCTGAATCATCTTCTTGCGCCGCGCAGGTGCCAGCTTATCTTCCGGTGCCATTCGGATAATTTCGGCGTCATAAGCATCTGCGATGATCAGCCCGGTTTCCTCGGGCAACAGATCGGTTGGGAAGTCGGTATCCACGGCCCAGAAAAAGCGATCACACCAATCCAGATACCCCTGCCATTTGGAATCCGTCAGATAATCTGCGCGGCTGGATTTGCACTCGATGACCCACAGTTCCCCCTTGGGGCCCAATCCCATGACGTCGACGCGCAGACCGCGGGTAGGGACAAATTCCTCAACAGATACAAAGCCATGCGCCAACAAGTGGCGCGAAACCCCACGGGCCAGTTTTTGTCCGGGCTGTAAATCCAGTGTCATTCCTGAAATGTGAACAATTCGTGAACAAAAATCAAGCACCTGAAAGACCCTTGACATGATACCATCTGGTATCCCATAAATTGCAATACCAAATGGTATCACTACTGAGGTGACCAATGCAGACGCAAATTCAAAACGCATTCCGCGCCCTAGCGGACCCGACCCGACGGGAGATCGTCCAAATCCTTGCCTCCGGCGATATGACCATCGCTCAGCTGACCGATCAGTTCGATATGACCCGTGCGGCGGTCAAAAAGCACCTGACCGTTCTTTCCGATGGCGGCCTCATCACCGTCGAGGCGCGTGGACGCGAGCGCATAAACCGACTGGAGCCGAATGGATTGGACCCCATCCTCGACTGGTTTAGCTATTTTGACCAGTTCTGGGATGATCGCCTGAACAATCTGAAGGAAGCTATTGAAAGGAATAAAAAATGACGAATGCAGTTCTGCAAAAGCAAATTTTCCTGAGGGCCACGCCGGAAACCGTATGGGCCTATTTGACCGAACCCGCCCGCTTGGCAGAGTGGTTTCACAAACCAGAGCGTCCGTTGGCCGCCGGTCAGAAGCTTGAGATGTTCGGTACATCCAGTGGCGATCTTCTGATCTGGGGTGAGGTACGCGCTGCCCGTCCGCCCGAATATCTCGAATATACATTTACCATCAAACCCATGGGAGACGCTGTTAGTGTCGTAAAATGGACGCTGGTCCCGGTACCGGGCGGTACCCGGCTGGGCTTGGTTCACGAAGGGCTGCCGCAAGGCGCAGAGGCATTTGGCCTGATCCTTGCACTCGATGACGGTTGGGACGAACATTTGGGCAAGATGCGCAATGCGCTGCACGAAACTGTTGACGCCTGACCCCTTGTGCAAACCCGCCGCAACCCCTACTTAGGCCCGTGGCGGGTTCTGCCCTTCTTGTGATTGGTAGCATTCTGGTGGCCTTAAGCAATTCCGAGGGGGCTGGCTCTGTTCAGGTCCTGGCCTGATTACCTGGCGCCCACCTGTACATACAGGTCCTCGGGAATCACACCGCACGGTTGACTGGCGGTCCCGCCACATAAACTTATCTCTCGCCCGGTCTGGGTGAGTCTTCATTTTCCGAAATAAGTTGGCTCAGCCCTTGTCCACCGCCACGCGGGCGGGTTCGAATTTGGCCGCAATAGGTGTACCGCGTCTAGGGCCCTGCGGCTTTTCCGCCATACTCATGATCGCGTAAGCGAACTGAACACCGGCGAAAACAATGCCATTCATGAACCAGATCATTGCCAGAGCGATTAACCCGATCTCGGATCCGAAAATCAGGCCGCGCAAGTTGGCCACGTTCAGCGCCAGCAGTACCCCGACAAACACGGCTGAGATGACAAATCCCCATGCAACTTGCGTGATGTAAAGGCGGATCAGTTTGGGCACGACAAAGCTCCTTGTCTGATACCGTGATGATAGCGCATGGTCGTGCTGAGTAAACCGCGGCCTCAACGGGTGCGACACTATATTCGGAGTCTCTATGAATGCCCTCAGCCTGTTCACGCTTGATCTTCTCGAAGAGCTGTCATTGCGCCATGATGATCAGGAACGTTGGGAGTTCACGTTAGACCGTCTGAATGAGATCGGGTTTAACGCCCTGAACATGCTTTGTTTTACACCCGAGACTGGCGCCATTCATTGGGTTCGAAGTTCAATGTCCAAAGGTTGGCTGAACCGCTATGACAGCCAAGGTTACGCCGAAGCAGATCCGATGCTGGCGCAGGTTCAAAATGGCAAGGAAAGCCTCTACGTGCAGGCCGCAAGCCTCCGATCCGCGGACGGCCATTCCTCCAAGGCGCTGGGTCTGAACCACGATCTGGAAAAGGCCGGATATATTCACCTTTACTCTCTGGTGGTTCCCTGCCCCGACAACGAGGCCAAGCTTGTGGTTCTGTCATCGGACAGACCGGACGCCCAGGTTCAGATGACTGAACGGCAGCGCGAAATGCGTGTCCTGGCAACCGTGCTGGCCACCAATCTGGGATCGGATATCCCCAGCAATCACGGTCGTGTGTACGACATCGCCAGCATTGCTCCAACCGCTCCGGACCTGACGCCACGAGAGCTGCAGGTCCTGAACCTTTTGGCTCTTGGGCACCGAAACGATAGAATCGCCGAACTTTTGAACCTCTCGGAAGTTACGGTACAAACCCATTTGAAGAATGCGCGCGAAAAATTGAGAGCCCCGACCCGAGAATCCGCACTGGTCCGTGCGATGCAACTTGGCCTGATCAATCCGCCGGGCTATCGGAATCGATAGGTGGCACGCCGGCTACGTTCCGGTAAAATGTTGGTGTCTTTGGAAAAAACTGTGAGTGGTGGAGGCCGAAGACTTGTTTGAACAAGTGTATTTTTAGATTTCAGGCGCAGCGCTTTGTGTGGCTGCGCCTTATTCTTTTGGACTAAGGCTTTACTCAAAACGCCTCTGGCTGCGCCTCGCGGGCCATGTGATCCAAAACTGCGTTGACGAATTTCGGTTCTTTACCTTCCGGGAAGAACGCGCGCGCCACATCAACGAACTCGGTGATGACGACCTTTGGTGGCGTATCGCCTTGGGTCAGTTCGGCCCCGGCTGCACGGAAGGTGGCGCGCAGGGTCGGGTCAATGCGCGCGATGGGCCATTTGGCGACCAAAGCGCGGTCGGTCATCTGGTCAATCGGTGCCTGATAATTCACCGCGTCTTCAACCAACTTGCGGAACACGCGGATATCGCCGTCCAGCATTTCCTCACCCTCATAGACAGCGCCAAACCGATGATCCAAAAACTCGTTCACGACTGCTTCCGTCGTTTGGCCCGATTGCTCCATCTGGAACAGCGCCTGCACGGCATAAAGCCGGGCGGCGGATTTCATCAGGCGTTTCTGGTTGGCCGGTTTCGGCGCGTCTGTCTGGGTCATGCTGTCGTGGGTCCGTTGTTGTCGCCCGCCACAAGGATGGACTCGGACGGCGGCTTGAACCCGACGCCCTTTTTGGAAGAGCCCCACTTACGGCTGAGTGCAATCAGATGCAAGGCCGCAGCTGCAGCGCCGCCACCTTTATTCATCTTTTTAGGATTTGCGCGGACTTCGGCCTGATCGTCATTTTCGACCGTCAGGATGCCATTCCCAATAAGAAGACCCTGCAGACCCATCAACTGGATCGCCCGGCTCGAGTCGTTGCACACCGTTTCATAGTGCGTGGTCTCGCCACGAATGACACAGCCCAGCGCCACGTAGCCATCATAGTTGCACTGGCGATCTGCCATGGCGATGGCGGTCGGGATTTCAAGCGCGCCCGGAACCTCAACAACTTCGCAGGTACCGCCAGCGGCTTCGATCTCGGCCATGGCACCAGTAACCAGATTGTCGGCAATGGCGCGATAGAACGGGGCCACCACGATCAAGAGTTTCACAGGCTTGTCGAATGTCGGCGTTGGCAGTACGCCATGTTTGTCTTGTTCAGCCACGATCAATCATCCTTGAGAATGGAACGGGTTCCGACGATGGAGATTCCAAACGCGTCGAGACCCAGATATTTCGTTTCCGGTGTATCGGTCAGCAACACCAGTTCCTGGATACCCAACTTGGACAGGATCTGCGCCCCTAGACCGGTTTGCTTGATGGTGCGCGGGCCTTCGTCATCGGTTGCGTATAGCGCGTTGCGCGGTTCACGAAACAGGCAAACCACGCCGCGTCCTTCGGCGGCGATCTTTTCCATAGCACGCGGCAGTTCCTGCGGCGATTTTGGACCCAGGCCCAGAACATCAGGCGCTTCATGCAGTGCATGGGTTCGGGTCAAAACCGGCTCGGGCGTGGTGATGTCACCCTTGATCATGACGACATGTTCGATGCCATGTGTCTGATCCGTGAACAGACGCATTTCCCATTCGCCGCCGTATTCTGACGTCACAGTCCTGCGCGAGGTTTCGACGACCAGATTGTCGTTGCGCGAGCGATACGTGATCAGGTCGCTGATCGTGCCGATCTTCATGTCATGTTCTTTGGCGAACGCGACCAGATCAGGCAGGCGCGCCATGGTGCCGTCGGGCTTCATGATCTCGCAAATCACCCCTGAGGGGTTCAACCCGGCAAGCCGAGAGATATCGACCGCCGCCTCTGTATGACCGGCGCGCACCAGCACCCCGCCCCGTTTGGCGCGCAGCGGAAAGATATGACCCGGTGTCGCGATATGCGCCATCGTGTTCTGTTCGTTGATTGCTGTTTCAACGGTCAGCGCGCGATCTGCTGCCGAGATGCCGGTTGACACGCCTTCGCGCGCCTCGATGGAAACGGTAAACGCGGTTTCATGACGGGATGAGTTGTTCACAGCCATCATCGGCAGGCCAAGGGCGTCGACGCGCTCTGCCGTCATCGGCAGGCAGATCAACCCGCGCCCATGGGTGGCCATAAAGTTGATCGCCTCGGCATCCGCAAACTCGGCCGCGATGACCAGATCACCCTCGTTCTCGCGATCTTCATGATCGACCAGGATATACATCCGGCCCTTGCGCGCCTCTTCGATGATATCTTCGATCGGGCTGATCGCGTCGCGCAGCTGGGCCTCGACGGGACCGGGGGTTTCAAA
Organism: Ruegeria sp. CDSC002; assembly: GCF_059610905.1. Lineage (NCBI taxonomy): Bacteria > Pseudomonadati > Pseudomonadota > Alphaproteobacteria > Rhodobacterales > Roseobacteraceae > Ruegeria > Ruegeria sp. CDSC002. The sequence goes on from NZ_JBXWOM010000001.1 coordinate 660,642, forward strand.
GCTCATGGGGCAGCCTTTCACAAGAGCGTGTCTGGACGGCTGGATAGACCACAAAGCGCTCAAATACCAGAGCGCTTGCGGCCACGGATCGTCAAAACGCGGCGTCGAAACCGTTGGGTCAGGACATCTCGGCCAAACGGGCGACGTACCGCGCCAACGTGTCAATCTCGAGGTTCACCTGATCACCGACCGAGACATCGCCCCATGTTGTCACCTCTTTGGTGTGGGGGATGAAATTGATCCCGAAATCGCAACCGTCCACGTCATTGACCGTCAGCGAAGTTCCGTTCAGCGCAACTGATCCCTTGGGCGCGACAAAGCGGGCCAATTCCTTGGGCGCGCGCAACGTTACTCGGGTGCTGTCGCCTTCGTCCTGCAGGGCAACAACCTCGGCCACGCCGTCGATATGGCCGGAAACGATGTGCCCCCCCAGTTCGTCCCCAACCTTGAGGGCGCGTTCAAGGTTCACGCGTTTGCCAACTTGCCATGTGTTCAGATTGGTTTTCGACACCGTCTCGGCGCTGATCTGCACATCGTACCAATCATCCCCAAGGGCAATCACAGTCAGACAGACGCCGTCACTGGCGATGGATGCGCCAATATCAATACCCGCAGTGTCATAGCCGGTTTTGATCCGAGCACGCAGATCCCCTTGCTGGTCCAACTCGGTAACAATTCCGATATCGGTGACGATCCCTGTGAACATTGCTTTCACCCTTAGCTTATAACCTGTGCGTATGTGTAACCGCCGAGGTAAGCCCAAGAAACGCTGCGGGCAAGCCCTGCCTTGCCTGGATTGATGTATACAGGCATAATTTTGGTACCAAACGATAAAGAGCAGTCCCGGATGCACCCACTCGCCACGCGCTCGCATCGCCGTGTATTCCTGTTTTTGCAGGGACCGCATGGCCCTTTCTTTAGCGCACTGGCACGTGCTTTGCGCGCCGCCGGGGCTGATGTTCTGCGCGTGGGGTTTAACGCGGGCGATGAAGCGTTCTGGTTTGATCGCAGCACCTACATCCCGTTTTTAGACAATTCCGAGCAATGGCCCGAAACCCTTAGGGAACTGATCCGGTCACAGTCGGTCACAGATATCGTTCTATACGGCGACACCCGCCCGGTTCATGCCAAAGCTGCGGATGTTGCGCGCGAAGTGGGCGTGACTGTCCATGTCTTCGAAGAGGGGTATCTGCGCCCGTGGTGGGTCACTTACGAACGGAACGGATCAAATGGACACTCACGGTTGATGTCTTTGGACGTCGCCCAGATGCAAGATGCGCTTGACCAGTCCGAGGCACCAGTTCCACCGCCACCGTCCCATTGGGGCGATATGCGGCAACACATATTCTACGGTGCGCTTTATCACTGGTTTGTCCTGTTCCTGAACCGGAGGTACTCCAACTTCAAGACGCACCGGGAATTGCCTGTATCAACAGAGTTTCGCCTGTACTTCAAACGGCTTGCGCTGATGCCTTTCCACAGAATTAGGCGTCGCTGGGCCACCATGCGCGTTCGGCAAAACGGTGCACCCTATCACCTGGCCCTGTTGCAACTGGGTCATGACAGTTCGGTGCAGGCCCATTCAGATTATACCTGCATGTCGGACTTTTTGGAGCATGTCATATCAGGTTTTGCCAAAGGCGCTCCGGCCCATCACCTTCTGGTTCTGAAGGAACATCCGCTGGAAAACCATCGCGAGCCACTGCGCCGTAGGGCGCGCGAAATAGCTCGCGCGCATCAAGTGGCGGATCGCGTGCACTACGTTCCCGGCGGCAAACTGGCTGGATTGCTGGATGACGCGAACACAGCAGTGACGATCAACTCTACGGCCGGTCAACAAGTTCTGTGGCGCGGAATCCCTTTGCGCAGTTTTGGAAAGTCCGTGTACGACAAACCCGAGTTTGTTTCACAGCAACCCATTGCCCAGTTCTTTGCCGACCCGGACGTACCGGACCACGGAGCCTATCGGGCTTACCGGAAATTTCTATTGAAAACCAGTCAGTTACCCGGCGGCTTTTATTCACTGCGTGGGCGACGGCAACTGCTGCGCCGCGCCGCCGACATGCTGTTGCAGTCGCATGATCCCTACCAGTCCGTTTTGTCCGACAACGAGGCGTCGACGCCACAGTTGAAACTCGTCGAATAAGCTGGGTTGGTTGGTGCTGGATGTTGAACCCCGATCAAGCTAAGTTGACGCAAACAAAAGACGACTGAGGATAATCGGCAGTGCAGTGCTTTCCAATTCGCTGGGTGCGAGGGGCCGCCCTTGTGGCTGTATGTGGCGTGCTGGCCGCGTGCCAGCTCCCTAAATCTGGCCCCAACAAGTCCGAGATTTTGGCGGGTTCAGTTGAAAATGGTGGCAATGCCTTTGTCGTCGAGGTGGATGACAGGGTCGCACGAGCGACATCCAAAATCCCCCAATTCGGTTTCTCGTCTTCCTTCACCAGCGCGCAAAGCCTGACGGCGGATACCGTTCGCCCTGGAGACGTGTTGGGATTGACGATCTGGGAAAACGTCGATGACGGCCTGCTGTCAGGTGAAGTCGGATCCTCGACCACGCTGAGTGAAGTTCAGGTGGACGCCGACGGATTCATCTTCGTGCCATATGCCGGACGTGTGCGTGCGTCTGGAAACACACCCGAGCAGTTGCGTCAGGTGATCACTGCAAAACTACAAGATCAAACGCCAGACCCTCAGGTCGAGGTCCGCCGGTCCGCCGGGGATGGCGCAACTGTCGCGGTGTCTGGAAGCGTCGCGGCGCCGGGAATTTATCCAATCGAACTCCCGACCCGTACGTTGACCGGCATGCTGTCAGAGGCCGGAGGTGTATCAACTGGTGTAGGTGCATCAGGTGGTACTGACATTTCGCTCGTGACATTGATCCGCGGAAACCAAAAAGGGACCATCTGGTACGATGACCTGTTCAGCAATTCCAAGCTGGATGTGGCCCTTCGCGGCGGTGACCGCATTCTGGTCGAAGCGGACAGCCGGTCGTACATTGCCCTTGGTGCAACTGGCGGTCAGTCGCGCGTGGCGTTTGACACGCAGGACCTTTCGGCGCTTGAGGCTTTGGCGCAAGTCGGTGGCCTGCTGTCGCTGTCTTCCGATCCAACGGGGATATTTATCTTGCGTGACGAACGTCAGGATATCGCACGCTCGGTGATGGGCCGTCCGGACCTGCAGGGCGATCAGCGTATGATTTACCTGCTAAACCTGACGGCACCAAACGGTCTGTTCATTGCACGGGATTTCGTCATTCGCGATGATGACACTATTTACGTGACCGAAGCACCATATGCGCAGTGGACCAAGTCTATTTCCCTGATCTCCGGTGGCCTTACACCCCTGGCCAATGTCGCCACGCTGACAGGCAACTGATGTCGCCTGAAACAACAGCCGGGTCTGAACGTACCCGGCTGCTTGTCTACAATGGTGGTTTCCTGACATCCCGCCGAATTCGCCGAATATTGTCCCTGTCCGGTTACGACATCCGGATTGGCTTGCACAAAGACGGTGATGCCGTCGGAGTTTGGGGCAACAGCCCGACGGCCCATCGCGGCCTTGCTGTTGCGGCTCGGCATAATGCCCCAGTGCTGCGCGTCGAAGACGCCTTTCTTCGGTCTTTGCATCATGGCCGCAGCGGAGAGCCGCCTCTTGGCCTGTTGCTTGATCGATCCGGCTTACATTTCGATGCGGCTCAGGCGTCCGATCTGGAAACGCTGTTGGCCACCGATCCCTTGGACGACACCGCCCTGCTGAACCGCGCACGGGGCGGGATTGAACGGATGCGCGACCTGCATCTTAGCAAATACTCGGCCTTTGATCTGACCGCTCCGCCCCCTGACCCCGGCTATGTACTGGTGGTGGATCAGGTCCGCGACGATGCGGCTGTGACGGCCAGCGCTGGGGATGAGGCCCGGTTTCGCGAAATGCTGGTCATGGCGCAGGAAGAGAATCCTGGCGCCAAAGTTCTGATCAAGACACATCCCGAAACCATCGCCGGGCATCGTTCAGGCTATTTCACCACCGCTGACCAAACCGATCGCGTCTCGGTCATCAGCACACCGGTTAGTCCGTGGGCTTTGTTGGAAGGTGCGGTTGGCGTTTACACCCTGTCCTCACAGATGGGGTTCGAGGCGATTTTGGCCGGACATAAGCCGCGTGTTTTTGGCCAGCCCTTCTATGCAGGTTGGGGACTGACGCAGGATGAAGCACACCTGCCACGCCGCCAACGCAACCTGACGCGCGCGCAATTGTTCGCTGCAGCGATGATCCTCTATCCAACCTGGTACGATCCATACCGGGACCAGCTGTGCGAGTTGGAAACCGTTCTGGACACGCTTGAGGCGCGAGCCCGCGCCTGGCGTCAGGATCACAAGGGATGGACCGCCTCGGGTATGCGCCTGTGGAAACGCAAACATCTGCAACGGATGTTCGGGCGTGAGAAAACGGTCCGCTTCACCGACGATCAACCAGCGCAGTCAGATCGTCCTCATATGGTCTGGGCAAGTAAAGCCAAGGGCACGGAAAGTGCCGTCCGGGTCGAGGATGGCTTTCTACGCTCGCGCGGGCTGGGCGCAAAACTTGTACCGCCCCTGTCATTGGCAACGGACAATCAGGGGATCTATTACGACCCGACGCATCCCAGCCAACTGGAAGGGTTTATTGCCGCCCGGGAAACTCTGCGGCCAGATCAGGAATTGCGTGCCGAAAGGCTGATCGCTCAAATCGTGTCCGCCCAAATCACCAAGTACAACACAGGGGTTGGCGCACCGGATTTGCCTGAGGGGCATCGCATACTCGTCCCCGGTCAGGTTGAAGACGATGCTTCAATCCAGTTGGGCACCAGCACTGTTCGCACAAATACCGATCTGTTGCGCGCCGTGCGCGAGGCACACCCAAACGCCATTCTGATCTACAAACCGCACCCCGATGTCGAAGCGGGCTTGCGCGATGGGGCAGTCGAGGCCGCAGCCCTCGCCGATGTCATCGCCACCCATTGCGACCCGGCAGCTCTGCTGTCGCAGGTCCAGGAGGTCTGGACCATGACCTCATTGCTAGGGTTCGAGGCTTTGATGCGCGGTGTCAGAGTGACCACCCTGGGCGCGCCTTTTTATGCGGGTTGGGGGCTGACGAACGATTTGGGAACCGTCCCAGTCCGCAGGGGCGCACGACCAACGGTTTTAGGTTTGGTTCACGCGGCGCTGATCGATTATTCCCGGTATATGGACCCTGTGACAGGTGAGCCCTGCCCCGTAGAAGTTGCGGTTGAACGGCTGTCACAAGGTGCGGCGCCCGCAGGCGGTCCACTGCTTCGAGTTTTGTCAAAACTACAAGGCGCATTCGCGACCCATGCACATATCTGGCGTCGTTAACGCAGCGCCCGCGCCCAACGGTGCATGATGTCCGGCCCGATGACCTGGGTCTCGATCAACTCAAAACGCGGGGCATTGTCCAACTTGTCCAGCCCAAGCGTGCCGATGGCTGACAACCCTTCGGCACCGATCGCAAGCCCGGCGGTGAACCCGACCAATTCATCGACCAAATCCGCAGCAACCAGCGACGCCGCCAATGCCGCCCCGCCCTCGCAGAATACGCGGGTCAGACCTGCTTTACCCAACTGCTGCAACAAGTCCGCTGCATCGATCTGGTGATCGTCCAGCGCGCAAGGCAGCAGTTGCGCCCCAAGCCCGTCCCACGCGCGGGCGCGCTCGGCATCCGGGGATGGGCCGTGACATAGCCATACGGGTATCTCAGCAGCCGTGCGCGCCAGCTGCCCCAACAAGGGAATGTCCAAATGGCGCGAGACCACAATTCGCACAGGCTGAGCGTCGACCCCTATATCCCGAACGGTCAAGGATGGGTCATCGGCGCGCGCGGTGCCCGCCCCGACCATCACCGCATCATGGCGTGATCGCACGGCATGCACGGCACGCCGCGCCTTTGGGCCGGTGATCCATTGACTGTGCCCCGTGGCGGTGGCGATGCGCCCATCAAAACTGCTAGCCAGCTTCAGGGTTACGAAAGGACGCCCCTGTTCGGTTTTCAGGAAGAACCCCGCAAGATCCTGGGCTGCTTGGTCAGCCAGAACACCGGTGACAACTTCGATCCCCGCCTCGCGCAGCATGGCAAAGCCCTGCCCCGCAACACGCGGATCGCTGTCTTCGATGGCCGCGACAACACGGGCCACACCGGCAGCGATCAGGGCCTCGGCGCAAGGGGGTGTTTTACCGTGATGGGCGCAGGGTTCAAGCGTGACATAGACCGTGGCACCCCGTGCCGCGTCTCCGGCTTGTGCCAGCGCTTGGGGTTCGGCGTGCGGACGACCACCCGGCTGGGTCCAGCCGCGTCCCACAATGCGCCCGTCACGCACGATCACGCAACCGACCGCTGGGTTTGGCCAGCACGTCCCTTGACCGCGCCGGCCCAAAGACAGGGCAAGCGCCATGTATCGCTTATCTGTTTCGCTCACTCGTCCGTCGAAGGCTGCGGCGGGCGCAGTTCGTGGACAAACTCCTCGAAGTCATCGGCCGCCTGGAAATTCTTGTATACGCTCGCAAAGCGAACATAGGCGACGGTGTCGATCCGCGCCAGAGCTTCCATAACGATCTCGCCAATTTTGCTGGACGGGATATCGGTCTCGCCCATGCTTTCCAGGCGACGCACGATACCAGAAATCATCTGGTCAATACGTTCCGGATCAATCGGGCGTTTCTGCATCGAAATGCGGATCGAACGTTCCAACTTGTCCCGATCGAAATCTTCGCGTTTGCCGTTGGTTTTGATTACCACCAGATCACGCAACTGGACACGTTCGTAGGTCGTAAACCGCCCCCCACACGCGGGACAGAACCGACGCCGACGAATGGCCGCATGGTCCTCTGCCGGGCGTGAATCTTTGACTTGAGTATCGATATTTCCGCAAAACGGGCAGCGCATCCACCGTCTCCTCGTCCCTGGTTCCGCCTCTTTTTGTAAGCACTATGACTTACTTATCCACAACTATAGGGTAGCCGCTAGGATTTGGGTAGTCGGAAATTTCCACCGCAACATAAAGGGGTCAGGCGAAATGCGCCGCGACCTTTCGCACATGCGCTGCGGTGCGGTGTTCAAACAGGTAAATGCCCTGCCATGTTCCCAGCACCGGTTGCCCCGCGGACACAGGAACAGAAAGCGATACAGGTAAAAGTGCCGCCTTGATATGGGCGGGCATGTCGTCGGGGCCTTCGTACGTATGGCGCAGATAGGCCATAACCGGGTTATCAGACGGCGGCACCAAACGTTCAAAAAAGGCGTGCAGATCTGTTTGCACCTCAGGATCAGCGTTTTCCTGAATGGTCAGCGAACACGACGTATGCCGCACAAACAATGTCAGCAAACCATCGCCTGAGACCGAGTTAAGCCAGTTGCGCACGTCCCGGGTGAATTCGTACAACCCTGGTCCGTTCGTCGAAATAATAAACTCGGTCTGCATATGGCGATCAGTCCTCGATCAGTCGCGGAATGGGCGGATGTTGCAACGTCCGTTTGCCCCCTGAACCGACATGCTTTCGCCAGCCTTGAAACCGACTGAGATCGAACTGCTTTGCTGGGCAACGTTTGTAGGTTGCTGCAGCGAGAATTGAACAGCCGTGCGGCGGCCCGTTGCTTCGCTGGGACCATAGCCGCGCACCACATAAATACGTTGCTGCCAACCTGCACCCAAAGTCCGGCGCGCAAAGTCTGCAGCCGCGCACCAATACCCGTCCACGTCCTGACGGGCCCGCGGGATCACTTCGAACATATTGCTGTTGACGGCAACCGTCTGAAATCCGTTTCGCGCAGCCGAGGCCGACGATAGGGGCACAGACAGCAAGATCGCGGCAGAAACCGCCAATGTCATAACCTGTTTCATTATCATACTCTCATTCATTTCGAGGTAATTTCTCAAATAGTGTACATTCTTACCGGGCAAAGCTGGTTCACAATCAATTCAGTCAACACGGGTCCTCGCGTGATCGAACGTTAGCCAGCCCTGATACCGGATCAAAGCCCCAACAAGCGGCATCCGGGCCGACACGTCAAACCGGAACCGTCCTTCATCATCCTGCCATTCCTCGGTCTTTGATTGCGGCAGAAGCACCTTCGGGAAAGGAACTCGCAACAGGCTGAGGCGCATGATCTGGATCTCTAACCTCTCGGGTACAAATACCGGCTTTAACCATACGGAGACCTGCCCAAACTGCTCGCAGACACATCCCTGGTCCTGGTCTAAAGTCAGCCGCGATCGGGTGATGTGTCCATCGAAATCGCGCGTCCATATCCAAGCGTTTCCCTCTTGCTCGACCCTGAGACGCACCGGGATGTCGTCACCCCCGGACGGCATGCCGGCAAAACGCAACGCGAGTTTGGCCAGCCACCCCTTGCCCGGCGTGACTGAGCATCGCCCGGAATAAAATCCGCCCGTGCTGTGCAAGGCCTGCAGCGCCTTGGGCAGGTTCGTGCCCACGGGCAAGGCTTGCAAAAAGGGATCAGGGTGCACTCAGAACCCCTCAGGCAGAAAGCGAGCTTGCAGCGTTTTGTCCGGGATCATGCAGGTCGGCGAACGTCCGAAGATTGCGTACCGGTTTCTGGCGATTACATAGTACAGCGGGTCTTTGATGATGCGAGGAAGAAACCTGCAGACCGAAAGAACCCACCAAAACCCCGGCAACTTGCGCATCGCTGCTGCGAAAGCATCCAACCGTTGATGAACCACGCCATCGGTAACGACGAGATTGGTTTCAAAGTCCCGCGTCGGTAGTCCGAGGTGAGAATACAGCCTTTGCCCCAATGGCGACTGCGCGGTGGCAAATTTGAACCGCTGCGCCTTGTCCCGGGCGGCCATGAAACGAAAAAACCCAGAACATAGAACGCATTCGCCGTCAAAGACGATGAAATCCTGACCATCCGCCGCATCTGTTGCCAGTCTGGTCATGCCAGTTACGCTCGTTAACCCGTTTTGACGCACATTCGCATCACTGCGCATTCCGGGCAATGCGACACTGGGCCATTTTTGCGAATTGATATGTGTCGGGGAGCCTCGGGTCATCTGCGCGACAAGTTTCCTGGGCTCTGACCTCATCCCCACAAGGCTTAACCCGACAGCACGCGGAAAATACGTATGACACCCAATGTAGTCTTGCGAAATTCTGCCATTGTTATTTGAATAGATGACAGCGGCCGGAACAAATGCCGCGAAATGAAATACGCTGCTAACTCGGGTTTGAACATGGACGTCGATATTGCCCGCATTCAAGTGTTGTCCAAAACACTAGATCAAAGGGCAGAAGATCCTTCGATTGGTGATCGCGTGCTGGCCAAATCCGGTCTGAGCCGCAGCGACATTGCGCCACCTGCAACAGCCTATAGCGCGCACAAAGAGGCGTTGTTTGTCCGCTACGCCTGCGACGCGCTCAATGACATCACCTTTTCGGCCAGTGCTGGGCTTGGCTTCATGTCGTCCTCCAGCCTGACGGCGTATATCAGTAAATACTCGCGTGATCTGAAGCAGGTGATCGAAAACTCGTCGCGGTTTCACGGGATGATAGACCCGGCGTTATTCTTCAGTCTGCGCGTTTCCGGAAATTTTGCTTCAATCGAAGCCGACTGGAAGGATGCCAGTTTTGCCCGATATCACCGTCGTACCGAATTTTTGATTTTCGCGGCACTCGCCCGCATACGCTCGTTAACGCAGACAAGTTTTTTTCCTATCGAAATCCGCTTTCAGCACGAGGTCGGCGAAGCCGGAAAAGAGTTTCAGAAACTAGCGGGCTTTCCTGTGTCCTTTGGTGCAGAACGGTTGGAAATAATACTGACGCTGTCTTCATTGGATCTGCCGGTGCCGACATATGACCCCTCCCTGCGCGAGCATCTTCTGTCATATGGCGACAGGGTTCAGGCCGAAAGTGACCAGCCCGCGCAAAAACTCAGGGCGCAAGTCGAGGGGCTGATCACCCGGTCGATGCCCGGCGCGATCATTCAGGCGGACGACGCAGCCTCGAACCTTGGGATGAGCCCGCGCACGTTTGCCAGACGGCTGAACAATGAAGGCACAAGCTATCGTGAGATTGTCGAAGACTTGAGGTGCGATCTGGCGCAGACCTTTATCACCAACGGGATGCCCTTGTCGGAAATCGCCTATTCGCTGGGTTATGCGGATCAACCTGCGTTTTCTACGGCCTTCAAACGCTGGACCGGTCAGGCACCCAGCGCGTTCCGCACTCGGTTGGGACCGTAACACGGAAAGGGTGGCCGGGGGTCGTCAGCGGCACAGCCTCGCCCCGGCCTGTCCCATGAGTGGACAAGGCAGAAATAGGGGCCACATCGCCGCATGACTTGTGAGTTCTCGCCAATTTGAGGTTTGAACCGGTCACCGTGATAACGCGTGAACGGATAAGAAAAAGGCGCCTCGATTGAGGCGCCTTTTTGATTACTGATCCAGGAAGGACCGCAATTTGCGCGATCGGCTGGGATGTTTGAGCTTGCGCAGCGCTTTCGCCTCGATCTGACGAATACGTTCGCGGGTCACGCTGAACTGTTGACCAACCTCTTCCAGAGTGTGGTCGGTATTCATACCGATGCCAAAACGCATCCGCAGAACACGTTCCTCACGCGGTGTGAGCGAGGCCAGAACCCGGGTGGTCGTTTCCTTGAGGTTTTCCTGAATGGCGCTGTCCAAAGGCAGCACAGCATTCTTATCCTCGATGAAATCGCCCAGTTGGCTGTCTTCCTCGTCGCCAATCGGCGTTTCAAGGCTGATCGGTTCCTTGGCGATCTTCATCACCTTGCGAACCTTCTCAAGCGGCATCTGCAGCTTTTCGGCCAGTTCTTCCGGAGTCGGCTCACGTCCGATTTCGTGAAGCATCTGACGACCGGTCCGGACCAGCTTGTTGATCGTTTCGATCATGTGAACCGGGATACGGATCGTACGGGCCTGATCCGCGATGGAACGCGTGATCGCCTGACGGATCCACCAGGTCGCATAGGTCGAGAACTTGTACCCGCGGCGGTATTCGAACTTGTCCACCGCCTTCATCAGGCCGATGTTGCCTTCCTGAATAAGATCAAGGAATTGCAGGCCACGGTTCGTGTACTTTTTGGCAATCGAGATCACCAGACGCAAGTTGGCTTCGACCATTTCCTTCTTGGCCTGACGCGCCTCTTTTTCACCCTTTTGAACTTGCTGCACGATGCGGCGGAATTCAGGGATGTCCAGGCCGACATACTGACCGACCTGAGCCATATCGTTGCGCAGTTCCTCGACCTTGGCGGTCGAGCGTTCGATGAACATCTGCCAACCCCGGCCCGGCTTTTCTGCCATCTCGGTCAGCCAGTTCGGGTCCAGTTCGCGTCCACGATAGGCGTCGATAAACTCACGACGATTGATGCGCGCCTGATCCGCCAGTTTCACCATCGAGCTGTCCAGAGACATGATGCGACGGTTAATGCCGTACAGCTGGTCGATCAGCGCTTCGATACGGTTGTTATGCAGATGCAGACCGTTCACCAATTCGACGATCTCAGATCGCAGCTGTTGATAGGTCGCCTCTTGTTTTTCCGAGAAGGTGTCGTCTTCGTTCAGGGTCGCCGAGATCCGGCTATCCTGCATTTCCGACAGCATCGAGAAGTCGGTCGAGATCCGTTCCAGTGTGGTCAGAACCTGATCTTTCAGCGCGGCTTCCATCGCGGCCAACGACATGTTGGCCTGCTCGTCGTCGTCATCATCGTCATCGTTATTCAGCGGGTTGCCATCAGCGTCCAGCTCGGGGCCGGTGTCCTTGGCGGGTTTTGCCGCCTGAACCGCAGACGTGTCGACAACCGGCTCTTCAACATCCCCGTCTTCGTCTAACTGGTTGCCAAACGTGGCCTCCAGATCAATGACGTCGCGCAACAGAATGTCTTCGGACAACAATTCGTCGTGCCAGATGGTGATCGCCTGGAAGGTCAGCGGGCTTTCGCACAGACCGGCAATCATGGTGTTGCGACCGGCTTCGATCCGTTTGGCGATGGCAATCTCGCCTTCGCGGCTCAGCAGTTCGACGCTGCCCATCTCGCGCAAATACATGCGGACCGGGTCATCTGTGCGATCCAGCTTTTCAGCACCAGCACCCGCCAGCGCAACCTCTCGGTTGCTTTCTGCAGCAACCAGTTCGGTCGAGCCTTTGTTCTCTTCTTCCTCGGCCTCTTCATCTTCGATGATGTTGATGCCCATCTCGGACAGCATCGACATAACGTCTTCGATCTGTTCCGAGCTTACCTGATCAGGCGGCAGAACCTGATTGAGCTGGTCGTAGGTGATGTAACCTTTCTCGCGGGCCTCGGCGATCATTTTCTTGACGTTGGCCTGGCTCATGTCCAGCGAGATTTCCTGTTCCTGCTCGTCGGATTTGCGGTCTTCGTTTGTATCCTTGGCGGCCATTCAATGCTCCTGCAGGGATGGGTGATTCGTTTGTACCGAATCATTAGCGCGTAGAAGTGATTCGGCCACCCGTTTACCCGTTTTTCTTTTCCAGTGCCTTACGAAAACACCACTTTAGCGACGTTTCCGTTCAAAATTGATGCCAGACATGATCGCCTGAAACGCGTCTTTCTCGTCGCGGTTGATTCGTGCGCCGTTATCGGCGATGTCAAAAACCGCCCTATCCTCGTTCTGACTGCGGCTTGTGCGGTTACGCTCTTCGGCGGCCTGGGCCAGCCGGTATGTCAGCGCTTCATCAGCCAGATCAGACAGTTCCTCTGCAGCTTCGGCAATCTCGGCATCCAATCCCCGGAGCGCTTTGATTTTCGCGAGTTCCTCGGCCAGAGTCATCTCGGCCTTTTCGACGTCGCCTGGTTTGAACACACAAGGGATTACTGCGACATGGCGAAGGGCCAGCAGGTTTTCAAGGATTTCGCCGCCCAAAGTTTCAAAAATGTGGTCTTTCAGATGCTCTGGGTCGTCGATCGCATGCCGAAGGATGGCGGCGCGCAAGGCGGCATGATCGGGATCATGGCACTCCATTTCTTCAAGCTGATGTTCGAATTGAACCACAACGGTGGGATTCAGGATGGCGATTGCCAGAATTGCAGCCTCGCGCATCTGGATATCCGCGGTTTCTGAAGACGCCAGAAAAGATGAACGCGCACCTGGGGTTGCTGGTTGTTTCGGAGGTTGCCATTTGCCGCGTGGCTGCCATTGGCGATTTTGCGGCTGACGTTGCGGGCGGAACAGTTGCCAGCGCAGGTCTTTGATCTCTTGCCCGTAATGCGCCCGGATCGAGGGGTCGCGGATCAGTTTGATCTTGTCCCTCAGTGACTTATCCAACGCAGCTTTGCGTTCAGGGCTGTCGAACACCTTGCCCTCTGTCTCACGCTGCCACAGCAGTTTGACCATCGGGATCGCGCCTTCAAGCACTGATTTCACAGCTGCCGGACCCTCAGCCCGCAGCAGATCATCGGGATCCTTGCCCTCGGGCATCAGAGCAAAGCGTAGGGATTTCCCGGCCTCTAACAGTGGCAACGCCAGATCAACGGCCCGCATCGCGGCACGCAGACCGGCCGTGTCGCCATCCAATGCGATGATCGGCTCATCCGAGACACGCCAAAGGAGTTGCAATTGATGCTCGGTGATTGCCGTGCCTAACGGGGCGACCGACGCCCCGAATCCAGCTTCGGCCAGTGCGATCACATCCATGTACCCTTCGGCCACGATCAGAGGTTGCCCTTTGCCTGCGGCCTGACGCGCAGGGCCGTGGTTATAAAGACTGCGCCCCTTGTCGAACAATTCCGTTTCGGGCGAGTTCAGGTATTTCGCATTGTCATTGGGGTCCATTGCCCGACCGCCAAACGCGACGCACCGCCCGCGCGGATCGCGGATAGGGTACATGATCCGATTGCGGAACGTATCATAAGGCTTTTTGCCCTTGTTCGAAGGTTTGGCCAGCCCGGCCCCAAGGATCAGGTCCTCGGCCACGTTCTTGCCGCGCAGGTGATCCCACAAACCTTGCCAGCCATCAGGCGCAAACCCGATCTCCCACCGCTCCAACGCCTGTGCATCCAATCCTCGACGGGTCAAGTAATCGCGCGCGGCGCCCCCTGCTCCGGTCTTGAGGTGCAAGCGGAAGAATTGCGCGGCCTGCTCCATGACGTCGGCCAGTTGCGACCGGCGGTCCTGTTTTTCCTGTGCCTTTGGATCGCGTGCAGGCATGGGCAGGCCTGCCTCGCGCGCCAAAATTTCAACCGCTTCGATGAATGAGACATTCTCGGTCTCTTTCACAAAGCTGATCGCATCGCCTTTGGCATGGCACCCGAAGCAGTAGTAGAACCCCTTTTGGTCATCGACGTGGAAGGACGCGGTCTTTTCGTGGTGAAACGGGCATGGCGCCCACATGTCCCCCTTGCCCTGGTTGGACTTGCGCGGATCCCACATGACTTTACGCCCGACAACCTGAGACAGGCTCAGGCGGGTGCGTAGTTCATCCAGAAATCCGGGGGGCAGAGACATGGGTCAAACCTGACAGAAACAAGAACGCGCGCCAAGGGTATGACGCGCGTTTGTCCACAGGGAAATGATGGGGCTGTGGATTATTGCAGCAAACACAGCTCAAGCCACGCGGCGCCCAGATCCTTTTTGCGTACATCGCGCATCTTTTGCTCATAAACCCAAGGCGCGATCAACGGGATGGCAGCATTGTAATTTTCGGGCCAGGTCGGGCTGGTATCGGCAACTGCCTGGGGCACGTCACGCTCTTTTACCCGGTCCAGCCGTGCCTTCTGGATCGCCGCAACAACTTCAGCCTGGTATTGGCAGCTTTGCTCTTTGGTTTCTTCCGCAACTAATGGGGTGGCCAGCAAAGCGGCTGCAATGGCGATACGCAACATAGGGAACTCCGGTAATCGATTCTGTCGCTGCAGCTTACCTGTCGCAGGCACGGCCTGCCATTGCCGTTTTTGGCGTGTCTACCGTGGTTAAGTCGGCCAGCCCTTACCGTTGGGGCAGCCAGACAAAGCTAGGCTGCCCCTGATTTCAAAACATCACAGCCCTTTGGCGCGATAGCTCTTGGACACACGGTCGATGGCCACAATATAGGCCGCCGTCCGCAGATCCTCGACATCATCGCGACTGTGCCAGACTTCGCGCATAGATTGATAAGCAATGCGCATCGTGTCATCGAGGCCCGAGCGCACCAGTTCCAGCTCGTCCGCGCCGCGAAGGTACTTGGCCTTAAAGTCCGGAGACATCGACCAGGCATCGCCAAGATAACGATCCAGCCGCTGCAGCTCGCTCACGATCAGCTCGTGCCGCGCCTCTTCCTGACGGCGCTGCATGCGACCGAAGCGAATATGGCTCAGGTTCTTGACCCATTCGAAATAGGAAACGGTCACACCGCCCGCGTTTGCATACATGTCCGGTATGATCACCGTGCCCTTCTTGCGCAGAATCTCATCCGCACCTGCAGTCACAGGACCATTCGCAGCCTCGATGATCAAAGGCGCCTTTATCCGGTCTGCGTTTGACAGGTTGATGACCGCCTCCAGAGCAGCCGGGATGAGGATATCGCATTCTTCTTCAAGAACTGCACCACCCTCGGCCGAGTGCGTCGCATCCGGATAGTCACTGACACCGCCATGCTTGACGATCCATTGCCGCACGGATTCCACGTCGATCCCGTCGGGATTATAAAGCGCGCCATCCCATTCGATGATGCCGACAATTCTGGATCCATCCTCTTCGCTCAGGAACTTCGCGGCGTGATAACCCACATTGCCCAGCCCCTGAACGATGACACGTTTTCCATCCAGCTTGCCGGTCAGCCCCGCCTTTTGCATGTCTTCCGGGTGGCGGAAGAATTCACGCAGGGCGTATTGGATGCCGCGACCTGTTGCTTCAACCCGGCCTGCGATACCGCCCGCGTTCAGCGGCTTTCCTGTAACACAGGCGCGTGCATTGATGTCCGTCGTGTTCATCCTGGCGTATTGATCCGCCATCCAGGCCATCTCACGCTCACCCGTTCCCATGTCGGGGGCTGGCACGTTTTGCGAAGGGTTGATCAGATCGCGCTTGGCCAGCTCATAGGCAAAGCGGCGGGTGATCTGCTCCAACTCGTGCTCTTCGTATTTTCGGGGATCGATGCACAATCCCCCTTTTGATCCGCCAAAGGGCGTTTCAACCAGAGCACATTTATAAGTCATCAGGGCGGCAAGCGCCTCGACCTCGTCCTGGTTCACAGCAAGGGCGTAACGAATACCGCCCTTAACAGGCTCCATATGCTCGGAATGGACCGAGCGGTAACCGGTGAATGTATGGATATCGCCGCGCAGGCGGACGCCGAACCGAACAGTGTAGGTGGCGTTGCAGACACGAATCTTTTCCTCCAACCCCGGCGGCAGGTCCATAAGGGACGCCGCCCTGTTAAACATCAAATCTACACTTTCGCGAAAGCTGGGTTCATTAATGGCCGTCATGTAATCCTCCGTGCCGACGAACGACGAGCGTTCTGACGTTTTGTCGCACCCATTGGCTAAACGATCAATAATTAAGCAACAATAAAACCCGAAATCGCCACGAAAGCTCTCGGACCGGGCTGAGTCGCGCACGGCGCTTAACTTTGGAAGAATTGTCGCCTGACCGAAAACAGAGGCAAAAAAGCCGTTCAATTATCTACGGTTCGCGCCCAAAGTTGCCATATCTTCGGCACTTCCGCCCAATTCACGCCACGATTCGCCGTTAGTTTTCAAACGTTAACTTTTCCTTAGCAGCGCCGGATGTCTGCTCAGCGAGGTCGGCCAGATGAAAATGCGCATATTTAAGTGCAACACCAAGAATTTTAAGAAAGCAGCTGCGTCTGCTGATCGTTTTTCCCGCGACGAGGATGGCGGGGTCTTTACGATCTTTGTTGCCGTCGGATTTATCCTCATCATGGCGACAGCCGGAATCGGTGTGGACATAATGAACTTTGAGCGTGACAGGGCCAGCCTCCAAGGTACGCTCGATCGTGCGGTTCTTGCTGCAGCGAACGTCAAACAGGAACTCCCACCGGTGGAAGTGGTTAAATCCTATATCGAGAAGTCTGAGGTCCGGGGCAAACTAACCGGAGAACCTGTGGTGGTCGATGATCCTCGCGGTGGATCAAGGAAGGTCACGGCCAACGCTGAAGTAGACGTTAAAACACACTTCCTGACGTTTTTTGGATACGGAACGCTTACAGCCGCGGTCACAAGTGTCGCGGAAGAGTCTATCGGCTCGATCGAAATCGCGATGGTTCTCGATATCTCCGGATCGATGAGCTGGGATTCCGCGACGGAAAACAAAACAAAAATGGAAGCTCTTAAGGACGCCGCTACACAGTTTGTGACGACGATGTATCAGAAAGAGAATCCGGACAAGATTTCGATCTCGATCATACCGTACAACAACCAAGTAAACGCCGGTGCAAATATCCTGGGCAACATGCCCGGTGTAACGACCGAGCACGACTATTCGCACTGCGTTGACTTTGTGGATAGCGATTTCAGAGAACACTGGATTGACCCGGACAAAAGTCTCAATCGTACGGCGCATTTCGACCGCAGAAACTATAATGACGATTACAATGACGAAAGACACCAAATCTCGCGCTCGGTTTGCACCACCCGTGCGGGCAGCGATATTACAGCAGTGACGAACGTTGTTTCCGAATTGCACGATCAGATCGCGGCGATGACTCCAGGCGGAAACACTTCGATTGATATCGGAGTGAAATGGGGGGCCGCGCTGCTGGACCCTCAATTTCAGCCTGTAATTAACAAGCTTTCCCGACAAAACGCCGATCCTGATTCTGTAGATCCGGATACGGGTCTGGATGTCACCACGGGCCTTGATCCTAAGAAGATTGTTCCGGCGGTGTTTGACAACCGTCCGATGAAGTATGAATCAGACGTCAAAAAAATCTTGATCGTCATGACCGACGGCGAGAACACTGAAAACTGGGTTTTGAACGAGGCATACCGCGATGGGCCTTCGGATGTTTGGTACAACCCAAATTATGAGCATGAGGTCAGAAGTTGTTGGTATAATAGGTGGGGTCAACTCCGCTGTAGAACCGACAGGTACGGCGGCGAATATAGCGTCCGCACATCTGCCCCTGACGAGCCGCCTGCGTACTATTGGACCAGACAGGAGTTGGAGGGCCAGACCGAACCCTTTGGCGGTGAAGCGGCAGATCAATCAGTGCGCCTGACCTACCCGCAACTGTGGAATCGCGTCACTTTGGACTGGAACGCCGAGTACAACTACGCTTGGCAGTCCAACCACAATCAAACTTGGTATGACAACGCATTCACCGAGATTTACCGGACCAAGAAAGACACCCGGTTGAGCGATATCTGTACCCAAGTCAAGGGTAAGAATGTTGATGTCTATGGCATTGCATTTGAAGCGCCCGACGTAGGTGTTACTGCGATTAGAAATTGTTCCAGCGGCGCAGGGTTCTTTTACGAAGTCAAAGCGAGTGGCGGCCTGGGCGATGACCAACGTACGATTACAGAGGTCTTTGACTCAATTGCTACGGCAATCAAACGCCTGAGGTTGACGCAATGATCCGCAAAGCTCTGGGAAAAGTTCTTCGGTTCAAACGCACTGAGGACGGTGGCTTGACCATTGAGTTCGTCATTTGGTTCCCCGTCTACATGTTCTTCATTCTGGGCGTCATCGAATATTCGCTGGTCACAATTCAGCAGGCGATGCTGGATCGTTCAATGGACCTGGTTGTGCGTAACATTCGACTTGGGATCGGCTTGGAGGACACGCAGCACGATACAATCAAAGACGCGATCTGCAATGAAATGGTCATCATGCAAGATTGCTCCAAAAACCTGCAGTTGGAGATGATTGTTCAAGACCCATATGGGGGGGTGAACCTCCCTGTCGAAGCGGACTGTGCGGATAGGGCGGAAGAGGCCAAACCGGTCCGAGAGTTTTCAAGTGGCGGGGCGAATGCACTGATGATCTTGCGCGCTTGCGCGAGGGTCGATCCGCTTTTCCCGACGACGGCATTAGGACGGGGTGGAACAGACATGAGCCGGGCTTTGTCAGACGATGATGGCCTGATCACACTTACGTCAACGACAACCTTTGTTCAGGAGCCTTGATATGACGCGTCTTTATTCATGCCTCCGACGCGCTCTCGGGACTTTTGTGCGTCGCGAAAGTGGTAGCCTGACGGTGGAATCGGCTCTGTTAGCTCCGATGCTCGTATGGTCCGTAGTGATGACTTACGGGTATTTTGACGGATTTCGCGAAAGCACCGCCAACCTGAAAGCTGCGTTCACGGTCAGCGACTTGATCTCGCGAGAAGCTGAGAACGAAATTACCGACACCTACGCGAGCTCCATGTATGTGATATTCAATCGAATGGTGCGCGATAACACGCCGCTGAAGATGCGTTTGTCACTGGTCAGGTACAACGCCGAAGACGATCTTCATATTGTTGAGTGGTCGACACATTGCGGGTTTACGGGTACTTGGAACAATGGAAACGTCAAACCATTGGCTGACACCCTGCCAGCGATGGCGGACTTGGACACTTTGATCGTTGTGGAAACATCCAAAGACTATGATCCGCCGATTAACACTGATTGGTTGGCCAGTCCGCATAAGTTTGACAACGTGGTTTTCACGCGTCCACGATTTGTACCGACAATTAAGGCAAACGTTTCTGATCGGTTCTGTCAGCAGGATGTAGTGGGTGTAGCACCTGGAGCATAAATTTGGTTTCGGCGGCTGTGGTCAGGCCGCCGATGCCAACACGGCGCCCCAATCGCCACCACAGTCCCGGTGCCCAGCTGTTTCCTGCGCTTTCCGTAGTCTTCAACAAAAATCCATTTGACGGCTTGAACGCAAACACCCCCTGATCGATCGACTCGATATCTTCGACACGCGCAATCACCTGCCCTGAACCGGTCCGCAATTCAGTCTCGGTCAGCTCGATCCAGTCACTGGTGGCTTGCCACATGCGATAGGCCAGCCAGAACGCCGCCACACCAACGACAAGTAAAAAGACCAGCCAGGCCGGTTCCGGTGGCGTGGTCAAAGCGACATAGATGACCAGCACACCCACGGTCGACAGCATCCCCACCCCTATCCAACGTCTGGATGATGAAGGTCGGACCGTGGCCAGAATTTCTTGTTGCATTGACGTCCCCTGCTCTGCTCGGTCCGGGTTTATCCGCTTTGTCTGCCGAAAAACAGAGGGAAGCCGACTATGGAATTGCGCACAGCACCCGTGTTTGCACGCAAATTGACGCATATCGCCAACAGCATACATGATCCCCACAAATTCAGGAGGCCATCATGTCCCTTAGACCAACATTGGAAACCCGCAAAGCCATGCCAACCATGGAAGGCGCAGGCGTCAAATTGCACCGGGCGTTTGGCTTTCAGGACCCGTCCGAGCTAGACCCGTTCCTGTTGTTCGACGACTTCCGCAATGATCACCCCAAGGATTATCAGGCAGGCTTCCCCTGGCATCCGCATCGCGGCATCGAAACCATCACTTATGTCCTGTCCGGCTCGGTCGAGCATGCGGATTCGCTGGGCAACACCGGCACTTTGGGCGCAGGCGACGTTCAGTGGATGACCGCCGGGTCCGGAATCCTGCATCAGGAAATGCCCAAGGGAAACGGTGCGGGCCAAATGCACGGTTTCCAGCTGTGGGGCAATCTGCCATCAGATCAAAAGATGACAGCCCCCCGCTATCAGGATGTCCAAAGCAAAGAGATCCCCGAGGTCACTGATGATGACGGCGCCACTGTGCGCGTTATTGTTGGTGAGTTCTGGGGCAAAACCGGCCCGGTAGACGGTATTGCCGCCGACCCGCAGTACTTGGATATTCAGGTTCCGGCCGGTGTAAGAAAAACCTTTCGCATCGACACCTACCGCCGGGCGTTTGCCTATGTGTTCCAAGGACAGGCGGCCTTTGCCGATGCATCACAACCTACCGGCGTGCTTTTGGAAAAAGAGGTCGCGGGACAAGAGGTCAACATCCGTGATCTGTCCGGTGACCGCACTTTGGTTCGGTTCGGCACCGGTGATGAGGTCACGGTTCAAGCTGGTCCGGAAGGTGTCCGGTTTCTGTTGATCTCGGGCGCGCCCATTGATGAGCCTGTCGCATGGCATGGTCCAATTGTCATGAACACGCGTGCCGAGCTGGAACTGGCGTTCAAAGAACTGCGCAATGGCACATTCATCCGCGCCGCGCACTGATTAAGCAAAGTTGGTCAGGCGGTTACGGCGCGTCTGACCATATCCCAATAAACCTGCTCTACTTCGTCCAGCGACAAGCGTCCGCCTGCACGGTACCAGGTCATCACACCATTCAGCATCGCGATCACGGCCAAGGTCGCGATTTTGGTATCGGCAACCGAAAAGAGCCCAGACTTCTGCCCATCCTGCAAGATGGCTTCAAGCGAATCCTCATAAGCGCGGCGCAGGCCTTCGATTTCCGAGAAGTTTTCGGGCGTTAGGTTGCGCAGCTCCATATAGGCGATAAAGACTTCATCCGGTCGCTCCATATGAAACCGAATGTGAAAGCCGACAAAGCGGCGTAGCGCAGTCTCGGCATCGGTGGGTTTTTCAAGTTCACCATAAGCGGCCAACAGATCCTGCATGTGATCCTGCATCAGGCGAAACAGCAGACTTTGCTTGTCGGGCGTGTAGTTGTACAGCGCCCCCGCCTGCACACCCACATCTTTTGCGATCTGGCGCATGGATACAGCGGCATAGCCATGTCGGGCAAACAGCCCCAGCGCTGCTTTTCGAATGCGCGGGCCGGTGATATCGGAGTGTGAGCCTTGGGTACGTGCCATACCGCCACCGTATATGAACAAGCGTTCATATAGAACCCCGCTTGAACGACCGCCGCAAAAGGTGCATCACGGGGTCAGTCTCCATTGAAAGGGTTCGGTATGAAGCCCCTGCCACTTTTGGTTCTGCTTCTGACTTGCGCAGCCTGCACGGACTTCCCGGAGTTGGAAGGACGCGAACAGCCGAATGTGCGCTCGGCCGCGTATCCGAAGCTGGTCCCACTTCAGGACATTCTTGGCCCGCCCATAGATCCCGTGAACGAAGCGGCCGAGGTTGAAGAAGACCTGACCGCGCGCCGCGAAGCGCTGGCCAAAAGGGCCGAAGCGCTGCAGAACGCGCAAACCAACTGACCTTTCGCGTTTCAACCGACTGTTACCGCTGTCCCGGATTGCGCCTCGACGCCGAACCCGTTAAGGCACCTTTGAACGGGCAAACAGCCCGAAACCAAGGACATTCGAGCGGAAAGGAACCCACGGGATGACACAGGCGCTGCGGCTGGGAATTGCCGGCTTGGGAACAGTTGGCGTGGGTGTCGTGCGGATCGTGCGCCGCCATGCCGACCTGCTGCAGGCGCGTACAGGTCGCGCGATCGAAATCACCGCTGTTTCTGCGCGCGACGCAAACAAAGACCGTGGCGTGAACCTGTCGGAGTATGCATGGGAGACTGATCCCGTCTCATTGGCGCAGCGCGACGATGTCGATATTTTTGTCGAACTTATGGGCGGCGAAAACGGCCCCGCCAAAGCATCTGTCGAGGCCGCGTTGGCCGCTGGCAAGGATGTGGTGACCGCGAACAAGGCTTTGTTGGCCATTCACGGTCAGGAGCTGGCTGAAAAAGCCGAGGCCGCAGGCCGTGTGATCCGTTTTGAGGCCGCCGTTGCGGGCGGTATCCCCGTGATCAAATCCCTGACCGAGGGGCTGGCCGGGAACGAGATCACCCGCGTCATGGGCGTGATGAACGGCACCTGCAACTATATCCTGACGCGGATGCAATCGCAGGAGCTGGGGTATAACGCGCTGTTCGAAGAATGCGCCGAACTGGGCTACCTCGAGGCTGACCCGAACCTGGACGTGGGCGGCATCGACGCGGCGCACAAGCTGGCGCTGTTGTCCTCGATCGCATTTGGCACCAAACCGAATTTCGACGGCATCCAGATCGAAGGCATCCAGCATATCAGTCTGGATGACATTCATCAGGCAGCCGACATGGGCTATCGCATCAAGCTGCTGGGTGTCGCTCAGCGCTCGGCACGCGGTCTGGAACAGCGAATGCAGCCGTGCCTTGTACCCAGCGGCTCGCCCCTGGGTCAGCTGGAAGGCGGCACCAATATGGTTGTCATCGAAGGCGACTCGGTCGATCAGGTTGTCCTGCGCGGCCCTGGCGCAGGCGAGGGTCCAACGGCAAGCGCCGTGATGGGCGACGTCTGCGATCTGGCGCGGGGGTTGCAAATCCCGACCTTTGGCCGCCCTGCAGAAACGTTGGAAGACGCAAAACCCGCTATTACCGGGCTGCCCGCCCCCTACTACCTGCGCCTCGCACTGTTCGACAAGCCCGGTGCGCTGGCCAAAGTTGCCGCCATTCTGGGTGGCGCGGGCGTCTCGATCGACCGGATGCGCCAGTACGGGCACACCGAAGCCACCGCGCCGGTTCTGATTGTGACCCACAAAACCACGCGGGCCACTTTGGATGTCGCTTTGGAAGGGCTTCGCGCGACCGATGTCGTGTCGGGGGAACCCGTCGCATTGCGGATTGAAGAGGTTTGACCCTTGCGGCCTGCATAAAACGCAGGCTATGCCCGATGAAACGCCTTTATTGACCTGAGGATACAAAAAATGAGCGCTGCCAAAATCGATTTCAACGACCGCCTGTTGTCTCTGGGCCTTGCACGGGTCGCAGAGCAGGCCGCACTGGCCTCGGCCTCGCTGGTCGGACGTGGTGACGAAAAGGCTGCGGATCAGGCGGCTGTAAACGCGATGCGCGAACAGCTGAACCTGCTGGACATTGCCGGCGTGGTTGTCATTGGCGAAGGCGAGCGTGACGAAGCACCGATGCTGTATATTGGCGAAGAGGTCGGCACCGGAAACGGCCCCGGTGTGGATATCGCACTGGACCCGCTTGAGGGCACGACTCTGACCGCCAAGGACATGCCGAACGCGCTGACCGTGATCGCGATGGGCCCGCGCGGGTCGATGCTGCATGCTCCTGACGTTTACATGGACAAGCTGGCCATTGGTCCGGGCTTTCCCGAAGGCGTCGTGAACCTCGACATGAGCCCACGCGAGCGTGTTGAAGCGCTGGCCAATGCCAAAGGCTGCAAGCCTGCCGACATCACCGTCTGCATTCTGGAACGTCCCCGCCACGAAGCGATGATCGCTGAAGTGCGCGAAACCGGCGCCTCGATCCGCCTGATCACCGATGGTGACGTGGCCGGCGTCATGCACTGTGCCGAAAGCGAAGAGACCGGCATCGATATGTACATGGGGCAAGGCGGAGCACCCGAGGGCGTTCTGGCCGCTGCTGCGCTGAAATGCATGGGTGGTCAGATCTTTGGCCGCCTGCTGTTCCGCAACGACGACGAGCGTGGCCGCGCCGCCAAGGCGGGTATCACCGATCTGGACCGCGTTTATTCTCGCGATGAGATGGTAACCGCAGACGTGATCTTTGCTGCAACTGGCGTGACGGGTGGCTCTTTGCTGCCGCGGATCAAACGCCAGCCGGGCTGGGTTGAAACCACCACCCTGCTGATGCGTTCCAAAACCGGTTCGGTGCGCCGCATGTCCTACCGCACGCCAACCTGGCCGCACGACAACGCGTGATGGCTTGCACCTTTGCCTTTGGCAGAGGTTTCGATAGATACAATGAGGCCGGATCCGAGAGGGTCCGGCCTTAGCATATGAGAGGCAGGCATGAGCTTTTTAGGGGTTGAGCAGTCACTGACCGGGCGGCGTTGGATCGGACCGGAGGCCGAGGTCGAACGGGCCACGGAAATGCTGGTGCAACAGTCCGGGCTGCCACGTGCGGTTTGTCAGGTTCTGGCGCGGCGCGGCGTGCCCCCCGTGGAAGCCGAAAGCTTTCTTGAACCAAAGCTGAAGGAATTGCTGCCCGATCCCCGGTCCATGAAAGATATGGAGACCGCCGCAACGCGGTTTTTGGAAGCTGTCCGAAACAAGCAGCGGATCGCGGTTTTTGCCGATTACGACGTCGATGGGGGCAGTTCGGCGGCTTTGTTGCTTGTCTGGATGCGTCAGATGGGGCTGCAAGCCACGCTGTATGTGCCAGATCGAATTGATGAGGGTTATGGGCCGAACGTGCCTGCAATGCAGGAACTGGCGGCTGCGCATGACCTAATCATCTGCGTGGATTGCGGAACGCTTAGCCATGAACCTATCGCGGCGGCAAAAGGCGCGGATGTCATTGTGCTGGACCACCACCTTGGTGGTGAAACGCTGCCCGATTGCGTGGCGGTCGTGAACCCAAACCGGCAGGATGAGAGCGGTGATTTGGGGTATTTCTGCGCTGCCGGCGTGGTGTTCCTGATGCTGGTTGAGGCCGGGCGGCAACTGCGTGAGGCTGAGGTTAAGGGTCCCGACCTGATCGGGCTGCTGGATCTTGTGGCATTGGCAACCGTTGCAGACGTGGCCCCGCTGATTGACGCGAACCGGGCGCTGGTGCGGCAAGGCCTTAAGGTCATGGCACAGAGGCAACGACCAGGGTTAGTGGCGCTGTCGGATGTGGCGCGTATGGATTCAGCCCCTACCAGCTATCACCTGGGTTTTCTTCTGGGTCCGCGCGTCAATGCGGGCGGGCGGATCGGTCAGGCCGATCTGGGCGCGCGACTGCTGAGCACGGACTCGATGACCGAAGCTGAAGCGCTGTCTCAAAGGTTGGATGAGTTGAACACCGAGCGTCGTGATATCGAAAACGCAGTACGAGCGGCAGCACTGGAACAAGCCGAGGAACGCGGATTGGACGCTCCTCTGGTTTGGGCGGCGGGCGAAGGATGGCATCCCGGCGTTGTCGGCATCGTGGCATCCCGCCTCAAGGAAAACGCCAACAGACCCGCCATTGTCATCGGCTTTGATGGTGATGAAGGCAAGGGTTCAGGGCGGTCGGTTTCTGGCGTTGATCTGGGGGCATCAATCCAACGATTGGCGGCTGAGGGACTTTTGGTCAAAGGCGGCGGGCACAAGATGGCCGCAGGGCTGACCGTTATGCGGGATCAGTTGGAACCGGCCATGGAACGCCTCAGCGAGTTGTTGGCCAAGCAAGGCGCGGGCAAAGGCGGTCCTGCAGACATGAAGCTAGACGGCGCCCTTATGCCGGGCGCAGCTTCGGTCGATCTGATCGAACAGATAGAAAAAGCCGGTCCTTTCGGGGCCAGCGCCCCTGCCCCACGCTATGCGTTGCCGGACCTGCAGGTGCGCTTTGCCAAGCGCGTCGGCGACTCCCATCTGAAACTGTCGCTGTCCGACGGGGTTGGTGGTGGCCTTGATGCCATTGCCTTTGGAGCTTTTGACGGACCGATGGGGGAAAAGCTGTCTAACCATGGCGGCGCGCGCTTTCATTTCGCCGGACGGCTTGAGGTGAACACATGGGGTGGACGGCAAAGCGTTCAGCTGAGACTGGAGGACGCGGCAGAGGCAAACTGAGCCCATTTCCAGCCTTGCCAAAAAAGTTTCGCATCCCTGCATTTTTCGGCTTGCGGGGGTCAGAGGTAAACCGTAAAAGGCCCTCCACAAGCCAGCGTGGCCCGTTCGTCTATCGGTTAGGACGCCAGGTTTTCAACCTGGAAAGAGGGGTTCGATTCCCCTACGGGCTACCACTTGTGCTAATGCCACTACCAGATGGCCCGTTCGTCTATCGGTTAGGACGCCAGGTTTTCAACCTGGAAAGAGGGGTTCGATTCCCCTACGGGCTACCATTTCCCTGACCTACACTCCAAATTTTTCGCGGCTCAGGCCCTGTATCTGTCCCCACAGCGACTTGAATTCCGGCGTGTTTTCCGCGGCGTAGTGGAAGTTCTTCATAAGACCTGTGAGCTGGGTGAACACCTGACGCACTTCACCCTTATCTTCGAATTCCGCAGTTGATTGCGTAACATCATAGATCAGCTTGAACGTCATCTTCTGACGCTCCAGCGGGACGGTTGCGTCGACTTTGTCAAAGGCATCCTGCTGTAGGTACACCATGTCCACGAACAGCGCCTTTTGCTGCGTGACGAAGTCCTCGATGGTGACACCTTCTTCACCGGTCACCTGCATCATCTGGTCGACTTGTTCGCCTTTTTCAATCAGGGCCAGCAGATCGCGCACCTTGCCTGTCCAACCGGGCTCGGCGTTCTTGTCGTACCAATCCGAGAGCTGATCGGTGTATCGCGACCAGCTAAGCATTGGGTCGACCGCAGGATAGAAACGTTTATAAGCCCGTTCTGAGGACAGCCCCAGAAAGCACTTCACGGTAGACAGCGTGGACTGCGTCACAGGCTCGTCAAAATTGCCACCCGCCGGTGAAACCGTACCGATCAGCGTCAGACTACCCAGATCGCCATCATTGGTCTTCATCGCCCCTGCGCGCTCGTACAGGCCCTTGATCGAGCTTTCCAGATAGGCAGGGAAGCCCTCTTCCCCGGGGATTTCCTCCAGCTTGCCGGAGGTCTCGCGCATGGCTTGCGCCCAGCGGCTGGTGCTGTCAGCGATCAACAGCACGTCATAGCCCATCTGGCGGTAATACTCGCCCAGGGTGATGCCGGTGAAGATCGATGCCTCACGTGCCGCTACAGGCATGGAAGAGGTGTTACAGATGATGATCGTCCGGTCCATCAGACTGCCGCCCGACATCGGGTCGGTCATCTTGGGGAATTCGTGGATCGTTTCCACCACCTCGCCCGCACGCTCACCGCAGGCCACCACGATCACGATATCCACTTTGGAGTTCCGAGCGATCAGGTTTTGCAGCACGGTTTTGCCCGCACCGAACGGGCCGGGAATACAGGCCGTGCCACCGCGCGCTATGGGGAAGAACGTGTCGATCAGGCGTTGCGAGGTCAGCACGGGTTCCGTTGGGTACAACCGTTCCGACAGGGCGCGTTTCAGGATGGTTTCAGGTAACGGTCGTCGTACCGGCCACTTTTGGCACAGGGTCAGCGTGTGCTCCCCACCCTGCTCGTCTTCAAGACGCGCGACAATCTCGTGGATCGAGGCTGCACCTTTCTGTACCCACACAACATTGTAGTCGCCGACCCAGTTGAAAGGCAGCATGATTTTGTGGGTAAACCGGCCTTCGGGAACAGTACCGATGCTGTCGCCGCCCTTGACCATATCGCCAACTTTGACTGTGGGAGTGAAAGACCATTTTGCCTGATCATCCAGCGGCGCCACATCCGCCCCGCGCGGCAGGAAAGTCCCGAACTCGGCCGCAACCTTGGTCAAAGGCGATTGCAGGCCGTCAAAGACCTGCCCCAAAAGCCCCGGCCCAAGTTCGACCGAAAGCAGCTGTCCTGACTGTTCAACCGGATCACCAACCGCTACGCCGTCCGTGCTTTCGTAGACCTGAACGTCGGCAGTATCGCCGCGCACGCGCAGCACCTCAGCCTTTAAGCGTTCCTGACGCCCGCCCGGGCCCGGACGGGTAGGAAGGATGAACACGACCTCGTTCTTGACCAGTTGTCCCGGAACGCCGGCGGCGTCTTGGTTGGCCTGAATTTTCACAAGCCCTTCCTGGACAGAGACAACGCGGGCGGTTGCGGTTTGAACCGAAGATGTTTGGGCAGTCATGCGCTTACTCTCTCAAAATCGAAATCTGCGACATTGCTCATGGCTTGCTGGGCCAGCTTCTCAAATCTTGCGGCCGCATTCTGCGCGTTGCTTTGCGCCCAGCGATCGAAAATGTTCCAGATCAAGACATAGATGGCCACGGCCTCAAAATCGAACAGGTGACGGGCGGCGTGTCGTTTCAGTTGCTTATGGCTGACTGACAGCAGCAGTCGTTCCAGACCCAAGGGGTCCTCGGCCTCAAGCAACTGGCGTGCTTCCTTGATCCACGGCATCGCCGTGGACAGACGGAAATCCGGGTCACCCCAATTGGCGGGGATGTGACGGCTCCAACGTCCAAACCCATACGCACCGGACAGCGGATTGCCACCGTGCCCGCGCAGGCGCAGTGCTGCAACAACAGTACGCAGGTCCATCCGTTCAAGGAACAGGCGGCGCAAGGATGGTTGCGGGATTTCGGCCAACGCTTGTTTGCACCTCAATACAGCCTGCGGGTCAGTGACATCCATGTCATATGCGCCCCAATTCAGAGCATGTTCCATAACCTTCAGAACCTTAGCGTCCTCGGGCGTCAGCGCCTTAAGGCGACGATCCAGCCGCAGCCGCGACAGCGGAGGTTGTTTGGCCACGAACAACCGCTCAGAGCCTGGCAGGCTGCTGATCAGGGCGATATAGGCGTCTTGGTCAGACATCTCAGCGGATCACACCTTCCAGCACGGCGCGAAACCGGGGCTGCAGATGCTCCATCAGCAACGAGGCGACCGCCTTGTCTGTTAGATCAAGTACAACGCCCTGATCTTCGGCCCGCACGCGGATACCACCCTGCGCGTCATCCGATGCATGCAGCTCTACCTGTTCACGCAACATGTCGGCTGTCAGGCCGAGGACGTATTTGGTCAGCTTACCGGATTGAATGTCATCGGCGTTCTGCTTGATGTCTTCTTGCGTTGCGACTTTGGCGGGCAGAATAACCTGCACCTTGCCATCCAGATTGACGCCTTCGGATTCGCGGCCGACGACCTCCAAAATCATCTGTTTCAGCAGGCCCGGCTCAGCCATTTCCTTGGTCACCAGACGTTCGACATCTTCGCGAAAGCGGTCGGTCAATCCACCCTTCATGGTCAAAACCGCATCACGCATGGCGGTGTTAAGCGCCTCTTCCCCAGCAGCGCGATATTTGTCGGAATCGATGCGTGCCTTTTTTTGATGGTCGTCCGCCTCGCGTTTGGCATCCGCCAGAATTTTGGCGGCTTCGGCCTTGGCTTCAGTGCGCAGTTTTTCGGCGTCGGCCTGACCAGCAGCCACGCCATCATTGCGCAGCTTATCGATCAAGGCATCCACGCCATGAGAAATCATGCCATCCTGTGCCATCAACTGATCCCCGCACTGATGACAAGGGCAAAGACAAAGGCGAACACGCCAAACCCTTCGATGATCGCTGCCGGGGCAAGCGCCAGGCCAAAGATCTCGGGCTTTTCCTTGGTGGCGTTGATCGCCGCAGCACAGGCCCGACCCTGCCAGATCCCGCAATACATCAATGCGATGCCCGACAGGATACCAATCCCGAACAAGCCGCCCGCGTTTTCAGGCGTCACCTCGCGGTTCAGGGTAAACATGATGACGATGCCATAAATCACCATCGTCGAAGGAAAGGCCGAAACGCCGACAAAGCGGCCATAGCCGCCGTCGGTTTCCGTCATGGCCCCAATACTGGCCATGCCCGCGATCGAGCATCCGACGGCGCTGGCGGCTGCGCCCAGCGCCATTGGCGCGTAGATGCCAAGCCAACCCAATGTCAAAACAAGCTCATTCATTCCTGAACCTCCTTGCGGGCGAACGGTCGAAAGACAATGCCTTCGTCCGGCAGACCCCATTTAAAGAATTCGATGTAATTGAGACGCAAACCGTGGACGACGCCGCTCATCATGGCGAGCGCGAAGTTGAGAATATGGCCGATGATCAGGATCAGCAGGGCGAACAGAACGCCCAACCCCTTGAGCGAATGCATGACAGAAACCGCCAGATCGTTGAACGTGATCGCCAGTGAGGCCGAGGCCAGACCCAACGCAAACAGGCGCATGTAGCTTAGCACATCGCCGAATGCCCCCATGGCCCCGGCAAGGCTTTGCAGCCCTCCGATCAGGCGCCAAATCCAGTCGGTTGGTTTCTTGATTATCCGCTCGCTTGAGAACCAGACGATGGCCAGAACCCCGATCCCCATCAAGGCCGCGCCCGGCACCGGAGAGTTACCCTTCATGTAGCTGAGCCACAGAACGAACCCGCCAATCAGCGCAGCGATCCAGCCCAGATTGGCGATGGCCTTCCGGTGCCCCCTTGCCGCGCGTGCGGCAAGCGCATTGGCCAGTACCAAATGCAAAACGCCAACGACAATCGAGACCATCATCATCGCACCGAAATTGTTCAGGTCGAGCAATTTGAGCTTGGACCAGAACGACCCCTCGGCTGGCGACACGCCGAAGTAACTGCCGACGAGGACGCCGTACAGGATTGTTGCGCTGGAAATGGTCACCCCAAAGCGTCGCCAGGATCGTTCACCCGGTGTTGCATCAAGCCGCTTCCAGAATAGTAAAAGGCCCAACAGGATAATCGCGCCGTATCCCGCGTCGGCTACGATCATTGCGAAGAAGACCGCAAATGAAACGGCGACGATGACACTGGGGTCCCAGTCCTTGTAACCCGGCACTTGATAAAACAGCGCCAAGTCCACTGCAGCACTACGCTTTTCCGGTTGTTCCAACAAAGTTGGCGGGCTGTCATAGGGGCTGGGTTCTTCGATCAGTACGGCAGCGCCCTTGTCACCGGCCATATCCAGAACCGCGTCTATG
Organism: Ruegeria sp. CDSC002; assembly: GCF_059610905.1. Classification (NCBI taxonomy): domain Bacteria; kingdom Pseudomonadati; phylum Pseudomonadota; class Alphaproteobacteria; order Rhodobacterales; family Roseobacteraceae; genus Ruegeria; species Ruegeria sp. CDSC002. The sequence goes on from NZ_JBXWOM010000001.1 coordinate 692,100, forward strand.
CGATCCTCGGGCACCCAGCCCTGCAGGGCAAACATTGCCTCTTCGTCGCGCACCTTTTGCGTGGCATGGGCCAGCTCGGCCGCGCTTTCGGCAACCGAAAGGTTCCGGCGCATCAGCGTCAGGTATCGGGTTTGCGCAACGCGTTCAGCCTCAAGCGCTTCGATCGCGATCTCGGCTTCTTCCAATTGCGCTTCAAACTCGTGAATGGGCAATGATCCGGTGTGAGTCCGTGGGACCGGCAGGATGTCGTCATCCGGCTCATCCGCAGCAATCAATACGGCATAGATGAAGCGGTGGTCCTGTTCGAGAATTGCCCATGGCGTATCCAATGCCTCCAGCGCATCGCGATGTTTGAGCGGCAGTTGATAGAACCACAACCGATTGCCCGCCAAAACATCGTCTGGTGGAAAATCCAGATCGCCCCAAGGGCGCACCTTTGCAATGCGGTTGGCAAGAAAATCCCTATGATCCGTCATGTCACGAGTGCGCTGCATCAAGTCCAGCACATCCCCGACGAACTGGTCCATCTCAAAACCGGGATCGCGCTGGATCTGTCGGCGCGGTTCGGACACGTCATTCAGGAACCGCAGCGCCTTATAGGCATTGCGCGCGCCGCGCTCACTGATCTTTTCCGGCTCAGCGGGTGGCGAAGCCAGCGGCAGGACGTGCATGCAGCCCAGATTCTGTAGCGCCTCAAGGGTCGCAGCCTTTTGGCCTGCTTGCCCGACCAGCGACAGTTTTTTGAGCCTCGCAACACTCACGACACAGCCTCCTGCGCATGTTTGCGTTTCGAGATTTTCGAGCGCACGACGGCCTGCATCTGCTCATCACTCAGATAGATGCGGATTTTCTTGATGTTGGCTTTGGCGCGCGGGATCAGAACCTTTTCGAACAGATTGACACGCTGGGTGATGGTGGCCACAGCCCTATCGAATATCTTCACCCGCTCTTCGGCCACTTTGACCCGTAGACGCGCCTCGATCATATCGTGCAGCAACCGGGCCGCCGCATCGACCCAATGAGGTTTGGCCAGATAGGAATACGGACGCACCGCAACCTCGATCCGGTCCAGCGCGGGCATCTTGACGCCGACAACGTTGACCTCTTTGACCTTGTAGTCCTTCAGCTCAACCAGACCGTCCAGATCAACGCCTTGCTGCGCCAGCATCGGCAGCTTTTCCCCAACCTTTTGCGCCAGATCCTGCACCTCTTCTTGCAAACGTTGGACATCCTCGCGCGCCTTGGCGCGCTCGGCCATCAACTGCTGACGCTTGAGGTCCAGCGACGGCAAGAACCGTTCATAGCTTTTCAGCTGCGTCTGCTCGCGCGCGAGCGACGATTTATTCAGCTGCAACCGCGCCATCGGCATCCTTTGGAAAATACTTGTCGATCAGGGCCTGCTTCATCAGTAGCTGCCCAGGTGCGAAACACTCGGCCAGAGTTTTCCACCCCAAATCCAGCGCATCTTCCAGCGGGATTGAAACGTTGATGTCCATGAAACGGGTCTTGAACAGGTCGCCAAACTTCAGCAGCTGATGGTCATAATCCGACAGGTCAAAGGCCATCGCCTGTTTCTGCGCGGCGTCACGGCTTTCGGAATAGAACCGGATCATGGTGTTCATGATCTGCCCGTGATCCTCGCGCGTTGTCTTCCCAATCACGTTCTGCTTGAGGCGCGAGAGACTGCCGAACGGGTCAATCACGCCCGAATGCAGATAGATCTGCCCTTCGGTGATATAGCCCGTGTTATCCGGCACTGGATGGGTCACGTCATTGCCCGGCATCGTTGTCACGGTCAGCACAGTGACCGATCCGCCCTTGGCATAGTCACAGGCTTTTTCGTACCGGCGGGCCAGTTGGGAATAGAGGTCCCCCATGTATCCACGCTGCGAGGGTACGCGTTCCTGGCTGATCCCGACCTCTTTCATCGCATCGGCGTAGGCGGTCATATCGGTCAGCAGGACCAGAACGCGCTTGCCTTCTTCTACCGCGAATTTTTCGGCCACGGCCAGTGCCATATCGGGTACCAGCAGCCGTTCGACCAGCGGATCCATCGCCTGATTGACGAACATCACCGTTCGGGAAAACACGCCCGCATCCTCGAAGGACGTCCTGAAGGTAAAGTAGTCGTCAAAGATCAACCCTAGCCCGCCGAACACCACGATATCCGCGTCCGCCTGAACACCAATTCTGCTGAGGAACGCGTTGAACGGCTCACCCGAGACGGAAAAAATCGGGATTTTCTGACTTTCGACCAGTGTGTTGAACACGTCGATCATCGGTACGTCCGTCCGGATCATCTTGTTGGGCACGGCGCGTTCCGCCGGGTTCACGGTTGGCCCGCCAATATCCACGCGCGGCTCAGACGACAGGTCAGGTCCACCATCAATAGATACACCCGCGCCGTCAAAAACGCGGCCCAGTATGTTCTGGGAATATGGCGTCTGCATCGGGTGGCCCAGGAACGTCGCCGTCGCCTCGGTCGAGATGCCCTTGGTGCCGGAAAACACCTGCAGGGTGACAACATCCCGGTCAATAAAAATGGCCTGCGCCAGTGTCTTGTGGCCGTCCACGGTTTCGATTACGGCCAGATCATTGAAACGCACTGCTGCGTCAGTCGATCCGTCCAGAGGCACCCTGACTTTGATCGTATCTCCGACAATCTCAAGAACACGCGTGTACTTCAAAAGACTTCCGGACATTGCTCATCCTCGGTCGTTAAAGGTGCTATTTAAATCAACGCCCCGAAACAACTTGGCGTTTTTTGCAATCATAAGTTCAGCTTACAACGAATTCATGAATTGGCAAATGAGGATGCCTTGGCTGCAAAAAAGGAGACAAAAGTCGCTTCTGGTGACCAAAAATCATTGGTGTTCCAGCGCCCGGGACAGTTCACCACCCCCTGCGCCCAAACAGGGATTGCAGCCGGCTTTGCCCGGCAAATGGGTCGATCTCTGTTGGCGCAGTCAGGCCCGAGACAACGCCGCGCACCATTACCCAGCAGATTGCAGCAAATATCACACCGCCCAGCGCCTGCCCCAACAACACACCTGGAGCGCCAGCCAAATAGGCCCCGGCGACCGCAAAGGGCCACGTGCCCAGCGTATGTCTCCCCCAGTTAACCCACGTGGAATAAATGGGATAGCCAAGGTTGTTGAAGCTTGCATTCGCAACAAAGATCACACCGTTGAAGAACGACGCCAGGGCCAACGGCCCGCAGAACAGATAGATCAGCGCCCGCGTCTCGCCTTGGGCCTGAAACAAGTCGGCGATGGGGGCACGCAGGACGAACAGCACCGCCGCCATCAGAACCACATAGACGGCGGTGAATTTTACGCCTGCCAGGAATGCACCCTTCACCCGACCATATTGCCCTGCCCCAAAGTTCTGCCCCACGATCGGGCCTATGGCCCCGGACAGTGCAAACACGACGGAAAAGGCAACAGGCATCAGCCGTCCTATTACGGCCATGCCTGCCACGGCATCGGTGCCAAACTGCGCAACCTCACGGATCACGATGGCGTTGCCGACCGGCGTGGCGACATTGGTCAGAACCGCCGGTATCGCAATCGCCCGCACCGGCTGGAGGTCTTCCCTCAAGTGCCTCAGCGACGGTCGCGCAAATCCACGGTGCACGCGCACGGCGGGCCGGACCGCTGCTATCAGCATACAGATACGCGCAATGACCGAGGCAATCGCCGCCCCATCCAGGCCAAGACCAACAGCAAAGATCAGGATCGGATCCAAAATTGCGTTTGCCAGCCCGCCGTAAATCGTAGCCTGCATGGACCGGCGCGCATCACCGTGCGCACGCAACACAGCCATACCCGTCATTGCCGCAGCCATCACCCACATGGTCGGCAGAATGATGCTGACATACCGTGCGGCCAATTGCAGAACCTCACCCTGCGCGCCCAGCAAAGACAGCAGAAACTTGATATTAATCATGACCATGGCAGACACAATCAATCCCATCAGAATACCAAGAAGGGCAACGCTGGTTCCGAATTGCCGGGCTTTTTCGGGCCGCCCGGCCCCCAACTCGCGGGCGACAAGAGCCCCGGCTGCGATGGACAGCCCCACATTGATCGAGTTGGTGAAAAACAAAAGCGTGCCCGCATAGCCGACCGCTGCGGCCAACGCGTCGTTGCCCAGCATCGAGATGAACACCATGTCCACGAAATCCACGGCAAAGATTGCCATAAGACCAATGCTGGTGGTCAGCGACATTCGGGTCACGTGCCGCATCAAACTGCCGGTCAAAAAGACAGCCATGCCCTTGGATTGTTGTGTCATTGGCTGGTCCGTCCCTTTGCCCTCACCAGCAATCTGCCCGTGATGGGCACCAATCAGCAACCTCAAACTGATCTGCGCGCGCCGGAGTCGCCCAATGTTTATTCAATTTGCGAATTAGGCCGCCTTTGCCCATCAATGATCATAGCCCTATCGGCCAGTTGACTTGCGCGCGGCCATTTTCATGCCATACTATGCAGAATTGTTATTCTACGCTGATTTTCAGCCACTTGTTTGTTTGATGAGTAAAAAGGTCAACCTGTTGTCATGCAGCGCGTATCTTTAGACGAAGCCAGCTCTCGTGAATGGGACGTGATAATCGCAGGATCCAGTTTCTCAGCGATGTTCTTCGGTCATGGGCTTCCGCCGGACCTGAATGTGTTGTTCGTCGAAAAGGGCGATGAATACACTCATTCAGACCAGATCGAAAACGGCCCCGCGGTTCAAGAAGCTTTTACACAAAGAAACACGTCCGGGCTGAAAAAAAATTGGCTCGCCTACACTCTACTTGGTGGAAACTCGAATTACTGGTGGGGCAATGTACCCAGGTTCCATCCAAACGACTTTGCCCTGAACAGCAAGTTTGGTGTCGGTATTGACTGGCCTATTAGTTACGATGATCTCGAACCTTATTGGGAACGTGTCGAAGATATCATCGAAGTTGCCGGCGGTCAGTCACAGGATATTCTTCCACGCCGAAAGCCATTTCCCTACCCCGCACATACTCCTTCGCGTGCTGATGCTGCTTTACAGGAATCTTCGCCCCTATGGGTACCTGCATCCAACGCGACGTCAAACGGCGGTTCACGACCAACGTGCTGTGCAAACGGGGTATGTCGGACGTGTCCTATCGACTCCAAATTTACCGTATTGAACAGTTTCGACAAACTCACCCATCCTGGTTCGCACTACCTACTTGGCACCGAAGTGAGGGCGGTAGATATCGAAGGCGGACGCGCACGCGGTATTCGCGTCAAAAGTAACGATGGCAATGAAGTGCGCCTTCGCGCCGACACAGTTGCGCTGGGTACCAATGCAATATTCAACGCAGCCATTTTGAAACGCTCGGACGTTCGCAATGACGCGCTAGGACGGTACCTTCACGAACAAGCGGCAGTGAAAGTCCTAGTGGACACAGCCAAACTAAAGGCTTTTTTTGGTGGCACATCGGAAACCGGACTTGGCTATCATTTTTACCATGACGTAGATCGTAGAACGTCCGCAGCGGTGCTCATCGAAACCATAAACGCACCTGTATCGATCCGAAAAGAACCCGGCAAATGGGCAAACCGTATTAACCTGCGCCTAGCAGTTGAAGATCTTCCCATCGCCGAAAACCGCGTCATTTTGGAAGATGATGAACCAGTCATCGAATGGACTGGATATTCCGACTATGCCAAACGCGGTATAGAGCGAGTAAAGACTGGTCTGCCCGACATAATTCCGGACACAATCGAACATCTGTGGTTTTCAGACATTCTGCCATCTGACGCTCATATCCAGGGCACGCACCGGATGGGCGTTTCCGCCGAAGACTCAGTCGTTGACGACAGGCTGCGCCTACATTCCGCACCCAACGTCTTTGTACTTGGCTCGGGTGCATTCCCCACCTGTTCGCCCGCCAACCCGTCGCTGACAATCTCGGCGCTGGCGCTTCGCGCATCGGAGGCGGTTACATGAAGTTTTCCCGTCGCAAGGTAATCGCGTTAGGTGCAGGGGTCGTCGGCCTTGGCCTGGCATATCGGGGGATCAAAGGGCATGGCATCGCAGCGCATGCGCTGGAGGTGATCCGCGACGTCTACGGCCCCGAGATCGCCGATGATCCGGTAGCACATGAATTTGCACAGGCGTACGAGGATTTCGTCCTTGAGAAAGGTACGCAAGGTCAGGTGTTGGATGTGGTTTACTGGACCGGTCTTCAGGACGTTCCTTTTGTAGACGAAAGGCTCGGCCGGATAAAAGACAGCGTCGTGGACAAGTTTGCGACCTCAACTAATGTGATCCTTGCTACCGAACTCGGCAAGCCACTGGAATTCGTTGCCTTGTTCGATCCATTTCTCAACTCCTGCCAGAACCAACTGGGCGCGCAGGGGTATACCCTGGCGTGATCGCACCACAGTTTCCGATGCGGTATGCGACGGTTCGGGCCTGCAAGCATAAACCACAAAACCGGCGTGGATACTTCTGTTTCGCTACAACTTTCGGGGCGACCTTACCCGTATTCGAGCTGTATTTGAGTTGGTTATCCAAGCACCCCCACCCGCAAAAGGCACCGGTCTGCGCTGGATGCAGGTCCCATGGTAGAAAAATCAGTACAAAAGTTCGTCCAATACATTATAAGAAATGAATATACTGAATTTACGATATTCGATTTGCGCGACGACCTGGGGAGGATTCAATGCTTCGACTTACAACCTGTTTGATCTCTTTGCTGACATTACCATCACTTGTATGGGCAGACGCGGTCCCCAGCAAAGAGGCTGCCGAGGGCACCTTTGCCGACCGCCCATATTCGCCTTACGCCAACCGATCATTTCCTGAACGGCCACTCTGGGGTGACACACACCTGCACACCGGTTTGTCGCTGGATGCGGGCGCATTCGGAAACACCTTGCTTCCTGATGAGGCATGGCGGTTCGCAAAGGGGGAACAAGTTATTTCGTCAACCGGTCAGGCCGTCAGGCTGGCGCGGCCCCTGGATTGGATGGTGCTAACGGATCATACTGATTTGATGGGTTTCGCCCCGGACCTGCAGGCCGGTAAACCTGGCGTTATTGGTGACCCAAAAGGCTTGGAGTGGTACGAGGGATACAAAGCAGGCGGTGAAGAAGCCGGGAAAGCGGCCTTCGACATTATTACAAATTTCTCTCAAATGACCCTGCCGGAAATCCTACTTGAGTCATACAGCCCAGGCGCGGACGCATTCGCATTTACATGGGAAAACATCGTTATGGCAGCGGAACGGCACAACGACCCCGGCAATTTCACCGCCTTTATTGGGTTTGAATGGACGTCCGTTCCCAAGGGGTTCAACCTGCACCGCAATGTCATGCTACGTGACGGACCAATTCGGGCACTGCAAATGGTGCCACCCGTGACTCAGCCTCCTTACGGCGACACCGACCCCAAGGCGCTTTATGCGTGGCTTGAAGAATATCAGGGTAAAACCGGCGGTCGCGCGGTTGCTTTTGCACATAACGGCAACCTGTCAAATGGCTGGATGTTCCCCACTGAGGATACTTATCACGGCGGCAAGGTAGACGAAGAATACGTGCAGAACCGCGCCAAGTGGGAGCCGCATTATGAGGTCACCCAAATCAAAGGCGACGGAGAAGCACACCCCTTCCTAAGCCCGGAAGACGAATTTGCGGACTATGAAAACTGGGACGTCGGCAACCTCGACATTACCGAGCTGAAAACAGAGGACATGCTGGCCGGTGAATATGCCAGAGAAGCCTTGAAACGTGGCCTGATGCTGGAAGAAAAATTCGGGGTGAACCCTTATAAGTTCGGAATGGGTGGGGCAACAGACAGCCACACATCGCTGGCAACAGCTGAAGAGGACAACTTTTTCGGAAAATCCGTCAGCGTTGAACCGTCGGCCACAAGAATCCAGCACCCCTTCATCGCCAATGATCTTGGCGAAATCCCCGGCGACCTTCTTGTCGCATCTGGTTACACTGCCGTCTGGGCCACCGAGAACACGCGTTCCGCGATCTTTGATGCTTTCAAACGGCGTGAAACCTATGCCACGACTGGTCCTCGGATCGGTCTGCGGTTCTTTGGTGGATGGGAATTTGACGAAGCAGATCTTGAGACCCGGTTCCTTGCGGACGTTGGCTACACCAAAGGCGTTCCGATGGGCTCGGACTTACGCCCTAACGAAGGTGATGGAGCGCCTTCATTCCTGATTGCAGCGCTACGCGATCCGGTTGGGGCCAATCTGGACCGGGTACAGGTCGTAAAAGGGTGGCTCGATGGCGAAGGAGAGTTGCACGAGAAAGTCTACGACGTTGCATGGTCGGATGACCGGGCTGCTGATGAAAACGGCAAAGTCCCGGCTGTCGGCAACACCGTCGATATCGAAACCGCCAGCTGGAGTAACACGATTGGAACCGCCGAGCTTGTGTCGGTTTGGGCCGATCCAGACTTTGATCCAAATGCGCGGGCCTTCTACTATGTCCGGGCGCTTGAAATCCCCACACCCCGTTGGGTCCTGTACGACAAGGTCCGGTTCGGTATTGAATTGCCGGAAGAGGCGCAGCTGATCCATCAAGAGCGCGCGTATTCGTCGCCAATCTGGTACACACCTAGCGAGTAACCGAATAATACACTAATGACATTGCCGGGCGGTTAACCCCGCCCGGCAATATTGCGACACGACATTGAGAACCCGAATGCAAATTTTTAAACAGCCTTTATTCCATTTCATTTTGATCGGGGTTGCCATTTTCGGTTGGTTTGCATGGGTTTCCCCGCAGCAGGACGTAGTTGAAGAAACCGACACGATCACAGTTGATGGTAACGATGTCGCCCTTCTGAAAACACGTTTCCAAAACAGCTGGAACCGCCCACCGACGGAAGACGAGTTACAGGCCCTGATTGACGGGGCGATCCGCGAAGAAGTTCTTGTGCGTGAAGCACGCAAGCTGGGCCTGGATCAAGGTGATCAGGTCATCCGTGCTCGCCTGGCGCAGAAGATGGATTTTCTGACTGACGCAATCGCGGCTTCGATCGAACCCGAGCCCGAAGTGTTGCAGACCTTTCTGAACGAAAACCCGGAACGGTTTACCAAACCGGCACAGATTGCTTTTGATCAGATCTACCTGAACGAGAACGCTGAGCTGGATGCCATCGAAAGCGCGATTGAGGCTGCAAACACTCAGCAGGACTGGAGCAGCATCGGATCGACAACTTTGCTTCCAAAGTCGATGCCTCTGACAGTAGTGCGCGTGGTGGACGCAAACTTTGGCACTGGCTTTTCGGCGGCCCTGAGATCGTTGGAGCCAGGCAACTGGTCCGGCCCAGTCCGATCCGCGTATGGCATCCACGTCGTTCGCGTTACAGACAAACAAGACCCCATATTGCCAAAGCTGGAAGATATCCGCGATACCGTTTTACTGGAATGGCGCCGCGAAGCCGGGTCGGACCTGGCGCAGGCGCAATATGAAAGCCTGGCATCGAATTACCAGGTCGAAACACCCGACATGGACAAGGCAGTCGAATGAAGCGGCTCTTTTGCCTGTTATTCTCGGGCTGGCTGATGTTCGCTGCACAAGCGGGACATGCACATGCACTTGACCCCGGTTATTTGGACCTGCGGCAATTGGCGAGCAACACCTGGCAAGTGCTATGGCGCAAGCCTGATGTGAATGGCCGCCCCATGGGTATCGATGCCATATTGCCCGCTCACTGTGCCCAAAACCGAGGACCCGAGCCACGGTCCGACGGAACGGCTTGGATCGCGACCTGGGTTCTTGAATGCGAGGACGATATCGCCGGTCACACCATCACCATTGAAGGGCTGGAGCAACAACGAAACGACGTTCTGCTGCGCATCCAACCCATCTCGTCGGAACCATCCACTTTGCGGTTCACGCCCGAGACGCCTGCTTTGATCATACCAGAACAGCCAACGACCTGGTCGGTTCTGAGCAGTTACTTCCGCCTTGGGTTCGAACATATTCTGGAAGGTTGGGATCACCTTCTGTTTGTTTTTGCCTTGTTTGTGCTGGTGCGCGATCCATGGCGGTTGGTCGGGGCGGTGACCGCCTTTACCGTCGCGCATTCCATTACGCTGGCGCTTGCCACTCTGGGCGTGCTGAACGTGCCCGGCCCTCCGGTCGAAGCCGTGATCGCCTTGTCAATCGTGTTCCTCGCTCTGGAAATCCTCAACCGAAAAGATGGTGAGCTGCGCCTGTCCGAACAATATCCCTGGATCGTCTGCTTTTGCTTCGGGCTGTTGCACGGGCTGGGATTTGCCGGCGCGCTGGCCGATATTGGAGTTCCAACTGAGGATATCTTCGCCGCACTGCTGGCCTTCAACATCGGGGTCGAGGCCGGGCAACTTTTGTTTATTGCCGGACTGTCGGCCCTGATCTTGGTGTGGCGCCTTACGCTGCCCACAATTTCCCAAAGGGCTGGCGTAGTCGCCGTACCCGTCACAGGATATGCCATCGGCTGCGTGTCGATGTACTGGTTGGTTGAACGCGTCAGCGGGTTTTAGATTGGAGCGACCGCTACTTCGCGGCCTCTTGCTGCTGCAATAAACGCGCCTGAACCCGGTCCGTTTCCACCTGAGCCCAGCCTTCGTTGGTTAGTTTCTGGTGCTTGCGTGCCTCGAACAATACCTGCTGGGCACCCTCGGGATCACCGGCTTTCAAAATCAGCTCGGCGATTAAAGTCAAAAGGAACGGTTTGTAGTTCCCCGCACCGCTGTCCCACCAGGCCTCGGCCGCCTGACGTACCGCGCTGATGTTGTTAAAGGTCGGCACATCATAAGCAGTCGCCCAACTGCGCCACAGATTGGCAGTAACAGTCATGAAGGTAAACGAGTGCCTCTCGGACACCTCTTCAAGCTGTTGAGCGGCTTTCAAAACATGATCCGGTTCACGACGCAAAGTATGCAACATGCAAAGATAGGTCAGCGCCTGGGCGATACTGTGGGCATGCTTTAGGTCCTTGGCGGCATCGACGGCCCTTCGCTGGATATCAACGGCTCGGTCAGGATCGCCTTTCAACCACAGCGCCATGCTTAAAAAACAAGACGTTATCGCTGCGTGGTCGGATCCGTAGACATAAGCAAGCCGTCCATGCAGATCGGGTTGATAAAGGTCCAGCGCCAACTGTAGGTGTTCATGCGCCGCGTCCAGATCACCGATATGCAGCAAAACCGCCCCCATCGCGCGATGGGCAATCATGACATGATGCGCCTCGTCAGACTGACCTGCCAGATCGAGGATTTGCCGCGCCGCGTCCTTCGCCAAATCGTATTCGGCCCGCACCAAATGGAACGAATAAAGGCCATTGAGAACAGGAAACAGGTTCTCGGTCTCGTCCAGCCGATTGCACAGCTTTCGAATTCGGGCATAGACAGCGCCCGTTTCGTCGGCGGCAATGCCGGCCGTCGAACGGGTCACGCCCGCGCGAAGCACTTGTATCTCGACCTCTTTGCGGTCGCGTTCAACGGTGCTTTCCAATTCGTGCAACTGCTGTATCGCATGTCCCAACTGGGTCACCGCTTCGACATTTGCAGAGCGCTCGGCTGCGCGTTGGCCTGCAAGGTGCCACTGTTCGATGGCCTCGCGGGGCATTTTCGCCATGGTGTAGTGGTGCGCCAGAACTTCGGGGCCTGCATCTGCGTGACTATGCGTTCCGTGATGCAAGGCCTCTGCTACGCGCGCATGCAACCCGCGGCGTTCGCTTTTCAGGAGGCTGTTATAGGCCGTGTCACGAATAAGAGCGTGACGGTAGGCAAATGTCTCTTTTGCCTTTTTCTGCGTAACGGTCACAATGCCCGCGTCGACCAGCAGATCCAGACCCGCGCGCAACGCCTTATCCCCAAACCCGGACACGCCGGAAATCAATTGATAGGTGAAATGCGGACCGATCACGGAACCGATTTGTGCGACTTCCTTCGCCGAACTCAAACGGTCCAATCGCGCCATCAACGCATCCTGTAACGTGCTGGGGACCAAAGGTGCAGGACCGGGCGCGCCATCCAACCCAAGTGCATCTGCCCGATCGGCCAATTGACCAGATTCCAGAAAATCTTTTGTCACCTCTTCAACATAGAGGGGAATACCGTTCGTCCGCCCCGCGATCACGCCGAGCATTTCGGGCGAGATCGGCTTATCCCCAGCCACCTGATGAACAATCTCGCGGACCTGCGCGAAATCCAACTGCCGGAGAGGGACATGAGTGACGTTGGGCTTGGCGGCCCAATCCGGATCAAAAGCCGTCCGGTACGTCATGACGATCAGAACCGGTACTTCCTGAATTCTGTCCACGATCCGGTCAAGCAAGGTTTTCGTCGTCGGATCAATCCAATGCGCGTCTTCAATGAGGCACAGTATGGGCTTTCGCGCGGCCCGTGCAATAAGCTGACCGGCTAACATGTCCAAGGTCTGATCCATGACTTGCTGTGGCGTCAGATCAAGCGAACCAAGTTGGTCTTCGAATGGAACAGACAGAAGCGCCGCTGCCAGCTTCACGCTGTGGTCAGGCGGATCTTCCAGATGTTTGGCAATTTTCCTGAGCCGGACACTCCCTGTATCATCAGCACGCAGGTCCGCAGCGTTTTCAATCTGACGGATCACAGGGTAGAGCGCACTTGTCTCATGATACGGTGAGCACTGAAACCGCACTTGCAACGCTTCTGCCTTGGCAACACCCAACCGCAGCTCTTCGATCAAGCGGGATTTACCGATACCTGCTTCGCCGGATACCAATGCGACCTGCCCCTGGCCTGCCCGGGCCAGCGCCAATTTGCTGCGCAGAATGTCAAACTCCGGGTCGCGTCCAATCAACGGGCGCAACGCGGTACTGTCCGTCGTCATGAACCGGCTGATCGTCTCTCGTGTTCCGGTGACCTGCCAGGCCTCGACCTCTTTCGCGAAGCCTTTGAGTTTGAACGCACCGCGCATAACATACTCGAACGCGTCGCCTGCCAGTTGGTGCGTGGTCGGAGCGACGATCAGAGTGCCCGGATCGGCCATAGCCTGAAGGCGCGCTGCCAGGTTTGGCGTTTCGCCCATGGCGGTGCCGTCCTCAAACATGTTCTCACCGCGCAGGTCACCGACAACGACCAACCCCGTCGCGATCCCTATCCGCACTTCGAGCTTTGCGTGGGTCCGAACTTCCGGCATTTCCTGAATGATCCTCAGCCCCGCACGTATCGCGCGTTCGGGGTCATCCTCATGCGCATGCGGAAAGCCGAAAAAGACCATAATGCCATCGCCATAATAACTTGCGATATGGCCGTCATACGCAGCCACAGCCGCCGCGCAGGTTTCCTTGAACAGGCGCAGAACCTCGGCCAGATCCTCGGGGTCCAAGCGCTGCGCGATCTCGGTGGACCCGACGAGGTCGATGAACATGACAGTCAACTGCCGCCGTTCGGCAACGATTGTCGGGCTGAGGGTCGAATGTAGTGACGGAACGCCGGCCCCGGATTGTTCGCGCAAGGCTTTTGCAAACCGTCGCCTTGGCCCAAGCGGCAGTCCAATTGCGACAAGATCGTCTTCTGTCAGCTCAGGCAGATCACCCACCACTATTTCATGACGGGCGAAGGCCTCGGCGTATTTTGACAGGCCGTTTTTTTCCAGCCAGATCTCGATTTCAGACATGCAATCGTTTCACTTGCGTCCATCCAAACAGGGCTCATTCAAGCGAACGTTCCCTGATTGCGCCCAGGATATCGGAATTGCCGGTTCAGTTACCGGCGTGACCGACAGGGCTTGTCACCATCAAGGACGACCCCAAGGCTTTGGTCAAGTGAAACGAAAAAGGCGGGTCCACAGTTGAAATTGGCCGGAACCTACGCGACGGAATGGTGGCAACCAAAGACGATACGCTCTTAACTCGGACGAAATCCGGAGACAAACGGGAGGGGGCCGGCACGACCGGTTCAGAAAGTCGATTGATCATCAAAGCGCTGAAAATCATCGCAGGCACGCTTATTCTGGGTGTCGTCGCAATTGTGGGCTATCTGCTGATCGCCCCGCCTGACCTATTGAAGGTGGGAACAAACTATTCGGCCAAGATCGTCTGTTCCAACGTCTTCATTGCCGGGCGCGACCCGGAAGACGTTCTGACCGTCGATGTTCAGGCCCCGGGGCACCCACTGCTCAAGCAGATCTCGATCGACGTGGACGCTGAAGCCCAAACCGTGACGGCACGGATTTTCCGGTTTTTTGCCCCCGCGACCTCGCAATATCGCGAGGGGCTTGGCTGCACCAATGTCCATGACGCGACGCTCAGCGACGCGACCCTGACCACGATCGAGCCCTTGCCCACTGGAATCTGGCCCGTCGGTACCGAAGTTCAACTGTCACAAGACCCTGAAATCGCGCGTATCCTGGCGGATAGCACACTTCTGGGCGAAGGATACCGCGCCGTGGTTGTCGTGCGGGATGGGCGTATCGTTGGCGAGACCTATGCGGAGGGGTTTGACGAAAACACGCCTTTGCTTGGGTGGTCGATGACCAAGACAGTTACTGCGGGCTTGATCGGTACCCTGATCGAATCTGGCCAGATGTCTCTGGAGGATACGCTGACCGACAGTTATTCGGACTGGGCACAGGACGGACGCAAAAACATCACCCTTAAGGACATGCTGGCCATGTCCAGTGGCCTGCAATGGAATGAGGAATATGGCGACGTCTCGGACGTGACCAAGATGCTGTATCTTAATGATGACATGGCAGGTTTTGTCTCGGGCCGCCCGGCGGAAAGTGAGATTGGGGCGGATTTCAACTACTCTTCGGGGACAACCACAGCCCTGTCGCGCGTCTGGCAGGACAAACTGACCGATGACAGTCTGACCTATCCGCAAGAGGCTCTGTTCGAACCATTGGGCATGGCATCCGTCGTGCTCGAGACCGATGCGGCGGACACATTTGTCGGGTCCAGCTATATGTATGCCACTGCGCGCGACTGGGCGCGTTTTGGGCAACTTCTATTGCAGAAAGGCGAATGGAACGACCAACAAATCCTGCCCGAGGGTTTTACGGACTGGATGTTTGAGCCGGTTGCCGCATCTGACGGAATGTACGCCAAAGGTCATTTGTGGCTGGATTCTCCGGGTGGGTTACCACCCTATGAAGATGCCGTCTGGCTTCAGGGGCATGACGGGCAGTTTATCGGCGTGTTTCCATCCCATGACATGGTCGTTGTGCGGCTGGGTCTGACACCATCCCGGCACGGATATTCCTCGTTGCCGCTGGCCGAGGCGCTCATCTCTGTCTTGCAGGATTGATAAGAAGGACCCGCGCGTCGGGTCCTTTTTTCATTCCAGAATTTGCGTTGCAATACCGGTGCTTATCAGTTCATCTTCTACTAGGGCATAGATCTGATCCGGCGGTGTGTTCAGAGAATACAGCATCAATGCAGGATCGACACCCATGTCGATCAGATGCTGCATCGTCTCGCCCTGCCCCTTTTGGATGCTTTCAACGGCAAAGACCACGGGGATCAGGCGCGGTTGGTCATAATAATGCTGATGAAGTCCGACAATGCCTTGCAGTGACACGATACGCGCGACCCCACCTGCCAGAATATATGGACAGGCGGACATGCAGACCGCGCCGGGCAGTACGGCCGATGACAACCCGGCCTCGCGTATCTGCGCGCCGATCAACAAAGCTTCGGACACTTGGCCGCCCGGGCTGTGCAGCGCGATCAGGTCGGGTTGTTCTTGCATCTCGGACAAATAAGTATCGAACCGATCAGCATCACCTGTTTCGATCTGACCGCTCACCAGAAGGACCCGCCCCAGATCACCGGCTTGTTTTTCAGTAAATTCCAACCGCGTGGGATAGCTCTGAGGCACCGGCACATCCAGCGGTTGGTCCTGCGGCAACAGCGACGGATCGGTGCGGTCGGTGCGGTACTCACGCCGCTGATCCCCAGGTGAGATGGGGCCGGTCGGCAATTCAACCCTTGGCTTAAACGGGTTGGAGACAACGTCGGCCACATCCGACAGGATCAGAATACCTGCGATCACCAGCTGGAACACCAGCACGTATCGCAGCCCCCTGCGCACATCAATTCGGGACAGGAAGCCCATTATGTTTCGTCTTTTTTCGGCGTGGCGCGATCCAGAATTGCGGCATCTGCGACGCCCATCGTTGCCTCGACATCTTTCATCGCATTCATGGCCGCGCGCAGGTCAGACAGCGTTAACGTGTCCTCAATGCTCATACCGTCCTTCCCGCTTCGGATGGCGGCTTGGGTGATCGCCAGCACGAACACAAGAACGGCGGGCAGCAGGTCGATTGCGATGGCTCCGGCCCAGGACGGCACAAAGTTGTGCGCATACTTGATCACTGCATCTGCACTGGAAATGGGATTATAGGCCGTCTCAATTGGCGGCTCGATCTCCAGAACCTCTTCAGCAGCGGTCCGAAGGGTTTTGCCACGCTGATCAAGTGCGTTCAGGACCGAGTTGATGGTCGATGACTGGGCATCGCGCACCTCGGAACTGCGCCCATCAAGTTCGGGCAGCACGACCGACGACGGCAAATCCCCGGCAGCGCGCGCAACAAGCGGCGCCACGTTGTATTGGTTCAGACGTGAAATCACTCCGGCCAGCTTGACGCTTTCTTCGGAAAATTGCACTGACCGGCGATCAACAGGCCCCGGGGCAACGGTAAGCTCACGCATTCGGGCGAGGATTTCGTTGCCCTGCTGGAACGCATCTTCGATCAGCGGCTGCTGGTTTGCGATCTGCTCTTCCAGATTGCGCAGCTCTTCGGCCTTTTGGGTCAGCACGCGAAACACTGCCCCACGGCCCGCCGTGCCCGAAAGATCACCGGATTGCTCCAGCTCGGCCAGTTCTTCGAAGCTTTGACGCGCGCGTTCGACCTCGCGCCCCAGCGCCTGACCGCTGAGTGCAATGTCATGCGCCTGCTCAAGTGCCGCCTGGTAGTCGCGCACGGTGTTTTCAAGGTGCTGTTCGACCGCAGCCGCGCCGGCCAGGGCAGCAGCGTTAAGCCAGCTGGACATGGCGATGATTGCAACGGATCCAACGATCGTCGAGATCGTCAGGCCAATGAAACCGCTGGCCGTGCGCATCGACGGCAGTAAGCGCAGCATATAGCTCCAGAACACAAAGATGCCGACGGACACTGCGATCGAATAGGCGACCGCTGCGAAGAAGGTCACCGCGCCATTGTCTTCCAGCAATGATGAAACGCCAAGGTAAGTGTAAATACCTGAGGCTATGGCCAAAACACCCAAAGCGGCGGGCGTGAACGTGTCCAACCACGCTAGATGCGCCTCAAGCTCTTTGGCCGTCCGCAGCCCCCTCGCCTCCTCTGCAGTCAGGCGGTCCCTTGTCTCTGTCATGTCACCCCACGCTCCCAATCGTTAATCTTGGTTAATCACTAGATAATAACGCACGGGACCATTTGATATGTTCCCGTGCGTAACTTCAAGTTGAGCGGGTTGGGGCTAAGTTGTTTGATCGTCGCTGGACTACCCGGACGGATCCAAAACACCGGTGAGCCCAGCATGACAGAACTGCAACAGGTTCCGGATTGCACCCTCGGCGTCGCGTTTTTGGTCAGGGCCGGAAAGTGCCCTGATCCGCCATTCCGACGTGCACAACGCCAGCATAGACGACACCGAAAAAACCAGCGCCCCGGCAACGTTCGCCGGGTCGGCCTCGGGGTATTTTGTGCACAGCTTTTGAACGACCAGCGAGGCGACGGGGTCAAAATGGGTTTTCGCCAGCGTATGCCAACGCGCATCAGCGGAAACGATCGCCACAATGCGCGCATAGGCCAGCCATTGGGGATCATTACTGAATGCGCGGGTCAACAACGGCCTCATGAAGGCTGACATCAGGTCCGCGGCGTCCCAATCGCCGCACTCCTCCAATCGGCTGATGGTTTCACGGCGCTCTTGCGATAGTTCACTAGCGCGACGCGCAACGATGCGTTCAAAAAGCTCATCCTTTGGACCGCCGTGAAAGTTCACGTTGGCCTTCTGAACCTGCGCCCGTTCGGCGATGTCGCGAATCGAGGCACCGTCGAATCCCTGCTCGGCAAAGACCAGTTCCGCAGCGTCAAGAATACGTTTTCGTGCCGCAATGGATCGCTGCGAAGGCGCCCTTTTTCGTTCTTTTACAGCGTGTTGTGCCATTTCAAAAACTAATTTGCCTTATTTCGAACGATCGTTCAAGATAAATAGTGTCGCAGGAGGAGAAACGAATGGAACAGGTGCAAGTCGGCGCGGGCCAGCCGGTCACGGTGAAGGCCCGCCCGGAAGAGTGTTTTGCTCTGATCGGAGCTGGACCCATGGGTCTGGCAATGGCCAAGACACTTGTCGAGCAGGGAGTGCCATTTCAGGGATTTGAACTGGCTGATGATGTGGGTGGTCTGTGGAACATCGATGCTCCTCGGTCTACGATGTACGAGACCGCCCACCTCATATCGTCAAAGAAGATGACCGAATTCACCGACTTCCCTATGCAGGAAGAAACGGCGGAGTATCCATCACATCGCGAGCTCAAGACGTATTTCCACGACTTCGCAAACGCATTTGACCTGTACCAGCACTATCACTTTGGTGCCGAGGTCCTGAGTACCACACCGCTGGACGCAAGCGGATGGGAGGTGAAATGGCGTGACAAGGCAGGCACTGAGCACTGCCAGATCTTTGCGGGTATCCTGATCGCCAACGGCACATTGTCCGAACCCAACCTACCCAAGTTTGAGGGAGAGTTTTCAGGCGAGCTGATCCACGCTTCGGACTACCGTTATCCTACGCAATTCACAGGCAAGCGGGTTCTGGTCATCGGGGCCGGAAACTCGGGCTGCGATATCGCGGTTGACGCCATTCACCACGGGCAGTCCTGCGATATCTCGATGCGCCGGGGGTACTATTTTGTACCCAAATACGTCTTCGGTGTTCCGGCCGACACAATGGGCGGGAAGATCAAACTGCCCATGTGGCTGAAACGTAAAGTAGACGGGGCAATTCTGAAATGGTTCGTGGGTGATCCGCAGAAGTATGGCTTTCCCAAACCGGATTATGCCCTGTACGAGTCCCACCCCGTCGTCAACTCGCTGATCCTGTTCCACGCCGGGCATGGCGATTTGAAGGTGCGCCCTGACATTGAAAGATTTGACGGCAAGACGGTCCATTTCCGTGATGGCACCAGTGCTGAATACGACATGGTTCTGGCCGCGACCGGATATAGACTGCACTACCCGTTCATCGATAAGTCACACTTGAATTGGCAGGGCGACGCCCCGCACCTGTACCTGAACTGCATGCACCCAACCCGCGATGATCTGTTCATTCTGGGAATGATCGAGGCGTCAGGCCTTGGGTGGCAAGGACGGCACGAACAGGCCGAGATGGTGGCGCGCTATATCGCGGGACTGAGATCCGGAAACTCTGCCGCAAAGGTCATTCACTCGACCAAATCCCAAAAATTCGAACGTGCGACCGGCGGCATGAACTATATAGACCTGCCCCGGATGGCCTATTATGTCGACAAAGCGACCTACCGCGGTGAAGTGACCCGACAGATCGCGGCGCTGAAAGCGGCCCAGTCATGAACGGGATAGACGACGTCGCGCTGAACTTCGATGCAGGCAACCTAAAGCTGCTGAACGTCATCCTTGCCGTCGTGATGTTCTCAATCGCGCTGGATCTTAGGATGGATGACTTTCGCCGGATCCTGCGCGGACCGAAACCGTTGCTTGTTGGGCTGGCATCCCAGTTTTTGGTTCTACCCGCACTCACCTTTCTGATGCTGCTGGTGGTCAACCCACTACCGTCGGTCGCGATGGGGCTGATCCTTGTAGCGGCCTGCCCAGGTGGGAACATCTCGAATTTCATGACGCACCGTGCTGGCGGAAACGTGGCGCTTTCGGTGTCGATGACCGCCTTTGCGACCGTCGGCGCGATCATCATCACGCCCGCTAATGTTGCGCTGTGGGGGAATCTTTACGCCCCAACACGAGAAATCCTGCAAAGGACAGAAATCGACCCGGTCGCAGTGGCCATTACGGTCGGCTTCATGCTGATCCTACCGCTGATCCTTGGCATGCTGGTCAATGCGCGCTTCACAGCCGTCGCCGATAAAATCCGCCGCCCGATGCAGTGGCTCTCGATGGCGATCTTCATCACATTCATCATGGTTGCGCTCGCCGCGAACTGGGCAATTTTCCAGCATTTTGCGACCGCGATCATCGGAATCGTCATCCTGCATAACGCGCTGGCTTTTATGGGCGGGTATCTGACCGCGACGGCCGCCAACCTTTCGGAACGCGACCGCCGGTCTGTCACAATCGAAACTGGGATACAGAACTCGGGCCTTGGCCTTATCCTGATTTTCGCCTTTTTCGGAGGGCTTGGCGGCATGGCGGTGGCCGCCGCACTTTGGGGCATCTGGCACGCAATCTCGGGGTTGGCTCTGGCCGCCTTCTTCGCAAGACGAGAGGTGCCCGAATGCGCCACATCCTGATCACCGGAGCCGCTGGTGCGGTGGGCACTGCCCTGCTGCATCGGTTGGGCGGTCGTGCCGACATCACGATCACCGCAACCGATATTCAAGAACCCGCCAACTTGCCGAAAAATGCACGGTTCGTACGAATGGACGTCACCGGCAACGCGCCTCTCAACGTCATTCTGGCTGAAGAACCGGACACCATTGTTCATCTGGCGTCCATCGTGACCCCCGGTCCGAGCTCGACCAGAGACCATGAATATCAGGTTGATGTCGAAGGTACTCGAAATGTGCTGAGTGCGGCGATTGCCGCCGGGGTCAAGCGTCTGGTGGTTACCTCTTCGGGGGCCGCTTATGGGTATCATGCCGATAACCCAGTTCCCTTGCGCGAAACGGATGCGATACGAGGCAATCAGGAGTTTGCCTATTCCTGGCACAAGCGGCTGGTCGAAGAAATGCTGGCCGAAGCCAGACAAACCACGCCCGGCCTCGAACAGGTTGTTCTGCGCGTGGGCACTGTGCTGGGGCCAAAGGTTGAAAATCAGATAACAGCCCTGTTTCACAAACCCCGTCTGCTGGGGCTGAAAGGATCAGACAGCCCGTTTGTTTTCATCTGGGATGACGATCTGGCCGATATCCTGGTTCGTGCGGCGACTGACGGGCCTGCCGGCGTTTTCAACGTTGCCGGCGACGGCGCGCTGACCATCTCACAGATCGCATCACAGATGAGCAAACCGTTGCGTCGGCTATCTCCGGCGGTGGTCAGGGCCGCTCTGACCATTGCCCGCCCGCTGCGCCTGTCGCGTTATGGCCCAGAGCAAGTGCGTTTTCTTCTGTATCGCCCTGTATTGAACAATGCCGCGCTGAAAGGCGAATTCGGCTATCACCCCAAATTCACGAGTGCCGAGGCGTTCGATCGCTGGTGGGAGGCTACCCAATGAAACCAACCGCTGTCATTACAGGAGGAGCCGGAGGGCTGGGCCGTGCATTGTCCGCCGCGCTAAGGGCCGACGGTTGGCATACCGCATTGATTGATTTACCGGGGCAAGAACTTGACGCGCTGGCCAATCTGGATGACGTCAGCACCTATGCCTGTGATCTGACCGACGCGGACCAGTGCAAAGACACTTGCGCCCGGATCATTGCGGCAAGGGACTCCATAGATCTGGTGATCTACAATGCAGGTGTCTCGCAGATTTCCGCGTTTTCGGACAGCGATATGCGCTCGCACCGAAACTTGTTCGAAATCAACTATTTCGCTGCAGTTTCTTGCGCTCAGGATTTTCTGGACGCGGTCAGGAAGGCCAAGGGTACGCACCTTGCGATCTCTTCCGTTGCAGGTTTTGCACCCCTCATTCATCGAACCGCCTATGCAGCCAGCAAACACGCGATGGAGGGGTTCTTTAAGTCCCTTCGCGCGGAGGAATCCGCCCACGGGGTTCGCGTTTCCATCGCCGCGCCATCCTTTGTAGCGACCAATATCGGGCGACCCGAAACTTCTGACGCTGGGTTCGTTCGCCCCGGCTCAGCCTCAGATGGGATAGACTACATGGAGCCGGAAGCGGCGGCGCAGGTAATCTTGCAAGGTTACCGGCGACGTAAAGACTACATCCCAGTCGGGCGGATCGCACGGATCGCCAATTTGGTGAACCGTCTGGCGCCAAAATTCTACGTCCGTCAGATGATGCGCACCGTCGGCAAGCGACCAACGCCCTGACCTGTCAACTGACCGAAGCCTCTAACGCTGATTTTAGCTTTTGTGCATCAATCGGCTTGTGCAGCAAAAGGTAGCCTGCCGTCTTGCAAGAGGCCGCCAATTCGGTCGAACGATCAGCGGAAATGATGCAACCGGGCAGTTGCCCGAATTCGCGTGTCAGTTCGGCAATGGCCTCGGTCCCGGTCTTGCCGCCGTCCAGTTGAAAATCGGCGACAATGACATCCGGTAAAATCCCGATCTCGTGTAGCAGGTTCGCGGCCTCATCTTTGCTGGCCGCTTCCAATACCTGAACGCCCCAGTTTTCCATCGTCATGCACAGCGCGCCGCGCAGGTTGTCATCGTTTTCAATCAGCAAGGCAACCGTCCTGTGCAGCACGTCCGAGCGCGGCTGTATCGACGGCTCACCACTATTCAGCGCATCGCGTGCCTGGCCTGCTGATGGAACCGTGATTGAAAAAACGGTTCCGCGCCCCAGTTCGGACTGCAAATGTATCGGATGTTTCAGCAAACCACAGGCACGTTCCACAATGGCAAGGCCCAAACCCATCCCTTCTGCCGCACTGGCGTCTGAATGAATACGTTTAAACTCTTGAAAAACAACGTCTCTCTGGTCTGGCGCGATCCCAATCCCTGTATCCCAAACCTGGATCGAAACGGTCTTCCCCATTCGTCTTACACCGAACAGAACCCTGCCCGTTTCCGTGTAACGGATCGCATTTGACAGCAGGTTTTGCAGAATGCGCCGCAGGTAACTGGCATCACTTCTGACAACTGTATCAGTGCCGACAAATCGCAACCCAAGCCCCTTGGCTTGCGCCATAGGCCTAAAGGCGTCCTCCATCTGGGAAAAAAGCTCACCGACCGGGACTGAGGATAAGTGAACCGATGCCCGCCCGGAATCCAGTTTCGAAATATCCAGCAGCGCCTCAAGAATGTGTTCGACACTGTTTAGGGCGCTCTCTGCTTTCACCGCGACTGCGCGCGCATCGGCCTTGTTCAATCCACTGCCCAATGTCGAGACGTAGAGTTTTGCAGCCGACAGAGGTTGCAGCAGATCATGGCTGGCCGCCGCGACAAAGCGCGATTTTGATGCGTTCGCGCGTTCTGCCTCGTTCAGCGCGTCCGCAAGTTCCATTGTTCGCGATGCAACGCGCTGTTCCAACAGTTCCTTGGCCTCGACCAAGGCTTGTGCGGATTTTCTTTCAGCCGTCACATCGGTGAAGGAAATCACGAAACCCCGATCCGGCATTTCCTGCGCGAAGACTGACAATATCTTGGCACGACCGCTGTGCATCTGGAATTGCAACGGCGGGCGCTCGGTCGAGCGATTGACCCAGGCCAGCAGGTCAGCGTCGCTCACGCCGCCCTCAAAACTGATGGTCGCGCTCAACCGGTGAAACAACGTCTGGAACGGTGCTCCCATCTGAAATTGCGCGTTGGGAATGGCCAGAAGTTCGCTGGCGCGGTTGTTCCACCCGACCAGGCGCAGCTTACTGTCAAAAATACAAACACCCTGATCGATATGTTCAAGTGTCGCGCGGATCAGCCGGGCCTTGTCATCTAGAATACGATCCCTTTCCTGCCGTTCGACCCGCATGATGTCGGTTACATCCGTCTGCAAAATAACGGTACCGCCATCCGGCGTCCGGTGTTCGGACACCTGCATCCAGCGGTTGCCACTAAGGCGGATGTTGAAGACGACGTGATCTTCAGCATGGCGCGCCATGCGTCGTTGCACCCAGTCTTTTGGGGAAACTACTCCAGGTAGGGACAGGAACCTGGACTGGCTGACTAACCCGACATAATCGGTGAACCGCAGCCCCGGTGTCAGCTTGGTTTGGATGTCAGGCATATGCAGGCCAAAGCGGCTATTGCACAGAACCATTTCTTCATCCCGGTTGAACAGCGCAAACCCTTCCTGCACCGCCTCGATCGCATTGGCGAGGTTTGCGCGGGCGGCTTCGGTTTCCTGATTGGCCTGCGCGAGGCGCGCGTTCGAGTCGTTGAGCAAGTCCAACGCCCGCTCAAGGTCATCCGTCCGCGCTCGCACTTCCTGTTCAAGCATGGCAGCCCGCTGAAACTGTGCGTAAGCCGCGCCCGAGGCGTCAGTGGATTCTTCAACCCGCCGCATCAGGGCCGCGACGATTTTCAGCAGCTTTTCATTTTGCCGATCAAGCGGATCATTGGGGTCGGTCAGAGATTCAATCATCGCCTACCCGTCTTCCGGGGGGTAAATCGCGACGCCGGTCAGCGTCTGGTTCACATGGATCGAATTGAATTGCTCGCCATAGGTCGAAAACCCCACGACATGGTTCTCAGCAAGCAGTCGCGAAATCTCGCCCGTCTTTTGCTTTTCCTGTGCCTCCAGCCGGCGCAGGATGCAATCGCAGCCCAGGATCGTGTCCGGACGGGTGGTCTGTGTCAGCGCAGCGATTTCTTCCTCGAGATGCGAAACCATGTCGCGAGGTTCGGCCAGCGTCAGCACCAGCCCCTCATCAATCGCGGAAAAGAACACAAGGTCACCATTGCCCGCGACGCGCTGAATGGCCCGCACATGATGCTGGCCGCCAATCTGCACAACCAGCGGGTGGGCCGCAAAGGTAAAGGTCGTCAGCTGTTCAGGGTCTTTTCCAAGTAGACGGGCATATTCGCGCGCGGCTGGCTCGGCGTTGATTTCCTGCACGATACGGTTTGCCGGATCGGCCTTGGTGACAACCATACGCCGCGCCGTTGGTACCAGGTGATCCGTCTTGAACACTTTTATCGGGCAGCGCGTGCGAACCTGCGTCAGGATCGCCGCGTTCTGCATGGCCTCACCGTCCATCAACACATAGGTCGCCCCAAAATGGGTTCCGTCCCCTGCGGACCCACCGAACAAGGGCACCGGCCCCAGTCCAACAGCGAGTTCCGACGTCAGCGCATCCTCTTTCGTCGACAGACCGTCGATCATCAAAAAGGAAAACTCGTGTTTCCAATCCGGTGCGGACGCCGCCATTTCGTTACGGTTGCGGATCATCTGGTCAATGATGTCCTGCGCCGAGAAATTCCCAAGTTCGGGCACCAACAGAGTGCGAACCTCGAAATGCGAAGACGGTAATCCGATGGCGACAATCTGATCTTCGCCATAGCCGCAATCTGCAAGCTCGCCCGCTGTGGTGCATCCGATTACAGGCGTTGGTGCAAAGGCATCGACTGCCGCGGAAATAACCGCCGCCGCATCCGCGCCGGAGCTCACGAACAGAATAACCAAGGACAAAAGATCATCGCCCAACGATCCGGCGAGTTTTTCAATCGCCTGATCCGTGTCGCGATGTACAAAGCCCGTTTTGACGATACCTGGCGCACGGGCAGCAGCTGTCGCCCACCCGACTGCTTGGTTCATCCTGCCCTCCTCCCTGAAGCGCAACGTTTTCATATGATATGGCGCGAGGGCTTATTCTTGCAAGACGCTGGCAAGAGAAGCCTTCTTGGCAAGCAGAACGGCCTGCGTACGACTTTGCACGCCGAGTTTACGCATGATTGCAGTTACATGCGCCTTGACCGTGGTTTCGGCAATGGACAGATCAAACGCAATCTGCTTGTTCAGTTTGCCTTCACAGATAAGCTGCAGAATGCGCGATTGCTGATTGGTCAAAGTGGCAAGCCGATTGGCGGCGTCGCTGTGTTCGGTATCCGCATCGTCGTCAATCAGTGCAAAACCGTCTGGCACGAAGACGTCTCCGGAATGAACTGTCTCGAAAGCTGTACGAAACACGTCTCGCTGGCTGTGCTTGGGGACATAACCTGAGGCACCCGCACGGATCACCTGACTGATCACACGGTTCTCTGAAATCGACGACACCACGATGACCGGTGCATCGGTGGCCGCTTTGACACGCACCAAACCTTCAAGCCCGTCCACATCCGGCAGGTTGAGGTCCAGTATGACCGCATCTGGTCGCAACCCACCGGCAATCAGAGCAATCGCGTTTTCCAATCGATCTGCGGTGTGGATTTCACCGATACGAGTGACACTTTGCAGCGTCATCGACAAAGCATCACAAAACAGTGGATGGTCATCGACGATCAGGACCTTGTCAAAATCAATCTGTCCGGCGGGTTTTGCAAACATGAAACTTGGCCTTCGCAATCTGGTTGTCCCAACCCTAGCAACCGTCGGGTGCCGCGCCTACTGGCGAAACGTCGTATAGCCGGAACCAAAGTTTGGCTATGCCTCGGGGCTTTGGGGCAAAATCGATTGACGTAAGATCGCTGTCACTTTGGCTCCGATCTGGGGGGCTTCACTTTCTCTGGGGCCAGCGATGTTCAATACCGTATTAGACCTCGCCATGACCCATTGCTTTACTTGGCGCGCACACACCTCAAGCCCCTGCCCTAGATCAACGACCAGATAAGGCTTTCCGATCTCTTGCGCAAAATCGATCGTCAACTGCGTTCCCGGACTGGTCGATCCATCCACAAACACCAGCAAAGCGTCACAGGCCAAAACGTTCAGCTTAGTGCGTTCGGCGACATCCGCGGACTGTGTTTCATTCAAACCAAAGAAGCGATCCGGAATGCGGCCCGCCTCATTCAAGCGGCCTTTCGGAACCCAGCCGCCATAGGGAATGTCGTTTTCCAAAGCGAACTGGAAAGCCGCCATATCAACGCCTGTTTGTCCGCCGGTTATGATTTTCACAAGACGCTCCTTACCCTAAATCAGCGCCTTGCTAGCCCAAAAGACCGATTTCATGACCGTCAATGATAATCGCCAGATCCCAGTATTTTCTGATTTCTTCCTCGGCGGCCTGGGCTGCAGCAGCCTCTTCGGGAACGCGTTCGACCCGAAACCCGAACCGTTCAAGCCCGCAATAGTCCACTCGGCTGAGAATGACGGGAAAAACCTCCCGCTCCATCGCGGCGGCGGCCAACAGCCTTGCGATACGATATGGCGTTTCTGGTGGTTCATGCACCCGCACGCCGATATGCACCGGGCCGCCGGGCTCCCGGTCCCACAGCATGAGCGAGGGGGCCAGCCGCATATTTGGAAAGATAACCTTGCCAAGCGGCTTGGTGTCACGATCCTCATTGATCAGATCGTCCAGCGGCTCGGGTCGATTTGGCGACGCTCTGCTGAGGATTTCGAACCATAGATCACTGGTCATATCCGCGCCCCCAATTCGGTTAGCAATTCGGCGGCCTTGACTGCCCCCGTTTTGGGCAGCTCAAAACCATTCAATGCAGATCGGTAAAATCCGGCTCCGTCGTGATCCAGCCAATCTGCCACTGTGCGCTCGAGCGTCATGAATTCACGTTCGGTGATGGCGGCGCACAAGTCTCGGTCGGCCATAGCTGCGGCGCGCCGTTCCTGATCGTCCAGATAGGGGGCTGACTGCGGAATAAATATCGCCGGGATGCGATGGTACAGCATCTCAAGGACCGAGTTGTATCCGGCCGCAGATATGACCACGTCTGCGGCGAGGCTAAGCTTGGTCGCCTCCAGTGTCTGAACCACGCGGGTGTTTTTCCAACCGAATGTGGCAGGCTGAACCGTGCTTCCGGGCCATGTTACAACAAGGTGCAGGCAATCATCGCGCGCCTCAAGGATGCCCGAGATCGCCTGCAATTGTGCAGACCTGTCCGATGCGACGCCGCCGCCCAGCATGCTGACAACCAGCTGTTTGAAGTCGCGCCCGAAACGTTCCGCCAGCCGGGTCCTGAGCTGTTCTTTTTTCGCGGCGGATTGTTCCACCTGACGCACGATTGGCCCGACATAATGCACATGGTCACCATAGCTGTAGGCGTCGTTCAACTCGTCAAATGCCTCGGAAGGTACGATGACACGGTCAAACACGCTTTCGCGGCGCAGCATGGTCTGCCTTGACCGGCCTTCGGGCCACAACCCGCGCCGGATCCAAGCCGCCGACAACTTGCGTTCACGGATCACCCGGTAGACGGAGTCAAACACGTAGCCGCCGTCAAAAACCAGCGTGTCGTTTTCCTGAAGCACGGCACCAAGACGCCGATAAGTCAGCACGTCATTGCCATCTGAATTGGTCTTTGTATCGGTGCGCTGAACCAGAGGGATACAGTCGATACCCTCACGGCGAACAAGCGGGACGCAGCTGGGAAAGGCCGCGAACATTTTTGTCATGGTGTCCGGCATTTCACGGGCAATGATGCTGCACCGCTGTGCATGGCCCAGCCCCACGCCGTTCGTGGGGAAAAACAGGGTTTTGCGCTTGTCCTGTTCTGTCTGACGCTGTTTCGCCGTCAGACCTGCAGCCGTTTCCAGGCGCGAAATGTCAACTGTATGCAACCACTGGGATTTCGAGGCCTGTTCGACAATTTGCGGCACGTTCCCGATCACATTGCCGATTAGATACCCATCCAACGCGAAAGGAGTCTTGGGCCCAAGCAAAGCAGGTGCGCCCGAAGACATCAGAACCTCATCATCGGTACAGTCGATTGCAACGCCGCCGGCTGCAATCAGCTCGACCGCAAAAGCGGCCATGCGAACCCCAGCGATCCCGTGACCGAACATCGCCAGAATATCCGTCGAGTTTGCCAAGGTCAGCGGCGACAGTCCGGTATACAGATAGGTCGGCAAATCGTGAAACGGCGACGCCTTGATCGCCTCATTCTGCGCGCCGCTGACGATGAGTTTCAGGTTATAGCCACCCTGGCTGCTCATGCGGGAAAAGCAGGACAGCGTCTCGGGGTTGTCCAACTCCATCGAACCCAACACAAGGGTCACGTTCGGCACCACCCTTTTGGACCGCCGCGATACGGGCCGAATATCCGCCACCAAAGGGCTTGAGGTCGATGGCAGCACTGGGCGTGGTTGAAAATCTGTCAGGTCAATCACGTGGGCTTCGCGCCCAAGCGCATAGGCCAGCCGTGCCTTGGCCGCGATATAGCTTTGCTGGGTCAAAAAGCGGCCCGTCGCAACAACCGGAACACTCGGGTCGAGCTGTTTGTTCCGCAGCGAAGCAAGAAGAAAATCGTCGATCTCTTCGGCACCCAGTACGAATACGGTCTGCGCCTTGTTCTCGCCCGGGTCGACAAGGAACTTGGCTGCCTCGTAAATCCTGCCACGCCCTGCATCCTCGGGCAGATAATCGGCATCAATACACACATTGAAACCACGTGCGGCAAGCTGCTCGGCAAAGATCAACTGCGTGTCAAACGACCGCAATGAGCGTGTGCCGACTTCGACATAGATCATTTATTCACCTCGCTGTCGGCGGACAAAACCCCCGACAGCATCGCCTTGAATTTACCTGCAGAGTAGTTCTGCAGCGCCGATTGCGATCTGGCCACCTGATCATGGTATTTTTGCGGTTGGGCGATCAGGTCGGCAATGATTGTGTCCACCTGAGATGGCTGGCAAGTCAAGACGGCATTTCCGAACGTGGCACCAGTATCGGGGTTGGTCAGAACAACCTTACCTGCGGCAACCGCCTCGGCCACAACGCGACCAAAACTTTCCTGCCAGGTCGGTGCCGTGAAATATACAAAAAAGTCAATCATTCCAAAGAACTCTTGCACAGTTATGGCGTCAAAGGGAAGCAACGTCCAATGCGCGCGAAGAACACGGGCATTCAATAAGGCATCGGCTCCAAGAATTACATTGCACTGAGAGTGGCTTGGAAAGCAGCTGTCCAAATCAGCAATAACCGGGAACTTCTCGAATCCGGGTCGTGAATGACGCCCACGGCGGTCCTGTGGCGTTTCACACGGGGCGCTCATCTCGGTCTCGCAAATGTTGAACCAGTCAGAGCCCAAAACGTCCCATTGCCGCGCCACGCGAGACGTTGCCAACCAGTCAACGACACCGTTTCGGTTATACGGTGATATCGGTGCGAGTGTTTTCCTGAGAGAAATTGTTGAGGCTTCGATCTGGCCTAGACAGTTTGAAACATCAAACCCCTCTGCCCCGCCTGGACGCAGAAAATTCTCATGCGTTATCACGTACAGCTCGCGCGCAATGATCCTTGTGCCAAGCGTGTCCTGAAATTTCAGAAAAGACGGGTTGTGCAAAAATACGAAATCCGCGCTGATCCGCGGCGCGTCCCAAATGATCGGAATATTCAATTCGTCCAGCACCCGCCGTAAAACCGGCGAGACTTGCTGCTTGGTGCCAAATGTTTTGGATGTGATCGCGTGGACGACCACCTGCCCGAATTCGGCGGCCACAGGCAATTCGGCGGCCACAGCCGCAGAAGTCCCGCCAGAAAACCGCGGCTCGATGACATAAGCGATCGTAGGAATGTTCGATCGCTCAAGGGCAAGCATTTCCGACATCCGGCTCAGTGTTGCAGCGACGCGGCGAATGCACTCTCAGTCGAACGGTTCTCGTCGCTGGCCGGTGCGCTGGAGGCATAGCTGAAATCCAGATCTCCAACCGAGGCGACCTCGTGAAAGCTCCGCAGCTCCAGCGACAGTTCATCATCGCCGCTCAATAGCTGGGGGTTTTTGTCGAGGTAGGAATACAGTGCCTGAATGTCATTGGTGGACAGCATTTGGTCGATGACC
The DNA here is from genome assembly GCF_059610905.1 of Ruegeria sp. CDSC002. NCBI lineage: Bacteria > Pseudomonadati > Pseudomonadota > Alphaproteobacteria > Rhodobacterales > Roseobacteraceae > Ruegeria > Ruegeria sp. CDSC002. Next base: position 722,810 of record NZ_JBXWOM010000001.1, read on the forward strand.
AGCAGGTGCTCAAGCGTAATCTCGGCACGCGCGTTTTGGGTCGTCGACAAAAATAGCAGAGCAGTTACGATGCCGATAAGTCGTCTATCCGTCATTGTGGATACCTCGTCGGAAATAATTAACAGTACACAAAATTGAATCAGTCCTTTTCAGTATAGCTCAAAACACAGTTATTGGGTTGTCGCTTTTTTTAGTTTGCTCAAGACCTGACTTTTCAGGCGATTGACGCGGTTGGGGGATTGAGCACTGCTCGTGGATCGCGTAGTGGTCCGCTTGACCGCGGCGACGCCCGAACCTTCCCCTGCCAACCATAACTCAATGATCCCATAAGGGGTTTTGACGTTGGCCCCTGTGAAGTCCCGCAGCAATGCGCCCGAATCCCTGGCGAGTGCGGCCGCTCTTTCCTCGTCCTGCTTGTGATAGAAGCGAACGTTTGACTGAGTGATCCCAAACCCCACACGGGCCTGTCCGTTCAGCTCGTGCCCCGTCGACGTCAGGTTGGTCACCATAGAATCAACAACACCCTGCGGCACGTTGGTTGGCGCATAGATCCGGAAGGCCACCACAGAATTTGCTGGTGCCGGCTCTGGTTCTGATGAGGTGATTGCCTCATCCGGCAAAGTTGTGCGTTCGATAGGCTTTGATGGCGCTGAAGCTTCTTGCAGCAAGGGCGCCAATGACACCACGGCATCCAACGGAAGTGGTGCTTGGGGCGAGTTTGGCGTTTCCAGCGGGTCTGGTCTCTGCGCAAGGATAGGTACCTGCAAAGCGGAAGATGTCTGCGAGGGGGCTGGTATCATCAGCGGAGACGGCGCGCCGGACAGTTCCGGCGAAACAGGCAGAGCCGCCAATTCTACAGGTTCCGGCTGAGGCTCGGATGGCAGCGGTTGCGCGATCTCGGCAGAAATCCCTGTGCCGTCCTGCTGCACGGCAAGGTCCGATGCAACCGTGTTCGACGTTGCGACGGGCTCAACCACAACGCGCGCTTCCGGCGGTTCTTCGATTTCAAGCAAAGCCAGGGCTTCCGGCAGGGAAAAATCCGAAACAGTTGCTTCGCCTGTCTGGGTGCCCACGTCCGGCTGATACCCACGCGCGAGCTCAGGCGCAATCTGGTGGACATCCAATGGCACCCGCGATGCCGCATGCTCCAATGCACCAGGTTGGATCGGAATCACGGGTGAGCGCATTGCAGTTATTCTTGCTGTCGCCGTGACGGTTGCGGCTTCAAGGAACTCTTCGGGTTCTGCCGCCGACACAGTCGTTTCAAGCAAAGCGACAGAAGTGCTGAAAATCTCGGGCGTGGATTGAAAGCGGACGAAACCCAGGTTCACTTCTTCCCGAGGTCGATAGCTTAGCGGGGTTATCGGCAGCGGCGGCTGGACAAGGGTCGACACGAAAGACCGGACATTAGGGGCTAGGCGTGACACCTCTGGTTCGATGCCGTCCAACGGCCCGGACGCCTCTAATAGGGGCAATGACAGCGACGCCAAGTCTTCTGGCGCGCCTGTGTCATCGTCAGACGAAATCGACTCAGATGACTTATCGAATACGGTCGTGGAGGTTACAGCCAGATCCTCCGTGCCGCGTGTTACATCAGAGGTCGCCGGAAGCTGGGCCAGTTCGGCGTCTTGTTGCGTGATCGCGCTTGTCGCCATGGCCTCCTGGCTCGTCAGGCCCACATTTTCGTTTGGGCCGGACGCGCTCAATCCAGACAGGATCAGAAAAACCGAAGACGACGCAACCACACCGATGCCGCACCCCGCCGCCATCATACCCAACCGCATCTTGCGACGAGAACGTTTCTGGTCTTCGATCCTTTCAAGAAGGTTCTTGCGCAAACGATCCGCAACTTCATCCTCGGACAGTTTTAGGCTCGGCTCGGGGTTGATCAGATCCTCTGGGATATTGTCGGGATGCATGCCCGGCACGGGCCCGCCATTGGGCAGTGCAGCGCTTGCTTCGCCTCGTTCATCGCGTGGGACGTTTTCGGCCGCGTGGCTGTTATTGTTGACGGATTGGCTGCCGGAACCCCCTGCAGTGCCATTTTGAACCGACTCACCGGCCTGGCGTGAATTGGTTGCCTGGGTCGGCGTACCGGCGGTTTTAGGCTGGCCCGCCGATGTATTTTGCGCGTTTGCCGGCTGCGAACCAGCGGTTGATTGCGTCGGTTTTTGTCCGCCCGGCCCTGCCGGTTGCGCAGCGCCACCGTTTCTTTTGCCTGCCGGGGCATCGTTTTCTTGCTGTTTGCGAGCGTTATCAAGCACCTCCTGCCATTCAGGAGATTGCACAAAGTCATAAACACCCGACACTTTGTTAGCGTCTTTTTTGGCAACTTCAGGGCGAGCTTTTGGATCGCTGGCCTTTGTCATCAATACCCCCGAACTGGCCGCCGGAACACGCTCTTCGCTGTCGCAACTCGGGCAAACCAATTACACTCGTGAACATCAAAAAATTCAAAAAAATGTACGAAGCATTATAAAAAATTGACCGGTGGAAGACAAGTAATCCGGTGTTCGACGTACAACTATTGCCGTTTTCGCAAGGGAAGGATGCGCCGTTGTGGGCCCAGTCTGTGCCCTGGCACCATCTGCGTCGGCTCAGCGATTTCAGTAAAATGGGGTTCGTCAAATCATTGATGATCAAGCTGATCAGGGTCGTTTCCGCAGATCGAAAACTTGCCGCCGAACGCTTACAGGGACACGGGCGCGCGGCGCCAAGCTGCACCGTTCAGCACACAGTTTCAATCAGCCCTTCGGAATTTGGCTGAAACAGTTTCACTATCTCAGACCTCTAAATCCAGGACCAGAATTCCGTCGATACCGCCCACGGTGTTTTCGACCAACTGCGCGCCCAGCGCTTTGTGCCTCTCGTTGCTTTGGTAGCTGGCCAATGCGGCCCAATCATCGAAATCAATCACAAACCCATGCTTGTAACCGCGTTCAATCTGTTCAGGGCTTTCGCTGCGGCCACCAGTGAACCCACCTGCACCCGGAAGGGCGTCGGTCAGGTCCGACAGGCCCTTGTAAATCTTCCCGATGGTTTCTTCGGTCACGTCGGACCGGAATTTTGTCAGGACTATATGGCGGATCATAGTTAGTTGCCTTGATCATGAGTGTAGGAGCGCAAGCGTCCGAAGAATTCGAGCGTCACCATAACTAAGGCGTTTGCAACCAGAATATTCCTAAGACTTCGAGCCTGCCCTAGATCGCCAAATACTCCTCGCGAAGGCCGGTGTCTTGAAGCACCTCGTTCGCCGTCCCATCAAATACGATAGTGCCGGTGTCCAGAATGATCGCGCGATCGGCTAACTCCAATGCTCGGACGGCGTTCTGTTCGACGATGATCGTAGTCATACCCTGTTGCTTAACGTGGGCCAGTGTTTTCTCAATCTCGTCGACAATGACCGGGGCCAGACCTTCGTATGGCTCATCCAGAAGCAGGACCTTGATATCCCGGGCAAGGGCTCTGGCGATTGACAGCATTTGTTGTTCGCCACCCGACAACGTAATCCCCTCTTGTTTCCTGCGTTCGCCCAAACGCGGGAACAGTTCATACAACCGCTCCAGGGACCATCCGACCGGCGGTGCAATCTGGGCAAGCTGCAGGTTTTCCTCAACGGTCAGCCCTGGGATAATTCGTCTGTCTTCCGGTACAAGGCCAAGGCCAACAGACGCCGCTTCGTAGCTTGTCATATTGTGTAGTGGCTGGTGGTCCAGCCAGATTTCACCGTGCCTTACTTCGGGATCGCCGACCCGCGCAATCGACCGGAGTGTCGAGGTTTTGCCAGCGCCGTTCCGTCCAAGCAGAGCCAGAATCTCGCCTTCGTGCACGTTAAAGCTGACGCCCTGCACGATATAGCTTTCTCCGTAGTACGAATGCATGTCCCATACAGACAGGAACGCAGGCGCGGTGCTTGCCCTATTGGCGTTTTTCGAAAAGTCGGGTTTCTCGTTCATAGCTTTTCCTTACGCCGCCTCGCCCAAATAGGCTTCACGAACCTTGGGATGTCCACGGATTTTTTCTGGAGTATCTTCGACCAACGGCGTCCCTTGCGCCAGAACTGTGATGCGTTCCGCAAGGCTGAAGACCACATGCATGTCATGCTCGATAATGGCGATGGTTATGTCGCGCTCATCCTTGATCTGTTTTAGCAAATCAATGGTGTTGTTGGTGTCCGCCCGCGCCATGCCAGCCGTAGGTTCGTCCAGCAACAACAGCCGCGGATTTTGACTGAGGCACATACCAATCTCCAGTCGCCGCTTGTCGCCGCGAGACAGCGACGCCGCGTGCATTTCGCGTTTGTCGGCCATGTTCATCTCTTCCAGCATGACTTCGGCTTGTTCGACGACCTCACGTTCGCTAGCGATGGTCTCATATGCATGCATCCGGAATGCCCCATCCCGCATCGCGAAGATCGGGATCAGCATATTCTCCATCACCGTCAACTCGCCAAAGATCTCTGGCGTTTGAAACACACGACTGATGCCCATCTGGTTGATCTGGAACGGCTCGAGTCCCAGAACCGAGTTGTTGTTGAACAACACCGATCCGGTGTCCGGCATCAGCTTGCCCACCAGACAGTTCAGCAGCGTCGATTTTCCCGCGCCATTGGGGCCGATGATCGCGTGAACCGAGTTTTCTTCGATATTGAGGTTCACATCTGTCAGCGCCTTAAGGCCACCGAAGCGTTTGCTGACGTCTTTGACTCTTAGAATTGCCATTTCTCGCCCCTTATTCCGCCGGTTCTGTTTTTCCCGACGGCGCATCGTCGGTGTCTTTTTTCTTACGCTTGAAGCGCTTGAGCAAACGTTGCCCACCTTCGACAAGACCACCCGGCAGATAGATGACAACCAGCATGAACAAGATGCCCAGCGTCAGGTGCCAGCCTTTGCCGATGAACGGATGGATCACGAACACCACGGCGTCCTCCAACCCGTCAGGCAGGAATGCGAACCAGCTATGCAGGACGTTGTCGTTGATCTTCGAGAAGATGTTCTCGAAATACTTGATGAAACCTGCGCCCAGAACCGGCCCGATCAACGTGCCCGTACCACCGAGGATCGTCATCAGAACCACCTCGCCCGAGGCCGTCCATTGCATGCGCTCGGCACCTGCCAGCGGGTCCATCGCGGCCATCAGACCACCCGCCAGACCGGCATACATGCCAGAAATCACAAAGGCCGCGAGCGTATATGGCTTGGAGTTCAGACCCGTATAGTTCATCCGCTGCTGGTTCGATTTTACCGCCCGCAGCATCATGCCAAAAGGCGACCGGAAGATACGGATAGACAGGTAGAACACGGCCATCATTATGATTGCGCACAAGTAGTAACCCGCGTTGAAGTCAAAGCTCCACGCGCCGACGTCCATCGTGTACGTCGCGCGCATTGGTAATCCGAATAGATGCGGTAGATCCGGCGCGTTAGCGCCCTGCAGGATCTGCGGATCGTCCGCATAAACCTGCAGGCCGGTTTCCCCGTTCGTCAGGTTAAACTTGGGATTTGACAGTACCGAGTAGGCCAGCGCAAAGCTCATTTGTGCAAAGGCCAGCGTCAGGATCGAGAAATAGATCCCCGACCGCCGCAGGCTGATGAACCCGATAAGTAGTGAGAACAGGCCCGCGACGACGACACTCAGCGCGATAGCTGGAATGACATTGTAGCTGAGCAGTTTGAACATCCAAACTGCCGAGTATGATCCTACGCCCAGAAAGGCCGCGTGACCGAAGGACAAGTACCCGGTCAGGCCAAACAGAATGTTGAACCCGATGGCAAAGATCCCGAAAATCACGAACCTCTGCATCAAATCCGGGTAACCCGCGTTGAACTGCGCCATGGCGCTGCCCTCTGGAAACGGGTTCAGGATGAAAGGCGCCAGCAAGGTCAGGAGTGCGACGACGATCAGCAGGCTGGTGTCTTTTTTATTCAGTCCCAACATTGATTATTCCTCCATCACGCCCTTGCGCCCCATCAGCCCGCGCGGACGCGTCAGCAGCACGATGATGGCGACAAGGTAGATGATGATCTGATTGATGCCTGGGATCGTTGTGGTGGCCCAGGTGGTCGAGGCAAAGCTTTCCAGAATGCCCAGCAAAAAGCCTGCTAGAACGGCGCCTGGCAATGACCCCATTCCGCCAACAACAACCACGACGAAGCTAAGGACCAGAAAGTCCATTCCCATGTGGTAGTTCGGCGGGTTGAGCGGCCCGTACATCACACCGGCCAGTCCAGCGACACCGGCAGCAATGCCAAACATGATGGTAAACCGGCGGTCAATATTGATACCCAGCAGGCCCACCGTTTCCCGGTCAGCCATCCCAGCACGGACAACCATCCCGAAGGTGGTGAACTGCAGGAACGAAAACACTGCCCCTATAATGCCTACGGCAAAGCCAAAATAGACCAATCGCCAGATCGGGTAGATGATTGCATTGGGATCAAAACCAACCATGGTACCCAGATCGACAGATCCGCTCAGCACATCGGGCGGAGGGGTCTGGATCGGGTTGGCGCCGAAGAAATACTTGACGATTTCCTGCAGAACGATCGCAAGACCAAAGGTCACCAGGATCTGGTCTGCATGCGGGCGCTTGTAGAAATGTTTGATCAGCCCGCGTTCCATCACATAGCCAACCAGCAGCATGATCGGGATCGCAAACAGGATGGCCAGCGGAACGGACCAGTCGATAATCGTTGCGCCGACTTCGGGGCCGAACCAGGCCTCGATATAAGGGGTTTCGACCTTCAGCGGATTACCCAGAAAGTCTTTTTGCGTTTCATCCAGGGTCACGAAACTCAGGTTCAGCAGCTTTTGCAAAGTAACGGCGCAGAACGCGCCAATCATGAACAAAGCCCCGTGGGCAAAGTTCACGACGCCGAGCGTCCCGAAGATCAGAGTCAGACCCAGCGCGATCAGCGCATAAGCCGAGCCCTTGTCCAGACCGTTAAGTATTTGCAGTAGGATGGCGTCCATTGGGCCCACCTCAGGGTTGGTCAGTGTGGATTGAGTGGTTGGGACCAGGCCCACAGGCCTGGCCGTAAGTCGTCTGACCGCCGAGAACGACGGTCAGACATTCGCCAAAAGGCTTACGCGCCCGGATTGCACTTGCCCAGTTCGCCACCGGCGAACATTGGGTGCTCGGGATCGTACTCGACCTGCGAACGCGGCGTGATCTCGACGATTTCAAGCGTGTCATACGCGTTGGTCGGGTTCTCGTTGCCACGTACAACCAGCACGTCCTTGAAGCACTGGTGATCGGCACCGCGATACCAGGTGGGACCATTGCCCAGCCCGTCGAACTCAAAGTCTTCCAGAGCTTCGGCAACACCACAGGGATTGAAGGTGCCTGCACGCTCACACGCATCCGCATAAAGCAGCACTTGTGCATAACAGGTCTGAGCGGAGTTGGACGGCGGCTTGCCGTATTTCTCACCAAAGGACTTCACGAAGGCCTTTGTGCCCTCATCCTGCAGCTGCCAGTTCCAGTTCATCGACCCGAGCACACCTTTGATGTTCTCGCCCGCACCAGCGGCCATCAGCTCGGAATACAGCGGCACGACGATCTTGAAGTCCTTGCCGTTTGCAACCTTGTCGAGCAGACCGAACTGGATCGCGTTGGTCAGCGAGTTCACCATGTTCCCGCCATAGTGGTTCAGAACCAGCACGTCCGCGCCAGAGTTCAGAACCGGTGCGATGTAGGACGAGAAGTCGGTCGACGCCAGTGGCGTCTTAACTGTGTTGACCGTCTCCCAGCCCAGGGCTTCGGTCGAGGCAACGATCGACTCTTCCTGGGTCCAGCCCCAGTTGTAGTCGGCCGTCAGGTGATAGGCGCGACGTTCTTTACCCATCTCAGCCGCCAGCACCGGCGCCAAAGCGGCACCCGACATGTAGGCATTGAAGAAGTGACGGAAACCGTTGGCCTTCTTGTCCTTGCCCGTGGTGTCGTTTGCATGTGTCAGGCCAGCCATGAAAATGACTCCCGCCTCTTGGCACAGGCCCTGAACCGCAACGGCCACGCCCGAGGACGAACCACCATTGATCATGATTGCGCCGTCTTTTTCGATCATCGATTTGGCCGATGCGCGGGCTGCGTCCGATTTGGTCTGGGTGTCGCCGGTGACGAACCCGACCTTCTTGCCGAGGATACCGTTCCCCTGAAGCGCCTTCGACGAGAATGTGTTCAAGCAACCACCGTCGCCTTCGCCGTTCAGATGTTCGACCGCCAGCTGTTGCGCCAGCAATTCGTCATTGCCTTCGTCGGCATAAGGTCCGGTTTGCGGAACATTGAAGCCCAGAGTGACGGATGACCCTGTCGGCTCATTCGTAAAGGCAGCGGCAGACGAAGCCGTAAAGATCGTAGGCAGGGCCAGACCGGTACCTGCAACGGCACCGGACTTTAGCACGCCGCGGCGCGTGACATTATTCTTAGTCATGTATTCCTCCCATTTCCATTTTTCGTCCTTTGGCTCCTCTTCCAGCAGACGAAAGCGCACTTTTGTGCATTCCAATAATGGAAATCGGACTGAAAATTTCTCAATAAATTACTAGTTTTGAAACAAAATTTTGTAAATTTGTTCACGAAATTTAGGAAATTTTGTAAAGAAAGTGACAGCCAGCCTTGCCCCGGCATGGTGCTGTTAGACAAATTTGAACCAGTCTCAGCTAGTTAGAGATCTCTCCTGGTTGAAATAGTTGTAGACAGAGGAATCGACGGAGGCGAATTTCTGCAAACTTCGCGTGCGCCTGAAACGTTGCATGGCGCGTTCGCGTCGTCGAAACGGGAGGTTCGACGCGGTTGTTGAGCCACCTTCCCGTCTGTTGTTTTTCAAGAGCGTTCATTTCTCTGAGCGTAGCCTTGTAGGAAACGATCCGTGAAGATCTCTTCCGCTTTACGGTAGCGCTGCATAAATTTCTTGAGGAATTTCAATGCCGCCTTCTTGTTTCGGCGTTTAGTAGCGACTGCTTCCAGCACTTCGCCCTCATGATCTACGGCCCTCCAGAGGTAACGTCTTTTGCGATTCACTTTCATAAAAACCTCATCCACATGCCACTTCCATTTCGAGAATGCACGCAGTTACCGGACTCGCTTCTGTCTAATCTCAGCAGCAAACATCGGGCCAAACCTGTTCCACCAATATCGGACGGTTTCGTGGCTCACCTCAATTCCTCGTTCGTGCAATAGGTCTTCCACGTTTCGAAGCGAAAGCGGAAACCGAATGTAAAGCATCACTGGAAGACGAATGACCTCTGAACTGGTTTTGAAGTATTTGAATGGCGATTTCTTAATCATGCGTGATGGCTACGAGAGCACCCTGCCCGCCTCAACCCAAGTTCTTTTGACAAGACCCAATCGGGGCTTCTCTTCAGTATTGTGACTGCAACCCGAGCATGAACGCGGAAACCATGTCTGATATCTCGATCTCGCGGTCTTCGTCTACTTCTTTTCCGTTCAGCCATGTAACGCTCAGGAAAACCAAGATCATCGAGCGGCGGGCAATTGCGATTTGCCCCAGCTTTTTGCGCCCCAGCGCAACCAATCCGAGATGACGGCTGATCAGTTCGGCCTCGATATCCAGCCCGTGAACAATAATGGCTTCATTTTCATCAAAGGCATCGCGAGTTGGATCGTGAGCCTTCGCGAAGTCGTCCAGTGAAAGACTCACGATTCCTTTTCTGGCCGCCAAAAAGTGCGTTGTTCGCCTATTGAGTTCCCGAATGGCGGCTTCTCCATCCAATTCTACGGGCAGATCCAACAACAATTGTTCTTCTGCCTGAGACTCACCGATGAGGGCCGTCAATAAGGCTCCGAGCCCCCTGAAGTGCTTGTAGATAGACGCAGGCTCAATACCGACAAGTCGGGCAATTTCCCTTATTTTTAAACCGGATGCCCCCTTTTCCCCCGCCAGTGCCTCGGCTGCGGCGAGAATGGCGTCGCGAGTAGTGAACCCCTCGTATTCCTGTGCGATGTCTTTTGGCCGTCCCACCATAGCTTGGCGTCTTCTCCTGCGTGTTGAGGACTCCTATTGACTTCTTTGCTAACGTTGTTAGCTAAAGCGAACAATGTTAGCTTTGAGGTGCCAATATGAAACTGTCAACTTTGTGTGCCACCGCGGCAGTGATCACACTGGGAACAACAGCCAATGCTCAGACCAGCCCGATGACAGAAGTCGCGGACGGTGTTTATCACTTCTTTTCCATGGGTTACTCCAGCCTGGTAGTTATTGGGGACAACGGCGTCCTCGTAACTGACCCATCTTTCACGCCACGCGCAGAAGAACTGAACGCTGAGATTGCAAAGATCACGGACAAGCCTGTTACACATGTCGCCCTTAGCCACGAGCACTTTGACCACATTGGGGGAACAGAAGTGTTCAACGGAGCCGCGATCATCATGCAGGAGAACGGCCTCGATATTCTGAAGCTGTCGCCGCTAATGCCTATGCCAATGGTCACAACTTCGTTTGACGATACCCTTATGGTGGATCTTGGCGATCAAACCGTAGAACTCCATCACCTCGCCGTTGCAGATGGTGTTGCGACCACGGTTGCACGTGTCACTGATAGCAACGTCGTGTTTTCCGTGGACATGTACATGCCGCAGGAACTTTCCCCGCATGAGTTCAAGGAAGACACCAATTTCGTGGGCTCAGGCGTTGTTTTGAATACTCTGGTGGGTTGGAAACCGGCCTATGCGATCAACGGCCATTCAAACGGCAACAGCGTCGAAGCACTTAGGGAAAACGCCGAGTTTCTGACTGAGTTGCAAGCAAAGGTAGAGGCCCGCTTTCAGGAAGCTTTTGCAAGCGGCAATCCGTCAGCGCCTGTTGAGCTGCTCTTTACCATCCCCGACGAAATCGAAATGCCCGAGTATTCCGATTGGAAGAACTATGACACGGCCTTCCCCAGCTACGTTCGCCGGATGGCCCTGTCTGTTTTTCATGGCGGCTAAACGGCTTTGCCCTGTGAAGGGCGGTAACAGAAGTTAATCTAAGAAACTTAAGAGGAATCCCGACATGCCATCAGGAAAAGAAGCCTATCTGATGTTCAGTTTCACAGAAGAAGGAGATATGAAAAATTTTGGCGAATATGCAAAAGCTGCCAATAACGTTCTGGATAAGTTTAAAGGCGAACTTCTCGTCATAGGCGCGCGAGACTCCTCCATATCCAAGTTTGAAGGAGACTGGCCAGACGGCGCGGGTCTTACCTTGATACGGTTTCCATCCCGCGAAAACCTCGAAGCTTTCTGGAAGAGCGACGAATACCAATCCATCATTGATCTTCGGACGACGATCCTGCCGGCCAATTTTACTATCGGGTTCTCGCACGGATGGCGGGGTGAAGTCGCCTCGTAACAGTCGCAGACACATCTTGATGAAAGCAAGAAACATGTTCAATTCAATCGCTAAGATTGCTGGCGTGGCTGGCCTTTTTTGTCAGCACAGTGGCTTTGTCTGTCAACGCCGAAACGGCAAAAAGCTGATACAGAATTGCCTTGGAAGAGGCAGAATTCTTCCAGCCCGTCGGTGCTCCATTTGAGCTTGCCGTCCTGTGGGGCAATCCCCAGAAAGGTCCGTCGGCGGTCTTTATGAAATTCCCCCAAGTTTCCCGGGGGCCATGCACTCGTTTACCCATGGATATCACGGCCTTGTCGTATCCGGTGCAGCTAAGCACTACATTAAAGGCGAAAGTGAAGCTGAAGTGCTGCTGCAAACCCTCGGCCACTATTGGTATCAACCTGGGAGAGAGTATCATAATGACGCGTTTCCTACCGATGAACCAACAATTCTGTTGATTCAATGGGAGGGTCCAATGAACGTACACTTTGACCCGGAGGAATAGCGCCAAGGTTCAAGTGGAGGGGTATGTGCCTCTTCATACTTTTTGGAACCTTAGTTCAGACATAGGTGCGTGGTGCGGCATCGATCAAAATGAGGCTCAATGCAGACGCTGGAGCAATCGTAGCATCTATTCGACTGCCCCACTTCGCTAAGGTGTGAACGGCCCAAAGCGGCCCGTCGCTACAACTGCAATCACAGCAATGCAGCGTTTCTAAAGAAAGCCGACGTTGGTCACGAGCAACGTGCGGCTCCACTGCGTGGAAGTGAATGAGTGCTTTAATAGGGGTATTCTTTCGACAGAAACTCATTTGACGCGAAGAAAGTGGATTATAGCCTGACAAACACTGTTTTGTTTTCCGACACCCCTTCCCTTAGATGTGGTGATGCATTCAGCAGGAAGTGAGCCGATCAATGCAAAACATCATTGTAAGAAGAAACTTCGCCGTCGCGGTAGCCGAAGAGGCGGGTGCGCTTGCGCTAGAGTATTTTGCTGCCAGAGACACCTTGGTCATTGATCAAAAGGGCGCGCAGGACTGGGTCAGCGAGGCGGATCGCGACGTCGAAACCTTCATTCGTCAAAAGATTATGAACTCTTTTCCCGATGATGGAATTTATGGCGAAGAACACGCCGAAAAAGCTGGCTCCAGCGGTTTTGACTGGGTGATTGATCCGATTGATGGGACAACGAACTTCGTCAATGGCATTCCTGCCTGGACGATTGTCTTAGCGGGCGTTTCGGAAAGTCAGACGCAGGTCGGTGTGATTTTCGAGCCAAACGTTGGTGAAACTTACGTGGCGGTCCGAGGCGAAGGTGCCACTTTGAATGGACACGCCATGCAGGTTGCCTCAAGCGTGGAACTTGCAAGTGGAACCGTCTCAATTGGCTATTCGAACCGGGTCGAAGCATCAAACGTCGTTCCGGTGATTGCGGCCCTTATCGAACGTGGCGCTCTCTATCATCGCAATGCAAGCGGTGCGCTTTCGCTGGCCTATGTCGCGGCGGGACGTCTATTGGGGTACATTGAAGAGCACATGAACGCCTGGGATTGCCTAGCCGGTCAGTTGATGATTGCCGAAGCAGGTGGCGAGATCGAGGATCAAGACGCCGACGGGATGATCCGGGACGGTGGTCGCGTGATCGCAGGTACACCGGCCGTGTTTGAGATCTTGAAAATGATCTGCGACGACGCTTGGAACGACTAACGTCTTTCAGGCAATCGGGCGCCACCCGAATTCGGGTTGAAGAGTTTTAATATCCGCGCGCCAGAAGTGGCCCTGCCCAGATTGATCAAACCGCCGGTCGATTTCTTTCCCTGCCAGATGGCACCAAAGCAGTGTCCCGACCGCGCCGTGGGTTACAATGGCCAGATCTCTTCCGTCGTGGTTTTTGACGATTGACAGGACTGTTTGAACGATGCGCAATTGCGCAGCATGGGCTGTTTCCCAGCCACGAAAGCTGGAATTGGGTGCCCCGAAGAAAGTGTCAGCGGCGGACTCGAATATCGAGGGAGGAAGGAATCCGGTAGTGCTTCGGTCGTTCTCTCCCAGTCCAGGATCGGATTTCGCGACCAGCCCCAAAGGCTTTGCAAGGATAGCCGCTGTCTCGGACGCTTTTTGCTCGGTGCTGGACCATATATCTGTCACGCACGACATGGTCTGACTTTGTGCAAATGTGCCGGCTCGGGCGCGGCCAATTTCACTCAAACCCCATTCGGTGACCGGTGTCTCCGGTTCGACTACGACCTCCGGGTGAGAGACGACTAAAAGCTTACCCACATCACCCTTCCGGCAACAGAACGGGGCCGCGTCCGGCAAAAGACATTTTGACATCCGAACCGATTTCCAGCGGTTCGTCCACGTCGTCCTGCACAGCAAATACCTGCCCGAAGGCACCGGCCAGAGTGTACTCCATCCGCACGCCAACATAGGTCGCCTTGGCAACTTTGGCCGGGATGCCGGTATCAGATCCAATCAAAATCCGTGACGGGCGCACGGCCAGCGTTGCTGGTCCAGGCGTTAGACCACGAGAGGGGAGCGTATGTTGATAGCCCTCGATTTCGATCGTGGCTAAACCGCCTTCAACAGAAAGGATAGTGCAATTGATCAGGTTAGCCTCACCAATGAAATCGGCCACGAACCGGTCAACCGGCGCATCATAGAGTTTACGCGGTGTTCCGATCTGAGCGATAGCAGCGTTGCGCATGACGACAATCTCGTCTGAAACGGCAAGGGCTTCTTCCTGATCGTGTGTCACATAGACGACGGTCAAACCGAGATCTTGCTGAATGGCACGGATATCTTCGCGCACTTGGCGACGCAGTTTCGCATCGAGGTTTGAGAGAGGTTCGTCAAAGAGCAAAACCTGTGGCTCCAAAACCAATGCACGAGCGACGGCAACGCGCTGTTGCTGCCCACCGGAAAGTTCGCTTGGCAAACGATTATCGAAGCCCTTCAGGCCAACCAAGTCTAACCCATGCAGCGCGCGCGATCGGGACTCGCGCTTGTCGAAGCCGGAAAAGGTCAACCCATACATGACGTTTTCTAGCACGCTCATATGAGGAAAAAGCGCGTAGGATTGGAATACCATCGACACGTCACGGTCGGTAGCGGGTAATTTGGTCACGTCTCGGTCGCCGATCAGAATTCGGCCCGAGGTCGCCATTTCCAGACCTGCGATCATGCGCAACGTCGTCGTTTTACCGCAGCCTGAGGGGCCTAAAAGCGTCACCAGTTTGCCCGCTTGGACGTGCAGATCGATGCTGTCGACGGCCACCACATCCTTGCCGAACACTTTCGAGACACCGTCGAAACGAACAGGCGCGGCCTTACTTGCTATAGTCGTTTCGGTCATGTCGTTTTCTCTGCTCCGAGTTGTGTACGTCGCCCAATCTGAACACGGCCTACGAGGATTTGTAACATCCCGACTGCCGCCAACATCACGAAGATCAGCGTTGTGGAGTATGCGATTGCAAGACCGTAATCGTTGTTCTCGACCCGACCGATAATATAGCTGGTGGCCATGTCATACTCGGCGGAAACAAGGAATATCACCGCCGAAATCGCCGTCATTGCCCGGACAAAGCTGTAGACCAGCGCAGCCAGGATTGCCGGCCGCAAAAGCGGGAGGATCACTCGCCTGAATGTCTGCCACGAGTTCGCACCAAGCGTTAGCGAGGACTCGTCGAGGGATTTGTCCAACTGCGACATCGACGCGATACCCGCGCGAACCCCAACCGGCATATTGCGGAAGATAAAGCTGACGACCAAGATAACGCCTGTGCCGGTTATCTCGATTGGGGGCACATTAAATGCCAGAATATAGCTGACGCCAATAACGGTGCCGGGAATAGCGAAAGAGAGCATCGTGCCAAACTCAAACGCATTCTTTCCCGCAAAACTTTGCCGCGTTAGCAGATAGGCGGTGACCAACCCCACGGCGGCCGTCAGAGGCGCGGCAATGCCGGCGATGGTGATTGTGGTCCAGAAACTGTCCCAGGCGGCTCCGGTCCAGCGAATACCCTCTTCCTCGAAGCGGACCGAAAAGGCAGTGACGTAGTGCTTGAACGTCAGCGAGTTATCGACGCCCCACAGTTCGACAATACTTCCGTAGATGATCATCCCGTAAACCACAGCAGTGAAAACCGCCCAGGCAACTGCAATGCCCAGAACCGGTATGGCAAGGCCCCTTGGCATCAAGGGATGTACACCCGCGTCGCCTTTGCCGGAAACGGTGGTATAGCTCTTTTTCCCCAACCACGCGCGCTGCGCATAGAAGGCAGAAAGTGTGAAGAACAAGAGCACCATGGCTAGAACAGCAGCCCGGCCCTGATCGTACTGCGCACCGACGATGGCAAAAAATATCTCAGTCGAAAGCACATCGAAGTTTCCGCCCAAGACAAGTGGGTTGCCAAAATCGGCCATAGATTCGATGAACCCCAGTAAAAAAGCATTAGCCAGGCCCGGTCGCATCAGAGGCAGGGACACGGTTTTGAAGGTTTGCCAACGATTGGCTCGAAGGGTTTGGGCGGCCTCCTCCATCGATGGTGACACCCCTTCTACCACCCCGATCAAGACCAGAAAGGCGATTGGCGTAAATGCCAGCGTCTGAGCGATCAGCACCCCGGGCATGCCATATAGCCAGCGCGTCGGCTGCACGCCAAAGATCTCGGCAACAAATCTGGTGACCGACCCGGAAAGCCCAAACAACAGGATCAGTGCCAGACCAATCACGAAAGGCGGCGTAATAATCGGCAAGACTGTCAACGCGCGCATCCCGCGTTTAAAGCGGAATCCCGACCGTGTGACGACAAGCGCAAAACAAAGGCCAAGCACGGTCGTGATGAAACCCACAAGAATTGCAAGAAACAGAGAGTTCCACGCGGCACCGCATTTGGCACCGGCAAAACAACCCAAGCCCCAAAGTCGGTCATCAAAGAACTTCGAGGCAAAAACCGAAACTGAATAGGCACCGTCTTCAGTAACGAAGGCGGCAAACAACATCTTCGCAATTGGAAAGAAGACGAAAACTGTAACAATGGTGATTACGCCACCAATAGCGCTGACGACGAAAACGTCGCCATTGATGGCGCCGCGCGCCGCAATACCCTGAGTTAAAAGGAACAGGAACGCTGTGGCGCAGATCATCGCGCCGTATCCCATGCCGAACTGGCGGATCTTCGGTTCTCCGAACAGCGCCTTCATCCAGTCGAAATTGAACCCGCGAATGCCAATTGAGAACCCTTGCGCAATCAGCCAGCCAAAACCCAAGGCACCAGCCAAAATCAGGATGCGCGCGTATTGCGGATCGGACTTCGGTTTGCCGAGTACCAACAAAGGCAACGCAAGCGGGACCAAAAGCGGCGTAAGCCACAGCTTTTCGCCTTGTCCGACCAGAAAAGCGGCGGGCGCATAATCTTCATCGAACGGATATCCATCGACCAGCCATACGAATGACCAAATGCCATCCTCTACCATGAACCATGGCAGCAGGCAGAAACCAATCCACCCGGCAGTAATCCAGAAGATTAGAACCGGGTGGTTCGTTTTTGACGTGGTTTCAGTCACTTACTGAGGCAGCACAGAGACCTCTTCGTCCCATTTCTGCAAAAGACGCTTGCGTTCATCTGACGAGCCATACTTTTTGAAGTCATAGTCGATCAGCTTGATCTGGCTCATGTCAGGTGCGCTTTCAGAGGTTTCCGCATTTTTGTTGGACGGAACCTGGAAGGCGTTAACCTCAAGCGCAAGGTTCTGGGCCTCGGGGCTGAGCGCCCAGTCATAGAACTTTTTGGCTTCTTCTTCATTTCGAGCGCCGTCAATGATCGACATCGAGCCGATCTCATAGCCTGTGCCTTCGCATGGGGCCACGACCTTGACCGGAAAACCTGATACGGCCTGCTTGACCGCATCATGCATGAAGACGATACCGATGGTGTTCTCACCCCGACCGGCGGCCTTGATTGGGGCTGAACCCGACTTGGTGTATTGGTTGATGTTCGAATGTAGGCCCTTCATGAACTCAAAGCCGTCGTCTTCGCCAAATATCTGAACCATCGAGGCAAGCGTCGTATAAGCGGTGCCCGAAGAATTCGGGTTCGCCATTTGCACGTGCCCTTTATACTCGGGCTTCAGCAAGTCTTTCCAACATGCGGGCTCAGGCAGGCTGTTCGCGGCCAAGAGGTCGGAGTTGTAGCCGTAGCCGAGTGCGCCTGAATAAATTCCGATGGTTTTGTTACCTGCACTTTCAGCCTGCGAGATCGCCCAGTCGTGAAGCTGGTCACGCATCGGCGACACGTATTCCATCGTCAGGCCTTCTTCGGCAGCTTGCAAATGGGGATCACCGGTACCGCCCCACCATACGTCGCCTTTAGGGTTAGAACTTTCCGCACGAATTTGTGCAAACGTCTCGCCCGACGACTTGCGGGTCATATTGACGTCTATGCCGGTGGCATCCTCGAAACTGCGCGCCATGAGTTGACACCAATCTTCCTGTGCCGAGCAGTAAAACGTCAGCTTCTCAGCTTGGGCCGTACTTACCGAAGCCGCAAATGCTATCAGCGATCCCGCCAGCGTTGTCGTCAGATTTTTCAATTTCTTTCCTCCCCTATGTGTCGTGCCGAAATTCCCAGCGCGATACTCGTCAATTCGTCGTTGGAGGCGGTCGCTCAAAGTCGCTAGTGGATCTAATTGCGTTGGCCAAATCAATATCCGACCAGCCTCCCAATGACAGAAACAATCTCAACACCGTACTGTTAGTTCTGCAAGGAAATTCCACGAGTACCATTTTTCTTGCGCCGCCAGCTTTTTGATCACCAAGCCAGTTTACAGCACCAAGTAAGAAGATCGGGAGTGTATTTTGATGCCGCATTGTTTAGATAGCCTTTTGCTGAAGCGACCTTTCTCTCCAATGTAGAACAATCATCGTATTGCGAATTTAAGGTCTGGCTTTCGCCTGCAATCTGAGTCCCCGTGCGGCTGCTGCGAACTTCCGCTCTCCGCCCATTCTTCCGGAGACATTTTTAGTAGCGGCCGACCCTTTCCTGATCTCGGCACATATAGATCAGGGGACAACCGTGACCAGAGGGACACTTCCCAATTTCGATCTCGAATGGGTGATGTCAGACAAATTCGAACCAGTCTCAGCTAAGCCAGTATAGCTGCCCTTTACGCCGCACTAAGTTCGCGCCACTCGGCGAAGGCGGCGGTGCGTGTCAGCTTGAGTGTATCTCTGCTGGCAAGCGATCTTTCCTGGTTGAAGTTGTTGTAGATGGAGGAATGGACGGAAGCGAATTTCTGTATTGGTTTCGAAACCTGAACCAAGGCATATCATACCAGTTCAGTTTTAGCCTTAAGCTAAAACTAACGCGCGACCTAACTCTCAATGACACCCACAACCCATGGTGCTGACCGATCTTTTCTTTCGCCCTGCTGTAGTGCCCTAGGATTTGTAAAGACCAGGCACCAATCCTTCTGATAGCTCTTTGAGAAGGTCCCGTGCAGTTCCCGCAGGCTGTATTGGGCCGTAATACACATTGTAGGTTCCACCTAGTTTAGAAATCAGCTCGGACACGTACCTTAAGGATGCCACCCTGCGTCCGAACTCGTCGTTTCCCCCACCGAGTAGCGCCGCCAATCGTCGAGTTCGGTAGTAGTGCCGCGAATTACGCATGTTCGCCGAGGCCGGAACAATCGGCGCTCCGCTTTCTGCGGAAACACGAGTAACCCCGGTTCGCCACGGCGGCTCGATCAGAAGCCCGTCTTTCAACGTTGGTACGCGGCCCGAGCCAAAAACCAGAAGCGCACCCTCCTGTTCCAAATGTGCCAACATGCCGGCCCGAGTTTGGCGCGCCGTCAGCACCTTGTCCTGTCGGTCCAAGTCCACAGGGACGATCAAATCGCGCCCAAGAAACCGCTCGGCCTCGCGACCGGCGACGACTTTCAAGTCTGAACGGTGGTCAAGCAGAGCTCCCGCATGTGCCAAAAAATCGAAAGTGCCGATTGGATGTGTCGATCCAATGATGACGGGGCCGCTGGCTGGAATGTTTTCAAGACCGTGGGCTTTGACAACAGTTCCCCCATTCATCGCAAGCACCGCTCGTACCAAGTCGTGCCCAGTACGTTCATCCAGTTCCAACAGAATTCGTTCGGTTTCGTTCAATGCAAAAAACGCTTGGCCGGTCGTGGTGCGACTGATCCAGTCAACACCCTTCATTAACTGGCATAGCGCCCTTAGCCTCAGGTCAGCGCCAACCGGAATGCGCAGCCGAGCGCGCAATAATTCATCCAGCGGATCGTGTTTCTTGTCGTTGGTCAATACCGTTGCCCCGTCGTTACCGCAAAGCTAGCACGCATTACCAACAACGGCACACGGCCAAGAGAACACTTTTGAATCTTTCTGTGGTACTAAATGTGGGTTGGCTAGATTGACTATCCAAGGAGGCACCCCGCCATCCATTTGGTATCGTAATTGCGTATGTGCACTGACTTTCGAACTGTGCGCCAAGTTCTTGCCGGACAACGGAGGAGAGACCGAGTGCAAGCTGAAGGTTTTATCAAAGGTCGTCCGATGAGCCTTGCCGTGTTGGACTACGGTTTGTTCAAGGTTCACTCCAACGGTCGCATTATCGGCATTTCGGGCTTTGCTATCCAAACGGATGAAAATGAAACGATCCTCGTCGACACTGGCCTCCCGGAAAAATACGTTAAGGATGCCCAATCTGCCTCTGAAGAAGATCGATTGGATGAGTTTGGCGAGGTGCTTGAGTGCAAACCAGACAACCTACCTGCAGCACAGTTGGCAAAGCTGGGGTTAACCTCTGAAGATGTCACGCTTCATGTTTGCACGCATACCCATATCGACCATGTGGGCGGGTTGCATGCATTTCCAGAGGCGCCGATCCTGATGTCCGCCAATGAACGCAAACTCGCCAAGCCGCTGTACTGGGGTAACGCGCAACCATTAGACTGGCCAGAGTGCGATTATATACTGGTTGAAAGCGATGTGCGCGTTGGTTCGGGGCTGACGGTGTTGGAAGCGCCGGGTCATTCGCCGGGGCAAATCGCACTGTTGGTTGAACTGCCATCACGAGCGGTGATGTTGACCAGCGACGCGATTTCAAGAGTGGAGGAATTTGACGAAAAGTTCGTGGGGGCTTGGAACGAGGCCGCGGCAAATGCCAGCGCAGAACGCTTGATGAAACTGGCCGCAGAGAAAGACGCGTTCGTGATTTACGGTCATTGCCCGAAACAATGGCCCAGCCTACGAAAAGCTCCAGAGACTTACAGCTGAGCTTCACTAATCGACGATGTAAAAAAACGAGCGGTCACATACCGCCCTGCCCACCTCAAGCCACGTTGCTCTGACCAACCTTGGAAAAACGGATCAGATTAAACAGACTTTTTCGGCCAGTTCATCAATCAGTACCCGTTGGTTTTCGCTGTAATCGACAGGAACATCGATCAGATGCACGCCACCTGCAGCAAACGCTTGCTCAAAGGTGGATACCAGATCCTCAGTTCGCTCTACCCGGTGACCGGTCGCACCATAGCTACTGGCATATTGCACAAAATCAGGGTTTTTGAACTCCAGCCCCCAATCTTCAAACCCGGCGTGAGACTGCTTCCAGCGGATCATCCCGTACGAGCTGTCGTTCAGCACGGTCACAACCAGATTGAGCCCTAGTCGAACAGCGGTCTCAACCTCCTGACTATTCATCATAAAGCCGCCGTCGCCACATATCGCCATGACGCGACGGTCAGGATAGAGTTTGGCCGCCATCATGGCTGAGGGAAGGCCGGCTCCCATCGTGGCCAGTGCGTTATCCAGCAGGACTGTATTGGGCTGGTAGGCCTGATAATTTCGCGCGTACCATATTTTATAGATGCCATTGTCCAATGCGATGATATCGCAGTCACGCATGACTTTGCGCGTATCGGCAACAAAGCGCTGCGGGATCACTGGAAAACGCGGATCATCTGCTCCTGCCGAGATGTGCATATCGGTTTCCTGTTTGACCCGCTCAAAGTAGCTGCGATCAAACTCCAAGGGGCCATCAAGCTTCTTTCCCAGCCGCTCGATGGATTGAGCCAGATCGCCGACAACCTCGACCTGCGGGAAATAGACTTGGTCAACCTGCGCGGCCTTGTAGTTCACATGGATCACTTTGGTTCCACCTTCTTTCATGAAGAAGGGCGGTTTTTCCACCACGTCATGACCCACGTTGATAATCAGATCGGCCCGCTCGATGGCGCAATGTAGGTAATCACCGTCGGAGAGAGCGGCCGTTCCCAAAAACAAATCTGAGCGCTCGTCCACAACGCCTTTGCCCATCTGTGTGTCAAAGAACGGAATCTGTGTGTCATTCACAAACTGGCTGAGTGCGCTGCGAGCATGCTTTCGATTGGCTCCCGCCCCCAACAAAAGCAAAGGCATTTTAGCCGAGCGGATCATCTCAGCCGCCTCATTCAGAACTGTGTCACCTGCCACGGCGTAGTAGCGCGGATGAGGTTGCAGGACCGGCTCGGTGGTATCTTCGGCCGCTATATCCTCGGGAAGTTCCAACAGAACGGCACCGGGACGTTCCTCTTGCGCGACGCGAAACGCTTCGCGGATTAACGAGGGGATGGTGTTGCCATGCACAATCTGCTTGGACATCTTGCAAATCGGGTCGAACAATCCCACCACATCAATGATCTGAAACTGGCCCTGCTTCGATTTTTTGATCGGCTTTTGGCCCGTGATCATAACCAGCGGCATTCCACCCAAATGCGCATAGGCGGCGGGTGTGGCAAAATTTGTGGCACCGGGGCCCAGTGTTGCCATGCAGACGCCGGCTTTTCCTGTCAAACGCCCATATGTCGCCGCCATGAACGCTGCGCCCTGTTCGTGACGGGTCAGGACAAGCTCAATCTTGGACGTTCTCAAAGACTCCAGCACATCCAGGTTTTCCTCACCTGGGACGGCGAAAATATACTCAACGCCCTCCGCCTCGAGCGCTGCGACCAGCAAATCCGAGGCTTTGGTGAAAGACGACGCGGTTTGGTCAAAAGCAGACATGTGCTCTCCTGATATCACGGTGGATCCGTCGGTTTGACTTGACATGCAGGTGGAAATCTAACCCTCCCGATTTAGGGACGGGCCGCTCAGTTTTCAGTAGCTTGCAACTATTGGGTTTCGAAATCAGCGCATCTATCGATACCCATCGGCCATATTCCAATACAACACGCGTGCGACAGAGGTTCAACAGGCACCATGGCTGACAGTGTCGCGGTGCGAGCAGGCCAACCGTGTCCGTCCCGCGTTCAGCCAAACGCTCTAAACAATCCTTCCAACTCAACTTGTCCAACTTCCACAAGAATTTGACTAGGTGCCAAAAGAAACAAAACGCTGGCTCACCAAATTCAGGGGCACAAGCGGCCAATTGAACCGCCGTAACATCAACAAAACTCGGGGCCATGATGCCATCTCGTCCAAACAAACTGTCAGCACAGTTCGGTCAGGTTTCTCCGGCCGGGCTTGTTCCTATCCATCAACAAGAACGCGGTAACTTTTTGATTTCGCGCACTTTGCCTGAAACATTCACCGGACTTCTTGCCGCAGGGTTCGTCACTTTCATCCTGTTGCCTCTCATCTCGGCCGCCGCACGCTCTGTCTCGGGTGACCTGGCCTTTCCAGTGGACTTAGTCTTCGCTCTCGGCATTTTTGGGGCAATAGCTGCCTTCGTGCTCAAAGGACAGACGCCACGAGCCTTGCTCGGTCGCGGTTTGATTTGCCTTGGGACGGCACTCATCGTTACGCCTGTGGGCCTGTCTGTTCTATTCGCGTTTTACCTTTATGACTGGTTGGAAATCGTGACAGGAACGGCTGTTCAGCAGCCCGGAAACATCGCCGCATCCCTGTTTGGCGGCGTCTTCTTTGCCAATGCTCTCGTCTTGGGATTGGCCTTGGGAAGTGTATCCTTGCTAATTGGGCGCACGCTCATACACGGGCGCTCAAAACCACCTCTCCCACCTTATGAACTTCAATCAGCGGCCCAACCGCTTTGCGATCGGTCACCATGAAACCGCATACCCAAAACCTCGCTCACAGCGACAATCAGGAGTTCGGAAAGATGGTTTCAGTTCATATGATTTTTGTCGCGCCGGACGAAGCTCGCTCGACTGTCTTAGAACTGTTGACCCACCCAGAAGGCGTTGAAATTGTTGGCGTGCCTACAATTTGAAAACAGCAAAGCAAGTCCTTGACCGCACGCAACCGGAATTGCTTCTGGTCGACGTTGTGCTTCAGGGCATGCGCAGCGCTGACGTTACTTCATACACGTCAACAACCCTTCCGGACTTCTGGATATTCGCGCTTATCCGAGACCGTGTGTATACCGAAACGATGCCAGTGGTGGATCGCTTTCCCACTTATGGTCAATCCTCGCAGCGGGACAGCAACGCCTGAACGTTCCTTCAGATCAAAAAAACGCCCTGTGACATCAAAGGAAAAATATCGAGGCCGGTTTTGAATTACGTCAAAGGAGAGCGTTTGTTTGTGGCGAAGGCTAGGAAAAGCCCTGTCCGCTTAAAGATGACTTCTTCTGACAAGGCCCACTAGAAACAGTTCCTGCATGCGACCTTCACCCCCAAGGGCCAGTCCTGGATGATGGTTTAGTGCTTCGAGTGTTGCTGCTTTCGTCGGCTGCGTTCGCCTGCTGGGCTAGCATTCGCAACGCAGCTATCCGATTTGCCGTCGACGGGTGAGTTGAAAACAGCTTGTCACGTGAGTGCGCATGAAGTGGATTGATGATGAACATATGTGCGGTCGCTGGATTTCGCTCGGCAGCATCGTTGTCGATGCTTGCAGCGCCTTGCTGAATACGTTCGAGGGCAAACGCCAATGCCAGAGGTCGACCGCAAATCTCGGCGCCGACGCGATCGGCGGCGTATTCTCTTGTCCGACTAATGGCCATTTGGACCAAACCCGCAGCCAAAGGAGCCAAGATCATCAGCGCAATGGTCCCCACTAGACCAACGGCACTATCCCGTCTTCCACCAAAGAACAGTGCGAAGTTTGCTAGCATCGTAATTGCACCCGCGAACGTGGCAGTTACGGTCATAATCGCAGTGTCATGGTTCTTGATATGTGCAAGTTCGTGCGCGACAACGCCCGCCAGTTCATCCCTTGTGAGGGTCTGTAGCAACCCCGTAGTGACGGCAACGGCAGCGTTGTTGGGATTGCGCCCAGTAGCAAATGCATTGGGCTGGGGTGTTTCAATCAAATACACAGCGGGCTTTGGCATGCCCGCGTTCTTTGCAAGATCCCCGACCATTTGAAACAACCCTGCATGGTCACCAGATGAAACTTGCCTTGCGTTGTGCATGCGAAGGACCATTTTGTCTGAGTTCCACCATGTAAACAGGTTCATGCCTGCTGCCAGCACCAATGCGAACAGCATGCCGCCCGCTCCGGCCAGAAGGTATCCCAACCCCATGAACAAGGCCGTCATTGCGGCCATCAATAATGCAGTCTTCGTATAACCCATTCGAAGCAGACCTCTACGCGGCTCATACATGATGTGTGATCAATACGTTCATGTTGCAATGATTGTCGCCCCGATCTGCGGCAATGGGGGCTACTACGCTGAGCAAATGGCGATTTTCCCTCGAACTGAATTTTAAATAAATCATTTATATTCAACAATATGAACCTGAAATCTCACTAAAGAACGTACTACAATGTGTGAACAATCTTACTTTCAAGAAGTTGGGTTTCTGACAGTATAGACCTGTGTGTTTCAACAAGTGTTGTTGGTTAGAAGATGTATTTTACCAAGTTCGAAGAACCGTTTTGCGCTGTCGATGACATCCGCAAAGATGAGTTTGCCCGGAAATATCCGTTGCTGGACAATAGATCTGTTCATGCGCAGTGGAAGAAAGGTTCCTGGCAAATCACGCGAATAGGTGAGATCTGGAAGAGGACCGGAAAGGTCTTTTCTGTCCCATATGAAGGCATCGACGCGTACCCATCTTTCCAGTTTGCAGAAGACGGAACTCCGCTTCCTTTGATGCAAACTGTGTTAAAGGCGCTGCCGGCCGATATGACGCCCTGGCAACGAGCTTTTTGGATGACCTCCGCTAAGGCTGAGCTTGGAGGAGGCAATCCCGCGAACTCCATTCAAACTGACGATAACCGTGTGGTCGACGTGGCAAGTAAATTCGGTGAAGATTTTCTCAACTAAATGAGTTCCCAACAAGGAATTTCGACTACGGGTGGGATTTCTTGCCGATCTATTGCCGTCCATAGCAACAGAGCCATAATGCTTTTCGAACAAAACTTCAGATTGGCCAACCTATCCAAGCCAGCGCCATGTTGGGCTTGAGCAAAATGACCTCGTCTCCGTGTTGAATTTGTAGAGAGTGCAACTGCGGAAGATTACTTACCGCATCAATCAGCGCCACCGTTTGTCCCCGCGCAGTGTGCGGATCAGCCATTGCGGTTACCAACAGAGACCTTCGGCGAGTAGTCATGGCGTTCACATGGAAGTCGACCTCCGAGTGTCCAGACACCTATGCAACGTCGCAGCACTTTTGTTCAAGATGAACGACAAGCCCCTCGAAACGTAAAACGGGATTTGAGGCAACAGGAAGCTTTGTTTGTACACTTGGCTGGCATCCGATTGCATGGGATTTGTGGTAGACTGGCCCCGAGGACATTCTAGCAGGAGATCTCCCGGTGCTACCGAATTCACTCCGTCTTGCACTCTCCGCCATGACAATTGCCATCGCGGCAGGCGCCCTGCCCGACCGGGTTGAAGCGATATCACAAGATGTCCCGGCGTGGTTACAAAAGCACGTGGGTACGGGTGACGGGCAAATCGCCCCGATCGTTTTGAAAAGGGCGCGAACGCTTTACAAAGAGAAAGTACGTCGAGGCGAGGTAAGGAACCCCTGCTATCTTGCCAAAGATGCAACCCGCCCAAGTACCACAAGAAACGGCAATCCCGGCAAGCGGTTTTACGTCATCTGCGAGTCGCAAAAGTCCTTCCGAGCAGTCTCGTCCGGCTACGGCAATGGTCGAAAACTCAAGCGTGCCAATTTTTCGAATGGTCGGCAATGCGCGAAGAACTTCAGCAATACAGAAGGATCGAAACTAACCGCCGGCGGTGCCTATGTGACGGCTGAAACTCGCACGTCCTTCAAAGGTTACTACAGTCAATCCGGCAAAACGCAGCCGTTCTACCGCACGTTCCTTTTGTTTGATGGCCAAGGAGAAACGAGCAATGCTCGGGAGCGCGCTATCGGGGGCCATCCCGCCGTTTTCCTAAAATGGCAATGCAGGTTCAAAAACCCACAAAGCACACATGCAGACAACGACGGTTATGTCCCCTACGGAAGGCTTGTGAACTACACGGGTGGTCGCAGCAATGGTTGCACAACCTGGTCACAATCCGCGTCCAAAGAAATCCTGGCGCTTGTAGAAGGAAACCCGACGACCCTCTATATCTACCCAGAATCCAAAGACATCAACGCTGTCGCCAAAGCAGTAAAAAAAGGAAAATCACTAACGCGAGCAGGAGTTTACTGGAACGCAGCTTGCCTACAAGCAATCGGCGCACCAAAGTTTTGGCCCAAGAGCGGCCTCCAACCGATCATAAACAGTTGGAGGGCATCCTTGCCCAAACAACCTCCACTGGAATTGCCGATCTGCAAGTAGATCAAACTTAGCAGGCGAACCTAAGCGCGCTACACTCACGCGTTTTTGCTTCGGTCTTAACGAAAACGTATGCGCGTATTTGTCAAACGTCCTCTTGGGGGCGGGTAGGCTAATGATCTCTGGGCTGGTTTTGAAGTATCGAAGTGGAATGGTTTTTGTCGTCCCACGAAGCTACGAAACCACCCTACCCGCCTCAAGCCGGTTTCCTCTGACAATGCCCAATTTGAACCTCAGTAGTACACGAAGCCAGTTGATCTGTCTGATAGTACACACCCATCAAGACAAGAGGCATCGAACGACAGCATCTCAAAACTAAGCATTTCTTTTTTGAACGTATTGGGAGGATCAAACCATGTCCCCAGCTTCAGTGCAGAACGTGATTTGGGCTTCATGAATCTAATTCGAAGCCAACTACACGGAACAGTGCTAAACTGTTACGGCCTGCAACACTTGATCACGCGTCAG
This sequence comes from Ruegeria sp. CDSC002, assembly GCF_059610905.1. NCBI lineage: Bacteria > Pseudomonadati > Pseudomonadota > Alphaproteobacteria > Rhodobacterales > Roseobacteraceae > Ruegeria > Ruegeria sp. CDSC002. The sequence goes on from NZ_JBXWOM010000001.1 coordinate 750,308, forward strand.
GTCATCTCGTGAGCCTTTGACCAGGATTTCTCCGCGTCGCAACACAACAAACCTGTCAGCAAGATCATATGCGAAGTCGAAATACTGCTCGACTAAGACAATTGCCATTCCGCTCGTCTTTCTGAGGTGCCGGATCACTTCGCCAATCTGTTGGATTATGTTCGGCTGAATACCTTCGGTTGGCTCATCCAGCAGCAGCAGGCGCGGTCTTGTGATCAGTGCACGCGCGATGGCCAACTGTTGCTGCTGCCCGCCGGAAAGGTCGCCCCCGCGCCGGTTCTGCATTTTTTTGAGGACCGGGAACATGTCAAAAATAACATCTGGGACGAAGTGTTCGCTGGCAGGCAGACAGGAGAAGCCTGTTTCCAGATTTTCTCGAACCGTGAGCAATGGGAAAATTTCGCGACCTTGGGGGACATATGCCACACCTTTCCAGGCCATCTGATGAGCAGGTAAGATACCCATTTGCTTTCCGTCAAGCTCCAGTTCGCCACCGGAACGGGGATGCGCCCCTGAGATTGCCTTCATCAGACTGGTTTTTCCGACACCGTTGGTCCCCATGACGCACGTTACTTCACCCTGTGAAGCTTCCATGGAAATCCCGTTGAGGATTTGCGAGTGCCCATAGTGCAAAGTCAGATCGGTCAGCTTCAACATTTTCTAGCGCCCCAGATAGACGTCGATGACGTCCTGATTTGATGTCACGTGATCAAGGCTGCCCTCGGCTAAAACGGATCCTTCATGCAAAACCGTGACTTTGCAGTTCAGGCGCCTGACAAATTCCATGTCATGTTCAACAACCACAACCGCGCGGGTCTTTGCAGCTTGAACTAGCAAGTCTGTGGTATGTTCGCGTTCTTGCGGGGTCATGCCAGCGGCGGGTTCATCGACCAAAAGCAGACGTGGATCCTGCGCAAGCAGCATGCCAATTTCCAACCATTGCTTTTGCCCGTGGCTCAGTTCACCTGACTTCCGGCTCAGTTCCTGATACAGCCCAATTTCGGTGGCCAGGTCTTCGACCTTCTGCAAATCACTTTTGGACGGACGGTAAAGCAGTACGCCAACCCAGCCACGATTTTTCTTAAGCGCCATTAGTAGATTATCGCGCACGGACTGATCCTCAAAAACCGTAGGCTTCTGAAACTTCCGCCCGATTCCCGCCTGCGCGATTTTTGCCTCGGTCATATCCAACAAAGATACGGACTTTTGACCCCATATGACCCGCCCCTCATCTGGTCGGGTCTTGCCGGTGATGATGTCCATAAACGTAGTCTTGCCGGCACCATTCGGGCCAATCACGGAGCGTAGTTCTGCGTCACCAATCTGGAAGGACAGGTTGTTGATGGCGCGGAACCCGTCGAAGGTAACCGATACGCCACTTACCTCTAACAAGGTGCTCATAGGCTAGCCTCTTTCTCACGCAAAGCGCCTTCATCGGGTCCCAGATTGGCACCATGCCGATCGGGATGACGCTGGTTGGTATACAAGTCGAACAAACCTCCGATACCTTGCGGAGCAAACAGCGTGACCAGCACAAACGAAACACCCAGCAGCACTTGCCACCAGTCGACCCATTTGATCGTGTAAAAGCCAAGCGGAATATCCGGGGCCTGCCCGCCGGTGAACCAGGTGCTCAGCAGGCTGACAAAAGCCGCGCCGATGACCGCACCATACAGCCGGCCCCGCCCGCCGATAGCGACCCAGACGGCCAGATAGATTGAGGCGATGGGGGCCATCTCCTCGGGGTTGATAATGCCAGCCTGCGGATAATATAGCGCACCCGCGATTGCGGCGATGCAAGCCGTCAGGGTGAAGACAGCCAACTTGTAGGCTTCGACCGAATAGCCGAGGAACCGAACTCGCGCCTCGTTGTCTCGAATGCCGCGCAGGACCGAGCCGAACTTGCCCGACACGATCCATGCCGCCAGCATGTAACCCAGTCCCAACGCCAAAGCCGAAGCCCATAGGAACCAGAGCGAAACAACGTCTTGAGAGACAGTGACACCGGGCAGGTTCTGCAGGCCGGACAAGCCATTGTTGCCGCGCAGCCCGCTGTCGTTCTGAAACAGATACAAAGCCAGAGCCAGCGTCATTGCTTGCGTCAGGATCGACAGATAGACACCGGTCACTCGACTGCGGAAGGCCAGCCAGCCAAAGATCAGTGCCAGCAGGCCAGGCACCACAACGACCAGTATCAACTGCAGCGTCAAGCTGTGCGAAAATGCCCAAATCAGCGGGAATTCGGATGATCCGACTACGCCGAAAATCTGAGTGCCGATGGCGTCCACAACTTCGGCAGGCGTTGGCGGGATGTCGGCTTGTGACAATGACTCGACCACAATCAGCCGAGTGCGTTCGTACATCAGCCACATGCCGATCATATAGCCACCGAGCCCGAAGAAAGCGAAATGGCCTAGTGATAGAATGCCGGTGAAACCCCAAACCAGATCCATCGCGACAGCGATCAAACACAGGCACAGGGTCTTGCCTAGCGTTTTGACGAAACTGGTTGAGATCACACCGATCCCGAACCCTTCGGACAGGACAGTTACACCCAGCGTGAACAGCGACAGGATGGCCAGAAAGACCAACACAGATGGGTTCTTAGCAACAAAACTAGGTTCCATGGCTCAATCCCCCGCCGCGCGACCTTTGAGGGCAATAATGCCTCGTGGTCGAAATTGGATGAAAATGATGATGAAGATGATCATGTAGGTTTGCGCCGCGAGCGTGTTCGACGGGTTCATCCACTCGATCCCTTTTTGCAGGAACCCGATCATCCCCGCGCCTGCCAGCGCGCCCCAGATGTTGCCGACACCACCGACAACTACGGTCATGAAACTTTGCACGATGTAGTCGTTGCCCAGATCCGACGTGACTTTTGCGAACAGGCCAATTGCGACCCCGGCAATCCCGGCAATGCCAGAACCCAGACCAAATGTCAGCATATTCACCCTCCCCGGATTGATCCCCATCGACCCCGCCATGCGCGGGTTCTGCGTGACCGCTCGCATCTCAAGCCCCAGCCTTGTCCGTTTCATGATGTAAAGGAACAGCCCCAGAAAAATCAGCGCCAGCACGAAGATCGCAATGCGGATATAGCTGATCGAAACCACATCGTTCATCACCCAGGCACCGTCCAGCCAGCCCGGAGCAGTCAGAGGGCGGGCCTGTGTACCAAAGATGTTCTTCGCCAGTTGCTGCAGGGCAATCGAGATACCAAAGGTCGCCAGCAGTGTTTCCAACGGGCGGGCATAAAGCCAGCGGATCACCAGACGCTCCATGGCGACGCCCATGGCAAACGTGACGGCAAAGGCCATTGGGATGGCAACGATGATCGATACCGTATGGTCGGGGACGTACTGCTGAACGACATAGCCCGTATAGGCTCCCATCATGATGAATTCGCCATGGGCCATGTTGATTACACCCATCACTCCGAAAGTGATGGCCAAACCAATTGCGGCTAGGAAATAAATCGAGGCCAGAGAGACCGCATCCAACGTCAGGTCGAGCGTTTGGTTTAGGCCAACTTTCAGTTCGATCTTCTTTAGCGCTTTTTCGGCAGCGGCGGTTACTTCGACGGACGGCTCGGCATAAGTCTCAAAGAACACATGTGCACCCAACGCCGTGTCGATATCGGCCTCAGTTACCAGCGCAGGAACAAGTCCGGCTTCAGCCAAAATGCTGTAGGCTTGCGTGCGCGCAGTATTGTTGTTCAGTTGCGCGACCGGGACACCCCCTACGCGGCCACCGTTGATGTTCGCAGCCAAAGCCACGCGAATGTCGTCAGGCGACACTGGGGGCGCTGCCAAGTCACTCGCGACCAACAGGTGGTATGCGTCATCCCGCGACAAAGCGTCTGATCCGGGTTCCAAAATGATGGCGACGTTAACATCCGATGGCAGGTCCGCAGCGGTCTTTCGTGAGGTCACGAGTAACGGGTTCAGCGCCGCGCGGACGTCGACACCCAGATCGTTCGACATCTCTTCAATTGCAGCCACGCGGGCCGCAACGTCTTCGTCATATCCAATCGTCAGCAGCCGTTCGAGCCGTTGCTTCTGGGCCTTCAAATCCCCATGTGGCTCGTCCTCGATCGAGGCACGAAGAGGTTCGAGCAGCGCGCCTTCGGGATCACGTTGAATGGATTTTAGTGCGGCTAGGCGCTTCTTTCGATCCGGGTCGGTCAACTGGAACTGCACCAGAGCTGTCCCGATCATAGCGCGTACACCGCTGTTGGGTTTCAATTGCTTCAGGTCGGATTTCTCAAACGTGCCGACCACTTCGCCCGTGTCGAAATCGGTCAGTTCGTACAACCGCCCTTCGGCCTTTGTTCCGGCAAAGAACAGACCGTCAAACTTGCGCATCCACATGTCTTTGGCGGCCCATGTCTCAAGCATCACCTGCGCTTGCGGCAGCCCAGTGGCGGCAAGCGCATCAATCGCCGGTTTGATCGTCTTGCGCGAGCTTTTGACAATGATCTCCTGATGATCCTGCAAGATCGGCTGCAGGCCACCCTCTTGCGCGTTGGCGTTCAGGCAGGCGAAGAGAATTGCCAGGCCCGCAAGGAATAGTCTTAACATGTTGTGAAACCCGCGTGTCTTTGGGCAAGGCGGGCGATCACACCCGCCTTGCGTACGATTTAGTAGTTCGACAAGGTTTGAACGCAGCTATCGGTCTCGGTGTTGTACATACCGCAGCCGAGATCTTTCCAATCCGATTTCAGCACTGCGGATTCAGGCAGGAAGTCGGTCCATGCATCGCCCGGCACAACGTCCGTTTCGCTGATGATGTCGAACTGGCCGTCTTCCTGAATCTCACCAATCAGAACCGGCTTAGCCAGATGGTGGTTCGGCAACATCACAGCAGTACCTCCGGTCAGGTTCGGGAATTCCTGCCCGTACATGGCGGCGCGCACAGCGTCTACTTCGGTCGAGCCGGCTTCGGTCGCGGCATTCACCCACATGTTGAAGCCGATGAAATGCGCCTCCATAGGATCGTTGGTCACCCGTTCGTCACCCATGGTGGCTTTCCAGGTTTCGACAAATTCGGCATTCACATCAGTATCCGCCGACTGGAAATAATTCCAAGCCGCTAAGTGACCGACGAGGTTCGCCGTATCCAGGCCGGACAGTTCTTCCTCACCAACCGAAAAGGCCACGACAGGAATGTCATCTGCCGAAACACCAGCTGCGGCCAGTTCTTTATAGAAACCAATGTTGGCGTCTCCGTTGATGGTCGAGATCACACCAACCTTTTTGCCATCTTCGCCCAGTGCGACGACGTCAGATACGATCTTGGACCAGTCAGAATGGCCAAAGGGGGTGTAGTTGACGAAGATATCCGCGTCCGAAATACCCTTTTGCTTAAGGTAGCTTTCCAAAATATTGTTGGTGGTCCTGGGATAGACATAGTCCGTCCCGAGCAGAGCGAACTTCTCAACCCCCAGTTCCTCCAGGAAATAATCGGTCGCTGGGATCGCCTGCTGGTTCGGGGCCGCACCGGTGTAAAAGACATTTTTAGAGCTTTCTTCGCCCTCATACTGAACCGGATAGAACAGCAAACCATTCAGCTCTTCGATCACAGGCAGTACTGATTTGCGGCTGACCGAAGTCCAGTTGCCAAAGATCACATCCACCTCGTGGACGGTCAGCAGCTCACGCGCTTTTTCCGCGAACAGCGGCCAATCCGATGCGGGATCCACAACAACGGCCTCAAGCTGCTTGCCCAAAAGACCACCTTTAGCGTTTTGCTGGTCGATCAGCATCAGCATGGTGTCTTTCAGAGTAGTCTCCGAGATTGCCATCGTACCCGACAGCGAATGCAGCACTCCGACCTTGATCGTGTCTTCGGCAGATAAGGCAGCGGTGGCTATGGCAGCAAATACAACCGATCCGGCGAGCGTGGATTTGAGCGATTTCATGTAATCCTCCTGGCGGGGCCGGGAGAGAGGGCTTGCGCAAAGGCACACTCTTCTTCTACCTGATCCCCGCAACTGTTGTTGCGTTCCGTGTGGCGGTTGTGTTCGAGGTCCAATTCGCGCAGCCGTCACACACCCCCGGGTCATCTCCGCGGTGGCACCCATACGGTTTCTGCATTGCAGCAAGATTGGCAACTTACCTTTAGCCCAATTTGGGAAATCGGCGAGAAGCGCATATTTTTTCATCTAAGTCGGACGTTGCTGTCTAAAATTTAGACACACGATGTGGAAATAAGCAGATTCCGACACTGCAGATTAGTGTTCCGACACTTCAATAGAGAAACAGGTGGCACCAAACGACGCGCTAAAGGTGCCCTATTACACAAGTTGCAGCCATATTGCCCACGCACAGCGCGGTACCGCCACGTGCTGCAGGCACTGTCAGCTTAAGCACCAAGCAATTAGGCAACAGAACTGTGCTGGACAGATTTCGCCAGTCTGGGTCCTTTAAATGCCTGTTCCCCAGAACGATCCCACCTGATCTTGATGCGGTTCTTCTGAACACGGCGGGCGGCGTGACCGGAGGCGATTCATTCCGATTTTCTTGCAAGGCAGCAAAATGCACGGCGCTGACTTTGACGACACAAGCCTGCGAGCGCGCCTACAAAGCCCAGCCCAAAGAATGGGGCCAGATTACAAACCATTTGACGGTTGAGGATGGCGCTCGGCTGAACTGGCTGCCGCAGGAAACCATCCTGTACAACGGCAGTGCTTTGGACCGGCGCCTCAGGATCGACATGGGGCTTGATGCTGAAATGCTGATGGTCGAGCCGCTGGTCTTTGGGCGCATTGCCATGGGCGAGACGCTGACCGGCATCCGCTTGCGCGATAGAATCGAGATTCGCCGCGAGGACACGCCAGTGTTTCTCGAGGCGATCAGGTTCTCAGGTGATTGGCATACGCATTTGTCCAAGCCGCATATTGCGAACGGCGCAGGGGCGATGGCGCTAATCGTCTTAGCGTCGAGTTCCGCCGAAGGTCATCTAAAACCTGTCCGGGAAATGCTACCGGACACCGCCGGTGCAACCCTGATCCGGAAAGACCTATTGGTCATTCGCATTCTGGCGGACAACAGCTTTGCTTTGCGGCGAACGCTGATACCAGTTCTACGCCGACTGAACAAAGACACTTTACCCCGATGCTGGATGCTCTGACATGAACCTGACCCCTCGAGAAAAAGACAAATTGCTGGTCGCCATGGCCGCCGAGGTCGCTCGAAAACGGCTGACCCGCGGCGTTAAGCTGAACCACCCCGAGGCCATTGCGTTGATAACCGACGCCGTGGTCGAAGGCGCGCGCGATGGCCGTTCGGTCGCGGACATGATGCAAGCCGGGGCTGAAGTGATCTCCCGTGACCAATGCATGGAAGGCGTGCCCGAGATGATCCACGAGGTACAGGTCGAAGCCACTTTCCCGGATGGCACAAAACTTGTGACTGTCCACAACCCCATTCGCTAATTTCTAAAGGAGTTCTCCATGAACCGTATGCTGTTTCCCGCTCTCATTCTGGCTGGTCCGGCCATGGCCCATTCGGATACCCAAGTTCACGCTCATGGCAGTGATTACGCCGCGCTCGCAGTTGGGTTGGCTTTGATTGCGATCATCGCCATTACCGTGATTTTGAAGCTGCCGAAATGATCCCGGGTGAGATTTTTCCGGCCGAAGGCTCACTGACGCTGAACGCAGGACGCAGCAGCCGTCTTGTTATTGTCGCCAATACCGGCGACCGACCAATACAGGTCGGCAGCCACTACCATTTTTCCGAAGCAAACCCGGCTCTGGATTTTGATCGGTATGCAGCTTTGGGTATGCGGCTGGACATCCCGGCGGGCACTGCGATGCGATTTGAGCCAGGGCAAACTCGCGAAGTTATGCTGGTGCCATTTGAGGGGCGCCGGCACATCTACGGTTTCAATATGCATATCATGGGGGCTTTGAAAGATGCCGGGCAAGATCAGTCGGAGTGACTATGCCTCCATGTTCGGCCCCACGGTCGGCGACAAAGTACGATTGGCAGATACCGATCTGATCATCGAAGTAGAAAAAGACCTGATCGTGGAGCGCGCAACGACTGCGCGTTTCAGCGAGACCGGCCACCGCGAAGATGTCTATGGTGAAGAGGTTAAATTCGGTGGTGGCAAAGTCATTCGCGATGGGATGGGGCAGTCACAGGCCACGCGAGCCGAGGGGGCCGTGGACACGGTGATCACCAATGCTCTGATCGTGGATCACTCGGGTATTTACAAGGCGGATGTCGGCCTAAAGGACGGGCGCATCGCCAAGATCGGCAAAGCCGGAAATCCGGATACGCAGCCCGGTGTAGACATCATCATCGGCCCCGGCACAGAGGCCATCGCTGGCGAGGGTCGCATCCTGACGGCTGGCGGGTTCGACAGCCATATTCACTTCATCTGCCCTCAACAGATAGACGACGCGCTGCATTCTGGCCTGACGACCATGCTCGGTGGCGGCACTGGCCCGGCACATGGCACTCTGGCGACCACATGCACACCGGGCCCATGGCATATCGGCCGGATGTTGCAGGCGGCAGATGCTTTTCCCATGAATCTTGCTTTTGCGGGCAAGGGAAATGCTTCGCTTCCCGCGGCTCTGGAGGAACAGGTCAGAGCCGGAGCTTGTGCTCTGAAACTGCACGAGGACTGGGGCACGACTCCTGCGGCCATCGACTGCTGCCTTTCGGTCGCTGATGCGATGGACGTTCAGGTTATGATCCACACCGACACGCTCAACGAATCCGGGTTTGTTGAAAATACAGTTGCCGCGATAAAGGGTCGTACTATCCACGCCTTCCATACCGAAGGCGCGGGCGGCGGCCACGCCCCCGACATCATCAAAATCTGCGGTGAGGACCATGTCCTACCCTCCTCTACCAACCCGACGCGGCCCTTTACGGTGAACACGGTCGAGGAACATCTCGACATGCTGATGGTCTGCCATCACCTCGACAAATCCATTCCAGAGGATGTCGCCTTTGCCGAAAGCCGCATCCGGCGTGAGACCATCGCGGCTGAAGATATCCTGCACGACATGGGTGCCTTCAGCATCATCGCTTCTGACAGTCAGGCGATGGGGCGCGTTGGCGAAGTTCTAATTCGCACCTGGCAAACGGCTGACAAGATGAAGAAACAGCGAGGCCGCCTGCCAGAGGAATCCGGTGACAACGACAACCTGCGCGTTCGCCGTTACATCGCCAAGTACACGATCAACCCTGCCGTAGCCCATGGCCTCAGTCACGAGATTGGCAGTATCGAGGAAGGAAAACGCGCCGACCTCGTCCTATGGGACCCTGCCTTTTTTGGAGTGAAGCCTGAGATGGTTTTGCTGGGCGGCACCATCGTTTGTGCACAGATGGGTGATCCGAATGCTTCGATTCCTACCCCGCAGCCGGTTTATAGTCGGCCAATGTTCGGTGCCTATGGTCGATCCGTTGAAAACTCGGCCATCACCTTTGTTTCGCAAGCCGCGCTGGCGGACGGGATCGGTGATACACTTGGATTGGCAAAGCAGACCGTCGCTGTCCAAAACACGCGAGAGATTGGCAAACAGGATCTTCTGCTCAACAACGCGACACCTCATGTCGAAGTTGATCCAGAAACCTACGAAGTCCGGGCAGATGGCGAATTGCTGACCTGCCAACCCGCCGAAGTGCTGCCAATGGCACAGCGATACTTTATGTTCTGACTAAAAATTATGCTGCATTGCACCGCGCGCAAGGCAGAAATGACCAAACACCCACTTCAAAGTGAGGCCGATATGACAGATATTAATGCCCAAGGGAGGACCAACGTTTACGAGGGTCCAAATGGCACACTCAGCAACACAATCTCACGCACGCTTTTCGGTGCCCGGTCTGGTCGCGTCCATTGCAGCATCAGTCTACGGGGCTCTGATCAGTGTGGCCGAAGCTCAATCACGCGTTCGACAGGTCGAATTCCTGCAATCGCTCAGCGACGAAGAGCTGACAAAACGCGGCCTATCACGCGAACGGATCGTGCACCGGGTGTTTGCGGATTCAATCTGGCTCTGACCATTTCTGCTCCAGAGGAGGCGACGGTATGACCGCCCTGCTCTGCACCGCACGCCGTTACTCGGATCATATGCACGGCGAGTCCGCAGATTGCCTGTCTCTGACTTATGACGATCGGTTTTTGCGTCGCAAGGTTCTGACCTGTGAAAGTGGCGAACAAATTCTCGTCGATCTGTCGCAAACCACCTCGTTGAACCACGGTGGCACGTTGGTTCTGGACGACGGTCGCGAAGTGGAAATACAGGCTGCACCCGAAGCACTGCTAGAGGTTTCCGCTCCGGACCTGACACGCATCGCGTGGCATATCGGCAATCGCCACACGCCCTGCCAGATCGAAAAGGATCGTCTGCTGATCCAGGTCGATCATGTGATCCGAGACATGCTTTTGAAAATCGGAGCCACAGTGCGCGAGGTGCACGAACCGTTCAACCCCGAAGGCGGAGCCTATGGCCATGGCAGGACACATGGCCACGCCCACTGACGCCGATATCCTGACTCTGACCCAGTGGTTGTCTCCGGCATACCCTGTGGGGGGCTTTGCTTATTCTCATGGGTTGGAAGCTGCAATTGACGAAGGAGCGGTCGCCAGTTCCCAAGACGCCGAAGCCTGGATTTCAGATGCGCTGGAACACGGATCTGGATGGAATGATGCTCTTTTCGTGGTGTCCGCATACGACGCGCGGGACAAAGATGAACTTTTCAGCATCGATGCCAAGGCACGGGCTATCTGCGCGTCATCCGAAAGGAAAATGGAAACCGAACTGCTGGGACAGGCGTTCGGGACTGTCACAGGAGATGTCTGGGATTTAGATATCCAACAGCTTTCCTACCCAGTGTCGGTGGGCCACGCCGCGCGTCTGCAAAACCTCCCCCTACTACTGACGACGAAGATGTATTTACAAGCATTCGCAAGCAACTTGGTCGCTTGCGCAACGCGTCTTGCGCCGCTGGGGCAAACCGACGCTCAGAAACTGATCCGTAATTTGACACCGCAATGTGCTCATATCGCCGAAAAGGCGCAATTGGCAGGTTTAGAAGAACTAAGTTCGACTGCGTTCCTGACGGACATCGCGTCGATGAGACACGAAACACAGTATTCAAGGATATTCCGAACATGAGCAGTATGAACGGCCCTCTTCGCGTTGGCATCGGTGGTCCGGTTGGAGCCGGAAAGACCACATTGACCGCTGCTTTGTCTGAAGCCCTGCGCGATGCTTGTTCAGTGGGCGTCATCACCAATGACATTTATACGCAGGAGGATGCCGAAGCGCTGGTGCGCATGCAGGTCCTTCCCCAAGATCGGATTATCGGCGTCGAAACGGGCGGTTGCCCACATACAGCAATCCGCGAGGATGCATCGATAAACCTTGCCGCTGTCGCTGAAATGCAGGAACGCCATCCAGATCTTGATATCGTTCTGATCGAAAGCGGTGGCGACAATCTGTCGGCTACTTTCAGCCCGGAACTCGCAGACCTTACAATCTATGTGATCGACGTCGCCGCTGGAGAGGAAATCCCGCGAAAAGGCGGACCTGCAATAACAAAATCCGACATCCTGGTCATAAACAAAACCGACCTGGCGCCACATGTTGGCGCTTCACTGGAGGTCATGGAACGAGATGCAGCCAGAATGCGCAAAGGACGGCCATTTTTGTTCTCGTCCCTTCGCCACAAAAAGGGGGTTAGCGCAATTGTTGACCTCTTGGCGAAGCAGGGGGGGGTAATGATCTCAGAAGTGAATTAGCCCCCAGAACGGACTTGCCAAATTGTCAGCACCTAAACCCGATTGGAGAGGCCGAAAGTACAGGCTTTCATTTCAACGTTTGTCTGGGTGTTAGGTTTTGTCTTCACTCATCGGCTGTCCGTATACGAAATGCTCTTGCCAAGCTAAACAACCATCCGCAACCATACCATTCTTCGGGGCCGATTTGTTACGCGCTACGCGGGTTTCGCCATCGGATATTTCTGCCTGATGTGCGAAAGTTCGGCATCGCTGCTGCGCTGTGTCTTGGTCGTTCGTGCCTTTGCAGAAATTTCTCCGTTTAGGGCACGCAAGTCGCGAAATTGCGACGTTTGTTGTCGGCTCGGAGCAGTCGTTTCTAGAATTCAACTCAATGTCTGTTCCGCGGACCTTTCTGTCATTCGCCATGGCTGCAATCTGCTGGGCAAAACAAAGGATAGCGGCCACCAACCTGCCGTTCGATGCATAGGCGAATAGTCTGCCGCAAGCGCAAAGCCATCCACCGGTAGGGCGGAAAGTCGACATTCCGCACACGAACTTCATCCAACCGGTATTATTCCTGACCTGACCGGTGGTCACAAAAACGTTCAGCCGGTGTCCCTGGCTGTCGCAGATGGCCTTTTGCTTCGAGCTTGCGCTGCCTTTGGTTCGGCCGAACAGCCCTCTTTGTCCCTTTAGTCCATAGGGTTGGACGACGTGCGTCCATCTGCAGATAGGTCTGATCAATCACCACGGGTACGTCCTCGCTATGACCGGCGTCCAGATCCTTCATCATTTCCGCTAAGAGGCCTTTGATGTGGACGTCCCCTGCCAATCAAACAAGTCATAAATTATCGAACTGTCAGAGAACAGGTGAACATCAGAGCACCGGAGATTTAGCGCGGTCAAACGAGTAATCAGAGGAGTTTTTCGATTTTTTGATTGCCGAAACCGGTTTCGGAGCGAACAAATAATGGAATGAGAACGAATCCCAGTCTACCGAAGCGCGAATCTTCGCTCCGTCGCGATCCCTCCTCCCGAAGGGTGAAGCTGGACGAGTTGGCTGATCACCTCGGTCTTTCAAAGAGCACCGTGTCGCGTGCTTTGAACGGGTATTCCGACATCTCGGAGACCACCAGAAAACGGGTCGAATCTACTGCAAGAAAGATGGGCTATCGCCCGCTCAGCCACGCGCAGGCGATCCGCACAGGGAAAGTACGTGCAATTGCGATGGTCATTAACAGCGGGGAACCGGACCGGCACAATCCGTTTCTGCAGGACTTTCTGGCGGGCGCTTGCGAAGGTGCCAGCGCATTCGATTGGACGATGACTATCTCAACGGCCAAGTCCGAAAAAGATATGCTCAACGTTCTGGGGCGCCTTGTGGAAGAGCGCAAAGCGGACGGGTTTATTCTGCCCAGGACGGAAGTCGACGACGCTCGTATCAAGTATCTAAGCGCATTGAATGTTCCATTCATACTCTACGGTCGAACGGGATACGGGCAAGCGGACCCTTACGACGATACATCTTGGTTTGATATCTCGGGTGAAACGGCAATCCGTAGCGCGGTCAGTCGTTTGAATGGTTTTGGCCATTGTCGCATTGGCTTCGTCGGCAGCGATCCGAAATTCAACTACAGCCACCTTCGACGCGATGGCTATCTCGAAGGTCTGAGCGCTGCTGGCTTGCCCATCGACCTTGAACTGATACGCGAGGACGCGCGCACCCGTGATGAAGGGGCAGTCCAAGCCCGAGCTTTGCTGGAACTGGAGAATCCACCGACCGGGATCGTCTTTGCGACTGATCTGGCCGCATTAGGGTCATACACTGTTTGCGCCGAGTTTGGCCTGCAAATCGGTCAGGATGTCTCGATCCTTGGGTATGACGGCATACCCGAAAGCCAGTACGTCAGCCCGGGTCTTACGACATTCAGCGTCGATTCACAGCGGGCTGGCGAACGCCTTGCTGAAATGCTCATACTGCAAACCCGTGGAGAAACACCGGAAAGCCTGCGTGAGCTCGGCGAAGCCGTTCTTTTGGAACGGGATTCTGATGGACCACCGCGCCTGACACCTAAAGAGTTGGCGCGAAAAATTACACATTTCAAAAATGAAAATCGGGGAGGAGACCGATCATGAAACTTACACCAAAGGCATCTCGACTGATGCTTGGCACATCGCTGGCGCTGGCGTTGGCAGCCGTGTCAGCACAGGCAGATACAATTCGTTTCTGGACAACTGAGGAGCAACCAGAACGGCTCGCAAAGCAGCAGGAAATGGCGGACCAGTTTAAAGCGGAAACTGGCACCACAGTTGAGGTGATCCCGGTCACCGAAACCGATCTGGGCACACGAGCTACCGCAGCCTTCGCTGCAGGCGACCTGCCAGATGTGGTCTATCATCCGTTGCAATATGCGCTGCCCTGGGCCGAAGCAGGTATTCTTGACACCGAAGCTGCGACAGAAGTGATCGAAGAGCTGGGCGCCGACACATTTGCACCCGGCGCATTGGGTATGGCGGCCTTTAATGACGAAACAGCCTCGGTACCTGTCGATGGTTGGACGCAAATGGTTGTCTACCGCAAAGACCTATTTGACGAAGCTGGCCTGGATGCGCCCAACTCATTTGACAGCGTATTGGCTGCGCTGGAAAAACTGCACAACCCGCCGGAAATGTACGGCTTTGTCGCCGCGACCAAAGTTGATGAGAACTTCATGAGCCAGGTGCTGGAACATGTGTTCCTCGCCAATGGCGTCTCGCCAGTTGGCGCTGATGGTTTCCAGCCACTGGATGAGGCCAAGACAACCGAGGTTCTGGACTTCTACAAAGCAATCTCAAAGGCGTCGCCTCCGGGTGAGCTGTACTGGAAGCAATCGCGAGAGCTGTATTTCGACGGCAAGGCCGCGATGATCATTTGGTCGCCCTTCATTCTGGATGAACTGGCCGGCTTGCGGGACAGCGCTCCGCCAACAATTAGCGACGATCCGACCTCAAGCGAATTGGCGAGTAAGACTGGAATCGTGACCAACTTCTCTGGCCCGTCCAACCCGGATGGCGCAGCATGGGGCGATGTGCGGTATTTCGGCATTACCAACGATGCGGATACGGACGCCGCGATGGAATTCGTGAAATTCGCGATGGATGACGGGTACACCCAAACTCTGGCAATTGCGCCTGAGGGCAAATTCCCTGTTCGTCGCGGCAACGCCGACAATCCGACAGCCTTTTCTGAAGCATGGGCCGAGCTGCCTGTAGGCGTTGACCGCAAGGCCCCCCTGGGTGAGCTTTATGACCAAGCCATGATCGACGAAATCGTGGGCGGTCTGGACGTTGCACAGCGCTGGGGCGTGGCCGAGGGTCAATTGGCGCTGGCGTCGAAGATGATCAACTCTCAGGCCATCAACCGCGTGGTCCGGCAGTATATCGACGATGAGATTGACGCGGCTGCCGCAGTTGCAGCCATGAACGAAGAGCTGGCCAAAGTTCAGTAATCAACCAGAACCTGCAGCGGCGTCCGCGCCGCTGCTCGCAACCCTTCGAGGTATTCCATGTCTTCGGCCACCCCACCGACCGGAACCGGGGCTCTTGCCAAACGCGAGGCGCGTCTGGCTTGGGCGCTGCTGGCTCCGACCGTGATCAGCGTGTCGCTTGTGGTGATCCTGCCCTTGCTGGCGATCATCTGGATCAGCTTCAAACCGTTTACCCTGTCCGACCTGCGCCCACCTACTCCGGTTGTCCGCGAAAGCCTGCGCGGCTCTGGCGACGATCTGCGGATCGAATACCGGCTGCGTAACTCCAGCCAGAAGATCGCCGTTGAAGGCGTGACCCTGAGTGATGTGCTGCCAGATGGCGTCGCCGTCGGAGAAATCGTCGAGCCCTGCGTCCTGGAGGGGCGGGATTTGTTTTGTGATTTTGGCACCTTGGATGGTGGTCAGCGTGAGCGTATCCGCATACCGGTCACGGTCGACGGAGATCTCCAAGCATTCGAGGATTTCGTCGAAGAATCCGAGCCTCGCCTCACAGGAAGCGGGCCAAACGTTCTGACCAACCTTGAGTTCAGCCTGGAAAACTTTGCCCGGGTCTTTGATGGTTCGGAATTCTGGGGCGTTCTCTGGGTCACGCTGTTCTACACAGTCTTCGGCACGATTGGCGCTTTGGTCATGGGCTTGTTCGCCGCTTTATTGCTGAACAAAAGCTTTAGGGGACAAGGCTTCATCCGTGGCCTCTACCTGTTCCCCTATGTCGCCCCCGTCATCGCCGTCGCATTCACTTGGGTGACGCTGTTTGACCCTTTCTCAGGTTCCGCTAACGCTTTGCTAGTGCAGATGGGGCTGAGCAGCGAGCCAATCAATTTCTTCGGTGAACGCCCGTTGGCGCTGATCATGGTCACCGTGTTCGAAATCTGGCGCTACTTCCCGCTGTCGTTCCTGTTCATCCTGGCCCGGATGCAGTCCATCGACTCCAGCATGTATGAGGCGGCGGATATGGACGGAGCTTCGCCGTTCCAGAAGTTCTGGCTGCTGAGCATCCCGCAACTGTTGGGCATTCTATCAGTGCTGTTCCTGCTTCGCTTCATTTGGACGTTCAATAAGTTCGACGACATCTTTCTGCTGACCGGCGGCAATGCGGGCACCCGCACGCTTACCGTGAATGTCTATGAGCAGGCCTTTGCGATCTCGAACATCGGTGCAGGTGCGGCGGTGGCCGTTGTGATCCTGGTGTGCCTGATCGCCTTCAGCTTTGTCTTCTTCCGCTTCATCAGCCGTGAGGAGGGTCTGTGATGCGCAAAGGGTATCTTACTGCCCCGGTACTGGGCGCAATCTGGCTAGTCGTGATCGCAACCACGGTGGCAATTACCATGTCGTTTTCAACCGGGGCCGCTTTTCGCCCACAAGTTCTGCTCTGCCTGGTCTGGGGTGCAGTCGCCGGTTTGGTCTATGTCCGCTTTCCTGCGCAGCATGCTCCGGCCCGCCTCGGTATATCGGCGTTTCTGGGCCTGTCCGGGCTGACCGGGTTTGGTCCGGTTCTGATCGGCTCGGACACATCCCTGCAGGCTGTTGTGGTCACAGTTGTCGCCATGACCGTCGTCATGCACCTTTCCCTGGCGGCGATCCTTAAAGAAACGCCATTCGGAGAGCTCACGCGCCATGAATACGAAGAGGCGGTGATCCGCTTCTTCACAGGGTTCGGGTACATATTCTTCACGGCAATCGTCGTGATCCCGTTCTACGTGATGGTCATGACCAGCCTGAAGTCTCAGCAGGCATTGTTACAGAACCCGTTGGACTTCTCGGTCGACTTGTCCCAGGGCACCGATCTGTTCCGCAGCTACACCGAACTGTTCCGTGACTTCAATTTCGGTACATACCTTTGGACTTCGCTTTATGTCTCGGTCCTGACCGTATTCATCACGCTACTGTTTAGCGTGCCCGGAGCTTACGCGGTGGCACGGTTCCGGTTTCAGGGTCAAAAGGCGTTCTCGCGCTCGATCCTGTTGATCTACATGGTGCCGATGATCGTTCTGGCGCTACCGATCTATATCGCCTTCTCGCTGACAGGGCTGCGCAACTCGATCCTCGGCATCGTCATGATCTATCCGGTCACCACGATCCCGGTGGCCCTGTACATGCTGCAAGGTTATTTCCGGGGCCTGCCGACCGAGGTGGAGGAAGCCGGGCTGATGGACGGTCTGTCCCGTCTGGCAGTGATCTGGAAGATCACCCTGCCCCTCAGCCTGCCCGCGCTGGCCTCAGTCTCGCTCTATGTCTTCATGATCGCGTGGAATGAATTCCTGCTGGCCTTCATGCTGCTGGACGACCCGTCGAAATTCACTCTGACCCGAGGGGTCACGATGTTGAACTCCTCAGAAATTCCCCGTCAGCACCTGATGGCCGGTGCGGTGATCGCCACCGTTCCTATCATGGCGCTGTTCCTGGGGCTTGAACGTTTCATGACCAAGGGCCTCACAGCGGGGTCTGTCAAAGGATGACACAGATGAACCAACATACGAACCCCGACCGCGAGGCGCGCAATATCCTGATTGCCAACGATCGCGGCGGCTACACCATTCCTACCGAGGGGCTGTACCCATACCAGTGGAACTGGGACAGCGCGATTGCCGCGCTTGGCTTTGCCCAGTTCGACCTCGACCGCGCTTGGACTGAGATCGAGACGCTGTTCACCGGGCAATGGGAAGACGGCATGGTTCCGCATATCCTGTTCCACCAGCAGGATGAAGGGTATTTCCCCGGCCCCGATGTTTGGGGATGCAATGGCCCGATCCCGTCTTCGGGCATCATCCAACCACCCATTGCTGCGACCATGGCACGTAAAATCTGGGAACAGGATACCGCGTTTGGGGATGCTCGCATGAAGGAGCTATTCCCTAAATTGTTGGCGTGGCATCGTTGGATCATGAAATGGCGCCTTGATGAATTCGGTGCCGTTTGCACGACCCATCCGTGGGAGGCAGGTCGCGACAACGCACCTGATTGGGACAACTCCATGGCGCGCATGGATGCATCGGATGTTGGGGAATACCAGCGCCGCGACACCAGCCACGTGAACAGCGACGACCGACCCACAAAGTTCGACTACGACCGGTACATCAAGCTGGTTCAGATCGGCAGAGATGCGGGATGGGACCAACAAGCCCTGTTGGCCCTGAACCCGTTCCGCGTCGCCGATCCCACTATGACGTTCACCACGCTTCGCGCTGCACGGGACTTGCTGATGATCAGCGAGAAGCTCGAACTGGAGGCCGAGGGCCTGAGTGAGGATATTGAAAAGCTCGAATCCGGCGCGCGTTCGCTTTGGAACGATGACCTAGGGAGCTTCGACTCCCGTGACGCGCATACCGGAGAGATGGCCGACAGTATTTCCAACGCGTCATACTTGTGTTGGTACGCTGGCATGGAGTCTGATCGGATGCTTAAAGGATTGAAATCAGTACTGGAAACTGTGCCTTACCCCGTTCCAAGCTATGATCCGGATATGCCGAAATTCGACGCACGTCGGTACTGGCGAGGTCCGACCTGGGCTTTCATGAACATGATGATCGGGTTTGGCCTAGCGGATATGGGGCATGCACAACAGGCAGAACAGCTGCGCCAGAAAACTGCCGAACTGATATCGGGCTTTGGGTTCGCAGAGTACTTCGACCCAAAAACCGGCAGCCCTGCGGGTGGCCAGGCATTCACCTGGACAGCCGCCGTCTGGCTTCACTGGGCAGGGAGGGCCTGATGGGTAGCATCGAACTAAAGTCAGTCGAAAAGTGGTTCGGCTCGGCGCAGGTTATCAAGGGCGTAGATCTCAAGATCGAGGAAGGTGAGTTCATTGTCTTCGTCGGCCCGTCCGGCTGTGGGAAATCTACCCTGCTGCGCATGATTGGTGGGCTCGAGGACATCTCGCGCGGATCTCTGTTGATAAGTGACAGCGACGTCACAGATCATCCGCCTTCAAAACGCGGGCTGACGATGGTGTTCCAATCCTATGCGCTATACCCGCACCTTACGGTTGCCGAGAACATGGGGTTCTCTCTGAAAGTTGCAGGGGTATCTAAGGTCGAGATAGCCGAACAGGTCAACCGGGCCGCCGAGGTTCTCAAGTTGGGACCATTCCTTGAGCGCAGGCCAAAGGACCTGTCTGGCGGTCAGCGGCAGCGGGTGGCGATCGGAAGATCTATCGTACGCGATCCGACGGCGTTCCTGTTCGATGAGCCGCTTTCAAACCTAGATGCAGCGCTTCGTGTTGAGATGCGGTATGAGATCGCCAAACTTCACCAAAGCCTCAAGCGCACGATGATCTACGTCACGCATGATCAGGTTGAGGCAATGACTCTCGCCGACCGGATTGTTGTTCTTGAGTACGGCAAAATCGCTCAAGTAGGTACGCCTCGCGAGCTTTACGAACACCCGGCCAACCTGTTCGTCGCACAGTTTATCGGCAGCCCGAAGATGAATGTACTTCCCTGTTCCACCCAGGCAGGCAGATACACCCTGGAATACGGCAGAAACGGTGATTTTGCTCTGCCAGGTGTTGCCGAGAAGTTGGGTGTTCGTCCTGAACACATCGAGGTGGTTGCCGCGGGTGAGGGTCAGAGTGATGGGATAATCGAGGTGATCGAATACCTGGGTGCAGACACTTTCCTGATTGTTGATTGCGGCGTGGAAGAAAAGGTAACCGTCCGACTTAACGGTGATACGGACCTTAAGCCTGGGGCGAAGATTGGTCTGCACTTCCCGACCGACAAACTGCACTTTTTTGACGAAAACGGGCAGGCTCTGGGGCATGAATAGCAAATGCCACGCTCAGGCAGCAGGTCTTCGACGTTGCGAAGTGACAGCGGAAATCGAACATACATCATCAACATCAGGCGGATGATCTCAGGGCTGGTTTTGAAGTAGTGGAAGCGCGAGCGTCTTGTCATCCCGCGAAGCGACGAAACCACCCTACCCGCCTCAAGCCGGTTTCCTCTAACAATGCCCTTTGGTGTCTTTTGCGTATTTCCGGAACATAATTGACAATTTTGGACGCTGTTTTACAAAATCGGCCATGACGCAGCCAATAGATCGCAAGTTAGACATAGTTGTTTTGGTGAGTTCGCATTTTAATGTTTCGGCGACAACGTCTTTCGTGGATCCATTCAGAGTAGCAAATTACCTGACGGGTTCAGCTCGATTTTCTTGGACCTATGTCTCAGACCCCGGTGGTCCAATTGAATCCAGCAGTGGCTTGGTCGTTGACACTGCCCCATTGGCGGAGGTGGTGAGGCGCAAGCCTTGGATGGTTCTGGTGAGTACTAGTTGGACACCTGAGCGTCACGGGACACCTCAGTTCAAGGTAGCCCTACAGAAATGGGAATCGGGTGGAGCAATCGTTGGTGGTTTGGATACCGGCGCGATTGTACTTGCGACGGCTGGACTACTCAAAGGAAAGACCGCAACGGTTCACTATGAACACATCGACGCCTTTGCCGAAACGGCCCATGACATCACCGTGTCAGAGAACATGATTATTATGGATGGAAAGATTTTCACTTGTTGCGGGGGTTCTGCAGCAACCGATCTGGGATTGCGGTTTGTACATTCTGTCGCTGGTGAGAGTATCGCCAATGCATCTGCTCGATACCTTTTTCATCACAATGTGCGCGGAGAAGGCCAATCACAGAACCCCAAAGACATGGAGCCGCTGGGTTACGTCACCTCTGGAGTGGTAAGGGACGCGATCGATTTGATGGAGGCGCACTTGGAAGCCACTTTGTCGATCCCTGAAATATCAGCGAGGTTGAAGATTTCGCAACGACAACTTAGCCGATTGTTTCAGCAATATGTCCATAAGTCACCGATCGAGTATTACCGCGACATTCGCCTTGATCGCGCGCGCGGATTAGTGACGCAAACTGAGCTTAAGTTCAGCGAGATTGCGGAAGCATCAGGGTTTAATGGACAGGTTCATTTCAGCCGGGCATACCGCAAACGATTTGGATTGACACCCAGTGCGGATCGCATTGAAGGCCGCACCCCGTTCGAGTTTCGCGCTTGGCCAATGTTCAATCCCGACATCAAGTCCGAAAGTGTTGGGTAGCTTTTTGCATCGCTGTAAGCATCTTGTCGCGTTGCGCTGATAACTCTTCGGTACTTTGCCCCTGAGTTTGATCGTTAATGCCATCGACCAGTTTATTGATGACATCCTCATCAAGACGAGGATCGCCCAAGTCGTCCCACCAGCCATTGAATGTGTCTTTGAAATGGTCACAGAAAGCCTGCAGGCCACCATCGCCTGCGCCTAAGTGAAAAAGGGTTGTCGGACCCATCGCCGCCCATCGCAGTCCCGGGCCAGCCCACATCGCTTTATCGATGTCTTCGACACTGGCAACGCCTTCGACCGCCATATGAACGGCCTCGCGCCAAACTGCGGCTTGCAAACGGTTCGCGACATGTCCTGGCATGCCTTTCTTGATCCGGATCGTGATCTTACCAATGTCTTTGTAGAAAGCCTCTGTGCGGTCCAAGACATCTGAACCGGTGGAATCGTTGACGGTCAATTCGACCAATGGGATGAGATGCGGTGGGTTAAATGGATGACCTAGGATCAATTTGCTGGGATCGCGCCATCCCTCTTGCAAAGCTTCAAGCGTCAGGCCGGAAGTTGAGCTGGAAACTATTGCGTTAGGGTTCAACTCTGGCTCAATCTCGGCATAGGTCGAATGCTTGATTGGCAGTCTTTCTGGCACGTTCTCCTGAACAAATTGCGCGCCCTGGACAGCCGCCTCGGCGGTTGAAACGAAAGTGATAGCGTCGGGTGTGGCCCTATCTGTGAGGTTCAACTCGTCCAGTGCCGGCCAGGCTTTTTCGACATAAGAGCGAACGGATGCTTCGGTATTCGGATCGGGGTCAAAGACCGTCACGCTACGGCCCGAGGCGAGAAACAAAGCTGCCCAGCTTGCCCCTATCACACCGGCTCCAAGAATGGCGGTTCTTTCAATTTCTGACATCATAACAGCCCCGGATTAAGGGGGGAGGCCGCCGTCAGACCACCGTCCACCGTGAACAACTGGCCGGTTGCAAAAGACGAGTCGTCAGAAGCCAGCCACACAGCCATCGCTGCAATATCGGCAGGTTTGCCAAAGCGTTTGACCGCGTGGCGAGCCAACGCGTCGGATTTGGCCTTTTCCGGGTCATGCGCGAGGTCGAACGCTGCGTCCAGCATGCCTGTTTCAATCCATCCCGGGCAGATCGCATTACAGCGAACCGCTGGTCCATGGTCCACTGCGATAGAGCGTGTGAGCCCATGCACAAACGCTTTTGACGCATTGTAGAGCGCCATCGATGGGTCCGCGGCATTGCCCGAGATCGAACCGATGTTGATGATCGAGCCACCTTGCGACATTTCTGGAATGAAGGCGCGACAACAGTTAAAAACGCCTCGCGCATTTACGCCCATCACCAAGTCCCAATCCGCGTCCGAGCTTTCGGTAACAGTTTTTTCGACCTGAACGCCGGCGTTGTTTACAAGGATATCAGTTCCACCGACTATACTGACGATCTCTGCAACCGCTTCGGCGTCAGACACATCCAGTGTGTACCAAATTACGTTTTCTGGAAGATCATCGGGTTGAGGGCCGCGCCCGCAGGTAGTGACAGCGGCCCCTTCAGCCATGAACCCCTCAATAATGCCCCGCCCAATGCCCTGCTTGCCGCCTGTAACAAAGGCGCGTTTTCCACCCAACCGCATCAGTGTGCCACCATGACATGACGGATCGCAGTATAAGCGTCCAATGCATAGACCGACATATCACTGCCTGTGCCCGAGCCTTTCATCGCGGCCCATGGCATCTCGGGGGTCGCAACCCCATGCGTGTTTACCCAGGTGAATCCATAGCGCAACTTGGACGTCATTTGCATTGCTCTCCCAACATCTCGTGTCCAAACCGATGAGGCCAACCCGTAAGGTCCGTTGTTGGCGATCTTCAACGCATCTTCTGCCTCGGAAAAACGAGAGACAGTTACAACAGGTCCAAATACCTCGTTGCAGGCAATCTCTGCAGTGTTGTCGACATTGGCAATGACTGTCGGCTGGTAGAAAAAGCCGTCTTCTTCGCCAGACGCCCCACCGGAAACGATTTCAGAGCTGCAGCGTGCGCGATCGACAAAACCAGCCACACGATCCCGCCGTGCCGCAGAGACAAGCGGGCCCATTTCCGTTCCTTCAGCTTTCGGTGCACCAGTCTGGATCTGGTCAACTTGATCGGCAATCGCAGCCACAAGTTTGTCGTAAACACTGTCTGCAACCATTACGCGGCAAGGCTGTGCGCAGTCCTGACCGGCATTAAAGTAGCTGCCATATCGGATCGTCTCGGCCACAGCATCGAGATCAGCATCATCAAAGACAATGACCGGCGCCTTGCCGCCCAATTCCAGATGAACGTGTTTAACTTTCTGGGAAGCAGCCCGCATTGCAGCCATGCCTGTCGCCGGAGAGCCCGTAACACTGATCCCTTCCATCTGCGGGCTGTTCATCAGGGTATTTCCCACGCCGAGCCCGCGACCATGAATCACGTTTAGCACGCCTTTTGGCAGAACATCTTGTAACAATTCTGCAAGTCGCAGAGTAGATAGCGGCGTGATCTCGGAAGGTTTCAACACCACCGAACATCCTGCCGCAATTGGTGCAGCAATTTTCCAGGATGCCATCATCAGCGGATAGTTCCACGGCGCTATGGCCGCGACAGGGCCAATGGGGTCGCGCCGGATCATCGAGGTATGACCCGCGACATACTCTCCAGAGGCAGACCCCATCATGGTGCGCGCAGCCCCGGCGAAAAAGCGAAAGACATCGATCGTCAGCGGCATTTCGTCATCATGAGCCGATGGCCAGGGTTTTCCCACATCCAAGCTCTCAAGTTCTGCCAACTCCTGGCTGTTCGCCTCGATAGCTTCAGCTATGTGAAGCAATATCGCAGCGCGTTCCGCGGGGGTCGTACCCGAAAAGGTCTCAAATGCCTCTGCCGAACCGCGCACTGCCGCCTCGGACTGTGCATCGCTGGCCTCTTTTACTGTGCAGATGATTTCGCCTGTTGCAGGGTTCAGGATTTCCAACGCCTCTTCGGTACCTTCGACCAATTCGCCATTGATCAACATTTTCGTCTGCATAAGCGTCTCCTCAAAACCCTACCTGATCGCCGCCTTTTAGTGCGAGCCGCATGCGCGCTTCTGCTGGCGTCGCGACCGTAAGGCCAAGGTTTTCTACGATTGATCGGATGCGCGTAACCTGCTCCGCGTTAGATTTGGCCAACTCACCTTTGCCAATGAACAGGCTGTCTTCGAGACCAACCCGAAGGTTTCCGCCGCGCAATGCACTTTGGGTTGCAAAAGGCATTTGGTGACGGCCAGCGGCAAGGACAGACCATTCGTAATTCTCTGCCCCGAACAGCTTGTCCGCTGTGTTGTGCATGTGGGTTAGATGGTCTGCATCCGCGCCAACGCCACCCAAGATGCCGAACACCATCTGAATGAAAAAAGGCGGTTTGATCAGGCCTTGATCCACGAACCATTTGACGTTGTAGAGATGTCCAAGATCATAGCATTCGAACTCGAACTTGGTGCCATGATCACCACCAAGTTTTTCAATGGCGTAACGAATTGTTTTGAAGGTGTTGGGAAAGATGAAGTCCTCTGTCATCTCCAGGAATGGCTGTTCCCAATCATGCTGAAACTCGGTGTATTTCTGCAGCATCGGAAAGATGCCAAAGTTCATAGAACCCATGTTGAGAGATGCCATCTCTGGGCTAGTCGAAGTTGCGGCCAGCAGGCGCTCATCCATCGACATACCCAAACCGCCGCCGGTAGAGACATTCATCACCACATCAGTGGACTGTTTGATCACAGGCAGGAACTGCTGAAATAGCTCGGGTCGGGGGTCGGGTTTGCCGGTCTCTGGATGCCGTGCGTGCAAGTGAATGATCGACGCGCCGGCTTGTGCCGCTTCAATACTTGCTGTCGCGATCTCGGCAGGCGTAATCGGCAGATGTGGTGACATCGACGGCGTATGGATGCCCCCTGTGGGTGCGCAGGTGATGATGACGGATTTGGGCATCAGAGCTTCATCTGCTGCACTTGTGCAGACAGCCCCCCGTCCAGAACCCACAACTGGCCAGAGGCATACCGTGCTTCGTCGGAAGCAAGCCAGTTAACCAGGTTTGCAATGTCCTGTGGCGTCCCGTAGGTGCGCGTCGGATGAACATCGCGCACGGCCTGTTGCAGCGTTTCAATATTGCCGCCGGCGCCACCAGATCCATCTCCGTTGAAGAAGCTCTGCAGCATTGGGGTATCGATATAGCCGGGGCAGATGGCGTTTACGCGGATACCTTCGGGGCCATGATCGCAAGCCATTGCGCGGGTCAAAGCGTGTACTGCACCTTTGGTTGCGCAATAGGCCGCAAGGCCCGGATCAGCGATGAACCCATCGTAGGAGCCAAAATTGATGAGGCTTGCGCTATTCCCTGTCTTCGCCGCTTCGCGCATCAACGGGATGGCATATTTCGAGGTCAGGAACGTGCCCGTGGAATTAACCGCAAAGCTTTGGTTCCATTCCTCCAGCGTGGTCTCTTCAACCGTTTTTTCGATCTCGATCCCGGCCGCGTTTACTAAGATGTCCAACTTTCCTTGTGTGGCGCGCACATGATCCATCGCCGCAACCGAATCTGCCTCTTGAGTCACATCCAGCTTAACAAAATGACTGCCATCTTCGTCGTGCTGGTCTAACGATCCTTCCGGTGTGAGGTCAGCTGCAAATACTGTTGCCCCTTCTTTTAGGAACCGCGCGACAATTGCACGCCCGATGCCACCGCGCGCGCCGGTCACAAGGGCAATTTTTCCGTTCAGCATCATTGGCTTCAATCCTTCAAAGGCGGATAGCGGTAGCGACTCGCGGCCACCGTCCAATCCAAGTTGTTGCGGACATATTGCTGACTTGCATCAGATGGTGGGTTGTAATCCCATGGCTCGCTGGCACCTGCTTCCATCGCGGCATGTAACGCGCGGCGTGATCTCTGCGTGGCGATAATCTTCTTTCGCAATTCACTACCGTCCCACCGTTCCGCGACTTCGGCTGCAAAGCGGGCTGCCGGGTCAGCATAGTCAGGGTCTGTGGCAACATTTTTTGTTTCCAGCGGGTCAGCGTTTAGGTCGTAGAGCTGCGGCGGGTCGCTGTCACAATGAATGTATTTTAAAGGGCCGCGCCGGATCATGATTACGGGATAGCCCGTCATCTCAGCGCAATACTCACCGATGGCTTCATCAACTGGGTCGTATTCGCCACGGGCCAAAGGCATTAGACTGCGGCCGTCGATCGGCTCTCCGATCATCGTCTCATTACCGCCGCCGATATCGATAAAGGTCGGCAGCAAATCAACCAGTGACACTGCATTCTGCGTTGTCCCCACTACAACGCCCGGCCCGGCCATGACCAGTGGAACGCGCGCAGAGTGTTCAAAGAAATTCATTTTATACCACAGCCCACGTTCTCCCAGCATGTCGCCGTGATCCGCAGTTACAAACACTATGGTGTTGTCCAACTCGCCCGTCTCTTCGAGGGTCTGAATCAGCTCCCCGATCTTGCTGTCGAAGTAGCTGACATTGGCCAGATAAGCATGACGCGCGCGACGGATTTCTTCGTCGCTGAGCGGCACATATGATGCTTCGATCCCATCCATCAATCGACGCGAGAACGGGTCCTGATCCTCCGTCACGGGTGTAAAGGACGGCATGTCGATCTCATCGTCCGAATAAAGATTCCACCATTCAGGTCGCGCAACGTAAGGATCATGCGGGTGAATGAAGCTTACCACCATCGCAAAGGGTGCATCGTTCCCACGTGCTTTGTCTCGGGCCACATCGAAGAGCCAGCGATTGGCGGCAAAGCCAACTTCATCGTCATAGTCGATCTGGAAGGTCGCATGGGCCAAACCGCTTTCCTTGACGGTTTGCATGTTATGATACCACTTATCGATCCGCTCATCTGGCGCTTCCCAATCCGGGGTCCATGCGAAATCCGCGGGGTAGATATCGGTTGTTACCCTGTCTTCGAACCCATGCATCTGATCTGGGCCAACGAAATGCATCTTGCCTGAAAGGCAGGTCCGGTAGCCTAGCGATTTAAGGTAGTGCGCAAATGTTGGCACCGATGCTCTGAACTCGGATGCATTGTCGTAAGCTGCAATGCGGCTGATGTGCTGGCCCGACATAAAGGCAAACCGTGAAGGTGCACAGAGTGGAGAATTGCAGTAAGCCGCATCAAAGCGCATGCCGCGCGCGGCTAACGCATCAAGGTGGGGTGTCTTGGCAACCTTGTGCCCGTATGCCCCAGTGAAGTGCGGTGCCAATTGGTCCGCCATTATCACGAGGATGTTTGGCCGCGTCACGCAGCACCTTTTGCGTAAGCATCCAGGACTAAGCCATGGAAGTGATGTACGGCGTGCTCAGATTTGCCGGAACCATCCGGGTCATTGACGATCCGACCTTGGGTGAACGCAGGTGTGTTCATCCCGCGCTGCACACTTTCGACAAGGCTGATGTCTTCGACCTGAAGAACTTCGTCCAGATAACGAATTGCATCCAACTCCATCGCGTCGGGTTCCGGCGTCTCAAGGAAGAAGTCATAAGTTTCAAGCGTCCGATCTGGCCCAACGGGGATGATGTTCAACACGATCATGCTTGACCGTCCCGGATACCGCATCAGGCAGGTCGTCGGATAGAGCCACCAAACCGCATGGGTTTTCACGGTGGCATTCGACACGTCATAAGCGGAATTCGGACTTGTGCCCGCGTCAGCCATATGGCTGGAGTAAATGCCGTAGGTCGTAACCTTGTAGGTATCCATATCCACGAGGTCACAAAAATCCTTGTGCGCTGTAGGACAGTGATAGCACTCTAGGAAGTTGTCCACGACGTTCTTCCAGTTGGATTTGATGTCATAGGTCAGACGATGGCCAAAAGTGAGTTGATCCACATCCGGTGCCCAATGGCGCACTTCGGTTTCCAAGTTGCCGGATTGTTCTGACAAAGAAGTTGCCATCGGATCCAAATTAACGAAAACAAAGCCGCAAAATTCCTCGACCTGCACTGCATCGAGACAAATCTCGTCTTTCCTGAAATCTTCGAGGTTTTCGGTATGTGGCGCACGGGCCAATTGCCCGTCAAGTTTATAGACCCAAGCATGATAGGGGCACATGATCCGCGTTGTATTGCCTTCGCCCGACAGCAATTCATGCGCACGGTGTTTGCAGACATTATAAAAGGCACGAAGCTTACCCTCTTTATCACGAACAACGGCAATGGGTTGGCCGGCAATAATCACTGTTACAAAAGATCCCGGCTCACGTGTTTTCTCGACATGACATACCCATTGCCAAGTTTTGGAGAGGATGGCGCGAAGGTCTGCATCAAACCACTTGCGCTCGGTGTAGGCAGCAGCCTGCAACGAGCTGGAGCGCGATGGATCAGCATGATAGCCAAAGAAAATTGTATCTGAATCAGTCATGATTGCGCCTCCGACGTTAGGTTAAATCTATTTCAAGTGGGATTCGGAGCTATGTTTAATCAGCCGCTAGTTTGATTATTTTCGCCAAGCATTTGGCTTTCGGGGACACCGTATTAATCCACCAAGCATTGGAATTAGCTGACAAGCGAATGCTGGCCCCTTGCCGGCACCTGTTCAGCGGTCATTCCTGCACATTGCAGCAATCAGCAAAATGGGCCCAACGCGGACATCTGAGCACTTTTTTCGGATGTCCACAAAGCGGCTGCAACCGGACGCCAATACCAGCCGGCACGCGGCAACGTCTGCTTTGACGTCCCACTGACTGCTTATGCGGGAACCGGACCTTGAATTGAACAGGACCTACGTCCGCTGTGCGGACAAAGCTAACTTTCATGTGGCGTGAATACGCACCTCGCTTCTTTCTAACCGACTTGCCCACACTTTGCCTTGAGACATAAGCAATCTTGATAGTATCTGATCCAATGAGAAATCTTCTGGCCACTATCGTCTGTGTTTGCGTTACCCCATGTTTTGCGTTGGCAGATATACCGACGCCTTTCTACAGCAAATCTGCGTTGCTTGACGCTGACAGCTTAATTTTGTGCTCGGATTTTGATGAGATCAACGCTTCGCGTGTCTCTCAGTTTCTCAGCGAACTAGATCAAAACACCGCAACAGTGAATGTGAAGGATGGTCCTAAGCGCCCACCAAAGGCATTAAGTTTCAATGTGTTAGTAGTCGTCACCGGGATTGAAGCTCAATATACTACCGAACAGTGCGCAAGCGACACTGTTCCATACGGAGGTATTGTATCGAACGAGATTGCAACTGCAGCAAAGAGGCTCTTTGAAGATTTGGAGCATCCAAACGCAGCAATAGATGCGGCACTCGGCGAGACAAAATGGGTCAGCTCAAATTTCTACCACGAAGCAGAAAACTGGGTGACTATCGTCATTGCGATGCGAGAGCCGTCCACTAATTTCACGATGATCAATTTGTTCGACCAACCTCATACGGCCTGTGAGCAGAATTCGGCTTGCGTAGAACCGTAGGTTTGGGCTCGAACCAGACCTTCGATGAGGCCGATGGAAACGGCCGCTTTCAAGGGCCGTTTGCCTCCTTCGGAATTTCGATGGGAGAGGCGAGCTTCGCCGACCAAGAACGATTGCGGCATGCGAATTAATCCTGAAATTTGGAGTGCAAAGTTTCGGTTGAATCCGAGTGCACAGTTTTTGGTAGCAACGCCGAATCTTCCCTGCAATTTCGTGCGCCGCAGTGCAGTGTTATGCGCGTCCCTACAACTTATTGTAGGTGCGCCCATAGCTTTGCATTTCGCCTAAAGGTTTGCGTCTTTGGCCCAAAGCTTTGGGCGCAGTGACCGCCCGTTGTTTCTTGAACTCGAAGCTGAATGCTCGCAGGGCTAATTCTTGACTAGCTCCTGGCTCCAGTCGCCATTCCGGTAAAGCTTGCAAAGCCGCTGCTTCTTGGCCAGAGCGGCTATGCCTGATCCGAGAACAGGACTGAAGGCTGCTAGGGTCAGGATGCATTGATTTTCGGTGCGCAAAATGACTCATGGCTCCCAAAACGGAGCGGTGACATGAGCGATCTTTATCGGCTAACCGACGAGCAGATCGCCAAGCTCGTCCCATTTTTTCCGAAGTCGCACGGCAAGCCCCGGGTTGATGACAAACGGGTGTTGAGTAGGATTATCTTGATCAATCGCAATGGTTTGCGCTGGCGAGATGCCTCAAAAGAATACGGACCTCACAAGACGCTTTACAGCCGATGGAAGCGTTGGAGTGAGAAAGGCATCTTAGCGCGGATCATGGCTGGTCTGGCCGCCGAGCACGGCGAAGAGAAGACATTCATGATTGACGCGACCTATCTAAAAGCACACCGCACTGCGACCAGTATGGCCGCGAAAAAGGGGGGTGTGACCGCGTGATCGGTAGAACCAAGGGCGGCGCTGCATGCTATATGTGATAGCCAAGGGCGCCCGCTCAACCTGTTCGCTACCGCCGGGCAAGTCAGTGATGACATCGGTGCTCGGGCTCTGCTCAGCAGTATATCAAACGTGGATTGGCTGCTCGGGAATCGCGGCTATGACGCCGAATGGTTCCGAAACTCGCCGAAAGACAAAGGGATACGTGCGTGCATCCCGGGGCGAAAGCAAGGCAAGACGCCGGTCAAGTACGACAAGCGCAGTTACAAGCGGCGAAACCGCATCGAGATTATGTTTGACAGGCTCATGTATTGGAGGCGCGTGGCGACACGCTTTGACCGTTGTCCCAAGGTCTTCCTCTCAGCCATCGCACTCGCGGAAACCGTCATATACTGTTTATGAATCCGGACCCTAGGTCTCGTCATGTCAATTCCTCATGTAGAATATCAGGCAACCATCGCAGGCCGAAATTAATCTCACGTATAAGAATTGCGGACTTTGCACCCGATCCAGAGACTGTATTAAATTCAAAATAAGTCGCGAAAATAGAGCGCTTGCACTCTCCTCAGTCAGCCACCCGGTGCATCCGAACATCTGCCAGCCGTGACGCTTCTTTCAGCGATTGGTTCGAGCCCAAAGTTCAAATTGCTTCTCGACACACTAAGGTCTGCGATGCGCAGAAAGCGGACTTTTCAAAGTCACGTGTCACAGTGCCACCTGCCCAGTCAGGACGGTCAAAAGCCGACATTCATCGACTCAGTAAACTCCACAGTTTAGATACCCCATTCCTGCCGTTTATGATCGCATAGCAAATTTCAAAATGGATAAGGGTGTCGTGGAAAATGAGGCCCCAGATGTTAACCAGGGCCTCATTGTTTTCTGCGATGCCTATTCAGCTGGCATCGTCGAAGTTTCCGGATCAATTGTTGAAGCAACGCCTGCGGCCTCGCGCCGACCATCATTCCAGATGGCCTTGATCAAAGCGATGCACATAAGAGCCATCACAATCGAGAACGGCAATGCCCCAATCACCATTGCAGTCTGAATGGCACCGGTGCCGCCTGAAATCAGCAACCCCCCAACAACCAGAGCCAGTGCAGCACCCCAGAACATGATGTGCGGGCGTGCCTTGGGACCTTCGTCGCCTGCAGCGTTAATCGTATTCACAATCAAAACGGCAGAGTCAGCCGAGGTGACCAAGAATGTCATCAGTAGAACAACGATGACCACCGCCATAGCCCAGGCCAGCGCTTGAGCAATCGGAGCCAGCATGAATTCTGTCATGGCAAAGATTTTGTCGCCATTCGCTGCGTCCAGGATCACGCCGTTCGCATTGCCATTCAATTCCAGATCAATCGCTGTGCCACCGGCCCATGCAAACCAGACAAAACACATCAGCGAAGGAACGATCATTGCACCCAACACAAACTCTCGGATCGTACGACCACGAGAGATGCGGGCCAGGAACAGTCCAACGAAAGGTGCGAACGCAATCCACCAGGCCCAGTAGAACACTGGCCACCAGCCTTGCCATTGGGCAAGCAGGAAGGATTCCGATCCTTCGACGCCATCAGATGCATAAACGTTGAAGCTCAGCCACGGCAGAGCGACCAGATAGTCCCAAATCCCGACGAAGAAAGCACTTGCGCCAAAGAACGTGGCACCGAAGATGATGAAGAAGCCCAGCAGGAATATCGACAACACCATGTTGATGTTCGACAGCCATTTGATGCCCTTGCCAACACCGGACAGCGCCGACAATGTCGAGGCGCCCATGATGACCAAAAGCGCAACAATGATCCCAAGCGTGGTCGCCGAGCCATCAGCATGTGCCAACCCGCCAATACCGATCCGCGTTAGACCCGCTACGAACTGTTCAACCCCGAAACCCAGAGTTTGAGCAACGCCGAGGATCGTGGCAACAACGGCCACAATATCGATCAGATGACCCAGATTACCGGACAGCGCCTTGCCAAACAGCGGAGTCAGCGACGATCGGATCGTCAATGGTAATCCGCGGCGGTAGCTAAAGAACGCCAGCGCGAGGCCTGCAATGGCGTAACACGCCCAAGCACCAAGGCCCCAATGCAAATAGGACCAGACATAGGCGGTACGAACATTATCCGCCTCGAGGGCGGTTGTGACGCCTTGAATGACTGATGGGTTATTCTTGAAATGCGCGACAGGTTCCGCAACGGCCCATGTCAGCATTCCGACCCCGATCCCGGCGCCAAACATCATCGAAAACCATGAGAAGTTCGAGAATTCGGGCTTTTCACCTTTCACACCCAGGTTTAGCCGCCCTGCTGTGGGCCAGATTGCCAGCCCAATACAAACGATGACAAAAGCTGTTACGACCCAGATGTACCAAGCGGCAAATTGAGCCAGAATGGCCGCGTTCCAATCGCCCAAGACCCTGCCAGCTTGTGTAGGCCACACAATACACCAGACCACCAACAAACTGATTATGATCTTACTGATTACCGTCACGTTGACGCTGAACCCCCGATAAAAACCGTTGTCAGCGGTTTTGATCGGAAGTTCCGATAGTGGAGGCTTAACTGCCATATTCATTTTCTCCCTATTGCTGATCAAGCAGATTGCAAGATCAGATTGCTCTGCCATGAATGTCCATGCTGCGCTTGGAGCAGCCACAATCCGTGTCGCCCAACCGAAGCCAAAGAAAAGCGGCGAATTAGGTTCTGCATGCACAGTCTGTTAAATGGCAATCGCCCCACCGTGCAGACGAGACACCCCATCCAAAGATGCCCTCAGTAACCCTACCCACCTGCATTGCCATTGCAGGCTGAACCGTCTGGTTGCGTCTGTGGTCTGTCATAACTCGGTCCCATGTTTTTCTAACCGGGTCGGAAAATCACCCTTTGACAAAGTTTTTGGTACATATTCGAGTGGTTTTGCAGTAGCTCAGTAATTATGAGTGACATTAACCAGGCTAATATCAATCTCAGCCGTAACCTTGTTGCGCTCTATGCGTTTGAAACGGTCGCAAAACACGGGAACTTCACAAGTGCCGGAGAAGCGCTTGGCTTGACCCAATCCTCGATCTCTCAACGGATCAAAGGCTTGGAGATCGATCTGGGCGTAGTACTTTTCAAACGAGAACACCGAGGCGTTTCGCTAACGTATGAAGGGCTCAGGCTTCTCAACGTGGTCAAACCAGCAATGACACAAATGGGCTATGCAGTTGGTTCATTACTGGAACGTAAATCCAAACCAAGGGTTCGGATTTCTGCCGACTTCGCCTTCTCTACGTTCTGGCTATTACCGCGTCTGGCCTATTTACGTGAGGAACTTGGGGACGAGATTGAAATTCAAATTCTGGCATCTACCGTGCCACCAGGCCTGGACGACCCGGATTGTGACATACAGATCCATGTCGCACCTAGGAGCCAGATTAGACCTGGTGAAATTCTATTATTGGAAGAAATCGTCGCGGCAGTTTGCAGCCCCCAGCTATTAGAAAAGATAACACCAATTCGATCTTCGACAGACCTACTGGATGTTCAACTTCTAAGTTTATCAAAACCCGCCACCGCCGAGTGGCAAACCTGGCAGGGATGGTTTGATAACCTGGGCATTACAGGCGAAAGAAAGAAAAACTACATCAGCTTTAACAACTACGACATGGTCACACAGGCTGCTTTGGCAGGAGATGGCGTCGCGTTGGGTTGGATCGGCCTAATTGATGGCTTGCTCAACAATGGTTCGCTTGTGAAAATCACAAATGACGTAGTCATAAGCGACGCTGGCTACGTCATGTCGCGGGACCCGGCCAATTTGGGTCGCGGTCCTCGCATGGTTTTCGACTGGATCGCGGACCAGGTTTTCTCATCGCCTTCGGCATAGTGCCCTGCATCGGCAGTGAAATCACATCTATCTTAGTCGATACTGTGCCTGATCCAAGTTTCCGATTTACATATGAAAGCGCCGCGCAATTTCCTGGCAGCCTAAGCAATCTTCTGATCTCTGCAATACTGCGACGTTATTCTGGTAGACCCGCTTTTAGCATAGCATCCGCCCAGAACTTGCGCAGGGCGTCAGTCTTGTAGACGGTGTGGCCGGTATAGGTTTGAACTGAAAATTGCGGATCGATGGAAAGAACGGCCTCTACCGCTTTCTTAGCGTTTTCAGTGTCATCAAAATCAGCGTGGATCGCGGCCAAACGGACTTGGCACAAAACGGTGCCAGGCAGGCGGGTTTCCAAGTGCCGGTAAAGCGTTCTTGCCTGCTCCAGCTGCCCTAACCCGCGATAGGCATCCCCCAAATGGCTGAAATACCAGTCTGGGCTATAGGGCGACAGCCGAATAGCCTTTCGCATGCTGTTCAGGCTTTCCTCAAATTCACCACAACTATTGTACGCAATTGCCAGCATGGCATGAGAAAGCGAGACACTCGGTTGCCGTTCGATAGCTTCGTTGCAGAAGGCTTTGGCTTCATCAAAACGAGATTGGTTTGTGAAAATATATCCTTGCAGCGCATAGACATCAGCTGAGACATCGTTCCTCTTTAACAATGCATCGCAAATTGACTGGGCCTCGTCAGTTGACGCCTTTGGGTCTAGATGGAACCCAAGGCGGGCACCAGCTTGCAACGCCCACCCAAGGCCCGTTCTGAATGACGAGTTCTCGGGGTCAAGCTCAACTGCTTTCCGGTAAAGCTGAATCGCGGAGAGGTTCCCTTCTTTTGTAAATTTGTATTGTTCACTGATGCCACGCATCATCAAGTCCCACGCCTCAAAGTTAGGCGCTTGATCAGCCCAAAGTCTCAGCTCTTGTCCGTGTGTAAGGTTGACTGCCAATGAAACGGAGATTTCGCGTGTGATTTCATCTTGAACTGCAAAAATATCTTCAATCTGACGGTCATACCGGTCGGCCCATAAATGCGAGCCGGATTGACATTCAATAAGCTGCCCGGTGATGCGAACCCGCTGCCCCGCCTTTCGGACACTCCCTTCAAGGACGAAACGAACACCTAATTCCCGTCCGACCTGTCTTACATCGACAGACCTTCCTTTGTAGGCAAATGTCGAATTGCGCGCCATCACGATGAGACCATTGATATGCGACAAGGCAGTGATGATGTCTTCGGTAATTCCGTCCGCGAAGTATTCCTGCTCTGGGTCGCCTGACATGTTTTGAAACGGCAGGACAGCGATTGACGGTTGGTCCGGCAACTCCAACCGCTCACCCGTCAGAACTTCGTAGAACTCAGGTGACAGGCGCGCCGGGTCGAGATCGATGCTGTAGGCCCCAATCTTATGTTCGATGTTTCTTAAGTTTTGCTCGCCCAGATCCCTGAAACTGCCAGAGACCTTTCCTTTGATCTGACGGTATACATCTTCGGAAATGCAGACGCCTCCAGGTTCTGCGATTGCTTCCAATCTTGCGGCCACGTTGACGCCTTCCCCAAAAATATCGGAGCCTTCGGAAATCACATCTCCCAGATGAATACCGATCCGCAACTGAATGGGTTGCCCATGGGGGGCGTCAGGTTCTCGGTCCTGCATAGCCCGTTGAATGGCGACAGCGCAGTCCGCCGCGTCGACCACACTTGTGAATTCGGCCAACAGACCATCGCCCATCAACTTGACAATTCGCCCACTGGAATCGCGTATTTGGGGTTGAACCAATTCAGAAAGCAGAAGGTTTAGACGCCGAATTGTGTTTTCTTCATCGCGCCCCATGAGGCGTGAGAAGCCGACGACATCGGCTGCCAATATCGCCGCAAGTTTCCGCTTCACAGTCAGCCCTCCGCGAAAATCACGTTAGAGGTAATACCCGTCGCGGTCTACATTCGTGCCACCCCTTAACGTCTGCTGTTCTATCGCGAAGACCCTTGTTGAAGCCAATAATAATATGGCCACCAAGGCTCCGTACGGCCTGAATTCAACTTTGGGAATTCGAAATCAAAGACCGCTTTGGACTGCCTATCGGTCGCTGTTACAGGGTGCAGTGAACTTCAGCAACGGGTCTAAAGTAACCTATGCTGGAGTTTGCACTGAAGTCAGCTAAGCACTGAAAGGCGACATCAATTGCAGCTCAAACTGAGTTGGTGCGCAAGGTCATCATACGCGCACCAACCCCAACCGGATCGGATCATAGTTCCACAACGACTTTTCCGACCGCACCTCCATGCGTCAGATGCGCATAGGCGGCTTCGACATTGCCCCACCCAAACTTCTGTTCGTCGACAATTGGCTTGAGCCTGCCAGAATCCACCAGATCCGCCAACGACCGCAAGATGTCTCCATGGGTTTGCCGCCCGACATCGTGCATCATTGGGATCAGCATGAAAACGACGTGCAGAGACAGACCTTTGAAATGCGCAGGCGTCAAATCAATCTCGACCATCGCGACCGTTGAGGCGACATGGCCATTGAGCCTGGCGGCTTCGAACGAGTTCGTCATGTTCGGCCCGCCAACGCTATCAAACACCACATCGAAGCCCACGCCATCAGTATGCTCGGCAACATAGTCCTCGACTGTTTGCGTTGTAAAATCTAAGGGACGCGCACCAAGACCCTCGATCAAGGACAACTGATCTGCGCCGCGGCCTGTCGCGGACACGTTTGCGCCAAGATGACGGGCGATTTGAACCGCGACATGACCAACGCCACCTGCACCGCCCTGAACCAGAACAGTCTGCCCTTCGCCAACACCGGCGCGGGTTAAACCTTCGTAGGCCGTGATGCCGACGAGAGGTAGAGCGGCGGCTTCCCGCATGCCCAGAGTCTTGGGCTTATGTGCAATCAGGCGGGCATCTGCATTGATGTACTGTGCCAGAGAGCCGGGAAGGTCCATCAAACCACCGGCGCAGCCGAACACCTCATCGCCTATGGCAAAACCTGACACGCCTTTGCCAATTGCGATGACCGTGCCAGCAAAGTCCATACCAAGCACAGCCGGCAATTTGGGGGACAGGGGCAGGTCCGCGCCCATGCTGTGGATCATTGTATCGACGGTATTGACGCTAGTCGCGACCACTTTGACGACCACATGCCCAGGTGTCGCGACCGGATCGGGCACTTCACCAAGCTCGAACGGTGCATCGGGTCCGTAGGTATTCAAAACCATTGCTTTCATTGGGGTATTCCTTTTCTTCCGTGATGATTTGGTTCGGGGGATCAGTTGATGTCCTGCACCTGCATCACCAGATCGCCCCACTTGCGCTGGTTTTCGATGTCGTGTTCCAGACCTTGTTCATCCGCGATGGTGAACCGTTTGACCGCCGGAGTTTTGCTGGTGGCCTGATAGAGCCAATAGGCTTCGGCCTTCAGCGCCTCATCAATCGGTTTGTCGATGGATTCATAAACCATCTGTTTGCAGGCATTGATCGACTCTGCCGGGAATTGTGCGATCCGTTCGGCAAGTGCGGTCACATACTGGCCGATTTCATCCGGTTCCAGAGCCTTGTTGATGGTGCCCAAACGCTCTGCATCATCCGCGTCGTAGTCTTGCGCGCTCAGGATGATCTCAAGCGCTTTTCCAAGGCCGGTCTGACGCGCCATGCGCGAAGCGCCGCCGCCGCAGGGCAGAATGCCCATTCCAACTTCCATCTGCATGAACTTGTACTTGCCCCGCGCTGCAAAGCGCATGTCGAGGGCCAACGCCAATTCGTGCCCACCACCACGTGCAAACCCTTCCAGCTTTGCGATAGTTGCCTGCGGCACCTTACTGATCCGCTCGCAGACGGATTGCAGATCCAAAAGCTGCGCATCCTCGCGGGATACTGCCTCGGTCGACATGTCCTTGAGCAGGTCGGTGTCGTAGTGGCAGACCCAGATTTCCGGATTGGCAGATTGAAAGATTACGACCTTGGTATCGCGATCACGCTCCAGCCGCATGGCCAGACTGTTGAGATCTGCCAGCATTTCCTGACCCTGCACATTCACGGAGCCAAAGTTGAATGTCACTGTCGCGATTCCGTTCTCAACGGCTACGTCAAAGGTTTGATAGTTCTCGTATTTCATCAGGCAGTCCTTTCTTGGGCCTCGACGCGGCATGCGCGAGGGTCAGGGGAGAGTTAATGGTGGAAGTACGAGGCGCTTTCGCGCCGCGTTGGTCAGGCAGTCTGGCTGATCAAGCCTTTAATTGTGTTCATGACGTCGGCAACGTGACCTTTGTCCAGTGCCGCAGCATGCGGATTTGCGAAGGCCCCACTATCATTGTCGAAATATGCACCCGACGCACCAGCGAACCGCTCACCCAACGCCGCATCAACAAGAATA
This sequence comes from Ruegeria sp. CDSC002, assembly GCF_059610905.1. Classification (NCBI taxonomy): domain Bacteria; kingdom Pseudomonadati; phylum Pseudomonadota; class Alphaproteobacteria; order Rhodobacterales; family Roseobacteraceae; genus Ruegeria; species Ruegeria sp. CDSC002. The sequence continues at coordinate 789,286 of NZ_JBXWOM010000001.1, forward strand.
TCAGCACCTATGCTCATGTCGTTCCCGGCAACGCCGAAGCCCTCTCTCACCATTTTTGAGGCCAATAGTGATCCGGGATTTACAGCGACCATAACCGGAGCCTCGGTTTGCGATATCGCCCATTCCCGGGTCCAGATGGTGATAGCCAGCTTGCTTTGAGCATAGGCTTCCATATCCGCCAGCGGAACATTGCCTTGCATGGCCTTGATGTTCACCGGGGCCTGTGCTGCCGATGACAGATTCACGACCCGCCCGTCGGTGGGAATGATCGGCAGTAGCAATTCGGTCAAAAGGTATGGTGCGAGCGTGTTCACCACAAAGCGGATATCCTGCCCATTCTCAAGCACGGTTTGCGGGGCTTTCAGCACACCTGCGTTGTTGATCAATACATCCAACCTGTCATGTTCGGCCCGTATGCTTTCGGCCAGTTTTCGAACCGCGGACAGATCGCTCAGATCAGCGGCATAGGTTTCGACATCGCCTCCGACAGCGGCAGCTGCGCTCTCCAATTTGGGTACACTGCGACCATGCAAAAGCACTTTGTGCCCATCGGCGGCCAGCTTCTTTGCTGTGAGCAAGCCAATGCCGTCGGTCGAGCCTGTGATGAGAATAGTTTTGGTCATCGGTCTGATCCTTTAGGAAAAGTCAGACAGCAAAGTGTCTGCCAGGTGTTCGAGGGTTGAATCGATAGATGCTTGATTGAACCGAAGGTTCAGGGCGACGTGATTGACCCCGAGCGTTTCAACCTCGCGCAGATAGCTGCGAAGGAAATCGGTGCCAGACTGAAACCCAAGATGGATTGGACGCGGAGGCGCAGCGGGGTCGGCAACGACATCGACATAAAGCGACTGCAGGACGGGCTTGTCCAGTTGGCCCGCTTCCCTAACGCGTCGTCGGTAATCCGCGATGACCTGCCCCTGGGCAGACGCATTGCGCGGATAGGTCATCCAACCGTCGCCGTTCTGCGCCACCCAATCGGGAGATTGCTGGCTACCGCCGGTAATAAGCATCGGCAGGCGTGTGCCATGCGGCTTTGGCAATAGGTCAATACCGCCAGACAGCGTGCCCTGAGCGCTTTCATACTTGGGATAGGCCGTTCCAACCGCGCGAATGTAGTCAATGCAGTCGCGGAAACGTGCCCCTCGGTCGTCAAAGCTGTGGTTCATCGCCGGGTACTCCTCGGGGCGGTCACCTGAAGCAACGCCCAACAGCAACCGACCACTCGAGAGCATATCTGCGGTTGCCGCTGCCTTGGCCACATGCGCGGGGTGACGCAATGGCAAGATGACACTCGACGTTCCAAGCGCAATCCGGTCTGTCACTGTTGCCAGAGCACCCAGATAAACAAATGGATCGTAAACTTGTCCGGGATCACCAAAGCTTGGAACATAAAACGGCACGTCGCGCAACCAAAGTGCTGCAAACCCAAGTTCCTCGGCTTTCTGAGCCGCTTTCAGGTGTCCCCGTAGCGTCGGCTCTGCGTCGACGGTATAGGCTTCGAGAGGCAATACAAGGCCAACGCTCAGTCGTCCGGGACGGAACACCCGGTTGTAGGCCACGTTGATCTGGGCAAACTCAGTAGGCTGCACTTTATCCAACATCTCTGGGTTCCTTTAGTAGAGCACCAAAGTACGGCTCTCGATGCTTTTGCGCGTTGCATGGGAGTCATCCGTCCGACCAGTGTGATCAAAAACTACAACCTCGCGCACGCCCAACCTGTCCGACAACGTCGCTGTCAGCTCAGCATCGTATACCGGTTTCCAAGCCTCTCCGGCAAAATCCCGAGCCTGCGTTTCCAGCGATATGAATTCAACGGCATCAGAGGCAAATGCAACTGTGTTGGTAGTCACGCGGGTATCTTCCAGTGCAACAACCGCGGAAGTCAGTTCGGGGGACACCAGATTACCAGCAGTCCCGCCTGCATCTAGCTCAAAAGCTTGCCGATAGAGTTTGTGAACGTGGTAGTTGACTGTGGCTGTCCACGCCATTTGCGCCTCCTTCCCATGCTTCATTGCATCGATGAGAGGGATTTAACGTCAATCCAATTGCATATAAACTACCTATTCACGGATTGATAATTCGGGTTTACCACATAATGGGACTTGATACAGACGCGCTGCGATTATTTGTAAGAGCGGCAGAAATGTTGAACATCAGCGCGGCGGGGCGCGCATTTGGAATGGCCCCGGCCGTCTCAAGCGCAAAGCTCGCCAAGTTAGAGCAGAGCTTGGGTTCCGAACTGCTGCATCGCACTACACGCAAAGTGTCGCTGTCAGTTGAAGGTGCCGATTTCCTGCCTTTCGCCCGAGAAATCATCGCGCAGGAAGAGGCCGCACTTGCGGCTCTGGGCAAGCAGAAAACAACCATCAAGGGCACGTTGCGTTTCGCTGCGCCAAGCAGTTTTGCACAGCTCTACATTGCGCCAATCCTGCCTAAGTTCCTTGAACAGCACCCCGACCTCACAATAGATCTGCGTCTGTCGGATGTGCAGTTCGACCTGATCGAAGGAAGCTATGATCTGGCACTCAGGAACGCGCCACTTGTCGACAGCAGCCTTAAGGGTCGCAAACTGGCTGATGACCAGCGTATTCTTTGTGCCGCGCCGCACTACCTCGACACGCACGGCGTTCTCGATACACCAGCCGATTTGACAAACCACCATCTGATCGCTTTCCAAAACCGACAACCGCGACCACTGACAGGACCGGCAGGCGAGAACGCCATTTTCGATCCCGCATCAGCCAAAGGTCAATTGATTATCGATGACGGTCAATGCCAGGTTCACGCCACATTAGCCGGAGCCGGTATTTCCTTGAACGCTCTATGGAGCGTGCACGATCAACTAAAATCAGGCCGATTGATACGGGTTCTCCCAAGCTTTGAGGCCAGCGAAGACAATGTCTTGTGGTTGATCTATCCCAAGTCCAACGTGCTGTCCCCCAAAGTGCGGGTGTTCATGGATTTTCTGGTCGCTGAGATTGGCACAAAGCCTCCTTGGGAAACATGAGTGCAAAGTAGGTCAAGTGCGCTTTCAGACATCCTGACGCCAAGGTCGGAGACTGGCGCTAAGCGGACATGCTTTGTCCAATCGCGAAAGCCTGGTTTGTCCACACAGCAGCCGTACGCTGCAACTTGTTCGAATGTCCACGTTGCGGACAAAGCTGACGTCCACAGGGCTCATCGATGATTGCCGCAACAACTGTGGTCAACGTGTATGATGTCAAAAAAGAAACAACTGTGTCACGAAATCAGAATCGAACACTAAGATTTGCCCCCAAACCATGTTCTTGACCATTTGAACGTACCGAATAGCCGTATCCTGCTGTTAGTCTGGCTTGCTCGGATATTTGATATCCCAGCCCCAACCCGAGGACGAAGCCGTTGGTTCCTCGGTTTTGCCCGACCTGCGTAAATGTCCCAAATATCGGGCTTGTAACCGTGACTTCATGCTCACTATCCTTGTTGGCAAAAAAGTCGTACTCGTAGCGAGCAAAGGCAATTGGGGTTAGCACACCATTGTCACTCAAAAAGTCCCGTTGATAGTCGACGCCAATCGAGGCGACCAAAGACTCTGCATCCGCTTTTTCAATTGAATAGTTGAAATCGCCGCCTCCGGTTTCTGTTCCAGAGCCTTGTTGGATGCGCCCGTAGTTTAGTCCGAAAACCGTGGAAACTCTTGCGCCACTCTCCAGATTAAACAGCTTCCGTGCCTGGATACCGGCGTGAATGCCTTCTTGGTCCAAATCCGACTTTGCCTCGCCTCCCGTAAATCCGTCTACAGAAGGGTTATTCCGCTTGGCGTCAGTTTCACCGAACATGTAACCGATCAGCCCAGAGAACTCCCACGTTCCAGTCGTTGTACGCCCGTAGACGCCCGCGTGATAGCTGTCGGTGGAAAAGTCCTGATCAACTTGATCGTGCTCATCCATTGAGGACGTCCCGAATCCTGCGTACACGCCAACGACCCCTCTTTCCGAACTGAAGACATCCGCACCGACCAAAATGGTGCCGAGCGAATAGTCGAATGTCCCGAGGCCGTTAGTTCCATCAACGTCCCCGCTCACATACGCTGTGTCGATCCACCAGCGCCGATCAGAGCAGTCGACTGCACCACTAGGGCTGTGGACCGTGTCGATGCCACCTGATGCAACGGGTCGGTTTTGATTGTTGAGACCAACTGCTTGAAATTTGCGGCAGTCAGCATGGCTCAGAACCGTGTTGGTTATCAGGTCTAGTTGCTCAAGCCCAATGGTCAGGTTGGAGGAATAGGGTTCCGCATGCACACGATTAAACCCAGCCAGACCTGAATTGGTGAGCGTGTTGACTGCGGCACCAATTGTTGAGCCACTACTGAGCCCCGTCCCCGGTGACGTGTTTGTGGTATTAGCAACCGCTCCAGCGAGGTTGCTGGCATTTGGCGAACTGGTAACTGCCGGGTTCTGCGGTAAGCTTGAGACCGGTTGTGCAGTGAATGCAATGTCGACCTGACCATCTGCCGTGGGCGTATTGGCTATCGTAAGGTTAGACAAAGCTGGCAGAGATCCACCTGCAACGAGCGTCGGTGAGTCTCCATCAAAACTTGAAGCTCGAAAAACAGTATAATTGTTGCCGGCAGCGTAGTCTTGCGCAGTCAGGCCGGGCCGAGCAGCTTCGACTTGTATGGTAGCTTTGTTGATACCAGTGACTGCGTCTGTTGACGAAACCAGATCCGCATTTTGTGCCGCTGTGGGGTCGACTTCCGACAAAATCGTCGACCCTGCATCGAAGGAAATTGCACTATTAATATTCAACGTCCCAATCGAGGAGCCCGGTGAAAGAACAGCGCCATTTCTCACGTTGAAATTGAATGCGTTCACGGTGCCGTTGCCGGCCAGAGTACCAAAGTTATCAAAATCGACCGTGGTCAGACTGCTGGATGCATCGAGTCGTAGCGTTGTGCCGCCACCTATCACCATATCGCTAGTGGCCGACATCGAACTGTTGGTCAGAGTAAAATCAGACGCTTCAGCAACTCTTGTCTGAATATTGAGCACACCAAAAGCGATTTCTGTCGCGTTAGTGACTGTCAAATCATCGTAGGTCAATGGAGTATCTGACTGGAAGTAAACCTCTGTAGGATCAACATCGCCACCGTTTGCAGGTGCAAATGTCATGGATCGTCCTGATCCAATCGAAGTCCCTACAATATTGACTCGTAGTGTGCCGTTGATTTGCGTCGTCAAGGCCTCCCGTGAAACAAAGTCGCCGCTCCCAGCCGCTACATCGACGTTCAGCAAAGTCAGTACCGATGCTCTGTCTGGATTTTGACTCTGCCCCGGGACATAAAGCTCAATTTCCCCAGAAGGCGTTATGGAAGAATTACCAATCAGAAGCGCCGTGATGGGTCCGTTTGGAATTGGCAGGCAGGTTTTCACAGTAGAAGATATCGTCTGCCCGCTAAGAATAGTCTCTGTTCCAGCAGTGTATTCGTCACGGGGAGCACCAACTTCGACGCAAGATTGCGAACTTTGGGCCCAGGCATCGCCCGGCAATAGCAAATAAGCCAAGGCACCCAACGTGGAACTAGAGACAATTAAGCGCTGAGCGTACCTTGCTGAATTTGCCGGGTCCTTTGTTTGCATTAGCGTTCTCCCCTAACTACACAAGTGAGGCTACACCCGTTTTTGATATGCAGTGCACTTTTTTTAAATATTTTGGAAAAGTCGAACGATTGACTGCTTTGGGCTCAAAGCAGACGTTTGCTGCAGGCGACATGAACGACTGCCGGGCGGGACAATGCTGCCGATAAGTCAGTTTGTTGGAACGCGTGGTAACAGCCCTTAGCCGACATCCATCGGCTTGTCTCGATGCTGCAGTCGCAACCCGCATAGCTGCCGTTCGTCGCGCGTGCGAAATCCTGTAGAACGGTAACTCACAGTCTGCGGACGCAGCGGACAATTGGCGCCTCAATTTTTACGAAGCGCTTTGATAATTGCTGCTGTTTCCTGTTTTCCAAAGCCAGCGTCCTGCGCACGTTTGACCCAATTGCGCATTACAGTCGGTAGTTCAGTGTTGATACCCATGGAAACAGCGTGATCGTACAAACCGGTGACCGCCTCTGCTGCCACATCAACTGATGCGCCGCCGCCAGAAATCTCGTCGAAAGAGCCTGCATGGATTGCTTCGGTTAGAGGAATAGCCCTGTCACCAGGCGGAAGGATGGACGTGAACTCAGACACAGGTAACCCCTCGGCTTCGCAGACAAGCGATCCGTGTATACTTCCAAAAATTATGCCAAGGAGTCGCGAAAGAAACGCAAGCTCCAATGTCGCTGCCGAGCGGACGTTGGAACCCAAGTAGCGTAAATCGCCGGCGAGTACGTCAAGGTCTGCTTTGCTATCAGAAAATGCGATTTCGTCTCCTGCGACCGCTATCCGGCCGGTTGACGTTCCGATGTCGCCTGGCCAACACATGATCGTGCCGTCAAGGTAACCTGCGCCCCAATTGTTAAATTGCTTTTTACTGTCCTCAGATTCTTGCGGCGACGAAGTGCCAAGCTGAATAATGTCGCTACCGACGGCAGCTTTTGAGACTGGAGGAGTATCAAAAAGAGCGTTTGTGGTTGAGTAGTTGAGAAGGCAGATCAATGTCCTAGGGCTTGCCGAAATGGCCTCATCCAATTCATCGGCACCCCGCGCACCCCGCTCCACCAAGGGCTCTATTTTGTCTTGCGTGCGGTTCCAGACGGTAACATTACGCCCGGAGTCCAAGAGCGCGGTTGCCAGAGCAGTTCCCATTGCGCCCAGTCCAACAACTGTAATGTCGCTTGTCATTCCCCATTCCCCCATTGTGCCCCGCTTACCAACCGCAAGCCTGAAAACGATATCACGGATGACTGAGAAGAGCCGGGGAATCTAATTTTCCGTTTTGAGCTCGCTGCTGACCTCGGTGCCCTTGCAGCAAAGCCCCCTGCCCCGCCAATAGCTGATCACGAGGGCGGCCCACAGCAGACATTCAGCAGCCAGCCGAGAAGCTGCGGTCGCAGCCCTCTTTACTTTCGAGATCTAATGCCTTTTTCGCTTCCGGTTAATTGGGTGGGTATTGGCGTCGCTAGTTTGCCGTCCGATCAAGGTCTGTTTTGGATCATCGCCACCCACTGCGCACCCGCCAGTGGCTACAATCGGTGCTGTGGAACGTGTCTTGTTCTCTTCTGTCAGCCCTTCGGATTGTGGGCCCCGGAATTTAAAGGGATACGCCACCGCCGAAATTCTCAAACCCGTTTGTTGTTTCGGTTACATCCGCCTCGAAGTGGGCGATTAAGGGCATTACCAAGGGCTCGATGTGCTTGTTCCATACGGGTCCCTTGTAGAAACTATCTTTGATCCTGTCTCGTTCCTCGAGCGACGAGAATGCCCGCATCCAGTGGACTTTGTCCGGATTGTCCAGATCTCGTAGGGGGCCAAAGACCAGCATCCCGGCGTCTCGCAATGCAACACGGTTCTCTTGTTCAAAGAACTCTATAAACTCCTCGCGACGTCCGGGTTTTAGTGTGTAGCGGCGAACTTCGATAATCATGTGTGTAACCTGATTGTTTAGAATATTCTCTTGGGTGAAGCCTGTTGAGGCTGATCCTCGCCGTGCCACCCATCGTACCCTTGAATGATGCAAGAAGCTCAGAACATTCCGATTGATGGAAGTGTGGTGCCATAGCTCAACTTCCAACTGTCAGATCATCTAGAGTTCCACCGTCGCGCACGAAGTCGCTCCAAACCCAGGCCATGCGGTCCACAAACCACATCTTGCCACCTGAGATCACAACTATGCCGAGGCAAGTGAACCCCAGATCGAACGCCCAAAGGCCGTATGCAAAAGGCACCAGACCCATACTACTGGCGAAGGCAACTGCATTTGCGGCGCGTTTATGATGAGCCGCAACCTTATCGCGGTGCCGCAGCCAGACACGCTCGCCAAGAACACCCTGCGCGGACCAACTGTCGAAAGTCTCCGGCCGCGAAAAAACGCGTGGGTTGGTCCATATCCAGACAAGAACGACGCCGACCGCAAGCCATGCCCAAAAATCAATCCATGCTCTGCTCCAGATTGCCAAGCCCATAAGCGGCAGGGGTGTCAACACACGGGTCCAGACGGACCAAGGGTTCGCATGCCGCAGCCAAACCTCGTCCTTCATGCCCATCAGGCGTTCGGAAAATCGAGCTATGTCCATCTTTGCAACTCCTTGATCCACCTCTCCGAAAATGGGAGGGGTAGGATTGATTGAACTGTATGACGACGCGCCGTACCGCTCGTCAGTTGGTAGGCGTCTGGTTTCTTATTTGAACCAGGGCTTCAGCCCAGGCAATGGGTTGGTCGTACATCACCATATGGGCGGCGCCATCGATACGGGTAAAACTCTTCGCTGGAGCCTTGAGGTGTTTGTAATACTCATGTGCCAGATCTGCCGGGGTGTTCTGGTCTTCTGCTCCAGTTATGAAGTGGACCGGTAGATCTAGGACCGGGTGCGAGGTGACGAGGTCGTATGCACCAACGATCTCGGGCTGTTCAATTGCTGTGCTCGATAGCTCAAGACCGCGGAGATAGTTCTTAACCTGTGCGTCCGTGTAGTAGGGGCTCCGCCCTTCTAGCACATAGGAGAGATAGCGATCCCATAGCCCTTCGGTATGAAAGTCTCCGGCTCCGTAGTCTGCTAAAACTTCACGCTGAACGGTGAGATCTGCCTCATCAAGTGCATCGAACGGCTCAATCGCCTTGAGTTTCCGCTGAGTTTCAGCATCGCCGCGAACTTCTGCCTGATCCAATGCCCACTCAAAGCCCATGTTCATACTGCTTACCCACGCGACACGCTCTGACGTTGGGATGAATGCGTGATAGGGTGAACTATTTTCTGCGATAGTCATGAAACCTAGCGCGCTGCCCCAGGAATGACCGGTCAGGAATATTTTTTTTTTGCCCAAAGCGGTCGCTTAAGAGGTTGGTAAGTTGAAGTGTATCCGCCACTAACTTGGATGGCGCGATGTCTTCTATCGTGAGATCTTCGTTGAATGAACTTCCGGCTCCGCGTTGATCCCAATGGACAACGACAAAGCTCTCTTCCAGCAAGGGCGTGTGAAACAATTCGACCCAGGGCATCACGGCACCACCCGGACCCCCGTGCAAAAAAAGCAGCACCGGTTGGGACAAATCACAAGTGCGAATAAGTATCGTTTGCTCAATTCCGCCAAGAACAACTACTTCCTGTGAAACGAAACTTCCGAAACACTTTTTGGCTGCAACATCTTCACCGCTGCGCGTCACGGTAACTTCTTGACGATCCTGGGCAAAAGACCATCCAGCAACGATGGCAACACAAAATGTCAGTAGTAAGAGAAGGCGTCGAAGTTTGAATGAGTACATTGCTCGCTGTCCATTGGATTATTGCATTGCGGTGGCGTCTCGAATTCCGTTGCGACCTGATCTCAATACCTCAGGTAGAGATTGGGCTCGCGCTCGTGATATTCTGGGAGGCCAACATCGCGACGCATGTGATTAGATAGGAATGCCAGCTCCCCATGTTTGGGCAAACGCGGGGAAACAGGACCGCCCATAAACGCTGGGCGTTTTGAGACCATAAAAGAAAGATAGCCGAGCCAAGCTTTCACTTTAAGCGGTCCTAGGTGTAGCCGTTCATTCTTTAGAGTCGATACTTTAGTCACCTGGCGCCTCGTCGAAATTTGAAGGTGGTAAAATAGTGGGGAACCGTTTGAAGTCCCCGCCATTTTCGAAATCTCGAATGGCTACAGCTAGAACTTGTAGGACACCCGAAGCGCGACAGATTCAGCCGTGATATCATCACCCGGCGTGTCATATGTGTCTCGTAGGTATTCAAGACCAACCAGAACCCTGTCCGTCGCACGATAGGCCACGCCAAAGCCAGCAGAATAGCCGTCTTCGCTCGTGGATCCGCCATCGATGTTCGCGTAACCAATCACGCCATAAAGGTATGTCCGGCCAATTACATGCCCGCCTTTGAACTTCAGGCGTACAGTATCGACTTTTTCGGCTTTCCCTCCGGACTCAACCTCAGCACCTGCGTCATAAGTAAGTTCACCACCAATTATGTAACCGTCAAAATCGTGAAGATAACCAGCATGGAGACCCAGGGCCGCATTTCCGTTGTCGTTGTTGCCCTCGGAGACATCGATTGTGGATAGCTGCAAACCGGCGTTGAAGCCGGTCCAGCTTTCATTTGCCAAGGACAAAGTCGGCATCATGGCAGCAAGCGCAATCATCGTGATAGTCTTCATTATAAAGGTCCGTTCTTTTGGTTGTGTGGAAAGGCCATCTGAACGCTGGCCATACGTGATGCGCCAGCGGGAGTGATTTTCCGTTAGTGGGGGTATTGGAATTACCGCTTTCCGGTTTCCGTCCAGCCGTGATCCAAAACTTTGATTAGAAGATGGGTTTGGGTTTACTGGTCATTTGAAGCAGTTTCCCTGATTGGTCATATCGGGCAGTGACCAGTACCCGACGCGCGTGTGCCACCTCTAGCGGGCCACCCACAACTTCCCAAAGCCCGAAGGTAAAAAGATCCAATGTTCCATGACCTGCTGCTCGCGCAAGGTTCGGTTTTGTCCTGGGCTCAACATCATAGACGGCCACCCAGTCTCCATTGGCTTGTTGCTGCAATTCATCGGGTGAGCCCAACTGGCGTTCAACTTTGAACCGGGTGGCCTCCTGGCTAACGACGCTCAGATCAGGGCCATCTCTGCCTGTCGCCGCCATGTTGGCGGCACATCCACTCAGAGCGGCACCACAGATGAGCGCGACGAACGCTGAACGTACAAACTGAACTGAGTTGGCAATGCGTCGTATAGAAAACCTTCGACTTCGACTTACTTCAAAAGATGCCGGGTTCTCCGGACCCCGTGGTTTGTGGCGTTTTTTCATAGCCTTTCCATATCCTGATTGAATTGTGCGTTGCTTTGGGGGCTTCTGCTTCGAGCTTGTCGGGGTTATCACTCGTAGTGCCACACACTGCTTCAGGCAATTTGTGATCAGAAACCCGAGCAATTCGCGAGTACCCGTCAGGCGAGACATTCGACGCAACTCGGGTGGTGAAACATTCCCGCAGACAAGAACAATCATGGCATTCAATCCTGCATAGTGAGCGCAACTCAACCGGGTCCACAAAGCACTATCGCTTGCGGAATTAGGCTGCGTAAACGCATCGTTAAACTAGGGTTGGCAGGCGAATTGCATTGCTCTGCCAGGCGAGTTGAGGTACAAACCGACCACGGGTCTGTATTTACAGACCGTCGGTCGGTTTTCAAGGGGAAAGTGTATGAAATCTACGACGCGAAAGAACATGCCGCCCGAAGAACGGCGTGCTCAGCTGCTGGGATGCGCGCAGATGTTGTTCTTTTCCAAAGGCTTCGAGGATACCACCATACAAGATGTGCTGGATATGGCGAGCGTCTCGAAGGGCGGATTTTATCATCACTTCAAATCTAAAGACGAGTTGTTGTTCGGTGTATTGGACGGAATGGCAGAGGGTGTAACTTCGCAAATGGCTGTTGTTGCCTCTGATGAGATGTCCTCTGCGCTTGACCTGTTGCACAGCTTTACCCACCTGCGGGCTAACTACTTACGCGAACATGACTACCCAGGTCAGGTCGAATTTTTCCGGGTCATGAATCAGGACAAAAACATAGTTCTGCTTGAACACTTCAAGCGCAGGGTCAGAACTGGCGCCATGCCCGTCCTGATCAGGATTATTCAGAAAGGCTGTGATGAGGGCACGTTTACCGTTGCGGATGTCGATACCGCCGCAGAACTCATTTTGTTCCTAAGCAACTTCATTGATCTCGCCCTGTTGCGCGCGATTGAAGTACGGGGATCTGACACAGCCGATCACGCCGCAGAGAAATTGCAGGCGGCAATCGACATGCAGTTTCTCACGCTCGACCGCATTTTGGGATTGCCGGATGGGACAACGGATTTCGGCTGGCCAGAAGCGGTGGAAGCTACCATGGAAACTGTGCCTGCAACTCCTCCGTCGGCAAACTAATCTGGTCTAGTCAGCGATTACCTCATGCAGCATTCAGTAAAAAGGGCTCGATGCTGACTTCGGTGCCGTTGCGGCAAAGCCCCCTGCCCCACAAAAACTGACGTGGGGACAGCCAATTGTTGCCTTTCAACTGATCACATCGTCGCTGCGCTGCGCCCCGTCGAACCTGCCGTTCGCTGCGGGAGCAAAACTTGAGGCTGGCCAAACTTACTCAATGTACAACAAGTCGAAACCTCGCTGCGCGTTAGCCCAATATCTGCATTTTCAAATTCGCAGACAATTCATGCTTCGTCGGATCAAAACTCCGAAAGCCAAAGGGCAACTCAAATTGACTGTCCGCATGCGACTCAGTCGCCGTATTTGAAAAGTCTCGCGAGATTTTTATCTTATGTCATGATGTTCGAACGTTCATTAGATTTCAAAAACAAGCGTGTTTCGACCTGTAGCAATTCCCATAACGTTCAAACCTGTCCAGGCAACCAAAGAACGATCGCCGGGAAGGCAACGAGCATTGCGATCGTCGCTGCATCCGCCAGAAAGAAGGGTGTTACCCCTTTGAAAACATCTTGGACGCTTAGGTCATCGCGCACGCCGGCGACGACAAAGCAGTTCAATCCGATCGGTGGCGTAATTAGACAGAACTCCGCCATTTTTACGACCAGAATACCGAACCAGATTGCACACATCGGGCCGGACATCCCGAAGGTACTGTCGGCCGCACTTACGGCCTCGCCACCGTTCAGAGCCATGACCGCGGGATAAACAACCGGCAACGTCAGCAACAACATTCCGATCGCATCCATGAACATGCCCAGAACGGCATAAGCCAGAAGGATGCAGATCAGGATCAGCATTGGCGACATCTCGAGCGAGACGATCCAGTCGGAGAACGCGATGGGCAGCTCAGCAAAACCCAAGAACCGGACGTAAACTAACACGCCCCAGATGATGGTAAAGATCATGACGCTAAGCTTGGCCGTCTCCAGCAAGGCGTCTTTAAGTTCGGACCAGCGCATGCCCTGATATAGCGCCATCAGAAAGACAACGAAGGCACCGATTGCGCCACCCTCGGTTGGCGTGCCCCAAGCATCGCCTCCGAATGGGTTGTAGACAAAGAAGATGATGGTAACGACGACAAACAAGATCGGCAGTGCGGGCGGAAGAGACATGAAACGCTCTTTCCATGTAAAGCCTGAGACTGCGGGACCAAAGTCTTTGATCACAACAGCCATGCCAATGATCAGCAAGCCATAGATCACAGCCGAGAACATGCCCGGGATGAATCCCGCCAACAGCAGTTTGCCCACGTCCTGCTCGACGATAATCGCGTAGATGACCAGAATGGCCGAAGGCGGAATGAGCGAGGCAAGCGTACCGCCTGCAGCGACGACACCTGCAGCAAAACGCTTGTCGTAGCCGATCCTCAGCATCTCGGGGATGGCGATACGGGCGAACACAGCGGATGTGGCGACCGAGGCCCCGGATACCGCCGCAAACCCAGCGGTTGCGAAAACGGTCGAAACCGCCAGCCCACCGGGGACCCATGCCAGCCAACGCTTTGCGGCTTCGAACAGTGCTTTGGTCAGGCCCGCGTAATAGGCGAGGTAGCCAATCAGGATGAAAGTCGGGATAAGGCTCAACGCTTGGCTTGAAATCTTGGAGTGCGGCACCTGCCCCGCTGTTTTGACAGCCACAGTCACTGCCTTGCCGAACCGCGCCGGATCATACCCAAACTTGGCCCAGAAGATCCAGATCAGACCAACCATGCCTGCTGTCGCGGCGGCAAAGGCCACGCGCATCCCCAGCACCACAAGAACAAGCATACCGCCCGACACGATCAGGCCAATATCAATGGGTTCCATCAGATTTAACCTCAGTTGTCGTGGCCCGAGACGTGCTCGGCTTCCATTGCAGCTTGAGTGGCTGCATCGGCTATTAGTGGGACGGCAATAGGTGCTTGATCGGGATGCCGGATCGCGCGCCCATAGGCCCAGAGCTGTAGGGCAAGCCTTAGGCAAAGCACGCTAAAGGCGACGGGGGCCAACAGCTTTGCGGGCCACAACGGGATACCTATGTCGATAGAGCTGTCGCGGCTCCAGAGTGGCGCACCAAAGTCAAAGCTACGTGCGAAATGCGCCCAGCTCCCCCAGATCAGCAAGACGATCAGCGCCAGAATGACAGCTGTCGTGATGAACTCAACGATATAGAGCGTCCGGCCCCTAAGCGCTCCAACAACCATGTCCATTCGGATATGACCGCCATCACGCTGCGCATAGGAAATTCCCATGAAAGCGATTAACGGCATGGCCTGCTCGATCCAGTCCACGTAACCAGGAAGTGGCGCATTGGCGAAATTCCGACCACCAACGGAGACTACGGCCATGACCATCAGCGAGAAAACTGCAAGACCGCTGATCAAGGCCAGAAAGCTCTCCAGTTTGTAGAGATGTTGATCGAGAATGCTGAGACGGCTGTCGTCAGACAGCACCTGGGATGACCCGGCCATCGTTGTACTCCGCTGTCAGGGGAAAGGGCACCCGACGCCAGCTTGGCCGACGCCGGGTTGTGAGTGGATTAGCTGCCGTTTGCGATCTTCCCAGTCACAAGGTCATAAAGCTCTTGTGCTGGCAGGCCACGCTCGGTGTTTTCTGCAATCCAGGCCTCGGCCGCGGGGGCGGCAGCGGCTTCTTTAAACGCCGCGACTTCTTCATCGCTGAAAGTGACCCGTTCGATGCCGCGTTGATCCAGCTCAGGACCCCACGCTTCCATCGTTTTGGTCTGGTAGTGGCTCACATAGTGATCCAATGCCTCCTCCACCGATCCCAGCAGAGCTTCGCGGTGTTCGTCAGATAAGTCTTCCAGCGCCAGCGTGTTCACCACGACTGGGCAGTTGACGGTGCCGGGGTTGAGGTTCGTCGTCCACCACGTGCCATTTTCAATGGTGCCGAAGGACATATGTGCGTGTGGTGCAAAGCTGACAGCTTTGACGATGCCGCTATCCATGGCCTGACGCACTTCGGACGCAGACATCGAGGTCGGAACTGCTCCAACCGTCTCCATCGCTTTACCGATGCCGCCGGTGGCGCGCACACTCAGACCTTCGAAATCGGTTAAGGATTTCGGCGCGTCACCGACGCCAACAAGGTTGTACTGCGGTAGCGGCGACGGCATCAGCAGAGTCGCGTCCCAGCGCGCCAGATCCTCGACAACGGCCGGATGTTGATAAACGGCCATTGACAAGTCGACTTCCTGTTCGAGGGATGTCACGCCCAGAAACGGCAGTTCCAGAACCGTGATCGAGGGGTTCTTGTCGCGATGATAGCCAGCGCAGAACTGGGCCATTTCAAACGCACCAATCGAAATCCCATCGAGGTTTTCTTTGTTCTTCGACAAGCCGCCATAGCTGATGTTCAGAGTGAACTCACCGCCCGTCTTTTCGTTTACCAGTTCGGCCAGTTTCTCGACGTGTTCGGTAAAGGCACGACGCTTGCCCCACAGGGAAACGTTCCATTCGACAGCCAGTGCTTCGGATGCAACGGTCAGCGACAGGGCGGCAATGGCCGCCCGGTTAAGATGTTTGCGCATAATGGCTCCTCCCAGATCACGCAATGTGTTTGGGCAGAGTATTCAGGATGCGCAGCAGCCTGCCTATGAAGGAAAATGCGCGCGAAGTTTCGGAGGCCCTGCGGATATCCGCAGAGTGATTTCTCCTACAACAGCGCCTCTTTATCGAGACCGAGTTTTACGATCTTTTCGTTGAGCGTCCGGCGGCCAATCCCAAGCGCTTCGGCGGCGGCATCCATGCGGCCTTTATGCGCCTTGATGGCTTTGCCGACGAGTTCACGTTCAAAAGCAGCAACCGCTTCGCGCAGCGTATCCGGCACTTCGTCGAGGTGCTGATCGCTGTGTATAGCCTGTGCCACTGACCCCCCTCCCCTTCGGGCCGCCAAAATGCGCCGTTCGCAGACATGGCGCAATTCACGCACATTGCCAGGCCAATCATGTGCAAGCAGAGCGGCCAAATCGTCCTGATCGAGTTCTGGCGCGTCTATCTCATAAACCTGCGCAAATTCGTTCAAGAAATGTGTCGCCAACAGAACCAGATCATCCCGTCTTTGACGTAGTGGAGGTAAAGACAGGACAACAGTATTCAATCGAAACAAAAGGTCCTGACGCAGGCGGCCTTCCTCGGCTGCCAGTACAACGTCTTCGTTGGTTGCTGACACGACCCTGAAACTTACTGGCACCGGCGACACAGCCCCCACCGGCAGCACCTGCTGATCTTCGATGACCCTTAGTAGCTTGGCCTGCGCCGCTGGTGGGCACGAGCAGATTTCATCCAGAAACAAGGTACCACCCGATGCTGCCACAAGCCTTCCGTCAGATTCACCTGCGACGCCGAACATTTCCGCTTCAAACGTATCGGCCGATAACGCGGCGCAGTTCAGCGCAAGAAACGGTGCTTCCGGCGAGCGGCCCAAATCATGTAAAGCGTGGGCAACCAGCTCTTTCCCGGTGCCGGTATCCCCCTGCAACAAAACCGCAACCGAAGTATCAGCAAGATCAAGTACATCTTGTCGCAAGTCTGTAATGGCGTCTGTTTGTCCCAGCAGGATGCGGTCAAGGCCTGACAGTTTGAACAGCCGGTCTTTGAGGCGGGCATTGCTTTTTCGCATTCGGTTTTGTTCAGCCGCGTGTCTCAGCACCGTAAGCAATCGCCTTGGTTCATATGGCTTTTCGATAAACCCATACGCCCCGTCCTGTATGGCCTGAACCGCCATCGGGATGTCACCATGTGCCGAAATTAAAACTACTGGAGGCGCCACATGCCTATCCAGGCTGGCCAGCAATTCAAGGCCCGACATGCCGGGCATACGCACATCAGACAAAATGACATCGGGCGAGGCGTTGGCCAGATGTTCCGTCACGTGGGTCGCGCGCGACAGGGCGCTAACAGTCCAGCCGGCGGCTTCGAGCAACTCGACAAGCGATTGTCGCATCGATTTGTCATCATCAACGACCAGAACTTTGAAAGGTTGCTGCTGGGTCATTCGTTCATTTCTTCAGTCATCGAGGCCATCGGGAAGGTGACACGAAAAACTGTTCCACCGCCATCACGATTTCGGGCCGTCATCTTGCCATCGTGATCTTTGACAATGCTGGTGGAAATGGCCAGTCCCAAACCCATGCCTTTCCCGCTCTCTCTTGTGGTTACAAATGGCTCTTGCAACTCAGCCAGCGTTGCCTCGCCCAACCCGTGACCGTTGTCCTGAATTTCCAACACGACCTCATCATCAGAAGCCGTGACAGCGATATGGATTTCAGGCGCATCCGCTTCATCCGTAGCATCTATGGCATTGCGCAAAAGATTAGTGATGACTTGTTCGATCCGCAGTGCACTGCCCCGGATAAAAACCGGACCGGTCGGCGCATCAACTGAGATTTTTGCCTTACACTGCTCGATGTTTGGCGCAACCAGAGCCAACGCGGCATTAACTGAAGCGCACAGGTTTACGTCGGCGAAAGCCTCGCTCTCTGAGCGCGCGAAGAACCGCAATTGGCGTGTAATCCCTTCCATCCTGTCAACCAAGCTTCCGATTTTTCGCGATAGTTTGGTTTCAACCGGAGATCCGATCTCTGCCGCAACCAAATGATTGCGCATGGCGGCGATTGGTTGGCCCAGTTCATGTGTTACTGACGCCGAGAGTTGTCCAAGGGCCGCCAGTCTACTTGCACGCTCCAATTCGCCTTGGGTGCGTTTGAGGCGCCGTTCGGCTGACTTGCGGTCTTCGACTTCGATCGCGAGCCGTTCATTCGCTTCGCGCAACATCGATTCCTCTTGTTCAGACCGCGCCAAGGCCGCGCTTACACGTCGTGCACGTTGTACCTGAAAAAAAGTGAATGCGAGCCCTGCCAAAAGGACAAAAAGCGCGGTCACAAGCCAGCTTCGCGCGACGGCCCGATCATCGCTTGCGAAATAGTGAAGCGACCACCCATGCGGTAAGTTTGCTGCTGCAAGATGCAACCGCTTCGTCCCCGCAATTCTGGCCCGATCCCCCGGCAACTCAGCCCAATCCAATGGATCTAAGTCTTGCCCCGGAAATTGTCTTGCGTTTTGAATCCGTTCTTGTTGCTGTTCCGACAATGGCGTCAGCACGCGGTATTGCCAATCAGAGTTAGAGGACAGAAGAACAACACCGTCCTCATTGGCCAACAAAACCTGTTCGCCCGAATTTTTCCAACTGTCCTGAAGGTCCGAGAAGTCGATCTTGATAGCTATGACTCCAGTTGAAGCTCCGTGATCGTCAAGCACCGCGTTGGAAATGAAGTAGCCCGGCAAGCCAGTCGTTGCCCCAATGGCATAGAAGCGGCCTTGTTCACCGGAAATGGCAGTTTGGAAATACGGGCGGAATGCGTAGTTCTGGCCAACAAAGCTCTCAGTGTCGCGGTAGTTCGATGCGGAAATCGTGATCCCGTCCTCGTCCATCAGGTAGATCGCATCCAGTCCCGCCCGCGCCGCAAAATCTTCGAGCCGTCGGTTTAATATTCCCGTGCCGTCACCTTCGGCCGTTCCAATGACATAGGAGTCTTGTGAAAGCACATATGTGAAGTGGGAAAACCGTTCGAGTTCGCTGTTAACCGAACTTTGATAGAGAGAAAGTCGGCCCTGCGCTTTCGAAAGCTCCTCCGAAAGGAAGTATTGGTATGACACCAGATTAAGGCCAATGCTCGCTGCAATGGCCGCTAAAAAGATGACAATAAGCGAAGTTGACCGCATTAATTGCTCATAAACTGCGTCAGCATAGGATCACAACATTTTTTGGCCGTCCATCCCGGGACTTCTAATCCTAAGTGTGAGTTTTCAGGCCCAATAAGGCTGTCAGGGTCTTTATGGCAAGTTAAGTTAACGTTCCGGGCCACAGCCAACATCCAGTAGCCAACCGAATTGCTGCGGTCGCAGCCCTCTTTGCCGCCATTCGTTGCAGCGGCGAGTTAGGAAGCCTGTCAAACTCACAGATCGCAGACAATGCAGCCGTTTGATCTCTCTCTATTGGGCGGCTCGAAACATCGGAAACAGGGGTGGGGCTTGGTCGGCTTTTATTAGACCCATCTCTTGGAAACCATAGCGCTTATACAGCGATAGATTTGTAGGGTTTGTCGACTCTAAGTAAGCAGGTCTTCCATCTTCATCACAACGTTTGAGGCAGCATTCAAGCAACGCGGACCCCAACCCTTTTCCTTGGCGAATTGGATCGACCGCAATAAAAGCTAAATGCCAGCAGTCCTCATCGGGATGATAATTGTCCATCTGCCCGAAGGTTTCGAACAACGCATCATGCTTTTCTGATGAGACCGTCTGCTCAAAACAGGCGACAAGCCGTTCTTCGTCAGGGTGAATGCTTGGCGGAAGCCAAAGTGCGCCGGCAGTAAAATCATCGTTTCGAAACGCGCTACCCTGTTCAAATGCACGCCCTCCAAAGAAGTCCATTACGCGCGGGAAGTGGGTAAGGAAATCGGCAGGTTCAGGATACAGCCAACGCATGAATGGGTCGGCAGAAAATCCAAGAGCAAGTCCGCTTAACAAACTTTCTGCTTCACTTCGGGTTGATGATCTAAACATGAAATTACCTTTGGTCGTTACACCTCGATTTTCACGTTTCAGCATGTGGGCCGCAAATACTTGTTGTCAAATGCGCAATTTATTGTCCTGCTCAAGCAACGATGGATGGCTACGTCGACCTCCCAGCAGACCTCTGAGGCGACGCAGCATCCTGTAATGTTGTCTCTCGTCAATGTCGGGTTGTCGTTGTGGGAGGGCATGGCGGATCGGAGGATCAGTCATGGAAACCCAAACTTACCTGCCGTTCGCGCGCTTCGCCCAACCTGGAACAAAGGACGTATCGTCGGTCAGAAGCGGCCGCCAAAACCCAAGCATGTCTGGGCGACCCGAGTTCGACTTGAACTGGCCGAAAACCACCGCGATTTCGCGTTGTTCAACATGGCATGTCTTACGGGCGAGGGCATCGATGACGATTGACGGCCTGCACATCATCGAAAGCTTTTTCAGTTACTTTTGGGTTGTCTCTCCCATAAAGTGCGTTGAAATCAGAGTTGGCGGTGATCGAATGAACGGCGCAGAATCGTTAGTCAAAACCTTTCTTCACGACGGTGTGGATACGGTTTTCGCCAATCCAGGCACGTCTGAAATGCACTTTGTTGCGGCTCTTGATAGACATCCCGAGATGAACTGTGTTCTGTGCCTTTTCGAAGGTGGAACGACGGGCGCTGCTGATGGCTTCTACCGCATGAAACGGGACGTCGCCGGCACTCTGCTGCATCTTGCACCGGGGCTAGGCAACGCATTTGCCAATCTACACAACGCCCGGAAATCAGGGTCCGGGATCGTGAACGTGGTGGGAGATCACGCAACACATCACCTACGCTATGAAAGCCCACTCAGGGGCGATGTTATTGGCGTAAGTCAGGCCATAAGCCATTGGACACGAGTTTCTGATCAGGCCACAAGCGTTGCATCGGACGGGACCGCAGCCATCCAGGCCGCCCGATCTCAAAACGGCCAGATCGCCACCCTTATTCTTCCCGCCGATACTGCTTGGGATGCAGCGACTGGCGCTGCGCCGAATAGCATTCTGCCCCAACTACTTCATCGTCCTTCCTTGGAAGACATCGAGGCCGCAGCCATGCATCTAAAAACTGCAAACGCGGCTTTGATGATAGGTGGGTCCGCGCTTTTTGGTCCACTTCGTGTACTGGCTGGAAAAATTTCCGTCAAAACCGGATGCCGCCTGTTGGCGGATACTCTAATCCCTCGAATTTCGAAGGGGGCCGGGGCTGCCAAATTGGATCAACTTGTTTACCCAATTGCACCCAAGATCGCTCAGCTTGAACAGACCTCGTCAATCACTTTGATCGGCGCCGACCAACCCGTTGCCTTCTTTGCATACCCGGGCAAACCGAGCACACCCGAGCCCGCCGGTTGCGCGGTTTCAAGCCTGTGTGCTCCAACGGATGATATTGCCTGGACTCTTCAAACACTGGCAGACGCGGTTGGTGTTTCGAGTAAGACACAGCTGAACACATACGCTCTCGACCTGCCTCCAATCCCAACCGGAGATCTCACCCTAGCGAAAGTCGGCCAGGCGTTAGCGGCCCTCATTCCCGAGAATGCTATCGTTTGCAATGAATCCGTGACGTCTGGGTTTCACGTCATTCCTCCGACTGCAACCGCGCGACCACATGACTTGCTTGGGGGAACTGGTGGTGCGATAGGGCTTTGCCTACCGTGCGCAACCGGCGCAGCAATTGCATGTCCAGACAGAAAAGTAATTGCTCTAACAGGCGATGGATCAGCCATGTACACGTTGCAGTCTTTGTGGACCATGGCGCGCGAATGCCTGGACGTTACGGTGATTGTATTTGCCAACCGCGGCTATCAAATCCTTCGGGATGAGCTGGCAAATGTCGGTGTTGAGAGTTTTGGCAAGAATGCGGAGGCAATGTTTGATGTGGAAAACCCAACGCTTGATTGGGTTGCGCTCGCTAAAGGGCATGGTGTTCCCGGAATACGAATTGAAGACACCGATAGCTTTGTGAAAGCCCTTTCTGCGGGGCTATCACGTGACGGCCCTTTCTTGATCGAAGTTATCTGCCCGCCAGCATCTTGAGCACAAATTCCTTATGAAACGGCCGGCCCAGACCTGCCGTTCACTCACCGCGCTGGCGTCGCACTGCGGCCCGTCATTCCTGACATTCGCTGCAACTGCACAGTCTGGACGAGTGTAAGTACACACATTGATTCCACTTGGTCGATCCGGCTTGAAGGGTAGATTCCATTAATTCGAGTTCTCAGGTAACAAGTAATGATGGATATCGTCGTCATTACGACCATCATCACTTCGCTTTTTGTTGTAATTGGCTTGGCGGAACCACTGGCCGCGCGAATGCGCCTGCCCTACAGCGTTATCCTCGCCGTCCTGGGGATAGTGATCGGGCTTGGCGCGACGTTCTTTCTCGACACTGACCTGACGGATGCACTGAACCCGGGGGCGCAGGCAATTATCGATCTACCGATCCGGTCAGACGTCTTCCTCTACGTTTTCCTGCCAACGCTGCTCTTTCAGGCGACACTCGGCATGAACCTGCGCAGGATGCTGGATGACTGGGTGCCCATCCTGATGATGGCAGTTGTGGCAGTAATTGTTGCGACACTTTCCATTGGCTATGCGCTCAGTTGGGCAAGTACGCTGCCGCTGGCCGCCTGCCTGTTGATCGGCGCTATTGTGTCAACAACTGATCCTTCGGCGGTTGTCAGCATTTTCCGGTCGATTTCGGCACCGCGCAGGTTGTCGCGAATAATTGAGGGTGAAAGCCTTCTTAACGATGCTGCTGCGGTCGCTCTTTTCGGACTATTCATGAGCTTCGTAATGCTCGGGCGACCCGATCCATTGCTAAGTGAAGCCGTGGGGCAATTTCCGCTGTTGATCGCAGGTGGAGTTCTCACTGGTTGGCTCATGGCGCGCATGGCGGTTTGGCTGATGGCTTTCGTAGGCCGCTGGGAAATGGCGCAGATTTCAATATC